>CAWGPS010000009.1:0-173833 GCA_963824505.1 uncultured Actinomycetota bacterium
ATATTCCGGTGCAGCGGCCCCTGTCCGGCGTGATTCACGCGGCCGGGGTGCTCGACGACGCGGTGATCTCGTCGCTGACGCCGGAACGCATCGATGCGGTATTGCGCGCCAAGGTCGATGCGGTATGGAACCTGCACGAGCTCACTCGTGACCTCGATGTGTCGGCGTTCGTCATGTTTTCGTCGATGGCCGGGTTGGCCGGAGCGTCGGGCCAGGCCAACTATGCGGCGGCCAATTCGTTCCTGGACGGGTTGGCGGTGCACCGGCGAAATCAGGGGTTGCCGGCGATATCGTTGGCCTGGGGCCTGTGGGATCAGACCAGCGCCATGACGGGCGCACTCGGCGCCGCCGACCGTGCCCGGTTCGGCCGGGACGGGATCGTAGCGATGTCCTCCGATGAGGCGCTGAAACTGATGGACACCGCCCTGATCGTCGACGAGCCGTTCATGTTGCCCGCGCACATCGATCTCGCGGCGCTGCGCGTCAAGTTCGACAACGGCACGCTGCCGCCGATGTTCATCGATTTGATCAACGCGCCGATCCGCCGGCAGGTGGACGACTCGCTGGCCGCGGCGAAGTCGAAATCGGCTCTGCTGCAGCGCCTCGAGGGGCTGCCGGACGACGAGCAGGAGGCGGTGCTGCTGGACTTGGTGCGGGCCAACATCGCCACGGTGCTGGGTAATTCGAGTCCCGAGTCGATCGATCCGGACCGGGCGTTCCAGGAGTTGGGCTTCGACTCGCTGACCGCCGTGGAGATGCGCAACCGGCTCAAGTCCGCTACCGGATTGGCCCTTTCGCCCACGCTGATCTTCGACTACCCGAATTCGGCCGCACTGGCCGGCTACATGTACCGAGAACTCGTCGGCGCAGCCGAACAGAACAGCCCGGCCGCCGCGCCCGCAGAGGCCGAAATCCAGCGCGTGGTGGGCGCCATCCCGGTCAAGCGCCTCCGCCAGGCCGGAGTGCTCGAACTGCTGCTGGCCTTGGCAGACGAGGCCGACGGCAGCGGTCCGGCGGCGTCCACGGCGACCGCCGAAAAGGACATCGCGGACATGGATCTCGACGCACTGGTCAACGCGGCGTTGCGCGACGACGACGAGTAGTCATGATTGAGGCTGGTCAGTGAGGATCGCGGTCACCGGGGCCAGCGGTGTACTCGGCCGCGGCCTCGCCGCCCGTTTGCTCAGCCAGGGCCATGACGTCATCGGGTTGGCCCGCCATCAGCCGGCGAGCTGGTCGAGCGCAGCCGATTTCGTCGCGGCGGACATCCGGGACGAGGGCGCGGTCAGGCGCGCCCTCGCCGGTGCGGACGTCGTGGCCCACTGCGCGTGGGCCAAAGGCAGCGAGCGCGTCAACGTCGGGGGCACGCTCAACGTCCTCGCGGCGATGGCCGAATCCGGAAGCCGGCGCATCGTTTTCCCGTCGTCGGCACACGTGTACGGCGGGGGAGACGCCCCGCACACCGAGTCCGACGCGATGTCGCCGGCGTCCGCCGACGGCATGCACCAGGCCCGCGTCGAAGAGATGCTCGCCGGTGCCGACGTCGAATCCGTGGCGATCCGCTGCGCGCTCGTCGTCGGTCGCGGTGTCGACAATTGGGTGCGCCGGGTGTTGGCCCTGCCGGTCTTCCCCGGCGGGTCCGCTCACCGCCGCGTGCAGCTGATCCACCTCGAGGACGCGCTTCGGCTGTTCACACGCGCGGTCCTTGATGCCGAACTCAGCAGCGGCACGGTCAATCTCGCCGCCCCCGGCGACCTGACGTTGCGGGAGATCGCCGCCGCGCTCGGGCGTCGGTTCGTGCCCCTGCGCGGGCCGCGCGTGGCATCGTTCGCCGAATTGGAACTGGTGCAGCGCGCTCCGCTGATGGATACCTCCCGGCTGGGCGAGCGGTGGGGATTCCGGCCGGCATGGGAAGCCGACGAATGTATCGAAGATTTCGCCTTGGCGGTGCGCGGCCGGGTGACCGTGGGCAAGCGGGTGGTATCGCTGCCCTGGCGGATGGCCACGATCGGAGACCTTCCCTCCGTCGATGTGCCGAGCGAGGACGGTGTGAAGCCCAATTGGGCTGGCCCGGCGGGGGACAACGGGGAATTCGACACCCCGATCGACCCGCGCTTCCCCACTTTTCTGGCTACCAATCTGTCGGAGGCGCTGCCCGGCCCGTTCTCGCCGGCGTCGGCGTCGGTGACGGTGCGGGGGCTGCGCGCCGGCGGCGTGGCGATCGCCGAGCGGCTGCGGCCCGGCGGCATCATCCAGCGAGAGATCGCCATGCGCACGGTCGCGGTGTTCGCGCACCGGCTGTATGGCGCCATCACGTCGGCGCATTTCATGGCCGAGACGGTGCCATTCGCCAAACCCGCCACGATCGTCAGCAACAGCGGGTTCTTCGGCCCCAGCATGGCGTCGTTGCCGATCTTCGGCGGGGAGCGGCCCCGCTCCGAAATCGGCCGCATCCGAAAACAACTGCGGACCATCCGCAACATCGGGGTATTCGGTGTCAACCTGATCGGCCTGAGCGCCGGCTCGTCCAGGGACACCGCCGAGTTCGTCGCCGATGTCGATCGCCTGGAACTCCTGGCCCGCGACATCGCTGAGGTGGACGACCGGCGGCTGCTCAGCCTGATCTCGTTGGCGCGCGACGACGTCGTACACGGCTGGGTGCTGGCCTCGGCGTCGTTCATGCTGTGCGCCGCGTTCAACGTGTTGCTGCGCGGCCTGTGTGGGCGAGACACTGCCGCGCCGGCGGGGCCGGAATTGGTCAGCGCGCGATCGGTCGAGGCGATGCAGCGGCTGGTCATCGCCGCACGGCGCGATCCGAAAGTGACGGCGCTGCTGGCTGAGCCGGGGGAGCGGCTCGGCAAGCTGGCCGTCGAGGCGCCGGAATTTCATGCCGCGGTACTGGCCGAGCTCGCGCTGATCGGACATCGTGGCCCGGCCGAGCTCGAGATGCTGTCCACCAGCTACGCGGACGACCCCGAGCTGTTGGTCCGGATGGTGGTCAAAGCGATGAACGCGAAATCGCCGCCGCGACCGGAGCACACCCGGATTCCGCTGCGGGCCAGGCCCGTTGCGCATCTGGCGGCGCGCCAGCTTCGCGACCGCGAAGTCCGTCGCGACAAAGTGGTCCGCGCCAACTGGGTGCTACGCACGCTGCTGCGCGAATATGGCCGCAGGTTGGTCGGGGCGGGAATCGTCGACAACGCCGATGAAGTGTTCTACCTGCTCGTCGACGAGCTCGACGCGCTCCCGGCAGACGTCAGGGGTCTGGTGGCCCGGCGCCGGGCGGAACGACGCCGGCTGGCCGGAGTGGTCCCCCCGACGGTGTTCAGCGGAAGCTGGCAACCGTCGACCGTGTCGGTTCCGGAGCTGGCCGGCGGGGACAGCCTGCGCGGGGTGGGCGTCAGCGGGGGACGGGTACGCGGCCGCGTGCGCATCGTGCGGCCCGAGACCATCGACGACCTGCAACCCGGCGAGATCCTCGTCGCGGAGGTCACCGACGTCGGGTACACCGCGGCGTTCTGCTACGCCGCAGCGATCGTCACCGAACTCGGCGGCCCGATGTCACACGCCGCCGTGGTCGCCCGCGAGTTCGGCTTCCCCTGTGTAGTGGACGTCCAAGGGGCCACCCGGCGATTGCCGCAGGGAGCGCTTGTCGAGGTGGACGGCAGCACGGGTGAGATTCACGTGCTCGAACTGGCGCTCGAGGACAACACGCCGCTGCCGGCCAACGGTCGCCCGCACTGAAACCGGCTGCGGCAAGCCCTCAAAGAGCCACGCAGGACCGTTGTCCGTCGCCCGGCTGGGCGCCGACCGGCAGATCAGGTCACAGCGGCCAACTGTTCGGCTCACCCGCGTACCGAAGGGCGGGCGCCGGGGGCAGTGGCCGTCGTGCCCCGGTCGATATCGCGTCAAGTATGAGCCCGACGTAGCGCTTCCAGCCGTCCGCCGCGAGATCCATCGTCGACAGCACGCTGTAGAGCATCGCGATCAGGCGCGGGAGGTCGTCGGGCACAAGGTCCGCACGTATCCGGCCGGTCCGCTGGCCCCGGCGGGCGAGGTCGCTGAGCGTGTCATTCAGCGCGATCGAGATGTCGGGAGTCAATGACCCGGCCCGGTGGGCGGCGGTCAACAGGTTGCGTTCGCGCGCGCCGAGGGATATTGCCGCGTCGACCAGTTCGGTAAGGCCGCACAGCGGGTCATCCGCTCGGCGGGCCTCGTCGATCACCGGCGTGAGGTTCTCGGCGACGCTCTGGTCCAGCGCGGCCCGGACCAGGGAGGCCTTGGTCGGGAAGCGGCGATAGAGGGTTCGTTCACCGACGCCCGCGCGGCGAGCGACCGCTTCCATGGATGCGTCAGGCCCGAGATCGCCGTAGACGTCCCGTGCGGCACGCAGGATGCGTGCGACGTTGCGGGCCGCGTCCGCCCGCAACGGCCGGTCTTCCACCGCTGTCACCCTGACAGGGTAACCGACAGTTGACTGCCAGTACGTCGGCATCTACGCTCGTGCAATTGGCAGATAGCTGACAGTTAGTGGGAAACGTCTTTGTTGTCAACGACTTCCGGGTGCCCCGACACGGGCCTTCCGGTCATCCCTGCCGCCCGCGCCCCGCACTGCCCCCTGCGGCCCCCGCCCGAATTCGCGAGCTGGCGCGGAGAGCCCGGGCTGCAGCGGGTTATGTACCACGGGCAGCCCGCCTGGGCCGTGAGCCGGTATGCGGACATCAGGGCGGCGCTGCTGGATGATCGCCTGTCCGCGGACACCATTCCAGCTTTCCTGAAGCCGGCCGGCCCCGACAGCGCCCCACCGGTGATGTTTCCCCGCGTCGACGATCCGGAGCATCACCGGCTGCGGCGCATGATGGTCCGCGACTTCACCTTCAGGCGCTGCGAAGCCATGCGGCCCCGAATTCAGGAACTGGTCGACCAGCACCTCGACGACATGATCCGTACCGGTCCGCCCGCCGATCTGGTGCACGACTTCGCCCTGCCGATCCCGTCGTTGGTGATCGCGCTGCTGCTGGGGGTGCCATCCGAAGACCTGGGCTTCTTCCAGCACCACAGCACCCTTGGTCTGGAGACGAAGACGAGCGACGAGCAGCGGGGAAAATCGCTCGCGGCAATGTTCGCCTACATCGAGGAACTGGTGGCCCGCCGGGAGCACGACCCCGGCGACGACCTGATCAGCCGCCTGGTTACGGGTTATGTCATGACCGGCCAGCTGACCCGGGCGACTGCGGCGCTGAACGGTGCGATCATGATGCTGGCCGGCCACGAGACCAGCGCGAACATGATCTCGCTGGGAACCGTTGCGCTACTTGAGCATCCCGATGCTTTTGAACAACTCGGACGGCCCGGCAATGAAGACTTTGTCGCCAATACTGTCGAAGAGCTCATGCGTTATCTCAGTATCGTGCACGCCCAGGTGGACCGGGTGGCGACGGAAGACTTCGTTCTCGGCGGCCAGTTGATCGGCGCCGGAGACATGGTCGTGATGAACCTGCCGGCCGGCAATTGGGACCCCGAGTTCGTCGACAACCCCGAAGCGCTCGACGCCGATCGGAACGCGCGCGGTCACTTGGGTTTCGGATACGGCACGCACCAGTGCATCGGACAGAACCTCGCCCGCGTCGAAATGCAGGTCGCGTTCGCCACGCTGGCGCGGCGGCTGCCAACGCTGGAACTGGCGGTGCCACCGGAGGAGCTCAAGTTCAAGGAAGCCGACATCTACGGCATGAAAGAGCTTCCCGTGACCTGGCGAACGTGACCGACGAGTTGCGATTCGACGAGCGGGTCGCCGTCATCACCGGCGCCGGCGGCGGTCTGGGCCGGGAATACGCCCTGCTGCTGGCCTCGCGCGGTGCCCGCGTCGTCGTCAACGACACGGGCGGGTCGGTCACCGGCGACGGCTCGAACGTCGAGGCGGCACAAGCCGTCGCGGAGGAGATCCGAGGGCGCGGCGGTGAGGCGGTCAAGCCGCGTGTCAGCCCGAATGCCTCGCTTGGGCGATCCGGACGGCAGGACCGCGGAGCCTCTTGTGCAGCGCGTCGGCGGCGAGGACCGCGGGCATGGCGAGCAGGGCGGTCAGTAACCCGGCCCACGATGGCCCGGTTTGGCCGAGCAGGCGGGCCAGCGGCGGCACATAGAGGAACGCCACCAGCATGCCGAGTTCGGCGCCGATTGCGCCCATCAGGAGACGGTTGGTCCGCCACGGGATCGTCCAGGCGGGGCGCATCGTGCTGCGGCAGGCGAAAGCGTTGGCCAACTGCCCGAAGACCACCGCGGTGAATGCGGCGCCCGACGCGATCAGCAACGCGTGCCCGTGGGGGAACGGTGCGCCCGGCCGCCAGCCGAGGGCGAGGAACGTGACGAGGAAGGCGCCGAGTTCCACGGCGGCCTCGACCGGGCCCAGTACCCCGAACGCGCGCGCGAACAGCCTGCGGTCGAGCAGGTGCCCGCGCGTCGGGGGCCGATCGAGCACGTGCGCGGCGGCCGGCTCGGCGCCCAAAGCCAGGGCGGGCAGGACGTCGGTGCCGATATCGAGCGCCAGGACCTGCAGCACCCCGATCGCGAGGGGGAACGTCCCGGCGCTGAGTGCCCAGACGACGAACGGGGCGAGCTCGGCCACGTTGTCGGTGAGGTGGTAGGTGAGAAAGCGACGCAGGTTGGCGAACGTGGCCCGGCCCTGTTCGACGGCGGCGACGATGGTGCCGAAGTCGTCGTCGAGCAACACCAGGTCGGCGGCCTCGCGGGCGACGTCGGTGCCGGAACGACCCATCGCCACCCCGATCGCCGCTTCGCGCAGAGCCGGAGCGTCGTTGACGCCGTCACCGGTCATGGCCACTACGTGACCGCGGTGCCGCAAAGCCTGGGCGATTCGCAGCTTGTCTTCGGGGGTGACCCGGGCGACGACGACACCGTCGTGATCGAGCAGCGCGCCCAGTTCCGCGTCGGCGTCGGGTAGGTCGCGGCCGGTCACCACGAGTTGGTCCGATCCGAGCAGGCCCACTTCGGCGGCGATGGCCCTGGCCGTGTCGGGATGATCGCCGGTCACCATGGCGACCCGGATGCCGGCGCGCCGGCACGCGGCCAACGCCGCAGCCGCGCCCTGCCGCGGCGGGTCTTCCAGTGCGATGAGCCCAAGCAAAGTCAGATCACGCTCCGCCTTGGAAGCGGATCCCGGCCGTTCGGCCGTGGTGAGGTCGCGTGCGGCGACGGCGAGCACGCGCAGGCCGCGGCGGGCCAGCTCCCGCAGCGCTTCGACGGCGCCGGGCGGAACCGAACACTGTGGCAGGATCGAATCGGGAGCGCCTTTGACCAGCACCGGTTCGCCGACACCAACAGCGTGACGAGTCCCGAAGGCGCACAGTCGATCATCGACACTGCACTGGACGCCTGGGGACGAGTCGACATCGTGATCAACAACGCGGGCATCGTCGGCGACGCTCCGTTCGAGGACATGACCGCCGACCGGCTCGAACCCCTCGTGGATGTGCATCTGAAGGGTGCGTTCTACGTGACGCGGCCGGCGTGGAATGTCATGCGCGAACAGCGGGTACGGCCGGATACTCAACACCTGCTCGGCCGCCGGACTCCTTGGTGCCGAACGCATGAGCAACTACGGCGCGGCCAAAACCGGGTTGATCGGCCTCACCCGGGTGCTGGCCGCCGAAGGAGCCGAACACGACATCAAGGTCAATGCCATCGCCCCGATCGCCTACACGAGGATGCTGACGCACTCGCTCGAGGGCGCGCGGCGAGCAGCCAGATGACACGCGCGGCGCAGGCGGTGCTGGATGACCTTGTGGGCCAATACCTTCGGAAACTGGACCCGGCCCGGGTGGCTCCGGTGGCCGCTTTCCTGACGCACCGGGATTGTCCGGTTTCCGGGGAGATTTACACCGTCGGTGCCGGGCATGTCGCGCGCTTCTTCATCGGCAGGACGCGAGGTTTCTACAAACCCGGGCTGTCCGTCGAGGATGTGCGTGACCACCTCGACGAGATCCGCGACGAAGCCGGCTACACCGTGCCGGGCGGCACCGCCGACGAAATGACCGAGCTGTTCGCGACCATCATGAGCGCACCGGAGGTGGGCTTGTCGGGCGACCGCCCGTGATTCGCCCAAACGATTCGAGGGTGGGCCGAGGGTCTCAGCCCAGATGCCTCGCCTTGGCGATCCGGGCGGCAGGACCCCGGAACCGCTTGTGCAGCGTATCGGCGGCGAGGACGGCGGGTACGGCGAGCAGGGCGGCCAGCAACCCGGCCCACGATGGGCCGGTTTGGCCGAGCAGGTGGGCGAGCGGCGGCACGTAGAGGAACGCCACCAGCATGCCGAGTTCGGCGCCGATGGCGCCCAGCAACAGACGGTTGGTCCGCCACGGAATTGTCCAGGCGGGGCGCATCGTGCTGCGGCAGGCGAAAGCGTTGGCCACCTGTCCGAACACCACGGCGGTGAACGCGGCACCCGACGCGGCCAGCAACGCGTGACCGTGCGGGAAGGGTGCACCCGGCCGCCAGCCGAGGGCGAGGAACGCGACGAGAAACGCGCTGAGTTCCACGGCGGCCTCGACCGGGCCCAGCACCCCGAACGCGCGCGCGAACAGCCTGCGGTCGAGCAGGTGCCCGCGCGTCGGGGGCCGATCGAGCACGTGGGCGGCGGCCGGCTCGGCACCTAGGGCCAGGGCGGGCAAGACGTCGGTGCCGATATCAAGCGCCAGGACCTGCAGCACCCCGATCGCGAGGGGGAATGTCCCGGCGCTGAGAGCCCAGACGACGAACGGGGCGAGCTCGGCCACGTTGTCGGTGAGGTGGTAGGTGAGAAAGCGGCGCAGGTTGGCGAACGTGGCCCGGCCCTGTTCGACGGCGGCGACGATGGTGCCGAAGTCGTCGTCGAGCAACACCAGGTCGGCGGCCTCGCGGGCCACGTCGGTGCCGGAGCGACCCATTGCCACCCCGATCGCCGCTTCGCGCAGAGCCGGAGCGTCGTTGACCCCGTCGCCGGTCATGGCGACGACGTGGCCGCGGTGGCGCAACGCCTGGGCGATTCGCAGCTTGTCTTCGGGGGTGACCCGGGCGACGACGACGCCGTCGTGATCGAGCAGCGCGCCCAGTTCCGCGTCGGCGTCGGGTAGGTCGCGGCCGGTCACCACGAGTTGGTGCGGTCCGAGCAGGCCCACCTCGGCGGCGATGGCCCTGGCGGTGTCGGGATGATCGCCGGTCACCATGGCGACCCGGATGCCGGCGCGCCGGCACGCGGCCAACGCGGCGGCCGCGCCCTGGCGCGGCGGGTCTTCGAGCGCGATCAGGCCCAGCAAAGTGAGGTCCCGCTCGGCCTCGGAGGCGGATTCGGGCCGTTCGGCTGTGGTGAGGTCTCGCGCGGCGACCGCGAGCACGCGCAAACCGCGGCGGGCCAGTGCCCGCAGCGCTTCGACGGCGCCGGGCGGAACCGAACAACGCGGAAGGATCGAATCGGGAGCGCCTTTGACCAGCACCCGATTCCCGGCGACCACGGACATGCGGCGCCGGCGGGCGTCGAAGGGGAACCTCGCCGAGTCCGGGGTTCGGTGAGCATCGTCGTCGGCGTTGATGCCCAGCCGGCGTGCGAAGGCATCCAGCGCCGCCTCCATCGGGTCGCCGTGCGGCACCCAGCGACCGTCCTTTTCGGTCACGCGCCCCGACGAGCAGCGCGCGGCCACGCGCGCGACGTCCCGTAGCCGGGCCTCGTTCCCGGCGCAGTGGATCGTGGCCACGGGCTCGTAGCCGTTGCCGTCGATGGTGGCCGTGCCGTCGGGCATCCACACCTCGACGACTGACATCTCGTTGCGGGTCAGCGTGCCCGTCTTGTCGGTGCAGATGAACGTGGTCGAGCCCAGCGTCTCCACGGCCTCCAGATTCCGCACCAGTGCGTGCCGGCCGGCCATCCGCTGAGCGCCCATCGCCAGCGACAGGGTGACGGTGGGCAGCAGACCACACGGCACCACAGCAACGGTCACCCCGACCGCGAACAGAAACCCGTTGGCGGCGGGCATGCCGACCAGTAGCGCAACAGCGAAGAACGCCACCCCAACCACGATCGCGACGGCGGCGATGATCCGTGACACCCGGTCGAGCTCTTTGCGCAGCGGGGTGGGCGCGGGCCGCTGCGCCTGGGTCAGGCCGGCGATCCCGGCCAGCCTGGTGTGCTGTCCGGTCGCTTCGACCGTGGCCCGGCCTTCCCCTTCGACCACGAAACAACCCGCATGCACCGGCTCTTCGGCCGCCGGGTGCTCGGGCACGCTCTCCCCGGTCAGCGCCGAGGTATCGATCGCCAGCGCGTGCGCGATATCCAGACGTAGGTCCGCCGAAATCCGATCCCCCTCGGCGAGCAGCACGACATCACCGATCACCAACTCTTCGGCCGATACCTGTCGGGGCGCGCCATCGCGGATGACCGTGGCGCGCCGCGGCAACAGCTCTCGCAACCGTTCGGCCGCGTGCTCGGCGCGTTGTTCCTGAGCAAAGGCGAACAGCCCGTTCAGCACGACCACGACGAATACCGCCACGCCCAGCTGCGGCATCCCCGCGACGAATGCCAGGCCGCCGGCGACCCAGAACAGCAGCGCGAAGAAGTGCACCATCTCGGCGACCAGCCGCCGCCAGGCGGGCGTTCTGCGCGCCACGGGCAGCCGGTTCGGGCCCTCGGCATCCAGGCGCGCGGCGGCCTCCTCCGACGTCAGCCCCACCCGCACCGCCGGGGATCCCATCACGCTCACCGCACTGCCCACTTCATGACGAGCCGTCCAGCAAAACCATCACACCCCGTGCGGGTGTTCGCCGTGGTGCTTATTCAGCGGCCGCTTTCGCACCCATCCGACCGCGATGCCCACCGCGAGCACGCACAAGATCGACGCCACCACGACGCCCGCCACCACCACGCCGATGACCTCGACCGTGCTCATGGAACCTCCTGCCTCCAAGTAGCTAGCGAAATTGAGCGCCGCACCGCTGGATAGAGCCCAATGTCACGACCCTTGGGCCTTTTGGCGCTGGTTCGGACGGCTGCCCGGGCCGGCGTGGCCTCACGAAGGCGTGGATAAGCACGTCAATGCAGGCTGCAAACACGTTGCCGCACAACGGCTTTCGCGTGGCTGTCGAGCGTTCCGGCGAGCCCCGCGGTCGCTCAGCAGCTATACGCGATACCGACGCCGTCCGGCGGCGGCACCGATCGCAGGCAACCGAACGGCTGGACGCCAGCGGGGCTGAATCGCACCGCCGACTGGTGGGCGTAGTTCACGCAGTACAGGCCGGCTTGGTCGGCGCGGCAACGGTAGTCGCCGAACGACAGCGTGTCCCCGTTCGCGAGCTCGGGCCCGTCGCCGTTGACGAACGGCCCGGGGTCGGCGCGGGCCGCCCCGAGCTGAAGCTTCGTCCCGTCGAAGTCGACCCAGCCGCCCTGCCATTTCCCGTAGGCGGTGTCGGGCTGCGGCGGCGGATTGGTCAGGTTCACCAGGCAGGTCAGGGCGCCGCCGGTGTGTTTGGCATCCGTCGTGCAGGAGGCGTTGGCCGCCCCCGCGCCGGCCCCTGCCGTAAAGGCGATGTCGTCGCCCAGGGCCGTGGTGGCGCCGCCGCGCGCCGCCGTGTGATAGCGGGCCGGATTGGCGGGACGGCCCGCCTCGATCCACGCGATGACGTCGGAGATCGCGGCACCGGCGGCCCGGTGCCGCGGACGGCGCCGGGGACGTGCCGGCCGACGATGGCGGCGTCGATGACAGCGTCGATGACGGCGTCGAGGCGGAACTGTTCGAGGACGTCGGCGTTTGCTCGGAGTGGCCGCCCGTCTGAGAGCAGCCGGCAATCAGTAACGACGCAGCAAGCAGCGCGGCAATCCGCATCCCGCCAGGCTAACCGGCACACCCGGAACGGGCCCCCGAATGGCGTTGCGTGCGCGGTGCGCCGGGCATGTCGGCTACGGTCGGGATATGCATGAGCGGACCGTTCGTGCCCGCACGACCGCCGGGATCGTCGAGGGCTTCACCCGCAACGGTGTGAACCGCTGGCGTTCCATCCCGTACGCCCGGCCGCCGGTCGGCCCGCTGCGATTCCGCGCGCCACAGCCACCGCTGCCGTGGTCAGGGGTGCGGCACTGCCACGGCTTCGGCAACTGCGCCCCCCAGCAGCGCCGCTACACCATGCTCGGGGTCGGCCGCTACCAGCCCATGAGCGAGGACTGCCTCACCCTCAACGTCGTCACCCCGGAGCGCCGCACCGACGAGCCGCTGCCGGTCATGGTTTTCATCCACGGCGGCGGCTACATCCTGGGCAGCTCGGCCACGCCGCTGTACGACGGCGCGGCACTGGCGCGTCGCGGGTGTGTGTACGTGTCGGTGAACTACCGCCTTGGCGCGCTGGGCTGCCTGGACCTGTCGTCACTATCGACCGCGGACATCACCATCGACAGCAACCTGTTCCTGCGCGACCTGGTGCTGGCGTTGCAGTGGGTGCGCGACAACATCGCCGAGTTCGGCGGTGATCCGGGCAAGGTCACCATCTTCGGCGAGAGCGCAGGGCGCGCACATCACGGCGACGCTGCTGGCGGTGCCCGCCGCCGAAGGGTTGTTCGCGCGGGCGATCGCGGAAAGCCCGGCGGCGGGCATGGTGCGATCCACCGAGACCGCCGCGGAGTTCGCGGCGCGGTTTGCGCGCCTGCTCGGCGCGCGCGCGGGACGCCGCCCAGGCGCTGATGCGGGCGTCGGCGGCGCAACTGGTGGACACCCAGCACCGGCTGATCGACGACGGCATGGAGGATCGGCTGGGCGCCTTCCCGATCGGTCCGGTGTACGGCGACGACTGCGTGCCCGTCGACCCCGTCGACGCGATGCGCTCCGGGCGGGCGCACCGGGTGCCGCTGATCGTCGGCACCAACGCCGAAGAGGGCCGCCTGTTCACCCGCTTCCTCAAGATGCTGCCGGTCAACCAGGCCATGATCGAAGAGTTGCTGGCCGACACCGAGCCGGCCGCGCGCGAGCGCATCACCGCCGCCTATCCGGACTATCCGGCCCCCTCGGCATGCATCCAGCTCGGCGGCGACTTCGCGTTCAGCTCGGCGGCCTGGCAGATCGCCGAGGCTCACGGCAGCCACGCGCCGACGTACCTCTACCGGTACGACTACGCCCCCCGGACGCTGCGCTGGTCGGGCCTCGGCGCCACGCACGCCACCGAGCTCTTGGCCGTGTTCGACGTCTACCGCACCCGGTTCGGCGCGTTGCTGACCGCCGCCGCGGACCGGCGGGCCGCGTTGAAGGTCAGTAACCAGGTGCAACGGCGCTGGCGGTCCTTCAGCCACTCGGGGGTCCCGGGCGAGGACTGGCCCCCCTACACGGCCGACGACCGCGCCGTGATGGTCTTCGACCGCAGGTCCCGCGTGGAGTTCGATCCGCATCCGCACCGCCGGATGGCCTGGGACGGCTTCTCACTGACGCGGTGACCTGGCACGCTGCTGTCATGCATGCCGAGACCGAGCACATCATCGAACGACCCGGCGACCTCACCCCGTCCTGGTTGACCGCGGCGATCGGCGCCGGGCCCGTCGCCGAATTCGCCGTCGAGCGCATCGGCACCGGGCAGATGAGCGAGTGCTACCGCGTTCGCCTCAGCTACGCCGACGCCGGCTGCACGGGGCCCCGGTCGGTGGTGCTGAAGGTGGCGGCCACCGACCCGATGAGCCGCCAGACCGGGCTGGCCCTGGGCCTCTACGAACGCGAGGTGCGCTTCTACGGCGAGATCGCGCCACGCCTGGGCGGCCCGATCGCGCCGTGCTACCACGCGGCGGTGGACACCTCGACCGGCGCGTTCGATCTGCTGCTCGGCGATGCCGGGCCGGCCACCGTCGGCGACGAAATCGCCGGCGCCACAACGGAACAGGCCCGCCTCGGCGTGGTCGAGCTGGCCCGGCTGCAGGGCCCCCTGCTCGGTGACGCGTCGCTGGCCGAGGCGCCGTGGCTGAACCGCGAGTCCCCGATCAGCCAGGCGATGATCGCGCCGTTGTACGCCGGGTTCCTCGACCGCTACGGCGACCAGATCGCCCCCGAGCACCGGATGGTGTGCGAGCGACTGGTGGCCGCGTTCGACGGCCATCTCGCTCGGACGAGGCCGAGCAATTAATGGGTTTGGTGCACGGGGACTACCGGTTGGACAACATGCTGTTCGGCACCGACGGCGCCGACCGCCCGCTGACCGTGGTGGACTGGCAGACGGTTTCGTGGGGACCCGCGCTGACCGACCTGTCCTACTTCCTGGGCACCGCGCTGCCGGCGCCGCAGCGTCGCGAGCACTACGATGCGCTGCTGCGCGCCTACCACGAGGCGCTCGGGCCGGGTGCGCCCCTGAGCCTCGCCGAGGTGGCCGAAGGCGTCCGCCGGCAGAGCTTTTTCGGCGTCATGATGGCCATCGTCTCGTCGATGCTGGTCGAACGCACCGACCGCGGGGACCAGATGTTCATGACGATGCTGCAGCGACATTGCGATCACGTGCTCGACACGGACGCGCTGGCGATACTGCCCGATCCGGCGGCCCCCGAGCCGCTGCGGCCGACGGAGGACGACGAGGGCGCCCACGCGCCCACCGACGAACCGCTGTGGAGCGAGAGCTGGTATGCCGACTTCGTCGACGCGGCACAGGGATTGGGCGGCTGGTTCCGCATCGGCCTGGTAGCCAACCAGCGCAAGGCGTGGATTCACGCGCTGCTGTGTGGGCCCGACATGCCGACCGTTGCCGTCGACGCGCAAGTCCCGCTGCCGGACGACCCGTGGGCGGTGCGCGCGGACGACTTCGAAATCGCCCACGCCGCACCCGAACCGCTGCGGACCTATCGCGTCGACGTGCGCGCGCGGGCCCAGTCGTACGCGGACCCGTCGGCGCTGCTGCGCGGCGAGCCCGGAACCCCGGTCGACATGACGATGAATCTGACGTGGGCGACCGACGGCACGCCCTACACCTATCGGGTGACCACGCGGTACGAGATCCCGTGCACCGTCTCAGGTGCCGTCACCGTCGGCGCCAACCGCTACGAGCATCGACGCGGTCCCGGGGCAGCGCGACCACTCCTGGGGCGTGCGGGACTGGTGGAGCATGGACTGGATCTGGAGCGCGCTGCACCTCGACGACGGCACCCACCTGCACGGCGTCAACATCCGCATCCCCGGCGCACCGAGCTTCAGCGTCGGCTACGCGCAGGACGCCGGCGGCAAGGTGACCGAACTGCACTCCGTTGACTCGCGGGAAGCGTTCGCGCCCAACGGGTTACCGCTGCACGCCACCGTGGTGTTCAACCCGGGGGAGATCTCCGCCGACGTCGAGGTGCGCGGCCAGGCCCCGGTGCGCCTGCCCGCCGACGACGGGCGGGTGAGCCAGTTCCCCCGCGTCTGGGCGACCATCCGCACGGCGGACGGCCGCAGCGGCGTCGGTTGGCTGGAGTGGAACCGCAATCTCGGTGAAAGCACCGGGTGAGGGCGCCGCCACCCGTCGTGGTGATGGGCGTGTCCGGATCGGGCAAGTCCACGGTGGGCGCGGCGCTCGCGCAGCGGTTGGGGGTGCCGTTCGTGGACGCCGACAGCCCTGCACCCGGCGGCCAACATCGCGAAGATGGCGGCCGGCGAACCGCTCGACGACGCCGATCGCTATCCCTGGCTCGAGCGGGTCGGCGAGTGGCTTTCCGACCACCGCGGCGGCGGCGTGGTGAGCTGTTCGGCCCTCAAGCGCTGCTATCGCGACCAGCTCCGAGACCACTGCCCGCCGCTGCGATTCCTACATCTGGGCGGCTCAGCGGACGTCATCGGCCGGCGGTTGGCCGCCCGGACCGGTCACTTCATGCCGGCCGCGTTATTGCGGTCTCAGCTCGACACGCTGGAACCGCTCGGCGCCGACGAGGCCGGTATGACCGTGGACATCGACCGCGACGTCGCGCAGATCGTCGACGAGTTTCTGCGACGGGAGACGACCGGGCAAGGGGGTCCGGGCTAACCGGTGACCCGTTGGCGTGCCGTGTCGGCCAGTTGGCTGCCGCGCAGGCGGGCCGTTTCGGCCAGTACCTCGCCCGCAGGCGGGCGGTTTCGGCCAAATCCTCGCCACGCTTGCGCGCTTTCTTGGCCAGCGGGTTTGCCCTTCTTCGCCGCGGTGCCCGCCAGCTCTTCGCCGCGCTTGCGGGCCTTTTCTGCCAGCGGCGCGCCCCGCTCGGCCGCCGTGCCGGCCAACTCGCGCCCGCGCTCGCAGCGCCGGCCTCGGCGTAGGCGCGCTCGCGCTCGGCGGCGGTGCTGGCCAGCTCGCGCCCGCGTTCGAGCGCCTTTTCGGCGTAGGGCGCGCCGCGCTCGGCGGCGGTGCTGGCCAGCTCGCGGCCCCGCTCGGCGCCGACGTGCAGGCCGTGCACGATCTTGTCCCCGAGCTCGCCGAAGTCCGCGTCGTAACCGTCGTGCGATCCCGGCAGCGCCGAGGACACCCGCTCGGAAAGCCGCTCGGCGGCCCTGCGGCCCCGCCACCCGAGCGACGGCTTGCCCGCCGTGTCGGCCGACGCGATCATCAGCCCGCCCAGCAGGCTCAGGTCGCTGAGGAAGGCCTGCCGCTTCTCGGCCTTGCGCTGCGGGTCGCTCTCGCTCCAGAACATGTGTGCCCCGAGGTTGGCCGGCAACACCGTCAGAGCCAGGGCGGCCGACGCGACCCGAGGCGCCTTGCCGGTGGCCAGCAGCAGGCCGCCGCTGATCTGGGCGGCCGCCGTGATCTGCGCGAACGTCTGCGGGTCACTGGGAATGCTGCTGCCGATCGGATCCGGCAATGCTCGCAGACCGTCCACCGCCGGGGCGGCGGCATCGGCCGCGGGTTTGGGATTGCGCAATGCCTCGATTCCCTGGCCGATGAATACCGCTGATAGGAGGGGTCTGGCGATTCTGCGGATCAACATGGCAGCTGGATTACCCGGCCGACCCCCGGACAAACCGCGAACGGACGTCCACCTGGGTGCCGGCGGTCAAAGGCCCAGCTCGGGACGGCGGCGATAGGGTGGCCTGGTGCGGGCGCTGATCATCGTCGACGTGCAGAACGACTTCTGCGCCGGTGGCCCGCTGGCGGTGCCCGGCGGCGCGGCAGTGGCGGCCGCCATCAACGACTACCTGGCCGGCGACCCCGGCTATGCGCACGTCGTCGCGACCCAGGACTTCCACGTCGACCCGGGTGACCATTTCTCCGACCGGCCGGATTTCGTGTCGTCCTGGCCCCCGCACTGCGTGGCGGGAACGCCGGGCGCGAACTTGCACCCCGACCTCGACACCGGCCGGATCGAGGCGGTGTTCCGCAAGGGCGCGCACGACGCCGGATACAGCGGCTTCGGCGGCGTCGACGACGACGGGACACCGCTGCTCGACTGGCTGCGCCGGCGAGGGGTCGACGAGGTCGACGTCGTCGGCATCGCCACCGACCACTGCGTCCGGCGGACGGCGCAAGACGCGGCCCGGGCCGGTCTGGCCACCCGGGTGCTGCTGGGCCTGAGTGCGGCGGTGGCCGCGGATTCGGCGGCCGAGGCGCTGGCCGAGATGCAGGCCGCCGGAGTCGAGCTCGTGGGGGCGCCCTGATGGCGGCGGTGGATCGCGACTCTCTGCTC
Source organism: uncultured Actinomycetota bacterium (assembly GCA_963824505.1). Classification (GTDB taxonomy): domain Bacteria; phylum Actinomycetota; class Actinomycetes; order Mycobacteriales; family Mycobacteriaceae; genus Mycobacterium. The sequence continues at coordinate 17,621 of CAWGPS010000009.1, forward strand.
GCCGCGGTGGAGCGCTCGCCGCGGGCCGCCGCCGCGCACGACCGCTCCGGGTGGGTGGGGTTGTTCACCGCCGACGGCCGGATCGAGGACCCGGTGGGTGCGCGGCCGCACGTGGGCCACGAGGAGATCGGCCGTTTCTACGACACGTTCATCGGCCCGCGTGACATCACGTTCCATCGCGATCTCGACATCGTCTGCGGCACGACGGTGCTGCGCGATCTCGGGCTCGAGGTGGCGATGGGCTCGGCGGTGACGATGCACATCCCGGCGTTCCTGCGGTACGACCTCAGAGCAGACGCTCGAGAGGCCAACGGACAGTGGCGCATTGCCGAACTGCGCGCCTACTGGGAGTTGCCGGCCATGATGGTGCAGTTCCTGCGGACCGGGCCGCGGGCGGTCTCGCCCGCGCTGCAACTGTCGCGCGGGCTGTTGAGCAACCAGCGGCTGCGGGGGACCGCGGGCTTCATGGCCGGATTCCGGCGCGCGGGTGCGCGGCAGCGGAGCGTCGTGGAGGCGTTCCTGCGCGCCACCGCGCGGGGGGATGCCGGCGCCGCGCACGCGCTGTCTGCCGCAGCGCCGGTGACTTTGGGCGATGACGACCGCCTCGACGCCGGCGGTCTCGCCGATCTGCTCCACGGGGCTCGCGCCACGAAGACCATCAGCGCGGGCGGCACGGTCACGGTGTCGCTCGACTCCGCGCGCGGTCGCGGCATCCTGTTCGCCGACATGGGTCCGCGAGGCCGCCTGATCGACCGGGTCCGGTATTTCCCCGCCTGATCACCGGTGCGCCACCATCAGCGCCAGGGTCGCCGCCGACATGCACAGGTAAGCGCCCGGGAACGCGATGTTGTACAGGACGCGCGCCCGCAGGTGCGTCACGAGCGCCCCGACGAAGAACAGCACCAGGCCCGCGGCGGCCGCCAGGCCGAGAGGCGCGCCAAAGCGCGGCGGCGCCAGCAGCCCGGCCACCAGGCCGAGCGCCCCGGCCAATTTCGCCGCCCCCAGCGCGGGAAGCCAGGAACGCGGGACCCCGACTTCCGCCGAGTTGGCCAGCACGAAGCGGGCGGGGATGAAATCGGCGATCGCGATCGCCGCGGTGATGACCGCGGTGGTCACCGTGACGGCGACCAAGGCGGTAGTCATGCGGACCGGTCCCCGGCCGTGCGCCCAGTGGCGCCGCGGCGAGCCGGATGGCAGTGGGGCGTGCGGCGGCGGAGAATCGATGGCGTCATGGTGCTGGTCTCCTTGCGAGGTGCTATGGATATCGGTGACGTCATCTTGTTGACGACGCACGCGAGGAAAAGGTGACCCGCCGTGCTGGATAACCCAATCGGGCGGCGGACCCTGCTGCGGGGCGCCGGTGCACTCGCCGCGGCGTCGTTGGCGCCCTGGGCCGGTGGTTGCGCGTCCGACGACGACGCGCTCACGTTCTTCTTCGCGGCCAACCCCGACGAGCGCGACGCGCGGCTGCGCATCGTGGACGAGTTCCAGCGCCGCCATCCCGACATCAAGGTGCGGCCGGTGCTGTCGGGGCCCGGCGTCATGCAGCAGCTGTCGACGTTCTGCGCCGGCGGCAAATGCCCGGACGTCCTGATGGCGTGGGACCTGACGTACGCGGAGCTGGCGGAGCGGGGCGTGTTGCTGGACCTCAACACCATGCTGGCCCAAGATCGATCCTTCGCCGCGCAGCTCAAGGCCGAGAGCATCGAGGCGCTCTACGACACATTCGCCTACAACGGGGGCCAGTACGCCCTGCCCGAGCAGTGGTCGGGCAACTACTTGTTCTACAACACGCGGCTGTTCGCCGGCGCGGGCGTCTCGCCTCCCCCCGCAACGTGGGACAACCCGTGGGGCTTCGGCGAATTCCTCGATGCCGCAAGGGCGCTGACCAAGAAGAGCCCATCGGGGCGCGTCAGCCAGTGGGGCTTCGTGAACACCTTCTTCTCCTATTACTCGGCCGGGATCTTCGCCATGAACAACGGCGTGCCGTGGTCCACCCCGCGGAGAAACCCCACCCACTTCAACTTCGGCGACGACGCATTCATCCAGGCGGTCCAGTTCTACGCCGACCTCACCAATCGATACCGGGTGGCGCCCAACGGCTCCGAGCAGCAATCCATGTCCACGACGGATTTGTTCTCGGCGGGCAAGGCCGGGATCGCGCTGGGCGGACACTGGCGGTACCAGACGTTCATCCGCGCAGACGGCCTGGACTTCGACGTCATGCCGCTACCCATCGGACCGCGGCGGCAGGGCCCGTCATCGTGTTCGAACATCGGCGCCACCGGGTTGGCCATCGCGGCGAGCACCCGGCGCAGGGAACAGGCCTGGGAATTCGTCAAATTCGCGGCCGGGCCCGTCGGTCAGTCGCTGGTGGGGGAGTCCAGTCTGTTCGTGCCGGTGTTGCGATCGGCGCTGACGTCGGACGGTTTCGCGCGGGCGCACCGCAACATCGCGAGCCTCGCCGTTCTGACCGAGGGGCCGGCGCATTCCGAGGGGCTACCCATCACGCCGGCTTGGGAGAAGGTGAATGCCCTGATGGACCGCAATTTCGGGCCCGTGCTGCGGGGAACCCGGCCCGCGACCACGCTGACGGGGCTGGCGCGCGCCGTCGACCAGGTGGTGAGACAGCCATGACGGCGGTCGACGCCCCCGCGTCCGGGCCGGTCAGCGCCAAGCGTGCTGCGGGCCTGTCGCGCCGGCGTGCGCGGGCCGGCCGGCTGTTCGTCACGCCGAACCTGGCCGCCGTCATGGTGTTCATGCTGTTCCCCCTCGGCTTCTCGCTCTACATGAGCTTTCAGGACTGGGACATCTTCCGGCCACCGAAGTTCGTGGGGGGCAGGAACTTCGGCGAACTCCTCACGTCCGACCCGCTGTTCGTCATCGCGATCCGCAATACCGTCATCTACACCGTCGGGACGGTCGTCCCGACGGTCGTGGTCAGCCTCGTCGTCGCCGGACTGTTGAACCGGAAGATCAAGGGCATCGGCGTGTTCCGCACGATCCTGTTTCTGCCACTTGCGATTTCATCGGTGGTGATGGCCGTCATGTGGCAGTACGTGTTCAACACCGACAACGGCCTGCTCAACATCATGCTCGGCTGGGTGGGGATCGGACCGGTGCCGTGGCTGATCGAGCCGAAGTGGGCCATGGCCTCGCTGTGCATGGTCAGCGTCTGGCGCAGCGTGCCGTTCGCCGCCGTCGTGCTGTTGGCCGCGATGCAGGGCGTTCCCGAAACCGTCTACGAGGCGGCGCGAATCGACGGCGCCGGCGAGGTGCGGCAGTTCATGTCCATCACGGTGCCGCTGATCCGCGGCGCGATCTCCTTCGTGGTGGTCATCTCCGTCATCCATGCATTTCAGGCCTTCGACCTGGTGTACGTCCTCAACGGCGCCAACGGCGGACCGGAGAGCGCCACCTATGTCCTGGGCATCATGCTGTTCCAGCACGCGTTCTCGTTCCTGGAGTTCGGTTACGCGTCGGCACTGGCGTGGGTGATGTTCGCCGTCTTGTTGGCGTTGACCGTGATCCAGCTGCGGCTCTCGCATCGGCGTTCCTGGGAGACGTCACGTGGGCTCAAGTGAGCGGGCGTTCGTACGCAAGGTTTTCCGCGCCGTTCTCGCTTACGCGGCGCTGATCACCGTCGCGTGGGTGTGGTTGTTTCCGATCGCCTGGGCGATGTCGGGCTCGCTGAAGGGCGAGGGCGAGATCGGCGAGCCGCGGCTCCTTCCGGCCCACCCCCGCTGGTCGAACTACACCGAGGTCTTCGCGCTGATGCCGTTCTGGCGGATGTTCTTCAACACCGTGCTCTACGCGGGATGTGTCACGGCCGGGCAGGTGTTCTTCTGCTCGCTGGCCGGGTACGCCTTCGCGCGGCTGCACTTTCGCGGCCGCGACGCGCTTTTCGTCCTGTACCTGGGTACGTTGATGGTGCCGCTGACGGTGACGGTGATCCCGCAGTTCATTCTGATGCGGGCGGTGGGGTGGGTCGACACGCCGTGGGCAATGATCGTGCCCGGCTTGTTCGGCAGCGCGTTCGGCACCTATCTCATGCGGCAGTTCTTCGCCACGCTCCCGGCCGACCTGGAGGAGGCGGCCACCCTCGACGGATGCTCGCCGTGGCAGATCTACTGGCGGATCCTGCTGCCGCACGCGCGGCCGGCGGTGTTGGTGCTCGCCGTCCTCACCTGGGTCAACGTATGGAACGACTTCTTGTGGCCGTTGCTGATGATTCAGCGCAACAGCCTGGCGACGCTGACGCTGGGCCTGGTTCGGCTGCGGGGCGAATACGTGGCGCGCTGGCCGATCATCATGGCGACCTCGATGCTGATCATGCTGCCGCTGGTGGCCATCTATGCCATCGCGCAACGCTCCTTCGTGCGTGGCATCGCCGTGACCGGGCTGGGCGGATAGTTATGGCGTCGGTGAGTTTCGAGAAGGCGACGCGTCGCTACCCGGGGGCGGACCGACCGGCCTTAGACGCCCTCGACCTCGACGTCGGCGACGGCGAGTTCGTGGTCCTGGTCGGACCGTCCGGGTGCGGTAAGACGACCTCGCTGCGGATGGTGGCCGGGCTCGAGACGGTCGATTCGGGCCGGATCCGGATCGGCGATGCCGACGTCACCGACGTCGATCCCAAGGACCGTGATGTCGCGATGGTCTTCCAGAACTACGCCCTCTACCCGCACATGACGGTGGCGCAGAACATGGGCTTCGCGTTGAAGATCGCGCGGACGCCGAAGGCCGAGATTCGCGAGCGGGTGCTGGATGCGGCGAAACTGCTCGACCTGCAGCCCTATTTGGACCGCAAGCCCAAAGACCTCTCGGGCGGGCAGCGTCAGCGGGTGGCGATGGGGCGCGCGATCGTGCGGCGCCCGCAGGTGTTCTTGATGGACGAGCCGCTGTCCAACCTCGACGCCAAGCTGCGCGTGCAGACCCGTAACCAGATCGCCGCACTGCAGCGGCGGCTCGAAACGACCACCGTCTACGTCACCCACGACCAGGTTGAGGCGATGACCATGGGTGACCGCGTGGCCGTGCTCTGCGACGGGGTGCTGCAGCAGTTCGCGCCGCCCCGCGAGCTGTACCGGAACCCCGGAAACGTCTTCGTGGCGGGATTCATCGGCTCACCCCCGATGAACCTGTTCACCCTGCCGGTGGTGGAGTCCGCGGTGTCGCTGGGGGATTGGCTGATCCCGCTCCCGCGCGACATCGCCGATTCGGGCCCCGAGCTGGTCGTCGGCGTACGTCCCGAGCATTTCGAACTGGGTGGCATGGGTGTCGAGATGGAGGTGGATGTGGTCGAGGAGTTGGGAGCTGACGCCTACCTCTACGGGCGAATCACGGGATCGGGCAACGTGATCGACCAGCCCGTCGTTGCGCGCGCAGACGGGCGTCGCCCACCGGAAAAGGGCAGCCGCGTTCGATTGCACCCCGAACCGGGACACCTGCACTTCTTCGGCGCCGACGGGCGCCGGATCTCCCGGGCAGCGGTCGACTGATGCCGGCGCCGGAGGGCGCCGCGACACGCGTGGGGGCAACGGCCGTCGCTGCTGTCGACAGCCCGGGCCAGGCGGGGATCACTCGAATAGCGAAGGCGCGGAAAGGGCCTCGGCTCAACGGGTCACGCGGTGGGAGCGCCCCGGCGATCAAGTCGCCGCTGGACTCGCGCGATGTCCTCTGGCGAGGGCAGCGCGCCCGTGATGCGGGTGATCGCGACCCCGACATCGGTGGCGCTGATCGGGCCGCGTCGATCGGAGGTCAGTTCGCTTGCCAGCGAGGTGATCTCGTCGGTGGATACCCGCCGACGGCACAGGGCCGCCGCCGGGACATAACCCGTCGTCGGCAAGCCGCTGGGGTAGCCCGCCCGCACAAAGGCGACTATGCTCGAAACCCATTGGGTCAGATCCATCTTCCACCTCGCTCACCGCCGCGCTGCGGTCCAGCGGCAGCCTCGCCGCAGGTAACAAGGTAACATCGGCGCGGTCACCCGCCGGTTAACGCCACGCAGTTGCCGACACATTTCTCCAGGCATTTCTCCAGGCGGTGTCGCGCAAACCGGGAATTGCCGCGCCGAAGTGGGCGTGCCGTAACGCCGGTTGGGCGCGGGGCTTCCTAGTATTGCCGGGTGCTGGATCGCTATGGAACCGATGTCCTCGCCGCCGGCCGGCGCAAGCCCCGCTCGACCGAGCTTCCGGTGGAACTGGGGATGGTCGTCGAGGACGCCGAAACCGGCTATGTGGGCGCGGTGGTTCGCGTCGAGTACGGCCGCATCGACCTCGAAGACCGGCACGGCCGCACGCGTGGATTCCCGCTGGGGCCGGGCTATCTCGTCGATGGGCGCCCCGTGATTCTCACCGCGCCGCGCCGCCCGCGACCACCCGCCGCGGGGCGGACGGCGTCCGGTTCGGTCGCCGTCGCCGGCGCCCGCGCCCGCGTCGCGCGCGCCAGCCGGATCTACGTCGAGGGCCGCCACGACGCCGAACTCGTCGCGCAGGTGTGGGGGGATGACCTGCGGCTCGAGGGTGTCGTCGTCGAGTACCTCGGTGGCGTCGACGATCTGGTCGGCATCGTCGCGGACTTCGCACCCGGGCCCGGGCGTCGGCTCGGAGTGCTCGTCGACCACCTCGTCGCGGGATCGAAGGAGGCGCGGATCGCCGATGCGGTGCGCCGGGGGCCCGGCGGGCCCGACACTTTGGTCGTCGGCCACCCGTACGTCGACATCTGGCAGGCCGTCAAGCCGCAGCGACTCGGTCTGGCGGCCTGGCCGGAGGTGCCGCGGCACGTGGAGTGGAAACGCGGCGCATGCCGGGCGCTCGGGCTGCCGCACGCCGGCCAGGCGGACATCGCCCGGGCCTGGCGGCACATCCGTTCCCGGGTCCGCGACTGGAACGACCTGGAGCCGGCCCTGATCGGGCGGGTGGAGGAACTGATCGACTTCGTGACCCAGCCGGTCGATCCCTGAAGCTGATAAGGCGGTCCCGGTCTGGCTGATGGCCAACGAGTGACCACAGAGTTACCGCGGCGCAAACTGTTGCCGCGAAACCCCCTGTCCCGGCGGTTAGGGACTAAAGCCCCGCGACAGGAGGTCTGCTCGGTTCATAGCGTCGTGGTGTGACCGAGGGAGAACGAAATGTCAGCACCCGTTAAGCAACGAGGCGTCGTCGTCGCAGTCGACGGCTCGCCGGCGTCGAACGCCGCCGTGTCGTGGGCGGCCCGCGACGCGGCAATGAGGAACGTCCCGCTGACGGTGGTCCACGCGGTGGTGACCCCCACCGCTACCTGGCCACCGGTCGCGTATCCGGAGGCTTTGGCCGTCCGGTTGGAGGACGAGGGCAAGAGGGCCGTCATGGACGCGATGAAACTGGCCGAGGAGGTGACGCGGACCGACCGGAAGGTCGCCATCGGCAGGGAGTTGGTGTTCTCGAACCCGGCGTCGGCCCTGGTCGAGATGTCCGATGAGGCGGAGATGATCGTCATGGGCACCGCCGGACGCGGACTTTTGGCGCGTGGCGTGCTCGGGTCGGTCAGTTCCGCCGTGGTGCGGCAAGCGAAGTGCCCGGTCGCCGTGATCCACGAGGACGGGCTTCCCGACGCGCACGACGCCCCCGTTCTGGTAGGGATCGACGGGTCACCGACTTCCGAGCTCGCGACCGCGATCGCCTTCGACGAGGCGTCTTTTCGCGGCGTCGATCTGGTGGCGCTGCACGCGTGGAGCGACATCGCGGTGGCGGGCGAGCTGCCGGAGCTGGACTGGTCGGCGGTGCAGGCCTCGGCGGAGCGCAGCCTCGCCGAAAGCCTCGCGGGCTGGGAGGAGCGCTACCCGGACGTGACCGTCCAGCGGCTGATCGTGCGAGATCGGCCGGCGCGGCAGCTCGCCGAAAAGGCTTCGTCCGCACAGCTACTTGTCGTGGGCAGTCACGGTCGCGGCGGCTTGACGGGCCTGCTGCTGGGCTCGGTGAGCAACGCGGTCCTGCATGCCGTCCGGACACCGGTGATCGTCGCCCGGCCGTCGAACACCTCCACCTGAACCGTCCGGCGTAACGCCCTAAGGCGAACGCAGGACGGTGGCGATCCACCCGCACAACGCGGCCACGTCGCGTCCCGCGCGTGCGACAGTCCGGTCGGGTCGCACCACCGCGGCGGTGGCGTGACCCCGGCGCAGCCACGCCCCGAGCTCGGCACCGGGGTCGGCCACCAGCACGACGACCCCGCGCCGGCTCAGGGACGCTTCGTCCGCCCCGCCCGGTCGTTCGGTGGTGATCAGCGCGAAACCCCGTCCGAGGACGTCGTCGAGCCGGCCGCCGTTCCGCAGCGGCGGATTCGGGCACAGGCTGCCCGCCAGTCGGCGCGACCCGCATACCAATGCCGAGCGGCGCAGCGCCGGTGTGGTGGAGTCGACGACCTTGTCGCGCAGGCCGGGAATCCAGTGCAGCCGCGGCAGCGCTATCCGGCGCGCCACATTGCCGGCGCTCCCGCCGCCGGTCATCGCCCAGCCGACCGCCAGCGCCAGCCGAATCATGTGGCGCGCGTGCGGTTTGCGCTCCTGTTCGTAGCTGTCGAGGACGTCAGCGGACAAGGTGCCGCGTTGCACTCCGGCGATCTTCCAGGCGAGGTTGGCGGCGTCCCGTACGCCCGCCCCCATGCCCTGCCCGACGAACGGGGGAGTGAGGTGCGCCGCGTCGCCGAGAAGGAAGACGTTCCCGCGGCGCCACCGGTCGGCGATCTGAGCGTGGAAGGTGTACTCCGCGACGCGGATCAGCGTCAAGGCGTCGTCGCCGACATCGGCGATCCACGGCGCGATCAGCGGTCGCAGGGTGGCGAGCGTGCCGAAGTCCTCGGCGCTTTCACCCGCCAGCAACCGAAACTCCCACCGGTAGCGGCCCTCCCCGATGCGCATGTACGTTCCGGCGCGGACCGGGTTGCACACCTGGTGCACGCCCTCCCACTGGTGCAGGTCGGCGTCGGTGGCGACGTCGACCACCAGCCAGCGCTGCTCGAAGTTCAAATCCCGCATGGCCGAGCCGATTCGGGCGCGCACCAGGCTGTGAGCGCCGTCGCAACCCAGCACGTAGTCGGCGTCGACCCGGTGGGTGCGACCGTCGGTGCGGTCGGTGAAGGTGATGCGGCCGGTTGCCCCGTGGGAGGTGAGGTCAGTGACCTCGGCGTCCCCGCGCAGCACGGCGCGCGGGTACCGCTTGAGATTGGCGCGCAGCAGCGCTTCCAGCTCGGGTTGGTCGAACATGTTGGCCCGTGGGAAGCCGTTGGCGCCCGGCGCGGGATCGCGGTGGAACTGGCCCAGCACACCGAAGCGCCGGTCCAGCAGGCGCAGGCCCAGCGCCGGGCGCGATATCGCGGCGAATTCGTCGGCGATGCCCAGACGAGCCAGCACCCGGTAGGTCTCGTCGTCGAGGTGCACGGCGCGCGGCTGCGGGTACACGCCGGGCCAGCGGTCGAGGACGAGGCAGTCGATGTCGTGCTGCGCCAGCAGGGTGGCCGCGACCACGCCCGTGGGTCCGGCGCCGACGATGACGACGGGCACCGACGGGACAGCGGGTCGGGCGCCCTCCGTCATGCGAATCGTACTGCGTTGCGCTGTGTTCCGAGATCGATCGCGCCGTCGTCGGTGGCCACCGACGACTCCACGACGTCGCCCTGTTTCAGGTACTTGGGATTGCCGGCCTGACGCGCGAAGAACATCTTCCACTTGACGTTCGGCGGCATCAGGTTGCCGATCAACTGCACCGGTTTCGGCGGCGCGCTGAGCGCGGTGCCGACCGGGGTGCCGGTCAGGATGAGGTCGCCGGCGGCCAGTTCCTGGAACTGGGTGAGCGAGCGCAGCGCCTCCAGCGGCCGAAACAGCATGTCGCCGTCGACGACGGCGTTCTGTCGCTCGTCGCCGTTGACGGTCAGGCGCAGCCGCAGGTCGCCGAACCGCTCGAGCTCGTCGGCGGTCAGCAGCACCAGGTCGGGCCCGACCGGGGTGAACGTCGGGTAGGACTTGGCCTCGTAGAACTGGGTCTGCGGCAGCTGGACATCACGCGCGGAGACATCGTTGGTGACGACCAGTCCCGCGATGAACTCGGCCAGGTTCGTCTGGGAGATGGTGGTGCCCACGGGGATCGCACGACCGACGACGAGGCCGATTTCGACCTCGTAGTCCAGCAGTTTGACGTGCGGCGGCTTGACGAGGTCGTCGAACGGGCCGGCGATGGACGCGGAGGCCTTGCGGAAGAACGTCAGCGGGACGGATGCCGGATCCATGCCTGCGTCCTTGACGTGTGACCTGAAGTTGGTCATCTGGGCGATGACGCGGCAGGGCCGGGTCACCGGTGACACGAGCGTGAGGCTGTCCACCGCGACGGGCGCGCCTCGGCTGGGGCCGCCCTCCACCGCGGCGTCGATGGCGGCGCGGTCGGCCAGCAGCCCGGCGGTGGTGGTGGCGGTGGTGTCGATGCGCGCGGCGCCGTCCGGGGTCCTCACCCACCATGCGTCGGAGGTATGCAGCACGGACACGGTCATGAGGTGGGCACCTTCAGTAGGCCGACGAGGCGGCTGACATCGAACTCGTTACGGGCGCGCAGGGCAGCTCGCCATCGAAAGGAGTTCCCGGGGAGCGGATTTCGCGTCGGTTCCGAGGAAGTCGCGGGTCGCCGGGGGGCCCCACTGCGCCAGCCCCGACGCGGTGAAGGGGGCCCAGCCGGGCGGCACCGTGTTGTCGAACAGGTCACCGTCGGTGAAATGTTCGACCAGGAAGCCGTCCGGATCCCGCCAATAGTCGAAGATTTGACTGCCCTGGATGTGCCTGCCGATTCCCCAGGAGCGGCGGTAGCCCCGTTCCCGCAGATATTCCCCGCCGGCCGCGAGCGCATCGAGGTCGCTGACCTGATAGGCCGAATGGACGTAGCGGTCGACCGGGCCCAAAGCCATGGCCAGCGTGTGGTGGTCGGCCGGCATCGAGCCACGATCGCAGCGGATGAAGCTCATCGTGGGCCCCCGTTCGCGCTGGCCGGGGAAGTAGAGGAAGTCACTGACGATCATCCCCAGGTTGTCCAGGTACCAGTTGAGCGCCGCAACGTATTTCGTCGACTGCAACACCAGATGGCCCAGGCGCTCGACACGCGCGGGCGCCCGCGGCGGGCGCTGGACGCTGTTGGTGCGCGGCGCGCTCGCCCCGAAGTTGAAGACATGCGGCTGCTGGCCCGGTAGTTCCGGCAGTTCGCGGACACCGGCGACAACCCGCACCGGCACTCCGCTCGGGTCGACCAGGTCGACCGACAGGCCGCCGATGCTCTCCGGCAGCGGACGGGCGGAAACGTTGGACTTGTCGGCCAGTCGCAGCACGTCGGCTTCGTCGGCCGCGCGAAACGCCACGCCGGCGAACCGGCTCCGCTGCCCGCGACGCACGATCACACAGGGTCCGCCCGCCCGGGTGCCGCGCAGGTGAACTTCGTCGGAGCCACGCTGCGACGTGTGAAAGCCGAACGCCCCGGCGAAGACCTCGGCGCGCGCGAGGTCGGGCTTCTCGAATTCCAGCCACGCGAGGTCGACGACCTTGATCACCGGATTCCGGGACCGCCCGCTGTGTTCGTCGCGCAGCGCGGCTCCGTCGCCGTGCAGGCCGTGCGTCGGATTCATGCCGCCCCTCCCAAAACTATCTGACGAAATCGTCACATACGACATAACGCTCAGTCAAGGTTACTGACGAAATCCTCATAAGTGAGGCATAATCCTGTCTGTGAACGCGACGGTAGAGCCGGCGAATCGCCTGGAGCGACGCAAGCAGCGGACCAGGACGGCGCTGGTCAGGGCCGCTCAACGGTTGATCGCCGAAGGCAGGACGAACGCGCCGGTTCTCGAGATCACCCAGGCGGCCGACGTCGGGATGGGCTCCTTCTACAACCATTTCGACAGCAAGGACGAGCTGTTCGCGGCGGCGATCACCGACGTCCTGGACGCCCATGGGGCGATGTTGGACCGGCTGACAGCGGCGATCGGGGACCCGGCGGAGACCTTCGCCGCCAGTTTCCGGATCACGGGCCGGCTGTTTCGCCGGCGCCCGCGGGAGTGCGAGATCTTGCTGGCCAACGGGCTGCCGCTGTTGTCGTCGGACCGCGGCCTGGCGCCGCGTGCGCTGCGCGACATCAAGGCCGGCGTCGCGGCCGGCCGGTTCCGGGTCGAGGATCCCGAACTCGCCCTCGCCATGGCGGGCGGCGCTCTGCTCGGACTCGGAAAGCTGTTGCGCGACAACCCCGATCGTGACGACGCGCGGGCGGCCGATGCCGTCACCGAAGACGTGCTCCGCCTGTTCGGGCTGAGCGCCGCCGAGGCGCATGAGGTCTGTGAACGACCGCTGCCCGACGTCTGGGGCGATTAGGCGCCGAGGGCGTCGTTCGTGGCGGCCGAGACGATGCGGGCAACCAGCTTGCCGCCGCGCACGACCTCGATCGTCTGCCCCTGTGCGACGGTGTCGAAGTAGCGGCCCGCGCGCTTGCGCAGTTCGTCGAGCTCGATCCGCCCGGCGGACTCGGGCGCTATCGGCACCGTCGGCCCTGTCGGCTTTGTCCTCGCGTCACCGGCCGACACGATCCGCGCGAGCAACTTGCCGCCGCGCACGACGTACACCGTCTCGCCGGCCGTGACGCGATCGAAGCAGCGTCCGGCGCGGGTTCGCAGTTCGTCCAGCCCGACCCAGCCGCCGGTGTCCGCGGCCTTGGCGGTCCGCGCCGGGATCGGAGCGCCCCTCCAGTCACCGACCGGCAGGATCCGCGCCACCAACTTGCCCCGGCGGACGACGCCGAAGGCCTCCCCGGCGGCAACCCGCTCGAGGTACGCGCACGCGTGACTCCGGAGTTGGCCCAGCCCAATGACTTCCGGCATGTCGCTCCGATCTCCCGGTGCGCGGGCGGGCGCGGCGCACTCCGATCTCGATTATATGACCGTACGGGCGGTCAGTGTCAATGTTTCGCCCGGTCGCACGCCGGCGAGTTCGTCGCGCCGTCGGGGCGCCCCGCGGCGAAAGGTGCGGTATCGCAGCGCATCTGCGTCAGCCGCGCGGGGACAACATGTCCTTCCACCCGTCGTCGCCGGTTTTGCCCGAATTGTCCACCGAGTACTTCACGCCGTCGGGGCCGACCAGTTCGCCGCTTTGCGGACTGTAGACGGCCGCGGGCGGCCCGGCGGGGGAGTAGACGCAGTTGTTCGGCTGCTGCCCGTTGCACCGGACGGATCCGGATCCCGGTCGCTGCAGCGGGTCGCTGACCGGAGGCGGTGTCCCCGCCACCCGGTCGGCGGGCGCCGGGTTCATGCCGTTGTCGACCGACGGGGCGGGAATCACCTGACCCGGCTTGACCGGCTGATCACAGCGCGCCGCCGGCGCGGGGCAGGTCACGATCTGGTTCGGGTCGCCGTACCAGGGATTGGTGCCCAACGGGACGTAGGGTTTGGGGTCCCGGCATTCCCGGGGGGTCGCGGCGCGCTTACCGGGCACATCGACACACGGGAGATTGCGCGCCCCGCGCACGTCGTTGGCCGGGGTGTCCTGCGGGATCCTGCAATAGGTTCCAGACGGCATCGGGGCCAGGCTGGTGTCCGCGGGAGACCGCCACTGAGGCGCCGGCAGAAAGCCCGTGAGACACGGCGGGGGCTGGTTGATCGTCAGATGCGTGCCCAGAGATGCATAGCCCGGGAAAGGCGTCGTCACCGTCTGGCCCTCCGCGGCGCCCTGCGGATAGGCGACCAGTAATTGCTCGACGCCCTTGTGGTAGCGCTTGAGCATGTCCAGCACGATCTCGAGGTTCGCCAGTGTCTGCGGCAGCGCGTCGCGGACGTCGTTGAACACCGTGTTGACCTGATCGGCCGTCGGCGCCGCTTGCGTCAGGATGCTTTGCACGTGCTGGTCGCTTTGGGCGCTCTGCGCGGCCAGGATGTCCAGGTTGTGCGACCAGCGCTGGATCGAGTCACTGGAGTCGACCTGGCTGTCGATGATCGGCCCGGCGTTCTCGATGATGTCGTCGACGTCGCGGAGGTTGGTCTTGAAGTCGCCGGCGATCGCCTGCGTCGCATCGACCAATCGTTGCAGCGCGGGTCCCAATCCGCCGACGGCTTGTGCCGTTTCGTCCAGCAGCGTGGCGATCTTCTCCTTGGGCAGGGCCGCCAGCCCGCGGTTGGCGGCATCCAGCGCCGGCCCGATATCGGTGGGTATGGTGCCCTTGGTGATGGTTTGTCCGGCCGAGAAGTACTTGCCCGGCTTGCCCGCGGACACCAGGTCCAGATACTGCTCGCCGACCGCCGACACCGAATGCACGTTCGCCGACGCGTCAAGCGGGATGCGGTAGCGGTCGGAGATGCTCATGGTCACCCGCGCGCCGGTCTCGGTCGGCTCGACGGCGGTGACCGTGCCGATGGTCTGACCGCGATAAGTGACGTTGGCCGTCTGGTACAGGCCGCCCGACGCGGGCAGGTTTGCGTGCAGCGTGTACTGGCCGATCCCTGCAGCGGCGGGAAGGCGCAGGTAGTACCCGCCCAGGACGAACGCGGTGATCGCGGTCAGAATGCCGAACAGGATCAGCTGGCGCTTGATGAAGGGGGTCAGCACTGTCTGTCCGCCCGTTCCACCAGCGGCCCGCCCGGCGCATCGTTCGGGTTCGGTGTGTACCGGACGTCGGGGATCATCGTTTCGGGGTCGCGGCCCCACGACTGCTCGAGCGCGCGCAGCGCTCCGGAGAATCCCGTCCCGGTGAGGATGGCGTTGTCGACGGAGCTGAGCGTCAGGTCGAGCGTCAGCGACAGGTTGAAGTAGTCGCCCCGGAAGGCCTTCGGCACGGAGTCGATGTCGAACGGCCGGACGAGCATCAGCTTGAGCGCGCGGATCAGATACGGCGAGCCGCGGCCGAGTTCACGCAGCGGGCACTGGAGCGCCAGCAGGTTCTGGTGCAGGTCGTTGCGCGACGCGGACAGGTACTGGTCGGCCACTCCGCTGAGCCGTCCCGTCGCGTCGACCGCATTGATCAGAAGGTTCTGTTTGTCGGCGAAATGCTTGAGCAGGGGCGGGAATTCGGTGAGGACGCGATCCAGGACGTCCGAGCGGGGACCCACGTAGGCGAGCAGCCGATTCGTGGAGTCGATGGCGCGGGTGATGTCCTCGCGTTGCTCGTTGAGCCGCGCGGTGAAGGTGTCCAGCTTGCCGAGGAAGGCGCGGATCTGATCGCCCCGCCCGTTCACGATGTTGTACACCTCGTTCTGCAGCACTTCGAGGTTCGGGATGCCGCCCCCGCGGATGACTATGGCGAGGGCGGCGAGGGTCTGCTCGGTCGTGGGGTAGGTGGACGCGTTCTTCAGCGGGATGGTGTCGCCGTCCTTGAGCGGCTCCGGGGACGGGTCGGGTGGCGCCGCCAGCTCTATGTGCTGGGAACCCAGGAGGCTCGTCTGCCCGATCTTGGCGGTGGCGTTCCTGGGTAACTTGACGTTCTTGTCCACCCGCAGCGTCAGCGTGGCGACCCAGTTCTTCAGGCTGATCGCACGCACCGTGCCGACGAAGACGTCGGCCACCCGCACCCGGCTGTTGTCGTTGAGGGCCAGCGTGTCGGGCATCTGCACGTAGATGATGTAGGAGCCGGGCCCGCTGCCGGGGCCACCGGGCATCGGCACGTTGGCGATGCCGCGCCAACTCGCGCAGGAGGTCAGCGCTACGGCGGCAACCAGGAGCGCCACCCCCTGCCGGGCCCGGTGTCGGAGCCGGGCCCGAGCCGCCAACGGGCGCTTCACGATTCCGGTCCTCCGGCTGCGGCCGACGCGGGCGGCGGCCCCGCGGGCGTCGGCGCGACGGGTCCCGGGACGACGCCGGGACCCGGCGGCGGGGGCGGGATCGGTACCTGGGGAGCATTGACGCCCACGGGCGGAACCACCGGGTGCTCGTCGTACGCGTTCGGCGGTCCCGGTGGGGTCTGCAGACCCGACGGCGGCGGAGCGGCGTCCGACCCGCCCATCAGTTCGGCCAGCGAATCGGGGGCCATCAGGCCCGCCGTGATCGGCCCGACCTGAGTGCCCTGCATGCCCGGCGCGGCCACCCAGCCGGGCTGGGTGTTGCGGTGGGACAACGGGGTGTCGGGCACCCAGATCCCGGGCACCGTGGTGTCCTTGTACCCGTTCGGCGGCTGCAGCCGGGGCTCCGAGTACGCGACCTCCTTGGGTAGCGTCTCCGCGGTGCTGAACAGGTTCAGCCCAAAGGGCAGGTAGTTGAACTTGATCGCATCGAGAACGGGCGCCAGGTACTGCGCGCACAGTTCGGCCGAATCCTGATAGCCCAGCCGGCTGCCGGCCTGAATCATGCTGCACATGAACTGCATTGGGTTCGCGAAGTTCGGTATCGCCGGGATGGACATGACCGCGCCGTGCGACGGGTGGTAGATCTGGCTGAGGTTCGTTTCCAGCGTCGGCAGGACGTGCAGGGCGGTCTCCAAGCCGTTCAGCGGATCGGGTTGGACCAGCGTGGTGGTGACGGTGGCGAGGTTGTCGATGTCGTGGGTCAGCACCGCGCGGTTCTTGTCCAGGAACGGCCGCAGGGTGGAAAGCAGGCTGTCGAACTGCACGATCGCATTGCTCAGGTCGTGGTCGGAGCCGGTCAACTTGTCGGTGAACTGGGCCAGGTTCTGGTTCAGCGCCACGAACTGCCGGTCGTCCTTGTGCAGGGCGTTGACGAACAGCGCGAGGCTGTGCACCACCGCGAAGAAGTCCCCTCGGCCCTCGTTCAACGCGGTCAACGCCCGCGACAGGCTGTCCAGCGTGGTATTGATCTGCTTGCCTTTGCCGGCCAGCCCGTCGGCGAAGGACTCGATGACGTCGCCGATGGGCCCCTTTGGCTGCTCGGGGGTCGGGACCGAGTTTGTCGATGGCGTTCGCGACGCTCTGGCTCAGTTGGTCCCACTCCGTCGGCACCTGCGTGCGCTCGATGGGGATCACGGCGTTATCGGCCAGCAGCGGACCACCTTTGTAGGGTGGCTCCAACTGGATGGTCCGCGACGCGACCAGGGTGGGGTTCACGATCACGGCGGACGCGTTGGCCGGCACCTTGTATTTGTTCTTGTAGTGAAACGTCACCTTCATCTTGTCGCCGGCGGGCTCGATCTTGTCGACCGAGCCCACGCGAACGCCCATGATCTGGACTTTGTCGCCGGGGTAGAGTGCGTTCGCCTCCGGGAAGTAAGCGGCCACGGTGTTGGTGGTCAGCTTGTCGTACAGCCGCCACCCGACGAACCCGGCGAGCAGGGCCAGCGCCACTATCAGCGTCCCGATCACTTGCGGGACGGCCACTTACGGACATCGAAGATGGTGTTCAATTCTGGCTACCTCCCGTTGCGCCGCTGCCCCCGGTGCCGCCGGGGTTGATGTACGGCGCCGGCAGCTGCGGCCCGGGTCCGGGCGGCGCGGGTGGCCCCGGCGGCAGGCCGGGCGCGAAGGTCGACGGCGGGGGTACGGGGCCGGCGGGTTGCAGGTTCTCGGTGCGCGCCCCGGGCGGCGCCTGGGCGGGAAGCGGCACCGGTGTGCCGGGGACGGCCGGGGGCGGATCGCCAGGGCGGGCGGCGATAGGGATGCCCGGTGTCGGTGGCAGGCCATTGGGGTTCGGCGGCGACGTCTGCACGTCGATCGGTGCGGGGAAGCTGCCGCCGAAGGGGCCGGCGTCGACACCGCTGCACGGCAGCGGGTTCCAGGGGCGCGGCAGGGCGTCGCGCGGCGGGCGTGTACGAGCACGCCGTTCCCGGCGGCACCGCGGGTCCGGGATGGTCCGGGGTGCCCTCCAGGACCGGAGGTGCGGGCGGGGGAGCGCCGTTGGGGAATCGGGTGCCGTTGGGGTCGGGCCAGCGGAATGCGGGCAGGCCTGCGCTGCGCCAGAAGTCCTCCGGGTCGATGCCCCGCTTCTTGAAGGCCGCGTCGACGAATGGCTGCAACATCCAGTAGGGCAGCAGGTTGGACAGGACGATCTTGAAGTACGGTCCCGACGCGACGGATTCTCCGAGCGATGCGGCGAATTGGCTGACGTACGTGAGGGTTTGGGCGAGGTCGTCTTTGCGTGCCACCAGCACGTCGCTGATGGCGCGCAACTGCTCCAATACGGGATTGAGATTGGGGTTGTCGTTGATGAACCCCTGCACCTGCGCGGAGAAAGCGGAAACGTTGCGCAGCAGGGCGTCAATGGCACTGACCGCGTTCGTTGAAGGCGGCCAGCAGGGTTTTCGCGTTGACCAGCAACCGATTGACCTGTTCGCTGCGGTCACCAAGCACGCTGGCTACCTGGTGGGCCTGTGCGAGCAGGTGCTTGATCTGCTCGTCGCGCTTGCCGATGGTGTCGGAGAACTCTGGCCAGGCCGTCGAGTGTGGCGCTCAGGTGCGGATAGGTCTGGTCGATGGTCTGCGACAAGACATTCAGCGACCGCTTCAAGGTGTCGATGTCCCAGCCGGAGGCCGCCTTGGTGAGGTCGTAGTTCGCGTCGTAGAGCTGGTAGGGGGTGGTGCTCTGGCCGAGCGGCAACACGCCCCCGGCCGGCAACGTCCTGGCCCCCCGCGGCTCGATCTCGAGCACTTTCTTGCCGAGGATGGTGTCGGTCTTGATCGCGAGGCGGCTCTCGGTGCCGATGGTGTTGGGGCCGATGGTGAACTTGATCTGGACGTGGTCGCCGTCGATGTCGAACCCCTCCACCTTGCCGACATTCACGCCGGAGATGCGCACTTTGTCGCCCTTGTTCAGTTGACCGGAGTCGGTGAACTGCCCGTAGTAGCTCGGACTGGCGAACATCATCGGGACGCTGGTGAAGCTCTGGCCGACGGCGACGACGAGCCCCAGCACCGTGACACCCATCAGCCCGACGCGGCGGCGGTTGAATTCCGTCAGTGTTCTCATTGCGGCGTGCACCTGCCGGTGGGCTGCTGCCAGATCCGCACCGTACGGACCGGGCCGCCGGGCTGCAGCCCGTTCCACCTGATCGAGAGGTCGCAGAGGTAGAAGTTCACCCAGTCCCCGTAGAGGCCGATGCTGCGGCCGATGAGGTTGAGCGCCGTCGGCGTCTTGTGGATCAGATCGCTGAGCTGATCACGCTGGTCGACGAGCGGTTGCTGGAGCGCCTGCAGGTAGTTGATCTCCTTGTGCAGCAAGCGCCCGATTCTCCGACAGGAGGTCGGCGACAGTTCCGGCGGCGTTGCTCAGGTTCGCGACGCCGGCGGCCAGCGGTTCGGCGTGGTTCTGCAGCCCGGTGATCAATCTTTCGAAGTTGTCGATCGGTCTGATCGAATTCCTTGCGATGCCTGACCGTAGTGTCGAGCACGACGTTGAGGTTCTTGACCACTTCGCCGATCGCCTGGTCGCGTTCCGCAATGTGCGCGGTCAGCTGCGCGGTCTGGTCGAGAATGTCGTTGATCGTGCCGCCCTGGCCCTGGAAAACGGTGACGATGGCCGAGGTAATGGTGTTGACCTTCTCCGGTTCCAGCGCTCGGAACAGCGGCTTGAAACCGCCGATCAGGGCATCCAGATCCAGCGCCGGTGATGTCCGGGACAGCGGGATGAATCCGCCCGGCGGCAGGATCCGGTCGGCGCCCTCACCCTCGCCGCGCTTGAGCTCCAGGTAGCGATCGGCGAACAGATTGAGATAGCGGATCTGGGCGGTCGTCGACTGGTAGAGCGGTATCGAGCGGTCGACGACGAAGTCCACCTCTACCTTCCTGCCGCCGTCGATCAGCCGAACCTTCTTGACCTTGCCGACCTCGACCCCGGAGGCGCGGACGAACTGGCCGTCTTTGAGGCCGCTACCGTTGCTGAACTCCGCGGTATAGCTGTTGGTGCGGTTGAAGCGCATCTGAGCGAACACCACGACGATCGAGACGGCGATCAGCGCCAGCACCAACGAGACGATGCCGAGTTTGATGGCGGAGCCGGTGATTTTCATGGGTTGATCGTGTTGTCCCCGACTTGGCGGCCCCACACGTATTCGATGGCGTACGGCGAGCCGGTATCCAGGTGGTTGTACGGCGCAAGGCTGGCGCCGGTGTCCAGCACCAATTCGGGCGCGGGCCACAGGTCGTGGGTGATCTGCTGCCAGCAACCCGGCGCGCCGCCCGGACCGCCGCGGGCGTTCACCCGGGGCAGATTGTCCGGGTACACATAGGGATTCGGCGCCCCGCCGACGAGCCCGGCCAGCCCCAGCAGCCCCCCGGTGGCCACCGTGCCGGCCAGCCCGGGCAGCGTCAGGATGCCTCCCAGCCCGGACGTCAGCTCGGTCATGGTTCTCAGTGCGTAGCCGTTGCCGCCGCCCGTCGTCGCATAGGCCGCGGGTTCTTCGTCGTAGTAGTTGCGGATCGTGCAGAAGATCTCGGGGCTGTAGGTGTCGAGCAGTCCGGCGGTGGGCACCAGATCGGCGAGCCCTCGCTGCAGGTACGGCCCGCCGCGCCGGAAGATGTCTTCCCCGGTGTTGCCCAACCCGGTCGCCGCAAGCAACGCGGCGTCCAGCTCGCTTTCCTGCCGGTGCAGCGTGCGCGCGGTGACAACCGCATTGTTGAGCGCGTCCAAGAGATCCGGCGCGGCCTTGGCGTAGGTGTCGCCGAGGGCCGCCAGTCCCTGAATGTCGTGCCGGATCTGCGGCATCTGCGGATTGATGTCGTCGAGGATGGCGTTGGCGTTGACGATCGACTGCCCGAACTTGTCTCCCAAGCCGGTCAAAGCCTGCGCGGCCGCCGCCAGCGTCAGGTTCAGCTTGACCGGGTCCACCTTCTCCACGATCGAGTTGATCGTGTCGAACAAGGTGTTGAACTCCGTCGTCACCGAGCTCGCATCGATCACCTGCTGCGGGCTGATTCGTTGCGTTGTTGGGTTTTTCGGCGAGGTCAACGACACATACTTGTTGCCGAACACGGTCGTTGCCTTGATTTTGGCGTCCACGTTGGCCGGAATCAGCGAGATGTACTTCGGCTTCACGTCCATCACGAACTTGGCAGCCGGCACGCCATTCCGCTGAATCTCGGAAATGGTTGTCACGCGCCCTATCTCGACGCCGTTGTAGGTCACCTTCGACCCCGGGTCCATGACCAGGCCGGAGCGGGGAGCCACCATCGTCAAGGTTGTCTTCGGCGTGAATTCGCCCCGGAACTGCATCCAGACGCACCCCAACACGATCGCCGCCACCACCAACCCCGCCGTGGCCGTCGTCTTGTACGGGGGGATCCGCGGCGGGTTTTCCTTCGCAGGGGTGGTCATCGCGGCTACACCGTGAGGTTGAAGTTGGGGCTCTTGCCGTAAACCGCCATCGCGGTCAGCACGACCACGACGACGATCGTGATCAACGACAGCCGCATCGACCGCCCGACCGCCTCACCGACGCCGACCGGACCGCCGCTGGCGGTGTAGCCGTAGTAGCAGTGGGTGGTCATCACGACCACCGCGACCAGGATCACCTCGGCGAACGACCAGCCCACGTCGTTGAGGCGCAGGAACGTGTGGAAGTAGTGGTTGTACGTGCCCGGGCGACTGCCCGTAGAAGAAGACCGTGGTGACCTGCTGGGACACAAAGGCCAGGGTGATCGCCAACCCGTAGAGCGGGATGATGACGACGAGGCCCGCCACCACCCGGGTGGATGCCAGGAAGGGAACCGACCGGATACTCATCACCTCCAGCGCGTCGATCTCCTCGCTGATGCGCATGGCGCCCAGTTCGGCGGTCGCGCCGGCGCCAACCGTGGCGGCCAGCGCCTGACCGGCGGCCACCGGCGCCACGAACCGCACATTCACCAGGGCGGCAAGGAATCCGGTGAACGCCTCGACACCGATGTTGCCCAGCGTCGCGTAGCCCTGGATTGCGACCAGTGAGCCGGCGGACAGGGTGATGAAGCCGACGATGGCGGCGGTGCCACCGACGACGGCCATCGCGCCGGTGCCCATGCCCATCTGGGCAACCAGCCGCAGCAGCTCTTTGCGGTAGTGGCTCAGGGCGAAGGGGATCTGGCCCACCGTCGACAGCGCGAACCAGATCATCTGGCCGATCTCGACCAGGAGCCGCACCGGGGCCTCGCCGTATCGCGCCCAGGGGAAGCGGCCGCGCACCGGGGCGGCCGTTGTGTCCTCGGGAGTTCCCGCCGTCACGGTCATGTCAGTGCCCCGTTCCGAACCGGACACCGATGGTGGTCAGCGCCGCGTTGACCGCGAACAGCGCGATGAAGCACAGCACCACCGTCTCGTTGACGGCGGTGCCCAGGCCCTTGGATCCGCCGCGGACAATCAGCCCGCGGTAACAGCCGACCAGGCCGGCGATCAGCCCGAACGTCGCGGCCTTGATGAACGCGATCACCACCTCCGGTAGGCCGGTGAGCGCCGTCAGCGTCGAGAGGTAGGCACCGCTCGAGACGTTCTGCAGGTACACGCTGAACAGGTAGCCGCCCCCCAGGCCGACGGCGACCACGAGTCCGTTGAGCAGCACCGCGACGATCGTCGAAGCGACGACGCGCGGCACCACCAGCCGGTGGATCGGGTCGATGCCGAGCACCTCGAGCGCATCGATTTCCTCGCGGATGGTGCGCGCGCCGAGGTCGGCGCAGATGGCGGTGCCACCGGCGCCGGCGACCACCAGCACCGTCACGATCGGTCCGAGCTGGGTGACCGCGCCGATCGCGGCACCGGCACCGGAGACGTCGGCGGCACCGATCTCGGCCAACAGCAGGTTGAGCGTGAAGATGAGCAACACGGTTTCCGGGATGGACACCGCGATGGTGGGCAGCAGCGAGACCCGCATCAGGAACCAGCCAACCCAGATGAACTCACGCCATTCGAACGGTTTCCTCAGGGCTTTGCCCGTCAGCACGCACATTCGGAAGAACCCGCCGGCCACCTCCGCGCCGGGTCGGATCCTGTTGCCGAATCTGGTCGCCATCGCGTTCGACGTGGTCATGGGCGCGGCTCCCGGCGCAACGACGCGCGGGCCATTGCGTCGGCGGCGTGTGTCCCCGGTTTCGCCGTCGCGGTGGGCTGCGGCGCGGAAAACGTTCCATCAGAGCGTGATTCGCGGCAGCTCGGTGAGCGATACCGCTTCCCGCTCGCTCGCCCCGGATGCCGATGCCGCCCGTGGTCCCGGTGCCGGTCGACCGGGGGATCCGCGCAGTCGGCGGCCTCGTTCACCGGCCTTGTCGGCCCGCCTCACCCACGTTTGCGCCACCGGGCTCACTATCGCATTAGACCGTACGGTCAGTCAACAAAACGCGAGGAAGGGGACGCGCGTGGCTGGGACGGGGTCGTCCGGGGAGATGAGCCGGTCGGGCGTGCGGCCGGACGGGCTTGAGCGGCGGCCGCCAACGACCCTCCGGCGCAATGCGTTTCCGCCGCCTACGCGATCAAGCGGTCACACCGGTGACCGCGGAGAGGCACTCGCGCACCACCGAGACCACCTCGGCGGAAGGGCTGGCCCATCTGTTGAGACCCAGGCGGTCGAGCAGCAGTCCGCCGAGGAAGACGTCGACGAACGCCGCACCGACTTGCTCCGGTGTCCGCGAATCCGCGGGATCGAACCACACCCACATCCACTCCAGCGATCCCCACAACTGGAGCGCGGCCAAGTCGACGTCCACCCTGCGGAACACGTCGCCCTCGATGCCGGAGCGAATCTCGTCGACCACGAGATTTTGGAGCTGGCGGCGCAATTCACGCACCTGACGCATCGCCGGGTCGTCGAACAACTGGACCACTTCGCGCTGGCTCGCCACCGTCGCGTCGCGGGTGATCACCTGCAGCAGCGCCGAGGCGTAGATGATCGCGGCGATGCGCTCGTGCGGTGCGGCCAGCCGGTCCCATACCATCCTGAGCACGTCGAGTTGGCGCGCCAGGTGCGTCTCCTCGAGTTCCCGCAGCATCTGGGCTTTGGTTCCGAAGTGATGGACGATGGTGCCCTTGGACATGCCCAGCTCGTCGGCGATGTCGCCGATATTCGTTCTGTCGTAACCACGATCGGCGACATAGCGGACGAACGCGTCGAGAATCTCGCCACGTCGACCCGGCGATCTGGCCATCTTCAAACCCGCTCTCGGCGCCACTAACCGTACGAACGGTCTATCATAGCCGTCGAGCCATCACGCTCAAGGGCGAAGATCGCCCCGTGTCGGGGTCAGCGCCCGCGCAGCAGCCGACCGAATTTCTTCGGTGCCGTGACGGCGTACATGTCCTCGCCGGGCGCGGCCTTGACCTCGCCGGCGGTGTACACGGTCAGCAGTTCTCTGCCATCGGGATCGGCAACGCACACATAGGTGTCGGTCTCGGGGTCGTAGTCGAAGCTGTCCCAGGCCAACACGAACGCCAAGCAGTTGCCGTCGCGGTCGGTGACGACGAGCTTGTGCACGCCCGACTCTTTCAATAGCTCGGCGTCCCGCTCGAGCTGCTCGGGGCTGCCGTGGACCGATAGACTGTTTAACATCTGCGCACTCCCTTGGCGACGTTGCCGGCGGGTCCGGCCGGTCGAATGCTTCCGGACCTGAGCAGATTTTCCGCCTCTTCTAGCCCTCCGACCAGGGCATTACGTCCTCTGTCCCGGGGCCGTAAGTCGCCGGGCGACCGGCTGCCGGGGACGCACCGCCACCAGCAGCACGCCGGCGGTGAAAATCGCCGCGGTCGGCCAGGAGAAGCGGCCGTCGGGGGCGAAGCCCGCCTGGGCCAGCCAGTGCAAACCGCCGGCGGCCAGCAGGGCGCCGACCAGCATGACCGCCTCGGCCCAGCGGCCGCGGAGCGGGACGCCGAGCATGGGCAGGGGAGCCGCAAAGAACCGCCGCAGGGACCACAGCAAAACCATCTCCACCGCCGCGACCAGGCTCAGCACGACGATCCACTCCAGCCGGGCGAGCCACCAGTCCGCCGATCCCTCCGGTGGCTGCGCGATCAGTCCGGCCGGATAGGCCACTATCGCGACGATCACCACCGGCACCATGTGCCACAGGTACAGCGCCATCACGTTCGCGTTCGCGGTTGCCAGGACGCGCCGCACGAGGCGGGCCCGCAGCACGCGGTTGAGGGCCGGTGCGACGGCGGCCGCCACACCGACCTGCGTGCACCCGTACGCCAGCATGGCCACCGTCGGCGGCGTCGTGTTCTCGATCGCCTGGCCGGGAACGCCGATCATGCTGACCGGATAGGGCCCGAGGCGGATCGACAGCGCCAGGGCGACCGCCGACCCGGCCGCCAGCACGACCGGCCGGCGGCCGGCCAACAACCCGCCGTGCCAGGCGATCCCGAGTTGGTAGAGCAGGCCCCAGCACAGCAGGTAATTGAGCCAGCCGAGGTAGGGGACATGTCCCCCCAGCGCCGCGGCGTCGACGATCACCACTCCCGCCGCCAGTGCCAGTGCCGGCCTCAGGCCCCAACGTCGTTGTGCCGCAACCGCAACGGGAGTCAGCGACACCACCACCACGTAGACGGCGAGGAACCACAGGTGCATGGCGACCGCCCAGCCCGCGTACTCCAGCACGTAGCCGGCGATCCCGAGCGCCTGAAGCGTCACGACGATCGCCGAGACCAGCGCCACATAGACCGTCGTCGGCCCCAGCACCCGGGCCAGACGGTGGCGGATCCACGCCTCGCGGGAGAAACCGTCCGCCTCGCGCCGGTGCGCCCACGACACCGCGCCCGCGTACCCGGCCACGAAGAAGAACACGGGTACGGCTTGGAAGATCCAGGTCAACCACTGCGTCCACGGCATGTCGAGCAGCGGGTTCTCCCGGCCGAACTGCCCGTTGTGGTAGGTGACAGAACCGGCCAGCCAGTGACCCAGCACGATGAGGATGACGCCCGACACGCGGTAGAAGTCGACCGCCAGGTTGCGGGCCGGGGGCGCAATCTCGGTGCGGTCCACGCCGGCCACGGTACCCGTCCGGAGCGCGGGAGTCGCCGGGCGCAGAATGGCCCCATGCAACCCGCTCACCTCGCCGACCTGGAGGTCGGCCGGCTCGGTTTGGGTGCGATGGGCATGTCCGTCGCCTACGCCGGCGCCGGTAGCGACGACGCCGAATCGATCCGGACCATTCATCGCGCGGTCGACCTGGGTGTGACCCTGATCGACACGGCCGAGGTGTACGGCCCCTACGTCAATGAAGAACTCGTCGCGCGAGCGCTGCAGGGCCGACGGGACGAGGTGGTGCTCGCGACGAAGTTCGGCATGATCTCGCACACCGGCCGGGCCGGCTCCGGCAGCTTTTTGGACAGCAGCCCCGCCAACATCCGCATTGCCGTGGAGGGCTCGCTGCGAAGGCTGGGCACCGACCGCATCGACCTCTTGTACCAGCACCGCCTCGACCGCCAGACCCCGATCGAGGACACCGTCGGCGCGTTGGCGGAGCTGGTCGCCGCCGGCAAGGTCCGGCACATCGGCCTTTCCGAGGTCGGTGTGAACACGATCCGCCGCGCCCACGCCGTGCACCCGATCGCCGCCGTGCAGTCGGAGTACTCGCTGTGGACGCGCGACCCCGAGGACGGCGTCTTGCCGGTGCTGCGGGAGTTGGGCATCGGGTTCGTGGCCTACTCGCCGCTGGGCCGCGGCCTTCTCACCGGTGCCGTCCGCTCCGTCGCGGGGCTGCCCGACACCGACTACCGCAAGACCAATCCCCGGTTCTCCGGTGAGAACTTCGAGCACAACCTGCGCAGCGCGGACGAGTTGCGCGACATCAGCGCCGACGTCGGCGCGACGCCGGCTCAGGTGGCGCTGGCATGGCTGCTGGCTCAGGGCGCAAAGGGGGGCTCGGACGTCGTACCGATTCCCGGGACCAAACGCGTGCGCCGCCTCGAAGAGAATGTCGGGGCGGATTCCGTCGAGTTGACGCCCGACCACCTGGCCCGGCTCGACCGGCTCACCCCGCCCCGCGGCGGACACCACGCCGAAGCGCAGATGGCGTGGATCGACCGCTAGTCGGGTGAAGCCGCCCGCGCCGAGTGTGCGGCCAGCTTCACGCTCGCGGGGCCAGTGCGCCGGGCCCGTACTTCTTCTCGATCAGCTTCCACGGGTCCGCATACGGACCGCGCCCCTCGAACCGACGCTGCAGATCCAGCGCGCAGCGCAGGGTCGGCCGCAGTATCGGGCCCAGCGCGCGCAACAGGGTGCGTCGATGACCGGTGGATTCGCCAATCCAGTCCCGGGTCTGGCGCCAGTCGTGCTCCTGGAATTCGAGGAGTTCCTGCGCTTCGGCGGTATCGAACCAGCCGGTGAAGCTCCAGCCGCGGTCGTCGGCGGGGTCGCCGGGCAGGCTGGCCGAACGCCCCAGGGCGCCCAGCCCGACGGCCGTCGTCAGGTCGTCCTGGAAGTCGCTCTGCAGGAACACATATGACTCGTCGCCGCCGATGAGCAGCGTCTTGCCCGCGATGGTGGCTTCGCGGTCGACGCCGTTGGCGAACGCCAGCGCCACGTCCCGCACGTCGACCATGTGGATGCGGTTGTCGCCCGGCATCGACCGCAGCAGCGCCAAGTAGTCGCCGTTGACGCTGGACTGCGTGTCCGGTGAGATCACTCCGCCCAGTCGCAGGAGGGCGTACGGCACGCCGCTGGCGCGCACCGCCTCCTCGGCCAGCACCTTGTCCTGCCCGTACTGGTCGATGGGGTTGACCGGGGTGTCCGCCGTGATGCGCTCGGGGTAGCGGTAGGGGTTGCGCGATCCGTACACCGCGGCGCTCGACGCCAACAGGAACAGGGGTGGGCGGGGGAGTGCCGCCGCTGCCGCCAACAGGTTCTCGGTGCCCCCCACGTTCACTTTGCGGGCCAGCGCGGGATTCCGGTACGACAAGGGGGAGAGCACGGCGGCGAAGTGAACGATCGCCCCGGGCCGGTGCGTCGCGACCACGTCGCGCACCGCCTCGGCATCGGTGAGATCGGTATAGGCGGGCATCAGCGTTCCGGGGTGGCGGACGGCGCGCAAGTCGCGCTCGGCGGCTGCGGTTGCCTCGGAGCGCAGGTCCATCGCCACCACGGTTCGTCCGCGGGCGAGCAGGATTTCGGTGCATCGCTTGCCGACCTGTCCGAACGCGCCGGTGATGAGAACGGTGTCGACGGTCATGGGTTCGTCACCCGGGTGGCCAGCTTGGCGATCGCATCGCGGATCCGGCGCGAGACGTAGAGGGAGAACACCGGGGTGACGATATCCTCCCGCAGCCGAGTCAGTTTGGAGGTCTTGATGAACCAGCGTCCGTCGATGTTTTCGTAGGTCTCGTGGTAGTGGCCGTAGCCCACCAGCGTCACGCCCGGCCCCAACCGGACGACATCCTGCAGTGCCCACACGCCCCGCGCCGTCGTCGCCGACGTCAGTTCGATCTCGGGCGCGTGCACCTGATGCGCGGTGCACTGCGACGGCCGGCCCAGGGTTTTGCGGAGGAAGGCGACGAAGTCGTCGGCGCCGACGATGACCTTGCCGCCGGCCTCGGACGTGTCGCTGACGAAGTCGTCGGTGAACAGGGTTCGCCATGCCGCCCAGTCCTTGGTGTCCAGGTGCCGGCAGTAGCGGGCCTTCAACTGTTTGATGGCCTCGATGGCCGCCAGCGCGGTGGCGTCGACTTCGGCGGTCCGGGGTGCCATCACCGCGTCCCCCGGATGGACCAAGAGTGACATTTCACATGAAAAGTGTAAACCTGTGGCCTGGTCGGGTCAGGCACTGCTGTCACATCCGCATCCGCAGGGGAAGGACGACGATGTGCCCGCCTCGCAACGACACCGTCCGGGAGCCCATCGAGGCCGTCGCGGCGGGGGCATGACGCGTTTCTGTACAGTCGCTCAGCAGGGCCGTTAGCCCCGCGAGAGAGGCGGCGAAACGTGAGCGGTCAACCGCGCGACATCCGGGAGTTGGCCGGCGACGCCGACGCATATCGCGACGAACTGTTCCGCCGCTGGACGGGGCTGCTCAGCTATCGCTACATCGGCCGCAAGCACTCGTCGATGGATCTCGGTGACGTCGACGACACCGTCGTCATCCGCAGCGACATGCGCAACGAGGCGGGCGGAATCATGGTGGCGCCGCTGGCAATTGCGTCGCCGGAGGGGTGCCAGACCGACATGGTCGCGGTGCCCAATCCGGTGATCGCGTCGGTCCAGATCGTCGACCCCGGTTACGACGTCAGCAGGATCGCGATCGTCGATTCCGGCATCGTGCACCAGGGCCGCACCATGGGCTATGGGCGATGCATGATCGTCGACGCCGACAATCCCGAGCGGGTCATCGCCTTCAACGAAGGTCAGGGAGCGATCATCGGCGTGCCGCCGGACGGCCTGGACAGGATGGACGTCTCGGGCACGGAGTTGGTGATCGAGGACTCGCCGGACCTCCCGCCACTGTGGGCGGCGTTCGGTGCCCGCAAACGCGGTGACGGCCGCTGGGTGCTGCCGGAGCTCAGCGCCGAATTCGCCTCGCCGGACGCCGCTTTGCACATCGGACCCCAGCACGTCGTGCTGGAGGCCGCGGCCACCGACCTCGCCGCCGGCCTCGCGGGAACGCGGAAGCTGCAGGTGCTCAGCTGGCACGTCATGTTCATGTCCCGCGGCAAGGTGGGTCCCTTCCGCGTGGAGGGCACCGCGCATGCAGGCGGAGCGGGTCGCGTCGGGGTGCGCATGCTCCTGCACGACGAGGGCAACGCGGACAAGCCCGTGACGTCGGCCGCGGCGGTATTCGAAATCGTGGGCTGACCAGAGGTAAACGACACGCGGACTTCTGCTGTCGCCGACGTGCACGGGCGGCGATCGCGGGATTAACTTCTCTCGAACCAGCGCGAATGGGCCCCTGACCTCCGAGTTTGGCGAGTCGGATGGCGGGGAACGTGTTGACCGCCCACCGTTTGACCCGCAAAATAATTGACATAGGATATCGTCCGTCGAAGAAACAATTCGATATGTCTATTGGTGTGCCGGTCTGAGATGGGGGCGAGATGGCAAAGCACCGCGGCAGGAAAACGAAGACGATCACGTGTGCGGTGGGCGCGCTGATGGCCGTCCTGGTGACGCCGGCGGCCGTCGCGCGCGCCGACCAGACGGACCAGGACTTCACCAGCTTCCTGCAGTCGCACGGCGTCCACCTCGGCAACACGACGCAGACGGTGAACATCGCGCGGGTGATGTGCCAAGATCTCGACGCGGGTTACACCGAGAAGGACGAGGTGGACCAACTGACGGGGGCGCGACGGCTGAACCAGGGGCAAGCCGAGATGTTCGTCGGCGCCGCTACGGCGGACTACTGCCCGCAGCACCACGCCGCGAACCGCCCGAAAGGCAAGTGACCGCGCTGGTCATACATCCCCTGCCGTCTGTATGGTGCTAAAAACCCAGACGACAGGAGAAGCGCGGTGGCGGAGCGGTTGGCGGGCAAGGTCGCGCTCATCAGCGGCGGTGCCCGCGGGATGGGGGCGTCGCACGTCCGGGCGATGGTGGCCGAAGGGGCCAGAGTCGTCTTCGGCGACATCCTCGACGACGAGGGCAAGGCGGTCGCGGCCGAGGTCGGCGACTCGGCGCGCTACCTGCACCTCGACGTGACCAAGCCCGCGGACTGGGACGCGGCGGTGGCGACCGCGCTGAGCGAGTTCGGCCGCGTCGACGTGCTGGTGAACAACGCGGGCATCATCAACATCGGCACGCTGGAGGACTACGAGCTGTCCGAGTGGCAGCGGATCCTCGACATCAACCTGACGGGCGTGTTTCTCGGCATCCGGGCCGTGGTGAAGCCCATGAAGGAAGCCGGGCGCGGCTCGATCATCAACATCTCCTCCATCGAGGGGATCGCCGGCACCATCGCCTGCCACGGCTACACCGCCAGCAAGTTCGCGGTCCGGGGCCTGACCAAGTCGGCCGCGCTGGAGTTGGGCCCCAGTGGAATTCGCGTGAACTCGATCCACCCGGGGCTCATCAAGACCCCGATGACCGAGTGGGTTCCCGACGACCTCTTCCAGACCGCGCTGGGCCGCGCCGCCGAACCCGGGGAGGTGTCGAGCCTGGTGGTCTACCTGGCCAGCGACGAGTCGAGCTATTCGACCGGCTCCGAGTTCGTCGTGGACGGCGGCACCACCGCCGGCCTGGGCCACAAGGACTTCTCCGCCGCCGACATCGGTGAGCAGCCGGAGTGGGTAACCTAGCCGGACTCGCCTCGAGGTCGCGTCCGGGGCCACTGCTGGGCCCGCATGCGTGCCCACGCTCGGCTCGGCGCTGTCAGTGCGGAGTCGCCGCCAGGGCGTGAGATTCGGCGTGCTTCCCGGCCGGCGCGGCCGGTGTCGGCCACGGTGACGGGACCGGCCGCTGCCGCACGCGTTGCGGCCACCAGAACCACTTGCCCAGCAGCGCGGCAATGGACGGCGTCATCAGCGACCTGACGATCAGTGTGTCGAAGAGCAGGCCGAGGCCGATGGTCGTGCCGACCTGGCCGATGACCGTCAGCTCGCTGACCGCCATCGTCATCATCGTGAAGGCGAACACCAGTCCCGCCGACGTCACCACCGAGCCGGTGCCGCCCATGGCCCGGATGATTCCGGTGTTCAGCCCGGCGTGAATCTCCTCCTTGAACCGGGCCACCAGGAGCAGGTTGTAGTCGGCGCCGACGGCCAGCAGGATGATGACCGACATCGCCAGCACCATCCAGTGCAGTTCGATGCCGATCAGGTGCTGCCAGATCAGCACGGAAAGCCCGAACGACGCGCCCAGCGACAGCAGGACGGTGCCCACGATGACCGCCGATGCCACCACACCCCGCGTGATCATCAGCATGATGATGAAAATCAGGCACAGCGAGGAGATTCCGGCGATCAGCAGGTCGTAGGTGTTGCCGTCACTGAGGTCCTTGTAGATTGACGCGGTCCCCGCCAGATAGATCTTCGACCCCTCCAGCGGCGTTCCCTTGAGCGCTTCGTACGCGGCCTTCTTGATGGCGCCGATGTGCGAAATGCCCTCCTGCGACATCGGATCGCCGTCATGGCTGATGATGAAGCGCACGGCGTGGCCGTCGGGGGAGATGAAGTTCTTCATGCCCTTTTTGAACTCGGCATTGTTGAAGGTCTCCGGCGGCAGGTAGAACGAGTCGTCGTTCTTGGACGCGTCGAACGCCTTACCCATGGCGTTGGAGTTCTTCTGCGCCTCGTTCTGCTGGTCCTGCAGACCCTTCTGGGTCGAATACATGGTCAGCATCGTCGTCTTCATGGCCTTCATGTTCTCGATCATCGAAGGCATCAGCGCCACCATCTGGGGCATCAACGTGTCGAGATGATCCATGATCGGCAGCAGGCTCTGGATGTCGTCGGTCATCGTGTCGATGCCGTCGAGCGCGTCGAACACCGACCGCAACGAAAAGCACACCGGGATGTCGTAGCAGTGCTTCTCCCAGTAGAAGTAGCTGCGGATCGGCCGGAAGAAGTCCTCGAAATCCGCCATGTGGTCGCGCAGTTCGGCGACGTCGATGGTCATGGCGTGCATCTTGCCGACCATCTGGTGCATGTCGGCGGCCATCTGCGTGGTGATGCTCTGCATCTTGGTCATGCTGTCGATGGTCGTCTGCATCATGTCGGCCTGCTTCAGCATGTCGGCCATCTGGTCTTCTTGGTACTTCTGGTTCATCTGCTGGGTGACGCCCTGCATGCTGATCTGAAACGGGATCGAGGTGTGCTCGATCGGCGTGCCCTCGGGCCGGGTGATGGCCTGCACGCGAGCGATCCCCGGAACACGGAAGACCGCCTTCGCGATCTTGTCGATGACGAGGAAGTCCGCCGAGTCACGCAGATCGTGGTCGCTCTCGATCATCAGCACCTCGGGGTTCATCCGCGCCTGCGAGAAGTGCCGATCCGCGGCCGCATACCCCTCGTTCGCGGGCAGGTCCGCGGGCAGGTAGTTGCGGTCGTTGTAGTTGGTGCGGTACCCCGGCAGGGTCAGCAGACCGACCAGCGCCACCCCGATCGTCACGACCAGGATCGGGCCCGGCCACCGCACGACGAGGGCGCCGACCTTGCGCCAGCCCCGAATCCGCTGCGCCCGCTTGGGTTCGAGCGTCTTGCGGAAGCGCGATGCCACCGAGATGACCGCGGGACCCAGCGTCAACGCCGCCGCGACGACGACCACCATTCCGATCGCCAACGGGATGCCCAGCGTCTGGAAGTAGGGCAGGTTCGTGAAGTGCAGGCAGAAAGTCGCACCGGCGATGGTCAGGCCCGACCCGAGCACCACGTGTGCGGTGCCCTTGTACATGGTGTAGTACGCGTCTTCCCGGGACTGGCCGACGGCCCTGGCCTCCTGATATCGGCCGATCAGGAAGATCGCATAGTCGGTGGCCGCCGCGATCGCCAGCGTGACCAGCAGGTTGGTGGCGAACGTCGACAGCCCGATGATCTTGTAATAGCCCAGGAATGCGACCATTCCGCGCGCGGCCGAGAGTTCGAGCACCACCATCACCAGCGTGAGCAGCACCGTGACGACCGAGCGGTAGACCAACAGCAGCATCGCGATGATCACCGTGAACGTGGCCGCCGTGATGACCTGCAGGCTGCGGTCGCCGGCCACGTGCTGGTCCGCGGACAGCGCGGCGGGCCCGGTGACGTACGCCTTCACCCCGGCTGGCGGGGGCACGCTTTTCACGATCTTCTGCACGGCCTCGACCGATTCGTTGGCCAGCGCTTCGCCCTGGTTACCGGCGAGGTAGACCTGGACATAGGACGCCTTGCCGTCGTTGCTCTGCGCGCCCGCCCCGGTCAGTGGATCGCTCCACATGTCCTGAACGTGCTCAACGTGTTTGGGGTCGGCGTCGAGCTTCTTGACGATCTCGTCGTAGTAGGCGTGGGCGTCGGCGCCCAGCGGGCGCTGGCCCTCCAGGACGATCATCACCGAGCTGTTGGACTTGTACTCGTTGAAGATCGCGCCCATGCGCTTGGTCGCTACCACCGACTGCGCGTCGTCGGGAGCCATCGACACCGAGCGCATCTTCCCGACCTCGTCCAGCTGGGGGACGACGACGTTGAGCACCGCGATGAGGCCGATCCAACCCAAAATGATGGGTATGGCGAGCCGTCGGATGATGCCCGGAATCTTTTCCCGCACCGGGGCGGGGGCGTCGTCGAACGTTGCGCTCATGCTGATTTCACCAAGCAGAAGGTCAGGGCGTGCACGCCGTTGGTTATGTTCTCGTCCTTGACTTCGTCGTCGATGGTGATGCGGCACCCGAGGGAGTCACCGTCGCTTTGTGCGGAGATGTTCGGGAAGACCGACGGCGCGGTGGTGCTCAGGACCAGCGTCCAGGGCAGCGGCGCATCGTCGACCCGTCTCGGGTCGGCGGACAGATCCAGATAGTTCACGTTGGCGTGGCTGGCCGAGCCGAAAACCTCGTACTTGACGACCTTCGGCTTGAACGGCTTGGAATTGTCCAGCCGCGGGCTGGTCAAGACGCCGGTGTCGTGGGCAACGAAGAACGACTTGACCCGTACCACAGCGAAGCCGCCGACCACCACGACCACCGCGATCAGCAGCGGCAACCACGCGTTGCGCACCAGCCTCGATACCTGCACCTGGGTGGATCCTTCCCCATCACCCCACCGTGATGTGGCCAGCGTCAGCGACCTGCACACCAGCTCATGGGCAGGGAGGCGCCACGACTTACCTTGTACCGCAGTATTTTCCGTCAACCGTGCGACGGGCCCCCCATACCGAGGGCCGCTTCGCGACGCTTGCGCGTTCTCGGGTGTTACTTAGGGGAGCATAGTACATAGTGTGCATATGTTGCACGCCATGCAACAATTTCCGCCGTGTTTCGCGTCACTTTGTGAAGATGCTGTTGACGAGCGCGGCGGCGCGCTCGACGTAGGGCATGGGCGTGGCGTCCTCGGCATCCGCCGGGCCGGACGACCAGCGCTCGATCCCGGAACGCACCGCCGTCAAGGCCAGCGCGGCGATCAACGCCGGGATCTCATCGTCGGGCCGCATGCCCTGGCGGCGCGCGACGACGTCGGTCAGGTGGTTCTGGAAGCGTTCGAGGTCGGCGAGGAATGCCGCCAGGACCGCCGGCGAGGTCTTGGCCAGCTCCAGCATGCCGGCCGCCTGTTCGCGCTTCGGCGGCACGTCGCGCAGGTGGTGTGCCGCCAGGGTGATGAGCTCGGCCAGCACCACCGAATAGGGCCCCGGTCCGGCCGCGACGAACTCGGCGACCAGCTCCGGGGGAATGTCCGAGGGGCCGTATGCGATCGCGGATTCCTTGTTCGGGAAGTAGTTGAAGAAGGTGCGGGTCGATACGCCCGCTTCGGCGCAGATCTCCTCGATGGTGACCTTGTCGAACCCGCGTTGCAGCGCCAGGCGCACCGCGGTGTCGCGAATCTCCGCGCTGGTCTGTCGACGACGGCGCTCGCGCAGGCCCACCGGGTTGGACATAGCCACCATAGTTGCACGTTCTGCACACTTTGCAGTCGAATGGTGCCGGATTTCGGCGGGCGGAGATTGATTCGGTACCTGCGGCAAGGCTGCCCGCTGCGGACGCCGACGCCGACCGACGCGTGCGCGCAACGCAATTCGCTCGAGGATTATCCGTTGCGGGCGGCGAGGGCGTCGCGCAGGTGATCGCACTGGCTGGTGAAGAACCGCACCGAAACCGGCGCATTGGCCGCGATCTGGTCGAACGCATGGAAGGCGCCCGGGGCGATCTCCTCGTGGACGGCGACGCCCGCCGCGCGTAAGCGATGCGCGTAGTCCACACACTCCTGATGGAATAGGTCCAGGGTTCCCACGCCGATCCAGGCTCGGGGGAGCCCTGACAGGTCTGCTCGACGCGCCGGCGCCGCCTGGGCCGGATCCGCCCCGCCGAGGTACCACCGCCACGCCAGCTGGTTGTCGCTTTCGGTCCACATCAGTCGCTTGTGGCCGTCGGGGTGGGCGCCCGTGCGGTCGTCGAGCATGGGGTAGACGAGCATCTGAAACGTGAGGGCGACCTCGCCGCGGTCCAGGGCGCGCTGGGCCACCGCCGCCGCGAAATGCCCACCGGCACTGGCCCCGCCGACGGCGAGGCGATCGGGGTCCACCCACGGTTGGCGCGCCAGCCAACGCAGCGCCGCGTAACAGTCCTCGACGGGCGTGGGGTAGGGGTGCTCGGGCGCCAGCCGGTGCTCGACCGCCGCCACCGCGACGCCCGCGCGACGCGACAGTTTGCGCAGGTATTTGTCGTCCTGGGTGGCGTGGCCCATGATGGTGCCGCCCCCGTGGATCCACAGCATGGCGGGTGCCCGCTCCGGAAGTCCGGCCGGGCGATGCAGCCGTACGGTGACGTGCTCGTCGACCGCGGCGGTGGGGAGGTTGCGGATCGCGCCCGCCGACGCCATCGCACCCATCAGGGCGCGCTGAACCTTGTAGCCGCGGTGCAGCGCATATCCGCGGGGCAGGAACCGGGCGACCCGGCGCAGACTGGGATGCACCGCCCCCGCGGAGCGCGAAGCCACCGAAGCCACTGTGCGGCAACGATTTTGGCATCGTACGCTCCTGTTTCCCGCGCGCCTGCGGACGTACCGACCATACATCACGCGGAAGATGTCCAGTGTGCACATCTGATTGGGCGCGGTGCACAACGGGTACCCGGTCGCGTGTCTTCAGCCCTGACCAAGATCATCAGCGTTCTCGACCCTCGCACGGGAGACGTCGCAACACAGGTGCCGGTCACCGAGCCGTCCGACTGTGACGCGGCGATCGGACGGGCCGCGGAGGCCGGCGCATCCTGGGCCCGCACGGCGCCGGCGCAGCGTGCGGCCGCGCTTGCCGCCGCGGCGGGTGATGTCCGCGCCGCCGCCGACGAACTCGCCGAGCTCAACGAACGCGAAACGGGGAAGCTGCGCGACGACGCGCGTGGGGGTGTGGACGCCGGCGTCGAGACGCTTCTGCAGTACGCGCAGCTCGGGCCCCTGCATCGGGGCCGAAGCCTGCAGGGTGCGTGGTCGGCGACCGATCTGATGATCCCCCAGCCGCGCGGTGTGGTGGCGGTGCTGACGCCGTGGAACGATCCTGTCGCGGTGGCCGCCGGGCTACTGGGCGCGGCGCTGGTCACCGGCAACACCGTGGTGCACAAGCCCAGCGAGCGTTGCCCGCAGACCGGCCGGCGGTTCGCCGAGCTGGTGGCGGCCCGGCTGCCGGAAGGCGTGCTGGAGATCGTCGACGGTGACGCAGACCTCGGCGCTCATCTGGCCGAGGCGGACCGCGTCGACGTCGTCGCGCATGTGGGCAGCAGCGCGACCGGGCGGGCGATCGCGCAGGCCTGCGCCGAGCGCGGGGCGAAGGCGCTGCTGGAGAACGGCGGTAACGACGCCCTGATCGTCGACGACAACGTGGACCCCGGGTGGGCGGCCAGCCAGACGGCGCTGGGCGCCTTCGCCAATGCGGGACAGATCTGCGTGTCGGTGGAGCGGGTGTATGTGCCGCAATCGATCGCCGAGGTGTTCGTCGGCGCACTCGTGCACGAGGCGGCGGCGTGGGCCGACCGCATCGGGCCGCTGGTCGACGAGCGGCACCGCGAGCACGTGCACGCGCACGTCGACGACGCACGGCGGCGCGGAGCCGGTGTCCTGATCGGTGGCGAGCCGCGACCGGGACCCGGTTCGTTCTACCCGCCGACCGTGCTGACGGACTGCGCACCGGACATGCTGGTCATGCGGGAGGAAACGTTCGGACCTATTGCGCCCGTGCGGATGGTCCCGGACTTCGCCGCGGCGCTGGCCGAGGCGGCCGACGACCGCTATGGCTTGGCCGCCACCGTGCTGACCGGCGACATGGCGCACGCGCAGGACGCGTGGCGCACCCTTCCGGTGGGCACGGTGAAGATCAACAGCGTCTTCGGCGGCGCCCCAGGGGGTGCCGCCGAGCCCCGCCGCGCCAGCGGGACAGGGTTCGGGTTCGGACCCGAACTTCTCGACGAGATGACCGCCGTGAAGGTGGTGCACTGGTCCCCGCCGGTGATCGAGCGGGCGTAGATTACGCTTCGCGCCCGCCGCCGGAAGCGCCCGCGCCGGGCGGCGACGGGTAGGTGGTGCTGGTGGGATCGGCATGGCAGCGACGCGTCGACGCCGCGGACTGGGACGCGGTCGCCGCCGAGTTGAACGACGTCGGCGGCGCGCTGCTGCCGCAATTGATCACGCCCGATGAATGCGCAGGGCTCCGCGATCTCTACGGCGCCGCCGGGCTGTTTCGCGCGACCGTCGACATGACGCGCCATCGCTACGGGCAGGGGGAGTACCGCTACTTCAGCCGGCCGTATCCCCAGCCGATCGACGAACTCAAGCACGCGCTGTACCCCCGGCTGCTACCGGTCGCCCGCGACTGGTGGACCAAGCTGCGCCGCGACCCACCTTGGCCGGACGCGCTCGACGACTGGCTGGAGATCTGCCATCGGGCCGGGCAAACCAAGCCGACCGCCCTCATGCTCAGATATGGCGCGGGGGACTGGAACGCGCTGCACCGAGACCTTTACGGAGACCTCGTGTTTCCGTTGCAGGTCGTCATCAACCTCGACGAACCGGGCGTGACACACACCGGCGGGGAATTCCTCCTCGTCGAGCAACGGCCCCGGGCGCAATCGCGCGGCACGGCAATCGCGTTGCCGCGCGGGCACGGATTCGTCTTCACCACCAGGGAACGGCCGGTCCGTTCTGCGCGGGGTTGGTCAGTCGCCCCGGTCCGCCACGGGGTGTCGGTCGTTCGCTCCGGCGAGCGCTATGCCCTCGGTTTGATCTTTCACGACGCCGCCTGAGCTGTGGGCAGCGACTCCGGTGTGGTGCCGTCGCGGTGGCTCGCTGCGGTACCGCGAGGGGCGGCCGTCGATCTGGCAGGCCCGCCATACCAGTCGCGCCGCCGGGTTCATCAGCCCGGTCTCGTGGGCCAGCATCCGCATGTCGGCGAACATGTCGCGCAGCCACTTTCGCGAGTCGGGCGACTCGAAGAACAGCTCCCGCCGGACCGTTCCGGGGATGTCGAACTCTTGCCAAAACCCTTTCGGCGGCACGACGATCGCCTGGCACAGCACGCGCATGATCACCGGGTAGTAGAGCGAGATCCAGAATCGCCGCATCCGGGACAACTGCGGCAACGCGCCTGCGCAGGAACTCGTGGGCGAACGAGATGTGCCGGAGCCTCCTCTGCCACGTGTGATCGCCATCACCCGCTCCATCACCGGGTGCGGCGACTTGCCTTCGCGCAGGATGCTTATGGTGGGTGTGGTCCAGCGGCTCCTCGCCGGCCAGCACCCCGATGAAGAACGGCGACCGGCCACGGACCGGCCACGTGGCCGCGACCGGGACGTGCGCCGGCGCGGGCAGCCCGGCAAGTCCCGCGACCGGAGCCGTCAGCAGGGTCGGATAGT
Organism: uncultured Actinomycetota bacterium; assembly: GCA_963824505.1. Taxonomy (GTDB): domain Bacteria; phylum Actinomycetota; class Actinomycetes; order Mycobacteriales; family Mycobacteriaceae; genus Mycobacterium. The sequence continues at coordinate 56,942 of CAWGPS010000009.1, forward strand.
TGTAGTGGATGTTGATCAGCACCCCGCAGGATCGGGGACCGCGACGCCGCGTCGGCTGCGGTCCCCCCGCACAGCGCCACCTGGACGTCGTCAACGACGTGCCGCTGCACCGCCAACTCCCATTTGACCGACTCCCACCCGAACGGGCGAGGCGTCCGCACGGAGCCGAAGCCGTCCCCGAGCATCAGGGTACCGAGTCCATCTGCCTATATACGGGGCTATCATCGATATTTCTCTGCATCTGCGGAAGAAACAGCCACTTCTATCCGTAATCCGTCATGGACCGGTGTCTGGCGCCATCGGGGCGCATCCTGAGGCATTGGTCCCGATAGGAGTGGTCCTTCGGCCCTTCGGAGCGGCGACCGCTCGCGCCACACTCGGGTGATGACGCACTTCGACGACGTTGGCGGTGAGCGTCGACTGGCCCACCGACTGGCGGCATTGCGGGGCGAAGACAGGATGTTCGACGATCGCGCGGACGCCGGACGGCGGCTGGCCCGGCGGTTGGAATCGTTCCGCGGCAAGGACATCGTGGTGCTGGGCCTGCCGCGCGGGGGAGTCCCCGTCGCCTACGAAGTGGCCAAGGCGCTGCGGGCGCCGCTGGATGTCCTGGTGGTACGCAAGCTTGGGGTGCCGTTTCAGCCGGAACTGGCGTTCGGGGCGATCGGTGAGGGCGGGGTACGGGTCATCAACGCCTCCGTCGTGCGGGAGATGGGCCTGTCCGAGGACGACATGGCCGCCGTCGAAGCCGCCCAACGAGATGAGGTTGCGCGGCGCTCGGTGCGCTTCCGCGGCACGCACGAGCGGATTTCGTTGGCGGGCCGGACGGCGTTGATCGTCGACGATGGTGTCGCGACCGGCGCAACGGCCAGGGCCGCCTGCGAGGTTGCCCGCGCCCAGGGCGCCAGCCGGGTGGTGCTGGCGGTCCCCATCAGCGGGCGGGATGTCTTCGAGCAATTCTCCGGATACGCCGACGAGGTGATCTCCCTCACCGCGCCCGCGTTGTTTTATGCCGTCGGCCAGGGATACCGCAACTTCACCCAAACGTCCGACCACGAGGTCGTCGACCTGCTGGACCGCGCCCGCCGGGCGTTTCCGGAGCCCACCGCCGCCGGCACGCCCGACGACCCGCCGCTGCGCGACGAGGAGGTCCGCGTCAGCGCCGGACCCGTCACGGTGGCCGGCCACCTGACAATCCCCGAGCAACCGGTCGGGATCGTGGTTTTCGCGCATGGCAGCGGAAGCAGCCGACACAGCCCCCGCAACCGTTACGTGGCCGAGGTCTTGAACGGGGCGGGTCTTGGCACCCTGCTGTTCGACCTGCTGACGCCCGACGAAGAGCGCAACCGCGCCAACGTCTTTGACATCGAACTGCTGGCGCGACGGCTCGTCGAAGTCACCCAGTGGCTTGCGACCCAGCCACACGCCGCCGCCCTGCCGCTCGGCTACTTCGGTGCCAGCACCGGCGCCGGCGCGGCCCTACTGGCCGCCGCCGATCCCCGCGTCAGGGTCGGCGCGGTTGTTTCGCGCGGCGGCCGCCCCGATCTCGCGGGCCCCGCGCTCGCCCAGGTTCTCGCCCCCACACTGCTGATCGTGGGCGGCCGCGACGAAGTGGTGCTGGAACTGAATCGTCGGGCGCAGGCCATGATCCGCGGCGAGTGCGCACTCGCCGTCATTCCGGGCGCGACACACCTTTTCGAGGAGCCGGGAACGCTCGAGCAGGTTGCGGATCTGGCCCGCGATTGGTTCATCGACCACCTCAGCCGCGTTGGTGCGGCCGTTAGTTCGTAGTCCGACAAGGTCTTTGGTCATGGGAACACTGAAGGGACGAATGGCCCTAGGCGGGCACGCATCGCTGCCCTTACTTTTGCGGCGGTGCCTGAATCAGGAGTACACGATGACATTCGACAGATTGGTGGGTAAATCATGAGTGCTCCCTATGGTGGCAGCGGCCCAGCCGCAGGCGAATACAGCGTGGACGACGACAACCAGCTTCAGCCGGAGGACACCCTGCTGGACCGCGGCGTGGACGACATACTCGACGAGGGATACTCGCCACCGGAGAGGCCCTTCGGACCCGGGGCCTTCGGCCCGTCCGAAAGCTTGGACCAGCTCCTGTCCGAGGAGGAGCCGGACCCGGCGTCGCGCATCAACGTGGTGCTCGACGAAGCCGAGCAGAAGCGCTCCGACGATTCCGAGCGCGCAACCGAGTTCCCGGAGTGGCGTGAGGTGGGCGGCGCGCGAGCCGGTCGACTTGTCGCGCCAGACCTGGGATTCGGTGAAGACGCCGAGTCGGACCTGGTCGCCGATGACTGGGGTATCAGCGGCGGTGCGGCGTCGGCCGAGGAAGCCGCGGTGCACATCATCGACGAGGACCAGTGACGGACGGCGGCGGGTAAGCGGCGGTCCTTGGGGAACAATCTGGATATGAAGATGTGGGTACAGATTCGCGGCCACGACGATGACGACGAATATCCCGAAACCGCCGCATACGAAATATTGGCCGGCGGGGTGCTAAAGGTGACGAGCGGCAACGATGTTCATCTGTATAGCCCCGGGCATTGGCAGGAGGTCCTGATCGACACCCGCCCCGAGGCCGAACGCGACAAAGGCGCTCAGCAGCTAGACGAAGACATCAAATGGCAGTAGAGGTCCGAAACCGGCCGCGAAGTGAATCAGGAGCGGGGTTTGGACGACGCGCCGGACTGGTTGTCGGGGCGGTCGGAAAACCTCGGGTATTCGACCGGCTTGGCGGAGGCCTCGTCGGAGGCGACATGTTCGGGGACTTCCGGGTGCGAGAAAAGGTTCGAGCTGTCCATGTTTGTCCTTAAAATAATGAGGTCGGCCGGTCCGCAACTGCTTGACAACGACCGAATTGCAACGCTGATCTTCTGCATAAAGCTTTGACTATGCGCGGTGACCGCGAGAATGCGTCTCATCTCCGACTGTACAGGGTGTTTGCGTGACCGCGTACCCCGAACTGCGCCGGGGAGCGCCGCATGTCCGCCGGGCTGCTATGCTGTGTGCAGCGCTGGCTGTTGACTGTACGGCCCGCACGTCGTGAAACGCTTGTTCTTCCTTCCGATGCCCATCCTGAGCCTACGGGCCGATGCACGGAATCCGGCGCAGTTCGTATCGCGGCGATCGATTTTGCCTCCCGGCAATCTCGCCACCTCGTGTTGTCCGAACACGCGCATTCCGCGCCGACTCGGCACCACCGATGCTGAAAGACATCAAGTGACCACTGGCAAGACTTTTGCCGATCTCGGCGTGGGCGAACCACTCATCGAAGTGCTCGCCGCCCGCGGGATCACCCATCCTTTTCCCATCCAAATCGAAACCCTTCCCGACACGCTCGCCGGCCGGGACGTCCTCGGCCGCGGCAAGACCGGCAGCGGTAAGACGCTCGCCTTCCTGCTTCCTATGGTCAGCAGGCTGGCGGGCCGTCCGCGCTGCCCGTCGCGTCCGTCGGGCTTGATTCTCGCCCCCACCCGCGAGCTGGCCAGTCAGATCGCTGCGGCCCTGCAGCCGTTGGCGGAAGTCAATGGCCTGCGCGTGGCCATCATTTTCGGTGGCGTGCCGCAGGGTCGGCAGGTGTCGGCGTTGAAGGCCGGCGCCGACATCGTCGTGGCGTGTCCCGGCCGCCTCGAAGACTTGATGAGGCAACGGTTGATCAGCCTCGATTCGATCCAGATCACGGTGATCGACGAAGCGGACCACATGGCCGATCTCGGCTTCTTGCCCGTCGTCACCCGGATCCTGGCGGCCACCCCGAGCGGCGGTCAGCGGCTGCTGTTCTCCGCGACCCTCGACAACGGTGTCGACAAGCTCGTCGATCGGTTCCTCCGAAATGCGGTGCTGCACTCTGTCGACGGGTCGCAGTCGCCGGTGGCCGAGATGACCCACCATGTATTCCATGTGTCCGGGGTGCAGGCCAAGAAGGAGTTGGTGCACCGGCTCGCCTCGGGGACCGGCCGGCGAATCCTGTTCATGCGCACCAAGCATCAAGCGCGCAAGCTCGCCAAGCAGCTCACTGAATCCGGTGTCCCGGCCGTCGACTTGCATGGCAATCTTTCGCAACCCGCACGCGACCGAAACCTCGCCGCATTCAGTACGGGGGAAGCGCGGGTGCTGGTGGCCACCGACATCGCCGCGCGCGGAGTGCATGTCGACGGAATCGAGCTGGTGGTTCACATCGATCCGCCCGCCGAGCACAAGGCCTACCTGCACCGGTCCGGACGAACGGCACGCGCCGGAAACGTCGGCGATGTCGTCACCGTCGTCCTCCCCGAACAGCGCAGGGACACCCATGCGCTGATGCGCCGCGCAGGAATTCGGGTAACCCCCCAGGAGGTCACCGTCGACTCGCCCGCGGTGCATGCGGTGGCCGGTGAGGTGGCGCCCTACCGGGCTCCTGAGCCGAAAAAGGTTGTGGCGCCGCATCCCTCGCAACCTCGCCGCCCGGGTTCGCCGGGCCGCAGACGCGGGCGCGGTTCCGGGCGACCTCGGGCGCAAATGTACTAGCACATAAGCCTTCTCAGATATCGAGCAGGCTCGTGCTACCTTAGTTGTCTGGATGTTTCTGGTACATCCAAATTTGAATGAGAGAAGAAAGTAATGGCACAGGGAACCGTGAAATGGTTCAACGGTGATAAGGGCTTCGGCTTCATCACCCCCGATGACGGCGCGAAGGACCTCTTCGTGCACTACTCCGAAATCCAGGGAAGCGGCTACCGCTCGCTCGAGGAGAACCAGCGCGTTCAATTCGAGGTCGAGCAGGGCGCCAAAGGCCCTCAAGCAGTCGGAGTCTCTGCCGTCTAAGGACCCACAGACCTGACAGTGGGCTGGTGCGAATTTTTCGCACCAGCCCACTGGTCTTTTCCGGAGTCGGCACGGCCGATATTGGCTCTTCAAGTACCGAAAAGTTCGGCCGGTCGACCATGTCGAGATCCAACGCGGTGCTCGCAGCGGGGATCAGCGGCGACTCGGTGATCAGCGGCCCATGCCGCCCGCGGGCGAGGCGGAAATAGTCGGAATACCGCCCCGTGGGCCCCCCGTCAGGGTGGCGTAGCGGGTCATCGGGCCGGCGGGGCCAGGGGGCCGGAAACGTCGACCGCCGGCTTCCGCGTGGCCTGCGCTTGATGGGGCGATGTCATCGCCCGTCGGATCGCCGGCGAGCCGGATGCGCTACCACGTGAGCACGAGGCGGCCTCGCACTCCGCCGGCTTCGAGCCGGCGGTGTGCCTCGGCGGCCTGCTCGGCGGGAAGCGTGTCCGCTACGCGCAGGGTCAAGGTGCCGGCCTCTACGAGGTCGCGCAGGCTGTTCAGCACGTCGGTGCGTGTGGTGTGTTCGTTGACGTACACCTGGTGCCAGGTGATGGACCGCTCACTGCGACCGACGTGCTGGCGGGCCGAGGCGACCGCGCCGCCGTCTCGGACCGCGGGGAGGATCGCGTCGGTGTAGAGCGCCGCGTCGACGACACCGTCCGCTCCGTCGGGCAGCGCGTCGCGGACGTGGTGTGCCATGGCGTCCCCGCGAGGCACCACGATGTCTGCCCCCAGGCCTTGGACGAGTTCCCGGTCGGTTTCGCTGGCGTCGGCAACGACGTGTAGCCCTTGGTGCTTGGCGAGCTGGATGGCGTAGCCGCCCAGAGCTCCTGCCGCTCCGGTCACCGCGACGGTGCCGCCGGTCGGAATGGCCAGTGCCTCGAGCATGGCTGTAGCGGTCACCGCATTCATCAGCAGCGTGGACGCGGCAACGGCCGTGGCGTTGCGCGGCGCGCGCACCACCGAGCGGGCATCGGTCACCACGTATTCGCGTAGGCGCCGACGTCGCCCATGGGGCTGAGCGTGAGCCCGATGCCTGCTGGTCGAGTGCGACCGGAACACCAGCGGGGGCCTGGTCGACAACACCGCAAAAGTCCCATCCCGTGACATATGCGGGTCGGGATAGCGCCCGCCCGGCAGCGTCTCCGGTGCATAGGTCCTTTTCATCCATCCCGACCGTGCGGCGGTGTCGGAAGGATTGACCGCGGCCGCCTGCACACGGACGCGAACCTGTCCGGAGCCCGCATCGGGCTCCGGCAACTCCATGACATGCAAGACCTCAGGACCGCCGAATTCGGTGTAGCCGATCGCCTTCATGCCTTCCACACCCTACGGCGGCTTCGAGCCGAAAAGGTCAGCCCGCAACGAGTTTTCAGCTCTCTTCTAAAAACATGAGCGTTGGCCCGCGGGTGTCGGGAATGTCGTTCACTACTGGGCGGTGCCGATGCCATCGCGCCGTACGCCTGATGACATTGCCCACCAATGCACTTCGTCACCGTGACGTATCAACGGCCGTGCGGGCACGAAGGGCACGTTCTCGTCGTATCGGCGGATGGCTCATCGACCCTCCGGGGGTGCGTCGATGCTCAGGGTGTCGATGCTCGACGGATAGGCGTGCACGAGGGCCGAGGAGAGTTTCGGAACGGCGTGGGTGAGGGTGTGTTCGGCGCCGTGCGCGATTCGGTGGGCTTCGGCGAGGCTGGTCGAGGGGTCGATGTCCAGTTCGGCGTCGGCGTGGATGCGATGGCCGATCCAGCGCATCTTGACGCTGCGCACGGCAGTGACACCGGGTTCGGCTGCCAGCGCGGTCTCGGCAGCATCGACGAGTGCGGGGTCGATGGCGTCCAGCAGGCGGCGGAAGACGTCGCGCACGGCAGTGCGTAGTACCGCCAGGATCGCCCCGGTGATGAGCAAGCCGATGACGGGGTCGGCTAGCGGGAAGCCCAGGGCGACGCCGCCGGCGCCGAGCAGCACGGCCAGTGAGGTGAAGCCGTCGGTGCGCGCGTGCAGCCCGTCGGCAATCAGTGCGGCGGAACCGATTTGACGCCCGACGCGGATGCGGTAGACCGCGACGAGTTCGTTGCCGATGAACCCGACGAGCCCGGCCGCGGCGACCCACCCGAGGTGTTGGATCGGTACCGGGTGGATGAGCCGGCGGACGGATTCGATGCCGGCGATGACCGCCGAGAGGGCGATCATCGCGATCACGAAGAGCCCGGCCAGGTCTTCGGCGCGGCCGTACCCGTAGGTGTAGCGACGGGTGGCGGCCTTGGTGCCCAGTGCGAACGCGACCCACAACGGGATCGCGGTCAGCGCGTCGGAGAAGTTGTGGGTGGTGTCGGCCAACAGGGCGATCGACCCGGAGATCACGACGATCACCAGCTGCGCGATCGAGGTTGCTCCGAGCGCGAGCAGGCTGATCTTGACCGCCCGGATGCCGGCGGCGCTGGACTCCAGGGCCCCGTCGATGCTGTCGGAGGAGCCGTGGCTGTGGGGGGCGAAGACCGCTTTGATCGCTCCGCGCAGGCCCGTTGAGTGGGGGGCTGTGGACGTGCTGCGCACCGTGGTCGTGCCCGGCGTGGGCATCGTGTTCATGCCCGGCGGTGGCAGCAGCGGCGAGCCTCGCGTCGTCGGTCATCTGCGGTGCCCCTTCGATCGGATCGGCGCGGGGCCGGCGGTGACGGGGTGCAGGGGGGCGATGTCGGCGGCGTCGCGGTGATGGCCCGGCACGCCCGGCCCGGCGTGCTCGGCGTTGAACACCGCGTCGGTGACCAGTTGACGGATGTGGTCGTTGTCCAGGCTGTAGAAGATCGTGGTGCCCTCACGGCGGGTTCGCACCAGCCGCGCCATGCGCAGCTTCGCCAAGTGCTGAGATACCGACGGTGCCGGTTTGCCGACGTGGGTGGCCAGATCGTTGACCGACATCTCCCGGCTCACCAGCGCCCATAGCACCTGAACCCGAGTAGCGTCGGCCAACATCCGGAACACCTCGACCACCAGATCCACCTGATCGTCGGGCAGCCGATGACTGCATGCCGGATTATCTGCATTCATATGCAAATAATAGGTCAGGCATTGCCCGGCGCCAATCCGGGCGGCCGGGTCTGAACCAAAGTGCCGAGACGCGTTCGCGGACCCGGTATTTACGTCACGGTGACGAATATCGACCCGAGCGGCAGGGGCGGGGGTCATGCCCAATGCGGACGATCGAAGGCGCATCAGGTCATGCGGTCGAGCGGCCTGGCGACCCACCGCGCGCCGTGTCGCCGATCGAAAGCGGGCCGTTTTGGAAAGTTGAGTCAGGGCCGGTCGAACACGCAGGTCGGGCGGACAAACACGCCAACGCGAGGAATCACCCAGTGACCACCACGCTGGGACATCTACCGATAAGCGACATTATGTCAACTTAAGCACTGCCCCCGCCGGGGGACTCGGTGTGTCGGCTTGGCGGGCACGCGTCGCGATCGAGTTGCACTTTGCCGTGTCGCCCCATGATGGTTTGGTGGTGGAGTGGTTATAGATTCGTCGGTCATTGTCGGTGGATACCGCGTTGGTGTCCGTCGCTTCGGAGCAGCTAATGGCTGGCCGCTCATCTGGTGCCACGGCGGTCTGAGCAGTGCGCTGGACGCCCGGTTCTTCGATGACGCCGGGCGGCGGTGCGGGGCAGACATCATCGCGCTTGATCGGCCAGGCGTGGGCCGCAGCGATTTCGTTGCCGTGCCTGACATCGCCCAGTGGCCGCCCATAGTCGAGTCGGTCGCCGATTTGCTTGGCCTGCCGACATTTGCGATCGCAGGCTGGTCAGCAGGAGGGCCCTATGCGTTAGCGGCTGCCGCAGCGCTGCCGCGCCGAGTGCGCGCCGCGGCCACGCTCGCCGGCATGGCGCCACTGCAAACCTCCCGACAGATTTTCGAGCTGGGGTTGTGGGCCGACGTCGTACTCATCCCAGCTGCGCGCCGGTCGATAAAGCTTGCCGCAGCGGCGTTAGCGCTGGGTCGCATGGTACCCGCCCAATACCTTGCTTGGGAGCTCCGTCGCACCGCCGGCAACCGGGACCGGGCAGCGCTCGACGAGCAAAGAATTCAGTGGATCATTGCCGCGCACCGAGAGGCCACCGTAGGCGGGGTTCGCGGAACGGCCGAGGATTACCGGCGATTCGGGAGTGCGTGGGGATTCGAGCTCGCAGCAGTCCACCAACCGGTCACGGTATGGCAAGGACAGGAAGACTCGCTCCTACCGATGAAACATGCCCAACGCCTGGCATCCGCACTCCCCAACAGCACCTTCAACACCGTCGCCGCGGCAGGCCACTACCTTCCAGCGATCCTGACAGCAGCTGTGCTCGACGACCTGGCACCTGCGTAGCGCTGCTACTGCCCTACTTCACGACTTGAGACGACTATGCACAAATCGAATATGGAGACTTACCGTTAAAAGTCGCCGTATTGGGTTGCCCGCCAATTGTTTCGTCCGATGTTGTTGTGGTGGCGGTGACTGCGCAGTGCTTATAGATCGAGGACGACGCGTAGGGCCGCATCGACGCGGCGCATTTCGTCGAAGCTTAGGAACCCGACGCTCTTGCCGAGCCGGCCTGGGTTGACCGCCGCGGCCTGCTCGGCAAGTACCCGGGTGTTCACGCCGCCGATTTCAACCTCGGGTCGGAAGCTGGCGGCACGCGCCGACGTGGACGTTGGTGCAACCAGCCAGGTCGACAGCGGCAGTTGATCTGACTGGACTACTACGGCGTATCGGGAACCGGACTGCTCGTGACCACGACTCCCCCGCGGGGCATGCAACCGAAAGACCTCACCACGCACGCAGCGTCTCCATATCGCGCAGCACCTGCATGGCCTCAGCGCGGTCGAACTCGTCTTCAGCAAGCCCTTCCGCCTCGGCGCGAATGGCCGCGTTGGCCTTCCGCCGTGCGGCATCGATGAGAGCAGATCGAACAGCCGCGGACACAGCCGTGCCGTCTTTAGTCAAAACCTCCAGCGCCTTCGCTGTGTCCTCGTCCAGACGGAAGGTAATCGTGTCAGCCATAGCAACAGTGTACGACGTTTTGTAAGACAGTCACTGGTTCCACATGAGCGCTCCCTTCGCGCAGCAGCGGCAACCCCAGTAACGGCTCTCCCCGACAACTCGGTGCCGCCCTTCGGTAAACGAGACAGGTGCATCCGGATCGTCGCAGGCATCGCTCTCATAGGCCACGTCGCCACTATGAAGATCAGGGGCTCCAGTCTTCCCCGGCACTTGCATTGCCGCTCGCTCCAGGAGGAATACGGCGGTCTCCGGACTCACCGGGGCGGTACACGGCCGATGGCTGCATGCGTGCGGGTATTGCTGGTGAACAGAATGCGGTCACAGTACCGCCCGTGTTGTTTCCCGCTGGTGTGGCGGATGCCGGTCAGATCGGCACGACGTCAACCAAGTCGCCGAGGCCGTCAAAGTCGTTCGCATTGCGGGTGTAAAGCTTGGCGGAGTGCGCGTGGGCGGTCGCGGCAATCAGCAGGTCCATCGATCGTGCCCGTGGCTGACGTCCCGCGTCGACGACGGCGGCCGCCACCTGGCCGTAGCTGGCTGCCACGGCGTCATCTACGGGCAGCGCGTCGAACTTGCGCTGAACCAACAGCAGTCGACGCAGCCGCTCAGAGCGCGCTTTTTGCTCGCGTGCTACTAGGACCCCAAAGTGCAGTTCCGCCAAGGTGATCGCGCTGATCGCGAGCTCGCCGGCAAGGGGTTGGACATTCGCCGCAATCACCACGCTGGTGTCAAGGATCGCTCTCATTGCGTGGCCCACGGGTCGCGTAGGTGGTCGGCTATTGCCTCACGGTCGGCGTTCCAGGCGGGATCCACCGGCCCCGCGAACAGTTCGTCGATGTCGGCCCAGCGCCTCCATGCCCGAGACGTGGCGGAAACGAGTCGCGCCCCTGGCCGGCCGGCAACCGTGATGGTGATCTCCTCGCCTTGCTCGGCGCGCCGGACCAGTTCGGAGGCGTTCTGCCGCAGTTCGCGCAATCCAACGGTTTCCACGCAGCTCAGTGTAGCACATGTATATCATGTGCTACACTGAGGGGGTCGACAGACTCTGATCACCTGTCTGACGCGCCGTAATTGGCAGCTTCGGTCGGAAGGGTCGTTCCGCGGCCCTGCAGGCGCGGAGGCGCGGAGGTGCGGCAGCGCTCGAGCCTCAGTGTGCAGTCGCCTCTAGCTGCAACGATATTGCCCGTTGAGCACGCAATTCACCGGTGGCGAGTAGGAACCGCTCAGCACGCCTCTGAAGCCACCGTTGGCTGAACCGCCAGGTGCAATGACGCGATTCCAATTCGCGGGGCTCAGAACGTAGTGCGTGCCGGATTGGGTGACGGTGCTATTCCACGTGTGCGAGACACCTTCTCCCGCCGGCAGATCGAATTCAAGCTTCCAATCGGATAGCGGCACCATGCTCGAGTTGGTGACGGTGAAGCGGGCGATGAATCCGGTCTGCCAGGTATGTTCCACTGACAACGTCGCCGTGGCCGCAGCCGCATGAGCCACGGGCGCGACGGCGAGCCCGAGGAGGGCCACCATCAACGCCGACACGGTTACGTGAAGCGCTGTGCGCCAGCGCTTCACGTAATTGCTCAGTCCGGCCATAACACCAACACTAAAGCCAAGCAGGCGATATCGGCCCGCGCATCGCGGGTAAGCTGCAGTACCTTTGCTCAACCGACACCGTCATGAAATGTTCGATTCGATCAAACGAGCACGACCGCATGACCAGGAACACGGCGGAATCGAACATGGCGGGTTACCGGTAGGTCGATTGTGGCTCTCCCGAGGCCCATCGAAACGCGCTCCGCCAAGCGGAACGTGAACGCCCGCACAGCAGTTGTGGACATCAACCGTCAAGGTCTTCGGCAGCGCTTCGACGTGACCGCGCCGGCGTCCGCAGTCACATCAAAGACTCGGTCCGCAATCCGCAGTGCTTGCCGATCACCTCAAAGTCACGGTCACGATGAGCCATCGGGACCCCGATCCGCAACGGCTTTTTTGCTGGAGCGATCAGCCGGCGGGCGGCACCAGCGGCGGTCGGCAGACGTTGCCGCCCGGATCCCACCACCAACCGTTGTCGCAGGCCAGCGGTTGCGGCCCGACACCTAGCGGCCGGCAGATATTGGCCGTCGGGTCCCACCACTGGCCCGGGTCGCACGCCAAGGGTTGCGGCCCGACCCCGAGCGGACGGCAGACCTTTCCCGTCGGGTCCCACCACTGGCCATCCGCGCAGTCGGCCTTGCTGACCGCCGGCGTTGCGATCGTCACAGCCGCCATCAACGGCAACGCGATCATGACGACCGGGCAAAGGCGGTGAACGAACGTCCTCATCTGGACCCTCCCCCTCGTGCTCTACGCATCATCGAACCGAGCCCGTGCCAGCAGGTCAAGACCGACCTGCTCGATCGCGACAGAGGCTGCGCCACTCGCCCCTTGGCTTCGGTCCGCGAAGTAACCGGCCCGGCTTTTCGGCATCGCCGTAGGTGGCGCACACTTGTGGCATGAAGCGATGCCATCCCGTCGCCGTCGCGCTGACGGCACCGCCCCTGCCGACTCCCCGGAGTGACCGTGGCTGAGCCCGGGGCGCGCCGCAAACTGCACGGTCTCTCCGACGTACGCGCGTTCTTTCACACCAACACCGTGCCGCTGTACTTCATCTCGCCGACGCCGTTCAATCTGCTGGGCGTCGACCGTTGGATACGGAACTTCTTCTACCTGACCTACTTTGACTCGTTCGAGGGCAACCACTCGCGCGTGTTCGTGCCCCGCCGGCGGGATCGCATTGATTTCGACTCCATGGGTGATGTGTGCAACCACCTCCTGCGTGATCCCGAAACGCTCGAGTTCATCGCGGGCCGAGGACCCGGCGGCAAGGCCTGCTTCGTGATGATGGATGAGGAGACGCAGGCCCTCGCGCGTCAGGCGGGGCTGGAGGTCATGCATCCCCCGGTGGAGCTGCGCAATCGGCTCGGCTCCAAGACCGTGATGACGCGCCTGGCCGACGAGGCGGGCGTGCCAAGCGTGCCTCACGTGATCGGGCGGGCCGGCTCCTACGACGAACTGCTGACGCTCGCGCAGAATGCCGGACTGGGAGATGACCTCGTCATCTCGATCCCCTATGGCAACGCCGGCAGCGGGACGTTCTTTATGCGCGGCCAGCGCGACTGGGACGAGCATGCCGGCGACCTGGTCGAGCAGGAACTCAAAGTCATGAAGCGCATCCGCAATGTCGAGGTGTGCATCGAAGGCTCCGTGACCCGCCACGGCACCGTGATCGGCCCCGCGATGACCAGTCTCGTCGGTTACCCGGAGCTGACTCCCTCCAAGGGCGCCTGGTGCGGCAACGACATCTGGCGCGAGGTGCTGCCGCCGGCCCAGACGCACGCCGCGCGCGAGATGGTGGGCAAGTTGGGCGACATCCTGAGCCGCGCGGGCTACCGCGGCTACTTCGAGGTTGACCTCCTGCACGACCTGGACTCCGACGAGCTCTACCTCGGCGAGGTGAACCCCCGCCTGAGCGGCGCCAGCCCGATGACGAACCTGACCACCGAGGCCTACGCCGACATGCCGCTGTTCCTCTTCCACCTGCTGGAGTACATGGACGTGGAGTACGAGCTGGACATCGACGAGATCAACTCGCGCTGGGAGCGGGGCTATGGCGAGGACGAGGTCTGGTCCCAGGTGATCATCAACGAGACCTCGCCGGACCTCGAGATCTTCACGTCGACGCCACGCACCGGGGTGTGGCGCATCGACGACGACGGCCGTGTCTCCTTTGCGCGGCCCGCCAACGACTGGGCCACGCTGCTCGACGGTTCCGAGGCCTTCTACATGCGCGTCGCGGCGCCTCACGACTTACGTTGCGAGGGAGCTCAACTCGGGGTGCTGGTCACACGCGGGCACCTGCAGACCGACGACTACCGGCTCACCGAGCGCTGCCAGCGCTGGGTCAAAGGCATCAGGGCGAAGTTCGCCTCGACACCCCTGACGCCGGCCGCGCCGATCGTCTCGAGGCTCGTCGCGCGCGCGTGAGCGTCCCGGCCGGTATCTCACTGAACAACTGGCTGTCGCCGCCATATTCACACTGGTCGTTCCAGCACGTCGAAGACTTCGTGCCGACCGCGTTGATCTCGCGCGGGACCGGGCTTACCGCGGCCCTGCCCGCGGCCTCCGCTCCCCTGGCCGAGATCCCGGTGACCAACACCAATGGGACAACCACCACCGTCGGCGCGGTGATGACCGCCACCGCCACCGACGGGTGGGCCGTCGCCCACCGCGGGTCGATGGTGGCCGAGGAGTATCTCGGCGGCATGGGGCCCCAAACTCGGCACCTGCTGTTCTCGGTGAGCAAGACGCTGGTGGCGACCGTCGTCGGCGCGCTGCACGGGGCCCGAGCGATCGAGCTCGATGCGCCGGTGACGAAATATGTTCCCGCCCTCGCGAATTGCGGCTACAACGGTGCGACGGTGCGCCACCTGCTGGACATGAGGTCGGGTATCGCATTCTCGGAAAACTATGACGACCCGGCCGCCGAGATACACCTCCTCGACCAGGCGATGGGGTGGGCGCCCAAGAGCCGTCCGGACGCCCCCGCCACGCTGCGCGACTTCCTGCTGACCCTGCGGCAAAAGTCCGCTCACGGTGGGCCATTCGAGTATCGCTCGTGCGAAACCGACGTGCTCGGCTGGATCTGCGAGGTGGCCGGCGGCCGGCGGATGCCCGAACTGCTGTCGGGCCTTGTCTGGAGCCGCATCGGCGCCCAATACGACGCCACCATCGGGGTGGACGAAGCGGGCACCGGCTTCTTCGACGGCGGCATCAACGCCTGCCTGACCGACATGATCCGATTCGGGTCGCTGTTCTTGTGCGACGGCGTCTCGCTGACCGGCCAGCAGGTGGTGCCGGCGGCGTGGATCGCCGACACCCTCGGCGGCGGCCCCGACTCGCGTGAGGCGTTCGGCGCCAGCCCCGACCACGACACCGATTTGCCCGGCGGGATGTACCGCAACCAAATGTGGTTCCCCTACCCGGGCAGCAACGTCGTGTTGTGCCTGGGCATGTGCGGTCAGATGATCTACGTCAACCGGGCGGCGGAGGTCGTCGCCGCCAAGGTGTCCACCCAGCAGCACTCGCATGAGCCGCACATGCTGGACACGCTGTGCGCGTTCGATGCCGTGGCGCAGCAATTAGCCGGGTGAAGAGCACGGGCAGATGCAGATGGCCTCCGTCGGGGGCGGTGCGGGAATGGGCGATGTCTGAGTCGTCGTTGAGGTACCAGGCATTGGCGGGGCGGAAGCCGTTCGCGCGGAATGGATTTACCAGGGTGTCGAAGTCATGTTCTGGCCACAGTGTGGGGTCGGGCGGTGTGGCGGGAGCGCGGTTGATCCGAACCAGCGACCGTTGCGCGAAACTGCGGCCGACGGCGAAGGCTGCTCAGTGGGGGTTGAGACTCCGCGTTGGTAGATGGTCGCCAGCGCGGCGTGGATGTCGGCCTGGAAGTCAGCGACGCTTTGGTCGAAGTGGGTGAGGTAAAGCGGTAGTAATCCCATTGACCGTCGGGGTACCGCGCCGAATTCGGCGTCACCCCGCGGGAATGGCGTGACCGCTGCGCCAAACCGGGACTCAACGCCCCGGACTGAGATTAATCGCCCGTGAACCGGGACTCCCGGCAAGGGACGCAACGAGTCGCTGTAGCGTGACGGCCGTGAAGTCCTCCCGGATGTATTCCTCCGTCGCGCTCGCGGCCTGTGTCGCGGCAACCGCGCTGACGCTCGCGACATCGCCCACGGCAACCGCGGCCGGCTCGTGCCCCACCGCGGCACCGGCGAACGGCGGGACGCCTGACTGGACGCTGACCGGCGCAACCGGCAGCGTCGCGGTCACCGGGCCGACGGACACCACGGCTCCGCGCATCACCGTGACGGCACCGTTCAGCGTCGCCCAGACCCAGGTGCACACACTGCACGCGGGAACCGGACCGGTTGTCCCGGGCACCGCCACGGTTTCCGTCTGCTACCTGGGCGTCAACGGACGTGACGGCTCGGTGTTCGACAGCAGTTACGAGCGGGGCGCCCCGGTCGACTTCCCCCTCGGCGGGGTCGTGCCGGGCTTCCAGAAGGCCATCGCGGGACAAAACGTCGGCTCCACGGTCGCGGTCGCGATGACCTCCGCCGATGGGTATCCCAACGGTCAGCCCCGCGCAGGAATCCAACCCGGCGACACGCTCGTCTTCGCGATCAAGATCCTCAGCGCCTCGAGCTGAGCTGCGGGCCGCCGAGTGTGGGCCGTGTGCATCCGAAACGTCCCGCACTTGTCCGCGGGGCCACGCTGGCCGTGCACAGGGGCGACGAGGTTCGGCACTCCCCTAGCTTGTGTCCGGACGAACGATGGGGCGCAGCGCCAGCCCCGGGATGCCCTGAAAGTCGTTCGGGTTGCACGTGTAAAGCGGTACCCCGTACGCGATAGCGCTCGCTGCAATCAATGCGTCGTATACATGCGCCGCCGGCTTGCGTCCCGATGCGCGGAGCGCGGCAGCGACTCCGCCGAACGCCCGCGCACAGGCGGCGTCGAAGGAAAGCGCCACAAAATCCGCTTCGGCCTGCTGCAGATGCTGCTGGCGCGCGCTCCGTTCCTCATGGCTTCCCGCGACATGCGGAGCGACGGACAACTCGGCCAGGGTGAGCGCACTGATCACCGATTCGTCCGGCAGCACCGCCGGATTGGGAAGCTCGCCGAGAAGAATCACCGTGGATGTGTCCAGCATCCCGCGGGTCGGTCGCTCAGTCACAGCGACGGGTCGATGGCGTTGTCGATGTCGCGGCGCAACGCGTCGGGATTCACCCGGGGTAAGTGCTTGCGTCGGCGAATGAGTTCGGCTGGAGCGACACTCGGGAACGGGAGCGGACGCAGTTCAGCGACTGGGGTGCCGTCGCGCGTCACGACGATGCTTTCGCCGCGCTCCACGCGGCGCAGTACCTCTCCTCCACTGTTGCGCAGTTCGCGCACACTCACTGACGCCATGCCTGAGAGTATCACCGGTGAGACGGCCGTTCTGGCCACCGGCCGGCATGAGCTCGGCGCATGAACGGCGCCCCCCGTCTGCCGGCCCCGAGTGCGCAATAGCCGGTCGGCCGCCCACCGGTGAAGTACCCTCGCCTGCGTGGCGGTTCGAGATCACGGCGACCCCGGCGATGCACCCTCGATGCCCCCGCCGCTGCACCCGCCGACCAACGCCGCCCGTCCGTCGGCCGCGGAACACGCGCGCACCATCGCCGCCGCCACGAATGCCGCCACGCTGGCGACCTTGACCGCCGACGGCGACCCGTGGGCCTCGTTCGTGGCGTACGGTCTGCTGGGCGGAATGCCGGTGCTGTGCGTCTCGAACTTGGCCGAGCACGGCCGCAACCTGGCCGGCGACCCGAGGGCCAGCCTGTCGATCGTGGCGGCGCGCAGTGATACCGATCCGCTGGCCGGCAGCCGAATCACCTTGGCGGGGATAGTCACTCAGCCCACGGGCATCGAGCGGGATGACGCTCGGGCTGCGTACCTGGACGCGGTGCCCGCCGGCCGGTTCTACCTCGACTTCAGTGACTTCACCCTGTGGGTGCTCCGCGTGCAGCGGGTCCGGTGGGTTGGTGGATACGGGCGGATGGACTCGGCGACCGGCGAGCAGTACGCCGCCGCTTCCCCGGATCCGGTCGCGCCGGCGTCCGCCCGGGCCCTCGCGCACCTCAACGCCGACCACGCCGACGCCCTGGCGGCGATGGCGCGCGCGTTCGGCGGCTATCCGGACACCGACGCCGCCGTCTGTACGGGCGTCGACCGCTACGGCTTGGACTTGCGGGTGCATACGCCACGCGGGGTGGCCTACACCCGCGTCGGCTTCCCGGGGAGGCTGGATTCCGCTGACCAATTGCGCTCGGCCACAGCGGACTTGGCGCGCGCTGCGGGTCGGCGTTAGCTCAGGCTCCGAGCTGCAGCGCGACCGCGACGATGGGCTTGGCCCACTGCGGTGTCGCCGTCAAGTCGGGTGCTCCGACGATGCGTCCACGCTCCACGTGCAGCACCAAGACCGGCCGTGGTGGCGTGCCGGTCCTGGGATCGGCGGTCGCCGAGTTGTCGTACACCCTGAGGTCGGCGAGCACGGGCAGGAGTCTCACGAGGTTGATCAGGCTGTGCCGGTAACGACGGCGGATGTCCCCTTCTGGGATGTCGTGCCCGCCGGCGCGGACGCGTTGTCTCACCCGTTCGACGTGCGCCTCCGGGCTGGCCAGCCCGATGTAGAAGACGTGGACGTCGATTCCACGGGAGGCGGCGTCGGCCAGCAGTCGCGGCATCGTGTTGGCGCCGAGTGTGGTCTCGAAAGTGAAATCGAGCCGTTGATCGATGGCGTGCTCCAAGAGCTTTCGGCCCTGTTGCCACGCCATCGCGTTGGCCTCGACCTGACCCAGTCCGGGATTGGCCGCCATGATGTCCTGTGCGGCCTCGTCGGGGTTGTAGTACTCACCGCCCTTGGCGCGGATGGTCGCGCCGACGATGCTGCTCTTGCCGGCACCGTTGACGCCGGCCAACACGTGCACCTGCGCCGGCGATTTCCGCGCCATCGGCCCGGCCGGATCACCGCCGCCGCGCGGAGCGCGCCGCCTTCACCGCAGCGGCGCCGAGTTCCTCGGGTGTGGCGTCGAATGCCGCGGCCACCCCGGCTTTGGCTTCCGGTGTCTGCATGGTGGCCAACAACTCGTCGAAGCGCTCACTCAGGTCGTCTAGTGCCGGTGTGGCCGAGGCCGTCAGAGCTTCGAACTCGGCATACGACAGCAACACCGCCCTCGGGGCGCCGTGCTTGGTGACCACCACTGCCCCGCTGGCCGAGGCCTCCTCGAAGACCGTCCCGAATTCGTTTTTCAGGCGGCTGGCGGTCACCTCGGCGACATCCACCAGCTTGCCGTCGCGGTTGCGAAACGAGACGGTGGGCATGGCGCTCCCCTCGTTCGTCGTCGACATATACCGACGCAATTCTAACCAATTTGTCCAATCTGCACATTTATGCCTGCCGATGCCGTGGGCAAGTCGGCTGGCTGGCAGGCTTCGACGGCATAGTCAGGGGTACAGGTAGGAAAAGTTACCCGTCGGCCAAGGAGGCCCAGTGGACTTCGGCGTGTGCTACTTCCCAACGCACTACGGCATGGGGCCGGCTCAGGTTGCCGCGGCCGCCGAGCAGCGCGGCTTCGAGTCGCTGCTGTTCTGCGAGCACACCCACATACCCACGAGCAGGAAATCCCCCTACCCCGCCGGCGGCGAACTACCGAAGATGTACGTGCACACCTATGACCCCTTCGTGGCGTGCACCGCCGCCGCGGCGGCGACCCACAGCCTGAAGATCGGCACCGGCGTGTGCCTCGTGGTGGAGCGCGATCCGATCACCACGGCCAAGGAGGTGGCCAGCGTTGACCGCCTCTCGGGCGGTCGGTTCCTGTTCGGGGTGGGAGCGGGCTGGAACCGCGAGGAGATGGCCAACCACGGCACAGACCCACGCGTGCGCATGTCCATACTCGGTGAACGGGTCGAGGCCATGCGGCAGATCTGGACCGCCGACGAGGCCGAATACCACGGTAAGTACGTCAACTTCGATCCGATCTGGTCCTACCCCAAGCCGGTCCAGTCGCCGCTGCCGGTGCTCGTCGGAGGGATGGGCCCGACGGTAGAGGACCGCATCATTTCGTTCGGCGACGGGTGGCTGGCGCAGAACGTCACCCCCGACAACGTCGACGCCTTCGCCGATCGCGCGGCGGCACTGCAACGGCGTGCCACCGGCGCCGGCCGCGGCCGCATCCCCATCAGCCTGTTCGCCGCGTCATCGAAGGACGGGATGGTCGAGCGATACGCCGCGGCGGGGATCGACCGGTGCCTGTTCCTGCTGCCGGACGGCGACGACGCGGAGGTCACCGCGAAACTCGACAGGCTCGCCGAGCGAGTTTTCTGAAGGCGGCTGGCACCTACTGCGCAGCATTCGCGTGGCCGCTGACCACAAGACAGGTAGTCCACTACGCGTGTGCTCGGTGGGGGTCCCGCCATACATTTTCGTCACCCGGAGACCTGCCGGAACGCGATCCCCAGCTGGGAGGCGAAATGTCATCTGTCACCGACTCCGTCCCAATGCCCCGCGATGCCGCTGCACCCCCAGGTCCCAAGGCGTCGAGCGCTCCCCCGGCGTCCGTCGTCATCACCGAAAGCCAGGTGATGTTCGCGACTGCCGCCGCGCGCATCCCGGCGCCGGACGGCACCGTCGGGCGCTCCCGGCTTGCGACCCTGTGGCGATGGTTGTCGGCGCGCGACGGTGCAGAACCTCAGACCCGTCGCCCCCGCCCTGCGCGCCGCCCGGCCTACATCGAGCGCGCCGCGATGGCCCGAGCAATGGAACGACTATGAACGAACTGATCATGGTCATCGAAGCCGTTGCGCTGCTGACGGCGGCCATCGGAATGCATCACCTCGGCGCGTTCCTCGAGCGCTGGGACTACGACCGCCACCGCGAGGACTGACTCGGCGCTTTCTCGGGAGCGCTCGTAGACACCGATTGGTTAAGCGCGTAACTTCGGCCGCATCGACCGCGACGAAAGGGAGATGCGATGACGGTGCAGGCGGTGCTGGACGAGGTGCGTCGACGCCCCGGCACGGGCGACGTGATCCCGGTCTTCGACCCCGCTAACGAGGAACAGATCACCGAGTTCACCGATTCCGGAACCGACGCCGTCGACGATGCGGTGGCCCGCGCGAAGTCGACCGCGGAGTCCGGCGTGTGGTCCGGTCTGCCCGACTACGAGCGAGCCAAGGTGCTGTGGCGGGTCGGCGAACTGATCGACAAGAACGCCGACCTGCTCGCGGAGCTCGAAATGCTCAACGCCGGCATGTATCCGGCTCAGGCGAAGATGCAGGTGTCGGTGGGCGCGGAGTGGTTCCGCTACTACGCCGGCTGGTGCACCAAGATCGACGGCATCGCGCGCGACGTGAACACCGGCGGCCTCACCGGCGTCGACTCGCACATGCACGCCTACACGCTGCGCGAGCCCTACGGCGTGGTGGGCCTGATCTTCCCGTGGAACGGGCCGGTCTTCAATTTCTGCGCCAAGCTGGCGCCCTCGCTGGCGGCCGGCTGCAGCAGCGTCGTCAAACCCGCTGAGGAGACACCGCTTTCGGCGCTGGTGCTGATGCGGCTGCTGGCCGAGGCGGGGGTGCCCGACGGGGTGGCGAACCTGGTGAACGGCTACGGCCACACCGTCGGCGCCGCCATCACCGCGCACCCCGACGTCGAGAAGGTCGCGTTCACCGGGTCGACCGAGGTCGGCCGCGCGATCGTGCACGCGTCGGCCGACAGCAACCTGAACAAGGTGACGCTGGAACTCGGCGGCAAGTCCCCCGTGCTGATCTTCGACGACGCGAAGCTGAAGAAGGCCATCACCATGGCGGCGTTCGGCGCCTTCGTGCACTCGGGGCAGGCCTGCGTGTGCGGGTCGCGGATCTTCGCCCAGCGCGGCGTCTACGAGCAAGTCGTGGAAGGTGTTGCGGCCATTGCCGATAACATGAAGCTCGGCGGCCCGAAGGAAGAGGGCGCCATGAGCGGCCCGCTGATCAGCCAGAAGCAACTCACCCGCGTGCTGGGCTACCTCGAGCAGGGCAAGTCCGAGGGCGTCGAGGTGGTGACCGGAGGCTACCGGCTCGACCGTAAGGGGTACTTCGTGCACCCGACGGTCGTCACCAATGTCGACCCCGATTCGAGCAGGCTGTTCCAGGAGGAGATCTTCGGGCCCGTCGTCACCATCCTGCCGTTCGACGACGACGACGAAGCCGTCGCCCTGGCCAACAACAGCACCTACGGGCTGGCGGCCACCGCATGGACCAAAGACCTCGGCCGCGCACATCGGCTGGCCAAGCGCCTCAAGGCCGGGACCGTCGGACTGAATTGCCAGATGCAGTACGACCACTCGATGCCCTTCGGCGGCTACAAGCAATCCGGTTGGGGCCTGGAATCGGGCAAGGCGGGCATCGAGGCTTACCTGCAGACCAAGATCGTCTGGGCGCAGATGTAGGACGGCCTCCGCGGTCAGGCCTGCGGCCCCGCCGGTGGTGGCCAGGGCGAACCGGGCGAGGCGTCGCCGGGTTCGGTGTGATCGCCGCGGGCCAGCGGCACCCACTGCTCGGTCGGGGCCGGCTGCTTCGACGACGGGAAATCGCGGAGCTGGCCCGACGGCTTGGCGTCCCAGTCGGCGAACGTCAGCGGCGTCTGCAGCCACGCGTGCAGCAGGTTGTAGGCCGCTTCCAGCGAGTCGATGTGGGTGCGCTCCCAGCCGTGGCTGCCGTCGAGGCCGAAGCCGATGAGCGCGGCCCGGGTGCCCGCACCGGCCTCGATCGCCGCGGCGGCGTCAGACCGGTAGTAGCGGAACACATCTCGGGCGCACTTGATGCCGCGATCCACGGCGAGCCGGCACAGCTTGCGGGTCAGGTGATAGTCGAACGCGCCGTGCATGTCGGCCATCGGGATGGTCACCCCGTCTTCGATGGAGTGCTGACCCGGGGCGCACACCGCGTTGTCGACCGAGACGAGCTCGGCGACATCGGCGGGCAGGCCGTGGCTGGCGCCGTGGCCCACCTCCTCGGTGATGGTCACCATGATCATGGTGCGGTGCGGGAGCACCAGCTTGGTCTCGGCGAAATTCTTGGCCAGCGCCAGAGCGATTGCGACCCCCGCCTTTCCGTCGAGGTGCCGGGAGACCACATACCCGTCGGCGGTGAGCTCGGGGCTGGTGATCAGCGCGACGAAGTCACCGACCTGCAGCCCGATCTTGACGAGGTCCTCCCGCGAGGACACCTTGCGGTCGACGCGGACCTCGACGTGGTCCCAATCGGTGGGCTGGGTGTCGATCTCGTCGCCGAACGCGTGCCCGCTCGCCTTCAGCGGCAGGATCGTCCCGGTGATGAACTCCTCGGGGTCGTCGCAGAAGATCCGGACCCGGGCGCCGGTGGCGAACCGGGCCGAGAACGTACCGACCGGGACCACCTCGAGGCGGCCGTTGTCCTTGAGGTCGCGCACCATGCAGCCGATGGTGTCGGCGTGCACGACCAGGGCCCGCTCGGTGGTCGCCGACTCCCCGGGGAGCTCCGCGGTCAGCGCCCCGCGGCGGGTCAGCGAGAACGGGACGCCGAAGTCGTCCAGGATGTCGCCGATGAGCTGCATCACCGCGTCCGTTCGCCCGGACGGGCTCGGCGTTTGCAGCAGAGCGAGCAGCGTGTCGATCATCCACGTGCGGTCCGCCTCGGCCATCGCCGCGGTCTGGCGCAACGGTTTCTCCTTCAGTGGTGATGTGGAACCGAATTCAACCTACCGGGTGGCCAGGTGCTCGGCGACCGCGTGGCCAACCGCGCCATCAGGCGATCTCAAAACGCGATAGCGCATCCGATACCGCATCTGCGAACGTCGAGCAGTTCCCAGGCACGGCGGGAGTGGCCGGCTGTGAGTTTTTTTCCGTCATCCCAGCAAAATCGGGTTACGCTACTCCCGCCCGGTTCACATAGCACGTGAGGAGCCCGCCATGAAAGTGGAAGCGGAGGGGCACGAAGAAGAAGATGTACGCCGGCTGCGCGGGTTCGCCGCATTCGACAAGTTTTCCGACAACGACCTGGACCGTCTCGTCCGCGCGGCGCACCACAGTTCCCACTCCAAGCCGTGGCCGCTGATTCGTGAGCAGACCCCGTCGGAGGACTGCTACATCCTGCTGAGCGGCGAGGTCGGCGTCTACGTCGGCAGCGACCGCGTCGCCGTCCTGGGGCCGGGCGAGGTGATCGGCGAATCCGCGCTCCGCCGAGGCAAACTGCGTTCCGCGACGGTCACGACGATGGGGCCGGCCGAGGTGTTGCGCATCGAGCGCGACGACCTCGCCCGCCTGCTCGAGGAGATCCCGGCGCTGCGGGAAACCATGGACGCGGTCGCCGCCAAGCATGTCCCGGTGGACCTGCCGGCGAAGCCGAAGTCCGGCCGCACCAAACTGAACGCCTCAGTCCCGGCGGACTTGGCCGACCGGTTCGAGCGGGCCGCCGACGGCGCGGGCGTGGCGGTCTCGGCCGCGCTCGAGGACGCGCTCGCCCAGTGGATCCAGCGCAACGGCACCTGATCGCCGATAGTTGCGGCGGCGCGGCGCGGCTTTACTGAAGAGATGGGTCAGCCGTTACGGGCCGAGGTGGCCAGGGAGCTCGCGAAGGGCGGGGCCGTCGAACTGATGCAGCGCGGCCGGGTGCTCGACCCCGCCGCCGAGTGGCGTGGCCCCATCCGCATCCGCAGCGCGAGTCGCTAATTTGGGCTTACATTGCGCCGAACGTGCACGTGGTGCGAAAACATCGCCGAATTTTGACGGTGAGTGCACGTTGGGCGACACGGCCGAACCGCCCTAACCTGTTGGACGACAGGTCGGCCGCCGAACCTATGCGGAGCCTTCCCGTTCGGAGATGAGGTCGGAGAGAGCGAGGATGCGCTGGGCGTTACGGACGTGCAGGCTCTCGATCATTCGACCGTCGACGGTGATGACGCTGTCACCGGAGGCCTCGGCCCGCTCGTAGGCCGCGACGACCTTGCGGGCGTCGGCGAGCTCCTCCGCCGAGGGGCCGAACAGGTCGTTGGCCGGGGCGATCTGGGACGGGTGGATCAGGGTCTTGCCGTCGAAGCCCATCTCGCGGCCCTGGCGCGCCTCGGCGCGGAAGCCGGCCTCGTCGGTGATGTCGTTGAACACCCCATCCAAGACGTCCTTCCCGGCCGCCCTCGCCCCCAACACCGCCAGGGCCAACGCCGGCACGACGGGCGCGCGTCCCGGCACGTGCACCGCGTGCAGGTCGTTGACGAGGTCGTTGGTGCCGATCACCAAGGCGGCCAGGCGATCGCTCGCCGACGCGATTTCTTCGGCCCTCAGGAAGGACCCGGGCGTCTCGATCATCGCCCACAGCCGCAGCGACGGCGGCGCACCCATCCGGTCGAGCGCCGCTGCCAGCGCCCGAACCTGTTCGCCGCTTTCGACTTTCGGCACCAGCACCCCGTCCGCGGCCGACGCGGCCACCGCGGCCAGGTCGTCGTCGTGCCAGTCGGTGCCCAAGCCGTTGACGCGCACCACGATTTCGCGGGGCCGGTAGCCGCCCGACGCGATCGCGTCGCACACCCGCACGCGGGAGTCGGCTTTGGCGTCGGGCCCCACGGCATCCTCGAGGTCGAACATCAACACGTCGGCCGGCAGCGTCTTGCCTTTTTCGAGTGCGCGGTCCTTATTGCCGGGCAAGTACAGGGCGGAGCGGCGCGGGCGCGTGGTCGGGGCCATGGGTCCTGTCGCTTCCTCTCGTTGCGCTTGTCGCTGCCCCGTCATCCTCTCGCAGTCCGGTCGATGATCGCCAGAATCGGGATCTGCGCCGATGCGAGCCGGCGCAGGTCGCAACGTGTCGGCCGGGCCCGCCGGTTAAAAACGATCATGCACGGCGTCGATCGCCCGGTAGATTCGCTGCTCGCTGACCGGGCGCGGCGTGCCCAGCTGCTGGGCCCACAGGCTCACCCGCAGTTCCTCGATTTGGCGGGCGATGTCGCGGACGTCGGCGGCCGCCCTGCGTGCGGGCGGCAGGGCGCGCACGAGTTCGCCGTAGGCGTCCCGGACGGCGTGCACGCGCCGCATGCGCTCCCGGTCCGCCTCGATCGCGTGGGGCAGCCGGTCGAGTCGCCGGTGGATGGCGGTCAGGTAGCGGGCGAGGTCGGCCAGGTGTGCGCGCCCGGTGGCGGTGACGAAGCCGGTCGGCAAGAGCCGGTCCAGCTGGGCGCGGACGTCGGCGATCGCCTCGGCCTGCGCGGGCGGCGGCGTGGCCGGTAGGGCCAGTTGCACGTCCTGCGCCGCGGACAGCACAGCCTCGACGCGGCTCACGATGTCGGTGGTCGTCGGCACCAGCGCCGCGGCCACCCGGTCGCGCAGCGCGGCGAATTCATCGCGGGTCCACACCGGCCCGGGTAGCAGCGCGTCCGCCGCGGCGTCGGCGCAGTCGTCCAGCAGCGCCGACAGCGAGCCGTCCGGGTTGGTGCCCAGCGCCAAGCGTGTTCGCGTATCGAGCCGGCGCTCAACTGCTTTCACGGGCGACGGCGCGCTGAGCCGGAGCAGCCGGCGGATGCCGGGTCCGATCGCGCCGTCCTGCTCGGCGGACGTCGCGAACACCCGCAGGTCGACGGCGGCACCGGCGTCGACGAACGCGGGGAACCCGCGCACGGCGCGTCCGTCGACCGCGCGCTCGACGACGCGCGGCACTTGGTCGAGGTCGGCGGGCCAGGCGCGCAGCCCCGCGCGTTCCAGATCGCCGGCGACCGCGTGCGCGACCGCCTGCCGGGCGGGAGCCGCCAACCGCCGCTGCAGCGCGTGCAGGTCCTTGCCGCGGGCGACCTCGGTGCCGTCGCGAGACTCCACGGCAAACGTCACCCGCAGGTGCGGCGGCAGCTTGTCCAGGTCGAACGCGTCGATGGGGACCAGAACGCCGCTGCGACGGCGCAATTCGCGCTGCAGCGCCGCCAGCAGCGGCTCCCCGGCCGGGTCGATGCCGGCCAGCACCGCGCGGGCAGCGTCGGGGGCGGGAACGAAGTTGCGGCGCAGGTCTTTTGGCAACGAGCGAATCAGCGCGGTGACCAGCTCCTCGCGCAGCGCCGGCACCTGCCAGGCGAATTCGTCGCCACCCAGCCGCGCCAGCACATCGATCGGTACGTGCACCGTGACACCGTCGTCGGCGGCGCCGGGCTCGAACCGGTAGGTCAGCGGCAACGCGGCATCGCCCGTGCGCCACGCGTCCGGCCGGTCGCCATCGATAGCCTCCTGCGCGCGCAGCAGGTCGTCGCGGGTGAACGTCAGCAGCTCGGGTGTCTGGTGCCGCTGCTTTTTCCACCACCCGTCGAAGTGCCGCGCCGACACGACGTCGGTCGGGATGCGGGCGTCGTAGAGCGCGTAGACGTCGTCGTCGCCGACGAGCAGGTCGCGGCGCCGGGCGCGCTCCTCCAGTTCCCCGAGTTCGGCGCGCAGCCGCGCGTTGTCGCGAAAGAAGTGGTGGCGGGTCTGCCAGTCGCCCTCCACGAGCGCGTGCCGGATGAACAACTCCCGCGCCACCGCCGGCTCCACGCCGGCGTAGCCGACGCGGCGGCGCGCCACCAGCGGCAGCCCGTAGAGCGTCACCCGTTCGTAGGCCATCACCTCGCCGCGCCGGGCGTCCCAGTGCGGTTCGCTGTAGGTGCGCTGCACCAGGTCCCCCGCGATCCGCTCGACGACCTCGGGCTGGATGCGCGCGGCGGTCCGCCCATACAGGCGGCTGGTTTCCACCAGTTCCGCCACGACTACCCAGCGCGGCGGCCGCTTGGTGAGCACCGAGCCGGGCGCCAGGACGAACCGCGAGTTGCGCGCGCCCAGAAACTCGCGGCCGTCCTCGCGGCGCATGCCCACGTGCGACAGCAACCCGGCGAGCAGCGCGGCGTGCACGCGGGCGGGGTCGGCGGGCGCCTGGGCGTCAGAGGAGGCGACAACTCCGAGGTCGCCGGCGATGCTGCGCAGCTGCCCGACCAGGTCCTGCCATTCGCGGATGCGCAGGTAATGCAGGAAGTCGTCGCGACACATCCGTCGGAACTGGTTGCCGGACAGTTCTTTCCGCTGTCCGCGCAGATAGTTCCACAGGTTGAGGTAGGACAGGAAATCGGAGTGTTCGTCGGCGAAGCGGGCGTGCTTCTGGCGGGCGGCCTCCTCGCGGTCGGTGGGCCGCTCCCGCGGGTCTGGGATGGTCAGCGCGGCGGCCAAGACCAGCATCTCGCGCACGCAGCCCTCGGTGTCGGCCTGCAGGACCATCCGGCCCAGCCTGGGGTCCACCGGCAGCCGAGCCAGGCGACTGCCCAGGTCGGTGATCGCGCCCCGGGCGTCGAAGGCGCCGAGCTCCTGTAGCAGCTGCACGCCGTCGCGGATGCTGCGCGCATCCGGCGGATCGAGGAATCCGAAGTTTTCCACCTCACCGAGGCGCAGCGCCGCCATCTGCAGCAGCACGGCGGCCAGGTTGGTCCGCAGGATCTCCGGATCCGTATAGGCCGGGCGGGCCGCGAAATCCTCCTCCGAATACAGGCGGATGCACACCCCGGGCGCGAGCCGGCCGCACCGGCCGGCGCGCTGCGCGGCGGAGGCCCGCGAGATTGGCTCGATCGGCAACCGCTGCACTTTCAGGCGGCGGCTGTAGCGGGAGATGCGGGCGTTGCCCGGGTCGATGACGTAGCGGATGCCGGGCACGGTCAGCGACGTCTCGGCGACGTTGGTGGCCAGCACGACGCGACGCCCGGTGTGCGGCGCGAAAACCTTCTGCTGCTCGGCGGTGGGCAGCCGGGCGTACAGCGGAAGGACCTCGGTGTGTTTGAGCTTCAGGCCAACCAACGCCTCTGCGGTGTCGCGGATTTCCCGCTCCCCGGACAGGAACACCAGGACGTCCCCTGGCGGTTCGGCTTCGAGTTCCCGGACGGCGTCGACGATCGCCTCGATCTCGTCTCGGGTTTCGGTTCTGACGATCTCGTGGTCGGGGTCGTCGGGATCGTCCTGCGCGCCGACGTCCAATGCGACTTCCAGCGGTCTGTAACGGATTTCCACCGGGTAGGTCCGTCCGGACACTTCGACGATCGGGGCGCCCGAGAAGTGGTCGGCGAAGCGTTGCGGCTCGATGGTGGCCGACGTGACGATCACCTTCAGGTCGGGGCGCCGCGGCAGCAGCTCACGCAGGTAGCCGAGCAGGAAGTCGATGTTCAGGCTGCGCTCGTGGGCCTCGTCGAGGATCAGGGTGTCATAGCGCAGCAGCCGGCGGTCACGCTGGATCTCGGCGAGCAGGATGCCGTCGGTCATCAGCTTGACCAGGGTCCGATCGCTCACCTGATCGGTGAACCGCACGGCGTAGCCGACGGCATCACCCAGGGGGCTGCCCAGCTCGTCGGCGATGCGCTGCGCGACCGTGCGGGCGGCCAGCCGCCGCGGCTGCGTGTGGCCGATCGTGCCGCGGACGCCCCGCCCGATCTCCAGGCAGATCTTCGGCAGCTGCGTCGTCTTGCCCGAACCCGTCTCCCCGGCGACGATCACCACCTGGTGCGCCCGAATCGCGTCGGCCAGCTCGCGGCGCCGCTCGCTGACCGGCAGGTCGGGGTAGGTGATCGCGGGGACGGCGGCCCGGCGGGTTGCGACGAGTCCCTCCGCCGCGGCGATCTGCTCGGCCAGCCGGTGCAGCGTGTGGGGCGGGGCGTTCTTCAGGCGCCTGCCCAGGCGCGCCGCGTCGCGGAGGGTGAGGCCGTCGAGGCGTGTGCGCAGCTGCGCCGCGGACGGTGCCCCAGACCCCTCGACGGACGATTGCGCCACTCGGGCCAGGATAGGCGTCGTCCGGCCGGAGACTCCGCGAGACTGACCCTGACGACGGTGACCGGGTCGCCCGTGCACCGGTCCTCGGCGGAGGAGGGTCGTGCCAGAATGACCGCACTCCGCATCACCGTGTGCGACGAGGAGTTGACGGAATGGGTCTTACGCTGGCGGCCCCCTTCGGCGGTCGGGCCACCCGCCGAAACCGCGTGCCGCTGGGCGCCGACACCGCAAGCGCGTTCTACCGCAGGCAACAGGCCCGGCTGCTGCGGATCTACTTCGGCGCCACCACGTTCCTCTACCTCTACGGCGTGGTCTTCACCCTGTTCCCGATCCGCAAGGGGCTGACGCTGTCGAATCCCACCGGGGGCATCGTGGCGATCGGGCTCGGTGCGGCGGCGCTCGTCCTGCTGGCCGTGCGGCCGGACAGGCCGGGGCCGGCGACGGCCGCCGCGATCGCGGCCACCCCGATCGTGATGGCCTTCCACCGGGTGATCACCGCCGAATTCGTCTGCCTGATCGCCCCGATGTTCCTGGCCATGTACCTGCGCGCGTTCTACCCGCCGCGCCGCGGCGCGGCGTTGGTCGCCGTGCTCACCGCGGCCTGCGTGGCGGCGCTGGCGATCGCGCCGGCGCACAAATTGTCCATCGACTACGCCATCTTCGCGATCGCGATCGTCGGGGCCGCCGAGTCCTTCGGACTGCTGACGCGCGCCCTGGTTTCCGCGGCGTGCACCGATCCGCTCACGGGCCTGCTCAACCGGGCCGGCTGGGAGATCGCCACCGCGGACCTGCTGGCGCGATCGCGGTCGGCCGCCTGCACCGTCACCGTCCTGGCCCTCGACATCGACAACTTCAAGCAGATCAACGACACCGAGGGGCATCTGGCCGGCGACGAACACCTGATCGGCCGGGCGGCCACCTGGCGAGAAGCATTGCCGCCCAAGGCGGTTCTGGCCCGGCTCGGTGGCGACGAGTTCGCGGTGTGCATCGCCGAGCGCGCCAACGCGTCGCCGGGCGCGGCGGAGCGGTTCGTCGCCGACGTCCGCGCCAAGACCCCGGGCACGAGCATCGGCCGCGCGTCGTGCGGCGGCGAGGGCGCCGACATCGCCGCGTTGCACGCGGCCGCCGACGCCGATCTCTACGCCACCAAGCGCGCACGGTCGCCCCGCGGCTTCGATCTGCACCGGGCGGGCCCGAAGTGAGCCCCGGACCCCGGGCGGCCCCGCCGAGCGCGCGCCGCCGCCCGCGGCCTTATGCTTGGCCGGATTGGCACGCACACGGCAGGGTATGGAATAGCCACCCCCTCGCGCCGACGGGGCGCCCGCCCGACGCGCCGAAATCAACGGAAAGCGATATGACGGAACCCGAACACCAGCCCCCCAGCGAGCCCCTGAGCCGCACCGAGCAGCTGGAAAACATCGTCGACCGACTCGACGAGAAGGTCGCCAGCGAACGAGAGGCGGAGGGCGTTCCCGGCAAGCCCAGCGACCGCGAGGACGTCGAAGTCATCGGCTCGGACAAAGAGCCGCCGGACTGAGGCTCCCGACCGCCCGCCGAACCTAGGGTGAGAGCCATGAGCCTCGTCACCTATGAGCTGGACGACCACGTCGCGACCATCACCCTCAACCGGCCGGAGGCCCGCAACGCGATCAACGGCGCGCTGCGCCAGGACCTCAACGCCGCGTGGGACCGGTTCCGCGACGACCTCGATGCCTGGGTGGGCATCCTCACGGCGAACGGCGACGTCTTCTGCGCCGGGGCCGACCTCAAGGACGGCGAGGGCGCGATCGGGACCTTCGGCGGCACCTTCTGGGAGAAGCCGACGATCAACTCTTTCGAAAGTGGGATGGAGCTGTTCAAGCCGACGATCGCCGCCGTGCACGGCGCCTGCGTCGGCTATGGGCTGACCGGGGTGTTGTTCTGCGACTTCGTCATCGCCAGCACCGAGGCCACGTTCTGCTTCCCCGAGGTGTCGCTGGGCGTGCCGACCATTGTCGGGGCGATCCGCCTGCCGCATCGGATCGGCTGGGCCAACGCCATGGAAGTGCTGCTGACCGGGAAGCCGATGAGCGCCGCGCGGGCCAAGGAGGTGGGCCTGGTCTGGAAGCTCGTCGAGCCCGACGACCTGCAGGCCGCGGCGCGGGCCTGGGCGCAAACCCTCACCGAGGCGGCTCCCCTGGCCCAGCGGGCCACCAAGGAAGTTGCCTGGCGCACCGCGGACATGGGCTGGGTCGAGTCCGTCCGCTTCGGGGAGACGATGCGCAAGGTGGCCGCCGCCACGGACGACGTGGCCGAGGGTCTGCGGGCATGGCGCGAGAAGCGCAAGCCCGAATGGCGCGGCCGCTGAAGCGATCTCAGTGTATTTTACTGGCCGATCTGCTCGGCCTCGACCAGCCGTTGGGCCACCACGACCAGGGGAACGTTGCCGGTCTGGGACAGCCGCTTCAGCATTCAAAGGCCATTTCAATGGCCTGCACCGCGTCAATCCGGAACCGCTCCATCAACATTCCCTTCACCTGGCCGATGATGTCGCGGGAGGCCAGCGCGCTGCGGAATTGACTCTCACGGCGCGCCAGGTTCCACGCCAACGCCACGTGTGTCGCATACGTGAGGCCCCTCTGGATCGCCTCGGCGCCGAATGCGCCGGGGTGCTCGGCGAACACGTTCAACGCGCCGATTCGCGGCGGGTCGCTGAAAAGCTGAAACGAGGCGACCGCCCGGTCGTCGCACCCAAGATCGCCGTCGCGCCGCGTGATGGTCGTGTGCGGTCATCGGCCCCCCGTTAAATGAGCGGTTAACCGCCAGCGAGAGCCATCGATCGGTGTGAGCTGCTCCTGCAGATCGTCGCCGCCGGAACGCGTGCGCCGCGGTAGGCCCCTAACGCGCCGACCTGGCGGTACGAGCCGGCAAGACGCCGGTTCCCGAAAGCGGTTGCGGTTCCGGCGAATCGCTGCACGGTGCCTCGTCACGTGCCAGCGCGATCGTCGAGGCCGCCATCGCCGCGACCGCGACGACGAGGGCCCCCACGGCGGGGCCGCGCGCCTCCAGGTGCTCGCCGAGGACGACCGCCCCGAGCAGCACGGCGACGATCGGCTCGCCGACCAGCATGATCGGCACCGACGCCTGCAGCGCGCCGGCGTGAAACGCCGACTGTTGCAGGACGGTCAACGCGACAGCCAGCGCGACGAGCACGTAGGGGGCGGGAACGTTCAGCAGCGCGTGCCACCCGCCGACGGCGAAGCGATGCGTGCAGATCTTGGTCAACACCGCGATCATGCCGAGCAGGACGGCCACCGCGACGGCCAGCAGCATGGCGCGGGCGCGGCCGATGGCGCGGCGGGCGGCGAACACACACACCGACACCAGCGGCACGGCGACCGCCAGGGCCAGCGACCAGGCAGGTACGGGCGACTGGTAATGGCCCTCGCTGGGCCGGCCGACGACCACGAAGACCGTCAACGCTGCGGTCAGCAGCGTCGCCCAGCCCCATTCGGCCCAGGTGATGCGCTGGTGGCAGGCCCGCGCGCTCAGCGGCAGCGCGAACAGCAGCGACGACACCAGCAGCGGCTGCACCAGCAACAGCGACCCGTGCGCCAGCGCCAGGGCCTGGAACGCGTAGCCGGCGACGGCGGCCAGGGTGCCGGCCCACCACAGCGGTTGGCGGAACGTGGCCGTCGCCATCGCCGCGGACATCCCCTGGTCGGCGGGAACGGCCTGGGCCACCCGTTGCCGGACGACGATGCCCACCGCGGCCCAGAAGGCGGCCAGCAGCGCCGCGGAGATGGCGATCGCGTGCTGCGTGAACCAGCCCATATCAGGCCGCATACCCGGCGTTCGAGGCGGGCAAAACGGTGCGACCGCGTCGGAGCGCCGGCTGCCGGTGGGTTGATGCCGACTGGGCGCGGGCTTCATGGGCGGTCGGGTCGTAAAGCGATCACCGTGCGCGCCGCGGGTGGTCAGTAGATGGTGGTGGTCCCGACGTTGGTGGGGCTGTAGCTGATGTAGATCGGGTGCTGCTGGAAGATCAGGTTCCCGGTGTTCATGACGCCCGACGCGTTCGTTGGGGTGTAGCTCTGACCGTAGGTGTAGGAATACAGCGAATTGTTGATGCCGGCTCCCGGAGCGGTGACCGTGATCGTGGATCCGGTCGGAGGGGTGAACGGGATCGTCCCATACACGCCGCCGGAGTCGATTTCCGACGAATAGGTGCCAATGAAGTTGCCGTTTTGATAGACGTTCAGGTTGGTGATCGGCGCACCCGTGAGCGTGGCGATGGGGTTGCTCAGGCCGATCGATTGCGGCGTGCCGAACTGCAGGTACGGGTTGGGGGCTGTTTGGTTGATGAGCACGCCCTGGCCGTACGCGCCCGGCAACGCCTGGGTGGCGATGCCCGGGCCGGGGCCACCGGAGTTCGGCCCGATGCCCAGCACGCCGCTGGCGCCGTCGGGGGCGAAGAAGTTCTGGAACGAGAAGCCGTTGGTCAGCGCCGACTGGATGGACGTCGGCCAGGCGAACAGCTCGATGTCGACGGGGGTCGGCGAGGTGACGAGCCCGCCACCGAAATTCACCGGGGCGTTGTAGGTGAGGTATGCGTAGTCCAGTCCCCCGCTGTAGCCGCTGACGCCGCCGCCGGTGGGCAGGCCGAGCTGCAGCAGCCCGAAGATCCCGCCGACCTTCTGGAACGGGATGACCAGGCCCGTGGACCCGGTGTCGACCAGCAGCGGCACCGGGGAGCCGCTGCCGACCGTGGCACCCACCAGCGGCTCGGTGCCGGCGTACATGGTCAGCGGGACGGTCCCCGTCGCGCCGTTGCCGCCGAGCGTGGCCGTCGGCCCGGTGTTGATCAGCGGAATCCCGAACAGGAACTCGGTGGGCGCGTTGATCAGGTTGACGGCCGTTTGCTCGATGTTGCCCAGCGGGCCGGTGGCGGCCGCCGGGGCCAGCGCGCTCAGCGCCGAGGCGGCGGGGTTGGCGGTGGTGGCGCCCGACAGGCCGGACAGCTGGCCCGCGATGCCCTGCAGCGTCGACGTCCACGACGGCAGCCCGGCCGCCGCGGCCGACGCCCCGCCGTGGTAGCCGACCATCGCGGCCACGTCCTGGGCCCACATCTCTTCGTAGTCGGACTCCATCGAGGCGATCGCGGGCGCGTTCTGGCCGAACAGGTTCGACATCACCAGCTGCACGAACGAGTTGCGGTTGGCCGCCACCGCCAGCGGGTGCACGGTCGCGGCCTGCGCCGACTCGAAGGCGCTGACCACCGCCTGGGCCTGCGCGGCGGCCGTCTGGGCCTGCGCCGTCGCCTCGTTGAGGAAGCCCGCGTAGCGCGTCGCGGTCTGCAGCATCGCCGCGGAGGCGGGACCCTGCCAGGCCTGCTCGGTCAACCCCGAGGTGATCGACGTGAACGACTGCGCCGCGGAACCCAGTTCGGCGGCCAGCCCATTCCACGACGTCGCAGCGGCGAGCATCGGGCCGGACCCGGCGCCGGTAAACATCAGCGACGAGTTGACCTCTGGCGGCCACACCAAGAAACTCATGCCCCCGAACGTCCTTCCCTAGCCGAAACCCCCGCGCCACATACCGGGAGCGGGCACCCTACGCCGCAGTCACGTTCGGGTGCGCTGCCTGGCCGGTACGCTCCGACTCTAAAAAATCGGCGGCCAGAAATCCCGGGTTTCGCCAAACCGGCGGCCGGTGGACTGCGTCACACCGCGCTCGTCAGACCAGCACCTTCGCCGGCATCACCTTCGGGGTCACGCCGTACCGGGGTCCGGCGCCGTAGCCGGGCCGACCCGCCGAGGCCACCGCCGGCATGCCGCTGGCCAGCGTCGTCATCTGGGCGCCCCCCTCGGCGTTGCCGGACCAGCCGGAGCCGGCCAGCACCGAGGTGCCGGTCTGGATCGGGGTGGCCGCCGACCACGCCGCCGGCACCGAGAGCTTGCCGACCAACGACGCCGACCCCAGCCCCGCCGACACCGACGGCCCGGCGACGCCCGCGGGTGTGGACGTGCCTGCCAGGGCGCCGCCGATGGCGCCCACACCCGGGGCCAGGTGAAACGGCACCTGGACTTGCTGGGTGAGCACGCCGGCGGCGATGGAGGCGAACATGTTCCAGGCCGCGACGTCGAAGATGGTCTGCCCGACGTTGACCACCAGGCTGTCGTTGAAGAAGCTGCTGATCGGATCGAGAACCGATTGGGCCGGCACCGCGGCCGCCGTCACCGGGGAGGCGAGCGACTGCACCGCGCCGGGCAGCGCGGACACCAACCCCGTCAGGCCCGACTGCGTCCCGGCCTGGCTCACCGCGGCGGCCTGCGCGCCCAGCCCGGCTGGGTTGGCCGCCGGTGCCGGCGGGACCAGCGGCGCCAGTTTGCCGGCGACCGCCGATGCGGCGGCGTAGCCGTACATGGCCGCGGCGTCCTGGGCCCACATCTCGAGATAGTGCGCCTCGGTGGCCGCGATCGCCGGCGTGTTCTGCCCCAGCACGTTGGTCGCAACGAGGGCGGCCAGCTGGGCGCGGTTGGCGGCGATCACCGGCGGCGGCACCGTCATCGCGTACGCGGCCTCGTAGGCCGCCGCCGACGCTGCCGCCTGGGCGGCCGCCTGCTGCACTGCCGCGGCCGTAGCGTGCGTCCACGCCACCAGGGGTTCGGCCGCGGCGGCCATCGCGGCGGCCGACGGGCCCACCCACTCGTCACCGGTCAGTTGCGCGATCACCGACTGGGACGCAGTGGCCGTGGTGCTCAGCTCGGCCGCCAGGTTGTTGTACGCGGCCGCGGCGGCCATCATCGGCGCCGACCCGGGACCGGTGTAGATGCTGGCGGAGTTGATCTCGGGCGGCAGTGCCGCAAAGTCGAAAACCATTGTTGCTCCTAAGGTTTGGTTTCTGCTAGACGACGGTCGGCTTGGGCATCACGGTGGGCTTTTCCCCGTAGCGCGGCACGCCCAGCCCCAGGCCGCCGCGCGCGGTCGACGCCACCGACGGGACGCCGGCCGGCATCGCCGTCACCTGAGCGGGGTGCGGCGTGGCGTTCGTCCAGCCCGCGCCCGTCAGCGTCACGGGCGCTGCGTTCGCGACCGGCGCGCCGCCCGCTACCCAGCTCGGCGGCACCGACAGCCGCCCGATTGAGGGCGCCTGACCCGCAGTCGCCGACACCGCCGCGGCACCGCCCGGGGGCGCCGCTGCGCTCGGCGCCGCGGGCGCGGCGGCAGGGGCGGCACTGACGTCGGCCGCCAGGCCGGTCGCGGCGCCGTCCGCGGCACCCGGGGGGGTGGCAAAGCCCGGTGACAGGGCGAACATGTCCGACGCCGCGGCCGGGAAGTTCTGCGCCCACCCGATCGGGGTGCCGGCGATGGCGTCCGTGGAGGACAGGCCGGGCAGCGACTGCGCCGGCGCCAGGCTGGCCGCGACCCGGTTGGCCGCCTCGGTCAGGCCGTACGACCCGGCGTTGGTGCCCAGGGTGTTGACCAGTGCCTGGTGAATCGCCGCCGCCTGGGCGCTCACCGACTGGTACAGGTTGCCGTAGGCGCTGAAGAGGGCCGCCTGCAACGCCGACACCGGATCGGCGGCCGCCGGGGCGACGGCCACCGTCGGCGTTGCGGCGGCGGTGTTTTGGGCGGTCATCGAAGAGCCGAGGCCTTCGAGGCTGCGGGCGGCCGTCAACAGCGCCTCGGGCCGCGTCGTGACGAATGACATGTGATCCTCCTTGATCGAGCCGGCGGTCGAGTGGTTCCGCACGCGGGATACCCCAATCGTTTCGCTCGAACAGCTGGCGAGGAAGGGCGCGGGCGGGAATGTTCCGGCGGCGGACCAGATCCGGGGGTCGCCGTCGGCGGCTAGGCTGGGCGGCATGGCCATCGAGTCCGCGATGCTCGCCCTCGGCACGCCCGCCCCGGCGTTCGCGCTGCCCGAGCCGGCCACCGGCAACACGGTCGGCCTCGACGACCTGACCGGTCCCGCGCTCGTCGTCGCCTTCATCTGCAACCACTGCCCGTACGTGCAGCACGTCGCCGCCGGGCTCGCCGCGCTCGGGCGCGACCTCGCCGAGCGGGGCGTCGCGATGGTGGGTATCTCCAGCAACGACGTCGTCGGCTACCCGCAAGACGGCCCCGAGCAGATGGCCGCCGAGGCCCGCCGCCACGGCTGGACGTTCCCCTACCTCTACGACGAGAGCCAGGACGTAGCCCGCGCCTTCTCGGCTGCCTGCACCCCCGACACGTTCGTCTTCGACGCCGAGCGCCGGCTGGTGTACCGCGGCCAGCTGGACGACTCGCGCCCCGGCAACGACCTGCCGGTGACGGCCGCCGACGTGCGGGCGGCCGTCGACGCCGTGCTGGCCGGGCGGCAGGTGGACCCCAATCAGCGGCCGTCGATCGGCTGCGGCATCAAGTGGCGTTGATCGATTCGCGCGCAACGGCTTTCGCGCGGTGAACGGCATCGCCGGTCGGCCCGGCGCTGCACCCCCGTCGGGCATGTGTCAGCATTTGGCAATGACCGTTGGAAAGACCGCAGGAAACGCAGCCCGCATCGTCGGCGTCTCGGCGGCGGTGTCGTGGGCGCTGCTGGCCCCTCCCCTCGCCGCTCCCGCGGCGACCGCCGACCCGTGCTCCGACGTCGCGGTGGTTTTCGCGCGTGGCACCCACCAGGAACCCGGCCTCGGCAACGTCGGCCAGGCCTTCGTCGACTCGTTGACCTCGCAGGTCAACGGCCGGTCCGTCGACGTCTACGCGGTTAACTACCCGGCCAACGACGACTACCACGGCAGCTCGTCGGCCGGTGCCAACGACGCCAGTGCGCACATCCAGAACACCGTCGCCGCCTGCCCCAACAGCAAGATCGTGCTCGGCGGGTATTCGCAGGGCTCGACGGTCATCGACCTGGCCACCAACCAGATGCCCGCGCCCGTCGCGGACCATGTGGCCGCCGTCGCGCTGTTCGGCGAGCCGTCCAGCGGCTTCTCGAGCATGCTCTACGGCGGCCAGCCGCTGCCGACGATCAACCCGATCTACGCCGCCAAGACGATCAGCCTGTGCGCGCCCGACGACCCGATCTGCTCCCCGGGCGGCAACATCATGGCCCACGTCTCCTACATCCAGTCCGGCATGACCAACCAGGCCGCGACGTTCGCCGCCAACAAGCTGGGCCCCGGGACGAACAGCACATAGGTGCGCCTCACCCCGCACGGCAGGAAGTGGTGCTTAGCTCGTTACCTGTGAGGTCACTGATCCCGTCGGCGCGCGACACGGTCGCGGTCCGGATAGCGGCCGCCATGACGCTGGGTGTTGCCGTCGCGCTCGGGGTCGGCAACACGGTCGGCTGGCGGTTCTCCATCCTCGGCTGGGTCGTCACCGCCGCGGCGTACGTGCTGTGGACGCGGGTGCTTCTCGGCGGCATGGACGCCGAGCAGACCCGCCGCTACGTCATGCGCGAGGATCCCACCCGGCTGGTCGCCGACGTGGTGGTCATCTCGGCGAGCGTCGCGAGCCTGGCGGGTGTCGGCTATGTGGTCGCGGCCGGATCGCACTCGCGGCCGGTCGCCATCGAAGCCGCCGCCGTCGGCGTCCTGGCCGTCGTGGCGTCCTGGTTCGCCGTGCACACCCTGTTCACGGTGCACTACGCGCGGCTCTACTACACGGGCGAACCGGGCGGCATCAACTTCCACGACCCGGAACTGCCGCGCTTTCGGGACTTCGCGTATCTGGCGTTCACCGTCGGCATGACCTATCAGGTCTCGGACACCGAGGTCGGGTTGACCTCGATCAGGGCCACCGTCCTCCGCCACGCGATGTTGTCCTACTTGCTCGGCGCGGTGGTCCTGGCCGTCACGATCAACCTGATCGCGGGTCTGAGCAGCAAGGTCTGATCAGCCGCACGGCAAGGAGACCCCGGCGCTGCCTGCTCCCCCATCGACTACGGTCGACGGTATGTCCGAAGTCTCCGGTAACGACCGCATCGACGACGTCAGCCCTGGCGACATCGTCGCCGTCGACCGCGGATCCGGTGAACGGCCCTACAAACTAGTGTTCAAGGACTCCACCGACGCCGGCTTTCTCCTCACGCTCGAGGGCGGCGACGCCGGTGAGACCTTCCAACTCGAGCTGGCCGCCGGCACCACGGTCAAGAGGTCGCTCGGGTCGAAGTGGGAGTCGGCGCAGAGTCCCACCGCGAACTCGGAGCGGTAGCACCCCCGGCGCGTTCGGCGTCGCCGTAATCCCGAAGCGCGCGTCTATCAAGTCCCAGCACCCGGCGTTCTCCGGCAAGTCCATCGCCGTGGTCAACTTCTCCGACACGCCGTCACCGTGGCGGCGCGCGTGTCGGCGCCCACCAACTACGTCGAAGGCCTGGGCTTCAGCTACGACCCCCACTACCGGCGCGCCAGCCCGAACGACCCAGCCGACGCGGCGCTCAACGTCGCGACGTCGTTCTATTTGGTCGGCACCGCCGACGTGATGATCCTGCTGCGCACCGACAAGGCCGCCGGCGGCGGAGGCTACAGCGGCCTGCCCTCGCCGTTCAGCGCATACAGCGGAACCCTGGTCATCGTCGACGACCCGGCCACCATCTCCGCGCTCAACACCGGCGGCCCCGCCGCGACGGCGTATCTCGACACCGCGCTGGTGAACAAACTCGCCAACCAGATCCACTGAGCTCCGCCCCGCGCGGGCCGTATGGGTCTTTGGACCCCTGACCGCGGTCCCTACGGTGCACGCACCTCATCCGTATGACCCTCGTCGGCGACGGTCCCGGGCCCATCACAGCCTGTCGACCGGGCGGCCGATTGCACCGATCGCCGCAGCGATGCCGCCGGCAAGTAGCGTTGCGCCGCTGACGCCCCCGCCCGTCCGGCTGCAGCTGCGCGCATGGCTCACACAGGCCGGGCCGTCCATCGATGCGCTTCTCACCGCACGACACGAGATCGCAACCGCTGCCGTCAACGATGACATCGCCGGGACGGGCTCGACATGCGAAAGCGCCGACGGTGCCGTCATGACCTTGCAGCAGTACCTGCGCAGCACCTGCCGCGCTCCCGCTACGTGATCGTGACGTTCAGTTGTTGGGACTTCTGGACGAATTGGGCCGCGGGATTAGACGAGTTGATGTTCGCAACTAATTGACCTGGCCCGGGCGCCGATCCTTGCCCCTGCACCGTGATGTTCGCTGTCGCCTTCGAGCCGAATTGCCCGACGGTGCAGTGCACCGATGAGGTGCCGCCGGCATAGTTGTTGACCGTGCAGTCAAAGCCGCCCGACGGGTTGACCGGGCCGGTTTGCCGCAGTTTGCCATTGAAGCTGATGAACAGCTCGACCGGCGCGCCGAGATCCCCCGGGTTGCTGACGGTGACGGTGTAGGGTCCGCTCGCGCCGGCCTTCAATGTTGTTGGGCCCGTGGCGTTGACAGCCAGGCGGGCGGCAGCGGCGGCCGCGGGCGGAGGCGGTGGGGCTGCCGGAGCCGCGGGGCCAACAGGGGCCGCCGCGGGTGCCGCGGGGGTGGCGCACACGAGCGGGACGGTGGAGTCCCAGAACGCGGAATTGTCGGGGTGGGTCACTTCCTGCGTCTGACCGTGCGCGAAGCCCCCATTACCCACAAGACCCGAGTAATCTCCTGCCGAATCGTTGGTCCAGGGTATGTACAAACTGATCTTGTCACCCCGAATCTCGCCAGTGGCGAACCCGTGCAGTGTGCCGTTGATGCCGCCCGTGGCGGTAGCTGGTACCCGTACGCTAATTACTGGTCCGGTCGCGTTGAAGCGCACCGTGTCGCCATTGGACTGTTTGAGCGAAAAAGCCCCAGGAAAGGCCCACTGGCTGCAGGCGGGGGCCAGAGGGAGCATCGGGTGCGCCTGCGCGGGCGGCGGGAGCGTGAGGAACCCCAATGCGCTCATCGCCGTTGCGGCGGCGAACAACTGGGATCTGTCCACGATGGTTAACTGCGACATCGGAAATCCTTTCCACCTCACGCATCAACCCGCAAGGAAACTTCTAATCGTGACCAGCGCCGTTGGGCGACGTCTACCCGGCGGGTGTGGTGCACACCAGGGGAACTAGGGAAAGCCAGCGCGCGCCGGGGGCGGGTGAATAAACGTCATAAGTGGAACCATGCGCGAAGCCGTCGTTTCCCACCACGCCGATATAGCGTCCTAACGACTCGTCCAACCTCCAATCGATGTCGAAGTCGACATGGTTACCCTTGACGCCGCCGTAAACGCCGCCGCCCGACTGAAAAGGGCCGTTGATGCCGCCGGTGGCGCTAGCCGTTGGGAATCCGCTAATAACTGGGCCGGTCGCTTTGAATTGCACTGTGTCACCATTGGACTGTTTGAGCGAAAAATTCCCGGGAAAGCCCCATTGGCTGCACGCGGGAGCAAGCGGGAGAATCGGGTGCGCCTGCGCGGGCGGTGAGACCGTGAGCAATCCCGCGGTTATCGTCATGGCGGCGATCAACTGGGATCGGTTCGAGATGGTTGCGTGCAACATCGGAATACTTTCTGGTTCAAGCTGTTCGACGCCAGGTTGAGCGTGGCGGGCTGGCCGGACCCGTTAAGATATCGTGACGTTCAGTTGTTGGGACTTCTGGACGAATTGGGCCGCGGGA
This sequence comes from uncultured Actinomycetota bacterium, assembly GCA_963824505.1. Taxonomy (GTDB): domain Bacteria; phylum Actinomycetota; class Actinomycetes; order Mycobacteriales; family Mycobacteriaceae; genus Mycobacterium. Next base: position 98,804 of record CAWGPS010000009.1, read on the forward strand.
TTAGACGAGTTGATGTTCGCAACTAATTGACCTGGCCCGGGCGCCGATCCTTGCCCCTGCACCGTGATGTTCGCTGTCGCCTTCGAGCCGAATTGCCCGACGGTGCAGTGCACCGATGAGGTGCCGCCGGCATAGTTGTTGACCGTGCAGTCAAAGCCGCCCGACGGGTTGACCGGGCCGGTTTGCCGCAGTTTGCCATTGAAGCTGATGAACAGCTCGACCGGCGCGCCGAGATCCCCCGGGTTGCTGACGGTGACGGTGTAGGGTCCGCTCGCGCCGGCCTTCAATGTTGTTGGGCCCGTGGCGTTGACAGCCAGGCGGGCGGCAGCGGCGGCCGCGGGCGGAGGCGGTGGGGCTGCCGGAGCCGCGGGGCCAACAGGGGCCGCCGCGGGTGCCGCGGGGGTGGTGCACACGAGCGGAACGGTGGAGTCCCAGTGCGAGTGGTCGTTTGCCAACTCGTCATGGGTTTCACCGTGCGCGAAGCCGTCGGTACCCACAGCGCCCTGATAGCGCCCTTTCGACATTAGCGGCGCATCATCAGGTGCTCCCCTGCCGCGCCACGGTATGGTGAAGTCGATTTGGTTACCTGTGATGCCGCCGGTGACGGGGCCGTGATATTCGCCGCTGTTGGCTTCAGCCATTGCTCCGTTGGCATGTGGTCCGGTCGCGGTGAAGCTCACCGTCTGTCCGTATATTGTCTGTTTGAGCGAAAAAAGCCCGGGAAAGCCCCACTGGCTGCAGGCGGGCGGTCCCAGCGGGAACATCGGGTGCGCCTGCGCGGGCGGTGAGACCGTCAGGAACAACCCCACGGCGCTTACCGCCGTTGCGGCGGCAAGCAACTGGGATCTGTTCACCATGGTGACGTGCGACATCGGAATCCCTTCCACCTCACCATCATTCGGTAAGGAACGAGCTGTTCGGTAGGTGGAGAGAGAATCGGACCCGCCGACCTCTGACGTTAGACGCCTACCACGAGGGCGGCCTAGAGTAATCGGCTACTCTAATTCCGTTGGCCGCGCAGATGGCTCGTCGCGCAGCGGCCAGCCCCGCTAACCATCCCTTCGCCCACAGCTACTCGGTAAGATCCCGAAACATGTCAGCGCAGCCTGATCGCCGCGCCGCTCGGCATGGACAATTTGGGGTGAATTCGCCGATATTCTCTCTCAAAATTGGAGAAATTGGTCCCAGACCCAGCCATTGCCGGCAGGCAGTTCGGGAATCACGACATCACACCAGTCATTCGGTTTGCAGCTTCCCACAAGCTTGACCTGGCGGCCGCTGCGCAGTATGCCGATCTTCTTTCCCTTACCGCCGGGAGCATCGTAAATATCCACATCGCTGCGCACTGTGGCCATGGGCGCCCCCGGGGGAGCGGCGGGGGGAACCACGCGTCGATTCGGGACCTCTGTCGCCGGCTCCGACAGGCGGGGATTTGGTGGTGGTGCGGCAGCCGGTGGGGGTGCCGCGGGCGTGGTGCACACGAGCGGAACGGTGGAATCCCAGTGCCCGGAGGCGCCACCCGACTCGTCATGGGTGTCACCGTGCGCGAAGCCGTCGTTACCCACCAGGCCCGTATAGTGTCCTTGACTGATTCGAGTAGATAATTTCCCACTGGATGATGAAGTCGAGTTTGTCACCCTGGACGCCGCCGGTAACCGGCCCGTCAAATACGCCGTTGATGCCACCCGTGGCGTGCGCCCTTCCGCCGGCTACGGGTCCGGTCGAGTTGAAGCGCACCGTGTCCCCGGTGGACTGCTTGAGTGAAAAGGCCCCAGGAAAGCCCCACTGGCTGCAGGCAGGGGCAAGGGGAACCGTCGGGCGCGCGTGAGCGGGCGGTGAGAGCGTGAACAACCCCAATGCGCTTATCGCCGTTGCGGCGGCGAACAATTGGCATCTGTTCACCATGATGGCTTGCGACATCGGAATCCCTTCCACCTCACCATCGATCGGCAAGGAAACGATCTATTCGGTGGGTGGATAGAGAATCGGACCCGCCGGCCTCTGACGTTAAAGGCCTCCACGAGGGCGACCTAGAATAATCGACCACTCTAATTTCGTTGCCCGCGCAATGGCTCATCGACGAAGTGCGGCAGACATGCGGCTCGGGGAGCGCCTCCCGCCTCGTCGTCGCTCGCCGGAGGCGGTCAAAACCGCAGCCCGAGACGATCACGGAGCGCTGCGGTTGTCGTTTTGTCTTGCGGTGGATCGGCCATTGTGACTGTCCTCGTTTGATCGCCCTGGTGGCTCAGGCCGGGGTAAAATCATGCCTCGGGGTAGCTAGCGGTCGGTTCCCGGTCCAGGAGAGGGGGACGGCTGGTGTTGCATTGGCCATTCGTTGGCCGTGCCCATGAATTGCAGCGCGCATTGGACTTGCTCGAAAAGCATTCTGCATATCGCGGTGTTGTCCTCATTGGTGAAGCGGGAGTGGGTAAGACAGCACTGGCCCATTGCCTGGCAGACGACCTGAAGTCACATGGGCTCAACGAACGATTCGTATTCGGTACGAAGACGGCTCGCGCTATCCCGTTGGCGGCTTTCGAGCGCTGGGTTCCTGTGCAGGAGCCCCACGAGCCAGCGGTGTTGTTGGCGGCCGCGCACCGCGCGTTGGCACGCGAGAAAGACCTGCTCATGGTCGTCGACGACGCTCATTTTCTTGATCGGCTGTCAGCGTCGCTGGTTCATCAAGTCGCCGCGAGCGGCACCACAAAAATGATCGTGACCATTCGCTCCGGTCAGGAGATTCCCGACGCGGTGACAGCTCTGTGGAAAGAGCAACACCTGATGCGCATCGACATCCAGCCGTTCACGCGTGCACAGACCGGTGAGGTCGTCTGTGCGGTGCTCGACGGGATGGTTTCAGACGCCGTGATCGACCAGCTGCATGAACTTTCCGCCGGGACTGCCCTGGTGCTCCGCGGTCTGCTGACCGCTGCGGTAGAGAGTGGCAATTTAGTTCAGGATGGCGGCAAGTGGTACCTGAAAGGCCCGCTGCAGGTGGGGGCGGAACTCTACGATCTCTTGGAGGCCCAGCTTCAAACCATGGCCACTGACGAGTACGAGGTGGTCGAAATCGTCGCCGCCGCCGAGGCGCTGGACTGGGACATACTGCGCCAGTTGTGCGATACGGACACCGTCGCAGGCGCCGAGCGCCGAGGCGCGATTCAGCTGGTCGCCGATGGTACGCACACCATCGCCCGACTCGGACACCCAGTGCTGCGCGACGTCGTGATCAAACGCGGCGGCGTCGCGCGATCACGACAACTCAACACTCTGCTGGCCCAGCACCTCTCGGAGTTTCTCCAACAGGCTAGCTCTCCGGGCGCCCACGGTTCCCGACCCGATGTGCGCGCCGAGATTCAGCTGGCACAGTTGATGATCCGCAGCGACATGGACCCCGACCTGCGTGTCGTCACCCGTGCCGCAGCAAGCGCGGTGACCATGTCGAACGTCGTTCTGGGAGAACAGCTTGCGCAATTTGCCTACGACCACGATGGAGGCCTGACCGCCGCGATCGTGTTAGCGGAGGCGATGAGCTGGCAAGGGCGCGGCGACGAGGCAGAATCGCTGCTCGCCACGTTTGAACCTGGCGGCGACGACGCACTGGCAACGGTGCGCTGGGGCTGCACACGAGCCGCCAACCTGTACTGGGCATGCGGGGACGTCGATTCGGCATGCGCGGTGCTGGCCACGGTTCGTGACCGCGTCGCGCCGTCAGCCATGCTCGGCTTGGTGACGGCAATGGAAGTGTCGTTCGAATTCTTCGCGGGTCGGCTGGCCCAGACCATCGCGGTAGGTTCGGCCGTATGCGCAGCGCCGGATCAGTTCCCGTTGGCGATGGTGTGGGCTGCCTCCGCAACCGCCGGAGCCTTGGCGCTGCGCGGCCGCTTCACGGAGGTGCCTGCAATCGCCCAGCAAGGTCTGGCCGCGGCGCAGCGGTGTGAGTCTGGACTGCAGCGGTTCGCGATCGGCCTGGCGGAGGTGCTGGCTCTCACCGCCGCCGGGGACTTCGCCGCGGCCGACCAGGTGTGTGCCCGTTACCGCGAGATGACAGCCGGTGAAGCGCAAGCCAATTCAATTGTTGATGCGATGGCTGGGCGAGTCGATCTTGGTCGCGGCGCGATGGCCAACGCTTGCGACGAACTGCACAGAGCACTGTCGGTGATGACTGAGGCGTTTCCGCGCGGTTGGGTCATGCTGGTGGCCGCCTGGTGTGCTCAGGCCGAAGCCGCCCGTGGACACAGTGCCGCGGCGGCGGCCGCGTTGGCCCAAGCTGAAGCCGCTAGCGGCAGGCATGTGGCCGTGTTCTTGCCCGAACTTGAATTGGCGCGAGCGTGGGAACGCGCCGCGGTCGGGGAAACAACCGCTGCCCGAATGCATGCGGACCGGGCCGCGCAGCTGGCACGCCGTGCCGACATGTTGCCCGTCGAGATGCACGCACTGCACACCGCTGTGCGATTCGGTGACCGTCCCGTGTCTGCGCGGCTACACGAGCTCGCCGACCGGCTGGGCAGTCCGCTGGCCGGGATTGTCGCGGCGCACAGTCGTGGCCTGGCCGACCACGACGGCGACCGCCTCGATGATGCCGCTGGCCGCTTCGAGGAGCTAGGAGCAATGGCCATGGCCGCCGACGCCGCCGCCCAGGCAGCGCGTGAACATGCTCGCTCCGGCGGTCGGCTCAAGGAATTAGAGTCCGCGACGCATGCGCACTGGCTCGCAAGCCAGTGCGACCTGCGCACACCAGCGACCGCCGCCATTGAGCGGCCCCTGCCGATCACCGACCGGGAACGCGAAATCGCCACACTCGTCGCGGCCGGCCTGTCCAGCCGCCAAATCGGCGATCGGCTCAACGTCTCCGCTCGCACCGTGGAGGGACACCTCTACCGCATCTTCACAAAACTCGGCATCGCTGACCGCGACGAACTCGCTCATCTGCTGCGCGCACGTGCCACCAATAGACGCTAGCGCTCCGCAATCTAGCCGAACGGCGCGGCACTAATCGTGATCTCGCCAAGGCATAGCAGTTGGCTCCTGGACCGCCGAGTGCAGATCACGTATTCCTCACCGATCCAACATCTTTCGAAATGTCCCCACCTGCCATAGCGTTGACCGGCAGACCACGCCGGCGAAGCCCGTCCCCCCAGGAAGTACTGCAGCGGGCGGGCGGCCCGGAGTTGTCGGACCGGAGCTCGCCGAGCGGGCCGAGACCTCGACACCGCGGTGCGCAAACCTGGGTGTCTGATACCACCGCTCGACGTTCCGCCACCGCGGCCTTGAACTGCCCGGACCGGCGTCGGTGACGCATTTTGCGCGATGTCCCCAATGGTCGGCCGCGTCAAAGTAGTGTCTGCGCGCGAGGGGGTGATGTAGCCGGTTGGGCGGAAAGGTCCGGAAAGGTCTAGGCATGCGACTGGTGGTCGATCTCAACAAGTGCCAGGGGTATGCCCAGTGCGTTCCGCTGGCGCCCGAGGTGCTGCAGCTCGTCGGGGAGGAAGCGCTGGCCTACGACCCCAACCCGGACGACTCCCAACGCCTGCGCGTGCTGCGCGCGGCGGCCTCCTGCCCGGTCCAGGCGATCATCCTCGAGGTGGATCCGCCGGCGGACCGGGACACCAAGTGACCACCGCGTCGCTGGTCAGCCAGCTTGTCGACAGCTTCAAGTCCGACGGCCGCATCGTCATCGTGGGCGCCTCACTGGCCGGCCTGCGCGCGGCGGAAGCGCTGCGGGAGAAGGGCTTTCGAGGCCCGCTGACCATCATCGGGGACGAGCCGCACGAACCGTATGACAGGCCGCCGCTGTCCAAGCAGGTCCTCAAGGGCTGGGTGCCCGCCGACCACACCAAACTGCCGCGCCTGCGGGCCGTCGACGCGCAGTGGCGACTGGGCGTGGCGGCCGTCGGTTTGGACCGGTCCAACCGGCAGGTGCTGCTCGCCAACGGTGAAAAGGTGGACTACGACCGCCTGTTGATCGCCACCGGCACCCGGGCCCGGCCATGGTTCAACGCCGAAGAGGCCGCCCTGAAGGGGCTCTTCACGGTGCGCACGTGCGACGACGCCGCGAAGCTCGCCGCGGCGCTGCGGGAGCGACCGCGCCGCGTGCTCGTCGTCGGCTCGGGATTTGTGGGTTCGGAGATCGCCTCGGTCTGCCGCGATCTCGGCCTCCCGGTGACGGTCGCCGAGCGCGGCAAGGCGCCGCTGGCCGGCCCGCTCGGCGGCGTGATCGGCGACATCGCCGCACAGATGCAACTCGACGCCGGGGTCGACCTGCGCACCGGGGTGGCCGTGCAGGGCCTGGAAGGCTCCGAAGGTAAAGCCGCCGGGCGCGTCCGCGCGGCGCACCTGTCCGACGGCACTGTGCTGGACGTCGACGTGGTGGTCGCCTCGCTGGGCTCGATCCGGAACGTGGAATGGCTCGAGGGCGCCCAACTGGCCAGCGGCTTCTGGGGCGTCGCGTGCGACGCCGGCTGCCGCGCATTCGACATCAACGGCGTCGTGACCGACAACATCTTCGTCGCCGGCGACGTGGCGCGCGCCCCGCATGTGCTCTACGAGTACCAGTTTTTGTCCCAGGAGCATTGGGACAACGCGGTTTTCGGCGCCGAGGTGGCAGCCAACAACATGATCAGCCTGGAGACGGGGCGGCGGCCGCATCTGCCGCTGCCGTCCTTCTGGTCCGGCCAGTTCGGCGTCAACATCAAGGGCGTCGGGGTGTGTTCCTTCGGCGACGAGATCGTGTTCACCCAGGGGTCGATCACGCAGCGCCGCTTCGCGGCCGCCTACGGATACCGGGGCCGCATCGTCGGTGCGGTCACGTTCAACCACGGCAAGTGGCTGCCGTACTACGCCTCGCTGATCGAGCGGTCCGCGCCCTTCCCGCCGCCCCCGCCGGGCTATGACCGTCCGGTCATCTTCGAGCCGATGCCCGCCCGTTTCCCCGACCCCCGCGAGCCGACCGCGCTGCCCGACGTCGTGCTGACCGGACACGACCCGACCTCGCGCGGCGCCGAATTCCGGGCACCCCAGAAGCGCTGAACCGAGGAGACCTAGGAGACGACGATGGACGCCGCAACCGCCTGGGCCGAGGCGATGAAGTTCGAGAACCGTCCCAATCCGTACCCCTACTTTGAGGAGTTGCGCAGGACGCCGGTGGCCAAGGTCGGCGACAAGACCTACGTCGTCACCGGCTACCAGGAACTGCTCGCCCTGGCGCACGACCCGCGCATCAGCTCCGACGTCAGCCGCAGCCCGGCCGGACTCGGCGGCGAGAAGCCCGAGCCCGGCCCCGAACCAGGGCGGGAGCACATGCGGGCCTACGGGCGCGAGGCCAGCATCATCGTGTCCGACCCGCCCGATCACGACCGGGCGCGCCGGCAGGTGATGCGTCACTTCGGGCCGCCGCACTCCCCCGGCCTGATCCCCAGCATGGAACCGCTGGTGGTGCGGATGGCCAACGAACTGCTGGACAAGGTCAAGGCCCACGGGGAGACGCGGTTGGACGTCGTGGACGAATTTTCTTACCCCATCCCCGTGGCGGTGATCTGCAAGATCCTCGGCGTGCCGGTCGAAGACGAGCCGATGTTTCATGCCTGGATCTTCGACTTCATGATGGGCAGCGACCTCGGACCCGAGGGCGACACCGAGGAAGGCCGTGCCCTGGCCGAGAAGGGCCGCGCCAGCACCGCCGCGCTGCTGGGCTACCTGGGCGGCCTGGTGGAGTCGTACGCGCACACCCCCGGCGCCGGCTTGCTGTCCAAGCTGCTGCACGACGGCGGGCCCGACGGCCCGATGTCCATCAAGGAGGCGACGTCCAATGCCATGTTGCTGCTGGTCGCGGGCCACGACTCCACGGTCAACACCATCACCAATTGCGTGCTGACACTGCTGCGCAATCCGGGCTCCTGGGAGTTGCTGCGGCAGCGCCCGGAGCTGGTCCCGCGGACCATCGAAGAGGTGCAGCGGCTGCAGTCCGCGGTGCAGTTCTTTCCCAGCCGCAGCGCCACCGCCGACATCGAAATCGGCGGGACGGTGATTCCCGCGGGGTCGGCGGTGCACCTCATCTACGCGGCGGCTAATCGCGACCCGCGGCGCTTCGACAATCCGGACCGCTTCGACCCGCTGCGCCAGGACAACGAGCATTTCGGTTGGGGCAGCGGCATCCACACTTGCATGGGCGGCCCGCTGGCGCGGCTCGAGGTCAACTTGGCGCTGGAAGATCTTCCTGCGCCGCGTCGACTCCCCCAAGCTGGTGGTGGACCCACCCCCCTATCGGCACAACCAGGTGTTCCGCGGCCCGCGCCACCTGTGGGTCGACTTCGCCGGGATCGCGGACGGGGACTGCTAGTCCCGGGATACAGCTGACCTCGAAATCCGATAGCACATGTGCTATCGGATGTGGCGAACACCTGTGGGTTCGGGCAGCAATGGTCAGCGGCTGACGCTGTCACCGACGCGGATGACGCCCGCCGTCAGCACCGCGAGGTAGGCTCCCGCGCACGGCTGCGGTCCGTGACCGCCCGTGTCCCAGCGGTTTTCGGCCGCCGGGATGCGAAGGGCGTGCGGGGCCCGCGGCAGTGCGCCATGTTCGAGTGTGGGCACCACACACCGTGACGTGGCCGTCGTGACACGCAGCAGCGCTGTACCGACGGTGAGGTTCCCGCCCACCCAGTCGTTTTCGCGGTAGGGCGGGTACCCGGGTGGCGTGGCGATCACCAGGTTCGGCCGGTAGCGCAACGCCTCGACGCCGATGTGTTCGAGGGTCGCGGTCGTGATCGCGTGCAGCGGAGCCTCGTCGTGGAACGAGTCGCCAGGGGTCGCCTGGGCGATCTTCAGGATGCGGCCACCGACGTCGGCGTCCAGCCCGAGCTCGAGCAGCCCCTCCGGGTCGGGACGTTCCAGGGTCGCACCGTCCGGCCGCCGGCGGACCAGTCGGACCGTCCGTCCCGTCAAGCGCGAGAGGGCGTCGTCGACGCCGGGGTCGTCGGCGGCGACCCCGGTGCCGTCGGGCAGCCCGATGCTGACCCGGCCGGCATTCGCGCGGGCGGTGCACTTCAACAGGCTCCGCCACAGCCTGGCCTGCTTGGCGCTGGCGACATGTCCGGTCGCGGCGTCGACCAGTGCCAGCCGCCGGTCCCCTTCGGCGCCGCCCTCGTCGACGAACAGGCTCGCGACCGCCTCGCCGAGCATCGACTTCACCGGGTAGCGAAGCAGATTCGTCACCCGCAACGGGGGCGGGCGCTGGTTGGCCATACCCACCAGTATGCGGCGCGCGAATTCAGCTCAGGCCGCGCCGCATTCGCTCAGTCCGCGCAGTAGGTGGACTCCGCCGCGCTGACCCAGCCGGTCATGTCGGCGAACGAGAAGCCCTTCGAGCTCATGCTGGAGTGTAGGTCGGCGGCGATCGCATCCGGTGTCTTGCCGGACATCCGGTCGGCGCAGACCGCGTGGCCCATCGCGATCATGTCGGAGTCGCTCGACGACGGCCACGTGAATCCGAGGTTGTGCAGCTTCGTCAAGTATGCGTCGTCGGTGCTGTCGGCCGATGCGATCGCGGTGGTTGCGGTGAGGGCGGCGCCGACCAGAAGTGGGGCGGCGAGTCTGGAGAGCCGGCGAGTCGAGATCATTTCAATCCCCTTCTTTTCTTTGGCCGTGAGGTGAGGCCAAGCATATGAGCGTTTGAAGAGCCGAATATTAAAACTACGAAAATTCCGACCTGCTTGTAAAGGTTCGGCCTGAAAGTGATTAACAACGCAGGCTACGATTTGCGGGAACGTGCGCGTTCCGCTACACGGAGACGCGAAGTAATACCCGTGGTTTACGTCCCGCGCCGCAATGGTCTCGATGATGACCACGACCCAGAGAAGTGGTCGGCTTTGGTGCGTTGGTCGCTGGTGTCCCAGATGACCGCGGAATTGACCCAGACGATGATCATGCGGTTATTGCGGGGCGAATTCCTGGCCATTGCTCGGGACAACTGGCGCGGCCACCCCGAGACAATTTGTTGTCCCCATCTCTGGAAAATTACCGGCACATGAAAACATTTGCCAATGGCATCAGTATGATAAGCCGCGGCAGGAGCGGACGTTTTTTTCGCCGAATTTATCCCCGGCGGGGCCCCCGGCCGTGCAATGAAGCCGATTCCGAAAGGTATTGGTGGCAAGGCGATCGCTCTCCAAGAGGCATCGCCGGAGCGACGCGCGTAGACGACGCGGGGCGTCCCGTACAGGAGCGCCTCACGACTCAAAGTGGTCGAGCGAGACGCCGAGAGTCGATCAGCAACCTCGGCGTGTCCATGGGTCGGGCGGGCGACCGATGGCGGGATGGCCGTTGATGCTGGTCCCCCGCGTTAAGAATTCGTTACGGTCAGCAGAACCCGCTTCGCCACTGCATAATGACAAGGCAAGGGGGTCACCAGTTTGTGCTGGTGGGCCGCGTGGCTGATACCCGCCGCACCAACTCCAGTTCAGTCCCTCGAATTAGTCAGGCGGAGGCCGTGGCGCGCTTCTGCACGTGAGAGCGGGAGACGGTCAGAGGCAGCAACGGGAAAGGAAGGGTCTTCCGGTGAAAGCAGCAAACGTGGCGCGCATGGCGTCGCCGTCCGTCGGCGGCGAAGTCCTCGATGGTGCCCCGGCTGCCGCCCCCGCGGGTCGTCGCGCGGAGATGACCCCCAGGGTCGCCTGCTCGATCGCGGCGTGTTGATGCAGGCGGCGGCGGTGGATTTCGCGTTGTTGCCCCCGGAGGTCAACTCCGCTCGCATGTATGTCGGTCCCGGGCTCGGATCCGTTGGTGGCCGCGGCCGAAGCCTGGGAAGCGTTGGCCTCGGAGTTGTACGCGGTCGCCAATTCCTACCGGTCGGTGATCTCCAGCCTGACCGCCGGGTCATGGCTTGGTCCGTCGTCGGCGTCGATGACGGCGGCCGCCACGTCCTACCTCAACTGGCTCGGCGGCGCCGCCGCGCAGGCCGAGGAGGCCGGCGCTCAGGCCAAAGCCGCGGCCGCGGCCTACGAGGAGGCGTTCGTCTCGACCGTGCCGCCCGCACAGGTCGCCGCCAACCGCGCCCAGCTCCAGCGGCTCGTCGCGACCAACCTGTTCGGGCAGAACACCTCCGCGATCGCGACCACCGAGGCCCGGTATGCCGAGATGTGGGCGCAAGACGCCGCGGCGATGTACCAGTACGCGGGTTCCTCGGCAGCCGCGACCGCGCTGACACCCTTCAACTCTCCGCAGCAGAACACCAACCCCGGCGGGTCTGCCGCACAGGCGGCCGCGGTGGGCCAGGCGTCCGGCGCCTCCGCCGGCAACGCGCAGAGCATCGTCTCCAACGTCCCGCAAACGTTCTCCGCGGTCCCCGCCGCGCTGCAGAGTCTGGCGACGCCCGCGCAGTCGGGGTTGATCGACAACCTGAACTTGCTGAGCGACCTGATCGCCATCTTCCTGGACGCGCCGGCCAACATCGCCGAACTCACGGTCAGCATCCCGCTGGGCGTGCTGGGCCTGGTGGCGCTTCCCTTTGACATCGGCGGTTACGGCACGGGTATCCACACCGACGACATCGTCAGCGGTTGGAACGGCGTACAGCCGTGGCCGGGCTCCGGCCCAGCGCCCGTCAAAGAGTTCCCGGCACCGCTGACCAACCTGGCCCCGGGCACGGTGCCACCAGTGCCGAGAGTCTCCGCCGCGGTGGGCGACGCGAGGTCGGTGGGCACCTTGTCCGTGCCGTCGACCTGGACCATCGCCACCCCGGCGGTACGCCCCATCTCCTACACCTTGCCCGCGTTGCCGCCCGCGGCGGTCGGCGCCGCCGACGAGGGTCCCACGCTGGGCTCGAGCAGCACCTTCGGCCAAATGGCCGTCGCGGGGATGGCCGGGCGGGCCATCGCCGGCACCCTGGGTGCCGGCGTCGGCAAGGAGCGCGGCAAAGCAGCCGGGGCCGAACGCGTGCGGGCCGCGGCGGGCGACACCAAGGCGGACGAGAAGGCGGCAGACGATGCGGCCGAGGCGCCGGAGAGCGCGGCACGGCCGGTGGTCACCGGGGTCGCGGCCGAGCTTCGCGAATTCGCCAAGTTCCGCGACGAGGGGATCCTGACCGAGGAAGAGTTCACCGACCAGAAGAACCGTCTGCTCGGTCGCTAGACCACCGCCGCCGCGGCGGCCGCCCGTTGCCTGGAAGAGGAATGCGCAGCGAATGGATTTCGGGGTTTATCCGCCGGAGATCAACTCCGGCCGGATGTATGCCGGTCCTGGCTCGGGGCCGTTGCTGGCCGCTGCGCAGGCCTGGGCCGGACTGGCCGACGAACTCTATACGGCGGGCGGGGCGTACAAATCGGTGGTGGCGGGGCTGACCGAGCGGACTCTGGACGGGTCCGGCATCGGCGTCCATGACGTCCGCCGCGGCGTCCTACGCGGAGTGGCTGGCCGCAACGGCGGCGCGCGCCGAGGAAACCGCCACCCAGGCAACCGCCGCGGCCGCCGCCTACGAGGCGGCGTTCGCCATGACGGTGCCGCCCCCGGAGATCGCGGCCAACCGCGCTTTGCTGGCGGCGCTGGTGGCGACCAACTTCTTCGGGCAGAACACGCCGGCGATCGCGGCCACCGAAGCCCAGTACGCCGCGATGTGGGCGCAGGACGCGGTGGCGATGTACACCTACGCCGGCTCGTCGGCGGCCGCGACCGCGCTCACTCCGTTGACTCCGCCCCGCGCGACCACCAGCCCCGGCGCGGCGGCCGATCAGGCCGCGGCGGTCACCCAAGCCCTCGCCACACCCGCCGGCAACGCGCAGGTGTCCGGCGTCCCTCAGGCGCTCACCGCGGTGCCCGCCGCCCTGCAAAGCCTCGCGACGCCGGCCCAAACGCTGCCCTCCTTGACCACCCTCGACACGTTGGCCAGCCTCATCGCGATTTTCCTCAGCACGCCGGCCGACTTCGGCGCACTGCTTGTCGAGGTCCCGCTGGACATCGTGGCGGGACCGGTGGACCTCCCGTTCGCCATCGGCAGCACGCTGAACGGTTTCCACACCGACGACATCATCAGTGGCTGGAACGGTGAGGGGATTTGGCCGAGCACGGCGCCGGCGCCGGTGCAGGAGTTTCCCGCGACGCTGACGAACCTGCGCCGCACCGTGCCGTCGGCGTCGGCCGCCCTGGGCGCGGCGGAGACGGTCGGCGCCCTGTCCGTCCCGTCGGCGTGGACCGTCGCCGCACCCGAAGTGCGCCCCCTCGCGCTGGCGTTGCCGGCGGTGGGCATCGACCCGATCGCCATGGCGCCGTTGGAAGCCGGCTCGAGCGCGGCCCTGACCAACGTGGGACTCGCCGGTTTGACGGGGATGGCCGGTTCGCCGGGCGGCGAGGGCGGCGCCGGGGCCACGGTGACGGGCGCGCGCGTACCCGTGCGCATCGGACTTCCGGTGGGTGACGGTGACGACCGCCCGCCGGCCGACGCGCCCCGCGTCGTGGTCACCGGAGTGGCCGCCAAGATCCGTGAGATCACCAAGCTCCGCGACGAGGGCGACCTGACCGACGAGGAGTACACCGAGCTGAAGAACCGCCTGCTCGGCCGCTGAACCACCCGCCCGCGCTTCGGCACAACGCGGTGTGCGGTACAAGAGTCTGGTGGACAACCCCCCAGAGTCGTTCGACCCGTCGCTGGTGCGCGAGGCGATCATCCGCCGGTTGTATCGCCGATCGACGGCCGAGGGCCAGATCTCGGTGCCCGCCGTTCCCGCCTTGCTCGACGAGTACGTCCAGTTGTGCGGCAACGTCTGCGCCACGCTGGGTGTTTGGTACATGCCCGAGCAATCCGCGCAGCTCAGGAAGCTGCTGGAAGCGGAGTTGGCGAAGGCCTTCAAGGCCTCCCCCCGTTCCGAGGTCGTCATCTCGTTCGACGCGCCCTTCGGGACGGGCGTCAACTTCCGGGTCAAGGCCCAGTGGCGCTCGATCGACGCCGACTACGACCAGTGGGTGGCCGTGCGCCCCCCGCCGTTGTTCGGCACCGAACCGGACGCCCGCGTGCTGGCGCTCGCCGGCGAGGCGGCCGACCCGGCGGCCTGCCGGGTCCTCGACGTCGGCGCCGGGACGGGGCGCAATGCCCTCGCGCTGGCCCGGCGCGGCTATCCCGTGGACGCCGTCGAGATGTCAGCGAAATTCGCCGACGTGATCCGCGCCGAGTCCGACGCCGAGTCCCTCGGCGTCCGGGTCATCCAGAGCGACGTCTTCACCGCGATGGAGGGGGTGCGCGACAAGTATCAGCTCATGGTGCTCTCCGAGGTGGTGCCCGACTTCAGGACGACGCACGAGTTGCGCGGCGCGTTCGAACTCGCCGCGGATTGCCTGGCCCCCGGCGGGTGCCTGGTGTTCAACACGTTCCTGGCGCGCCCCGGCTACAGCCCGGACAGCGCGGCGCGCGAACTCTCCCAGCAGTGCAACGCGATGATCTTCACCCGCGACGAGATGGCGGCCGCCGACGCCGGGCTGCCCCTGGACCTCATCGGCGACGACTCCGCCTACGAGTACGAAAAGGCGAACCTGCCCGAGGGCGCGTGGCCGCCCACCGGATGGTTCGATGGATGGGCCAGCGGTCTTGACGTGTTCGACGTCGAGCGCGACGATTCCCCGATCGAATTGCGCTGGCTCGTCTACCGCAGGCGGGGCTGAAAAGCCTTGCGCGGCAAGCCCGTCAGCGCGATGCGCTCAGGTCGCGGGTGGCCGGGCCTTCCAGCACCGCGCCGTCCGGCGCGAAGCGCGATCCGTGCAGCGGGCACTCCCAGGCCTTGTCGGCGTCGTTCCAGTTGACGATCCCGCCGAGGTGCGTGCACACCGGCGACACCCGGTGCTCGGCGCCGTCGACGCGGCACCTGGCCTCCAGGTGCCATGGGGGTCCGCTGACCACGCCGCCCTCGTCCCCGCCGGGGTCGCGGTGGCCGGTGCGGGTCGCCGGGGTGACCCACCCCTTGGCCATGTCGAAGCCCACCTCGGCATTGAACCGCATGGCGGTGAACAGCCCGGACAGTTCGTGCGGGCTCCAGCTGGCGAACGCGCGCCTGAGTGTTGGCTGTGCCACATCGGGCGCATTTCGTGCGCTACTTCACACCAAAGTCTTGACTCGTTCCAGATCACGCGCCATATTGAGGCGGTGTCATCGACGGCCGATCACGCAGACCAGCTGCGGATGGCCGATCTGCGCGTGACCCGCCCCAGGCTCGCGGTGCTGGAAGCGGTGCACGCCCACCCCCACGCCGACACCGAGACCCTGTTCTCGGCCGTGCGCGTCGGGCTGCCCGACGTCTCCCGGCAGGCCGTCTACGACGTGCTCAACGCCCTGACCGCGGTGGGATTGGTGCGGCGGATCCAGCCATCGGGCTCGGTTGCCCGCTACGAGTCCCGCGTCGGCGACAACCACCACCACGTCGTGTGCCGCTCCTGCGGCGTCATCGCCGACGTCGACTGCGCCGTCGGCGAGGCGCCCTGCCTCACCCCGTCGGACGACGCCAACGCGTTGGACGGATTCCTGCTCGACGAGGCAGAAGTCATCTACTGGGGCTTCTGCCCCGACTGTTCGACCGCAGGTGCATAGATCTCAGACCGCCCCACCCCACCACCCGAAAGGAACGTTGTGAGCAACAGCGAGAGCGAAAACCCGGCAATCCCCGCGCCGGAACCCAAGAAGCACGGTCCGATGACCAATCGCGACTGGTGGCCCGACCAGGTCGACGTGTCGACGCTGCAGCCGCACAACCCCAAGAGCAGCCCCTACGGTGAGGACTACGACTACGCCACGGAATTCGCCAAGCTCGACGTCGAGGCGCTCAAGGCGGACGTCATCTCGGTGATGACCACCTCGCAGGACTGGTGGCCCGCCGACTACGGCCACTACGGCGGCCTGTTCATCCGGATGAGCTGGCATGCCGCCGGCACCTACCGCATCCACGACGGCCGCGGCGGTGGCGGCCAGGGCATGCAGCGCTTCGCCCCCCTCAACAGCTGGCCCGACAACGTCAGCCTGGACAAGGCGCGCCGCCTGCTGTGGCCGGTCAAGAAGAAGTACGGCAACAAGATCTCCTGGGCCGACCTGATCATCTTCGCCGGCAACTGCGCGCTGGAGTCGATGGGCTTTGCGACCTTCGGCTTCGGGTTCGGCCGCGAGGACGTCTTCGAGCCCGAGGAGACCCTCTGGGGCGAAGAGGACACCTGGCTGGGAACCGACAAGCGCTACTCCGGCAAGCGGGACCTCGCCAAGCCCTACGGCGCCACCACCATGGGCCTGATCTACGTCAACCCCGAGGGCCCCGAGGGCAAGCCGGACCCCGTCGCCGCGGCCGTGGACATCCGCGAGACGTTCGCCCGCATGGCGATGAACGACGAGGAGACCGCGGCGTTGATCGTCGGCGGGCACAGCTTCGGCAAGACCCACGGCGCCGGCAGCGGCGACCTGGTCGGCCCCGAGCCCGAGGCCGCCCCGATCGAACAGCAGGGCTTCGGCTGGAAGAGCTCCTACGGCACCGGCACGGGCAAGGACGCCATCACCAGCGGCCTGGAAGTGGTGTGGACCAAGACCCCCACCAAGTGGGGCAACGGGTTCCTGGAGAACCTCTACGGCTACGAGTGGGAGCTGACCAAGAGCCCGGGCGGGGCCTGGCAGTTCGTCGCCAAGGACGGCGCCGGCGCCGGAACCATCCCCGACCCGTTCGGCGGCCCCGGCCGCGCCCCGACGATGCTGGTCACCGACATCTCGATGCGAGAGGACCCGATCTACCGGGAGATCACCCGGCGGTGGCTGGACCACCCCGAGGAGCTGACCGAGGCGTTCGCCAAGGCCTGGTACAAGCTGCTGCACCGCGACATGGGGCCCGTCAGCCGCTACCTGGGGCCGTGGATCCCCGAGCCGCAGCTGTGGCAGGACCCGGTCCCGGACGTCGACCACCCGCTGGTCGACGAGCACGACATCGCGGCGCTGAAGGGCAAGGTCCTCGAGTCCGGGCTGTCCGTTCCGCAGCTGGTCAAGACGGCCTGGTCGGCGGCCAGCAGCTACCGCGACACCGACAAGCGCGGCGGCGCCAACGGCGGGCGGCTGCGCCTGGAGCCGCAGCGGCACTGGGAGGCCAACGAGCCGTCCGAGCTGGACAAGGTCCTGCCCGTGCTGGAGAAGATCCAGCAGGGCTTCAACGGCTCGGCGTCCGGCGGCAAGAAGATCTCGCTGGCCGACCTGATCGTGCTCGCGGGGTCCGCGGCGGTGGAGCAGGCGGCCAAGGACGCCGGGTACGCGATCTCGGTGCCCTTCGCGCCCGGGCGTACCGACGCCTCGCAGGAGAACACCGACGTGGAGTCGTTCGCCGTGCTCGAACCGCGCGCCGACGGTTTCCGCAACTACGTCCGTCCGGGCGAAAAGGCGCCGCTGGAGCAACTGCTGGTCGAACGGGCGCGCCTGCTCGGGGTGACCGCCCCGGAATTGACGGTGCTCGTCGGCGGGCTGCGCGCCCTGAATGCCAACCACGGCGGGACCAAGCACGGCGTGTTCACCAGCCGGCCGGGTTCGTTGACCAACGACTTCTTCGTCAACCTGCTCGACATGGGCACGCAGTGGAAGCCGTCGGAGACCGCGGAGAACGTCTACGAGGGCCGCGACCGCGCCACCGGCGAGAAGAAGTGGACCGCGACCGCCAACGACCTCGTCTTCGGTTCGAACTCCGTGCTGCGCGGACTGGCCGAGATCTACGCGCAGGACGACAACGAGGGCAAGTTCGTCGAGGACTTCGTCGCGGCCTGGGTCAAGGTGATGAACAGCGACCGGTTCGACCTGAAATAGGCGCGAACACCAGGGCACCCCGCGAGCGACCGGCTCGCGGGGTGTCGTTCGTCGGGCCGGCTCCCGCGCGGCTCGTCTCGCGACACATAAACGACGGTCACGACGCGCCGATGCGGGTCGCTTTCATTTATGTCTCGCGTGGCCGTCTCGCGTGGCCGTCTCGCGTGGCCGTCTCGCGTGGCCGAAATGCCGTCAGCGCGACAGGTCCCACTGGCCGTAATCGGCCGCCAGGACGTCGTCGACGTCGACGTTGATCCCGCCCAGCAGCGGACCCGGGTTCGACGGGGTATTCACGACCGCCTGATAGAGCACCGCCGCCGGCTCGCGCTCACCGTGCGACCACGCCTTCGTCTGCCACGCCCACCGGTGCCCCGCCGAGGTCGAGTGGCCGATGACGCCGTCCCGGATGGACCACCCGCACACCTGCGAATCCCCGTAGATGCCGGTGCGTTCCACGCCCAGGACGGAATTGATCCCCCGAAACCATTGCAGCGCAGGGCCGTTCCACGTGCCTTCGTCGATGGCATCGTCGACGCTGAAGAAGATGGGCGCCGAGGCCGTCCCACCGGCCGCATTGTGCAGCCGCAGCGCGGTCTGCGCATCCGCCACCCCACCGTCGTAACCGCGGGTGTAGTCGGACGGGTCGGGCCAGCCGGGTTTGCCGTACTGGAAGTTGCTCACGATGTGCAGGCCCGCGGCGCGCAGCGAGTCGGCATACTCGCGCGTGATCGGCTTCGCCGCGAAGTTCGCGCCCGGCCGCGACTCCGACACGTAGTTGACGACGCCGCCGTAACCGGCGGCCTTGATCTCCTCCGGCGCGATCCGCCGCTCGGCGAAGTCGATGAGCTGCAGGCCTTCGGCCGCCGCCCTGCCCGCGCCGAGGTCGGCCGCCGCCGCCCCCAGGCCCAGCAGGACCGGCGCATACGCGTATTTGAGGACGTCACGCCGCGACAACGACGAACCCGGCACCGCGCGATGGTAACAAAGGCCGATCGGCGGCCCCGCCGGCGCGGGGACGGGCCCGGCCGTGCCGGTCGGGATGCGCCTGCACGTGGTCCGCGCCGCGCGGCCCGAACCCTAATGGCATGATCTTCGCGTGGGGGACATGTCCGAGACAGCCGACCCGGAGGGCGGTAACGACCCGGGTAACAACCCAGGTCGTTGCGCTCGCTTAGGACATCGAACTATAGTCTGGACACATGTCCAGTTAGCTGTCACGGGGCTCGGGAGCCTGTTGACCGCGACGGGTTCGGCGCCGTTCCGCCATCGTTCACCAGTACAGAAGAGTTGAGTATGCGAATTGCCTTGCTGTCCTACCGTAGTAAGACCCATTGCGGCGGACAGGGCGTCTACGTGCGACATCTCAGCCACGGGCTGGTCGAACTGGGGCACGACGTCGAGGTGTTCTCCGGGCAGCCGTATCCCGACCTGCTCGATCCGCGGGTGCGGCTGACCAAGGTGCCCAGCCTCGATCTCTACCGGGAGCCCGATCCCTTCCGGGTGCCGCGGCCCAGCGAGATCCGCGACTCGATCGATCTGCTGGAGTTGCTGACCGTGTGGACGGCGGGCTTTCCCGAACCGCGCACGTTCACCATGCGCGTCGCGCGGTTGCTGGCCGACCGTGCCGGCGATTTCGACGTCGTCCACGACAACCAGAGCCTCGGCGCCGGACTCCTCGGAGTCGCCGCGTCCGGCCTGCCGGTGGTCGCCACCGTGCACCACCCCATCACCCGGGACCGCGTACTGGATATCGGGGCCGCGAGATGGTGGCGAAAACCGTTGGTGCGCAGGTGGTACGGCTTCGCCAAGATGCAGCAGCAAGTGGCGCGCCAGATCCCCGACCTGGTGACCGTCTCGTCGTCGTCGGCCGCCGACATCGTCACCGATTTCGGCGTCTCGCCGGAGCAGTTGCACACCGTGCCACTGGGCGTGAACACCGAGTTGTTCAAACCCGGCGCGCACCCGCGGCAACCGGGCCGGATCATCGCGATCGCCAGCGCGGACACCCCGCTGAAGGGTGTCCGCACCCTGCTGCATGCGGTCGCCAAGCTGCGCACCAGCCGGAATCTGGAGTTGAGGCTGGTCGCGAAGGTGGAACCCAACGGTCCGACCCACAAGCTGATCGCCGAACTTGGGAATCTCCGACATCGTCCACATCACCAGCGGCCTGTCCGACGCCGACCTGGCGGCGCTGTTCGCCTCCGCCGAGGTCGCCTGCATCCCCTCGCTTTACGAGGGATTTTCGCTGCCCGCGGTGGAGGCCATGGCGAGCGGCACGCCCATCGTCGCCAGCCGGGTCGGCGCGCTGCCCGAGGTGCTCGGCGCCGACGGCGCCTGCGCCGAACTGGTGCCGCCCGCCGACGTCGAGGCGCTCACCCGGGCCCTCGGGGAACTGCTCGACTCTCCGGAGAAGCGCCGCAGCCTGGGCAGGGCGGGACGGGCGCGCGCCCTCGACGTGTTCAGCTGGGAGGCCGTCGCCGCGCAAACCGTACGCATCTACGAGCGGGCGATCGCCCGCCGGGCCGTGCCTGAGGAAGGCCGATGCTGACAGTCGATTTCGACCGGCTCGGCGTAGGGCCCTCGGTCAGGGTGATCGACGTGGGCTGTGGGGCCGGCCGGCATGCCTTCGAGGCCTACCGGCGCGGCGCCGACGTCGTCGCCTTCGACCGCGACGCGTCCGAACTGCGGTCGGTGGAGACCCTGCTGCAGGCGATGGCCGAGGAGGGCGAGGCGCCCGCGGCGGCGTCGGCGACGGCGGTTCTCGGTGACGCGCTGAACCTGCCCTACGCCGACGAGACGTTCGACTGCGTGATCGCGTCGGAGATCCTGGAGCACATACCGCAGGACGATGCCGCGATCGCCGAACTGGTGCGGGTGCTCAAAGTCGGTGGCACGCTGGCGGTCAGCGTCCCGCGCTGGCTGCCCGAGCGGGTGTGCTGGCTGCTGTCCGACGAGTACCACAGCAACGAGGGCGGGCACGTGCGCATCTACCGCGCCAGCGACTTGCGGCGGAAGATTCTCGACGGCGGAATGCGCATGACGCACGCGCATCACGCGCACGCGTTGCATTCGCCGTTCTGGTGGCTCAAATGCGCTGTGGGCGTGTCGAATCCCGGGCATCCGGCGGTGGCCGCCTATCACAAGCTGCTGGTGTGGGACCTGATGCGGCGGCCCAAGGTGACGCAGCTGGCCGAGTCGCTGCTCAACCCGCTGGTGGGCAAGAGCGTGGCGATGTATTTCACCAAGCTGCCTGCTACGGAAAGTCAAGCTGCACAGGAGTATTCCCTTGCGTCGGGTTAATCCACCGGGAGTCCCGGGGGTGATCACCCCGGAGCAGTGCCGCCAGACCGCGCGGTCGATCGCCGCGGCGCAGGAGCCGTCGGGCGCCATCCCCTGGTTCGAGGGCGGCCACACCGACCCGTGGGACCACGTGGAGTGCGCGATGGCGCTCACCACGGCCGGGCTGCTGGAGCCGGCGCGGGCCGCCTTGGAGTGGAGCCGCCGCACCCAGCGGCCCGACGGCTCCTGGCCCATCCAGACCCGCGCCGGAACGGTGGAGGACGCCAACAGCGACAGCAACTTCTGCGCCTACATCGCCACCGGGGTGTGGCACCACGTGCTGGTGACCGGCGACGAGACGTTCGCCGCCCGGATGTGGCCGGTGGTGCACAAGGCGATCGACTTCGTCATCGACCTGCAGTTCGGCTACGGCGAGATCTACTGGGCGCGAAGCGAATCCGGACCCGTTCCCGAGGCGCTGCTGACCGGGTGCGCCAGCGTGTTCCACAGCATCCGGTGCGCGCTGGCGCTCGCGGGCCTGGTCGACGACCCGCAGCCGGAGTGGGAATTGGCGCTCGGCCGGCTCGGTCACGCGATCGAGGCGCACCCGGAGGCGTTCACCGAGAAGGACCGCTACTCGATGGACTGGTATTACCCCATCCTCGGTGGCGCCTTGCGGGGCCCGGCGGCGGCCGCGCGGATCAGGCAGCGCTGGGACAACTTCGTCGTCGGCGACATCGGCATTCGGTGCGTCGACGACCGCCCCTGGGTGACCGGCGCCGAAACCTGCGAACTGGTGATGGCGTTGGACGCCATCGGCCACCGCTCGGCCGCGCACCGCCAGTTCGCCGCGATGCAGCACCTGCGCGAGGACGACGGCTCCTACTGGACGGGCCTGGTGTTCGCCGACGGGAAGCGCTGGCCCGAGGAGCGCACCACCTGGACCGGGGCGGCGATGATCCTGGCCGCCGACGCGTTGTCGGACACCACCGGCGGCAGCGGGATCTTCCGCGGCGACGAGCTGCCGATGGGCCTGCAGACCGACTTCGATTGCGAATGCCCCGTCAGCGGGCCGGGCCGGTAACCCGCTCCCCCGGCGCACCGCCGACGCGTTCGAGCACCCGCAGCGACCCGATCGCCGAGACCTCCCGGAACTGCCCGGAATCGAGTGCGCGGCAATAGATGAGGTAGGGCGGCCGCCCGCCGTCCTTGGGGTCGGGGAATACGTCGTGGATGACCAGCGCCCCGCCGACGGCCACCCACTTCGCCCACCCGTCGAAGTCCTGGTTGGCGGCGGCCTCGGAGTGACCGCCGTCGACGAACAGGAACCGCAGCGGAGATCCCCACGCCCGGGCCACGACCGGTGACTTGCCCACCACCGCGACGACGTAGTCGTCGAGGCCGGCGGCGTCGAGGGTGCGCCGAAACGTCGGCAGGGTGTCGAACAGCCCGGTGACCTCGTCGACCAACGACGCGTCGTGGAACTCCCAACCGGGCTGATGTTCCTCGGAGCCGTGGTGGTGGTCGACGGTGAAGATCACGCCGCCGGTCTGTTGCGCCGCGGCGCCCAGCAGCAGCGTGGACTTGCCGCAGTAGGTACCGATCTCGACCCCGACGCCGCCGTCAAGGTAGCGCAGCGCGGCGTCGTACAGCGCGCGGCCCTCGTCGGCGGGCATGAACCCTTGAACCTGCGCGGCCAGCGCGAACAGTCGCTCGGGTGAACTGGTATCGGTGGGACTCACAGGTGAGAACCTATCGGTCGGCTCGGCTACCCGAACGGGGTGGTCGATCTCCTGCAACCCGGTTGCGATCGCTTTACGATCGTGCTGTGCCTGCCCGCAAATTGGTTGATGCCGGCCTGGCGGCGGTCATCACTGCGGCCACGCTCGCCTTGCCTGCCGCGCTGCCGCCTTCGACGATGCCCCGCGCCGCGGCCGCGAACTGCCCGCAAGTGCAGGTGGTCTTCGCCCGCGGCCGGTTCGAGCCACCCGGCCCGGGCGCGCTGGGTAATGCGTTCATCAACGCACTGCAATCCAAGGTCCACAAGAACATCGGCGTCTACGCCGTGCGCTACCCCGCCGACACGCAGGTCGACATCGGCGCCAACGACATGAGCCACCACATCCAGGACATGGTCAACAATTGCCCGGACACCCGGCTGGTGCTGGGCGGCTATTCGCTGGGCGCGGCGGTGACCGACGTGGTGCTCGCGGCGCCCATCAGCGCCTTCGGCTTCGACAGCCCGCTACCGCCGGGCATCGACCAACATGTCGCCGCCGTCGCGTTGTTCGGCAACGGCAGCCAGTGGGTGGGTCCCATCACAAACTTCAACCCGACCTACAGCGACCGGACCATCGAGTTGTGCCACGGCGACGATCCGGTGTGCAACCCGGCCGACCCGAACACGTGGAAAGAAAACTGGTCACAGCATCTTGCCACCGCGTACATCGACGCGGGCATGGCCAACCAGGCCGCCGACTTCGTCGCCGGCAGGCTGTAGTCGAACACGCACGCTAGAGCCCGCGCGCCTGTGGTGGCGCATCAGCCACGGGCAAGCGATTATTCGGGTGCTCGCGGCGCGGATGGTCGTCGAGCCAGCGGTGGGCGGCCAGCTTGACGCGGTCCTCGAACAAGGAACCAGAACAGGGCGTAGACCCACACGACACCGGCCCAGCGCCACCCCAGCGGGGTCATCGCCATACCGTAGACGGCGATCAGCGTTGCGATGGCCTGGGTCCCGATGACCGCGGCCAGCAGGATGGGTGCAGGTGCGGGCCGTGACCAGAACGGGTGCCGGGTTCGGGTGACGAACACGGTCAGATGGCCCGAGACCGACAGCTTCAGGTAAATCAGCGTGCGGATCAGGTCGTGGTTCAGGTGAAAAGTGTTGTCGGCGAGCGCGAACAGCAGAAAAGTCTCGGCGACCCCCATGATGCCGAGCGCGGTGGCGATCGTCAGCACGCTGCGCATGTCCCAAGACGCGGGTTTGACCGAACCGCGGACGTGGTCGTAGGCGATCGCCAGGATCGCGCCGTCGTTGAGGAGGGCCAGGAAAACGATCATCACGGCGGTGACCGGGAAGAAGTTCATGAACACGATCGCCAGCGTGATCAGCAGCAGCACCCGGATGGTCTCGGCGATGCGGTAGGTGGCGTAACTGGTCATGCGGGCGAAGATTTCGCGGGCCTGGCGGATGGCCGCCACGATCACCGACAGCCCGGGCGCCAACAGGACCACGTCGGCGGCCGCGCGCGCGGCGTCGGTGGCCCCGTCCACCGCGATGCCGGCGTCGGCCTGCTTGAGCGCGGGCGCGTCGTTGACGCCGTCGCCGGTCATCCCGACGATGTGCCCGCGGGCCTGCAACAGCCGCACGATGCGGTACTTGTGCTCGGGAAATACCTGCGCGAACCCGTCGGTCGCCTCCACCCGGGCACCCAGATCGTCGTCGTCGGCGGCGCCGTCCAGCATGCCTGCATCGAGAATGTGCTCGCCCAGGCCGACCTGGCGGGCGATCTCGCGGCCGATGGCGACCTGGTCACCGGTGACCATCTTGACGTCGATGCCGAGGTCCTTGGCGGCGGTGATGGTCGCCGCGGAGTCTTCGCGGGGCGGGTCGGCCAACGCCAGCACACCCATCAGCCGCCAGGCGCCGTCGCCGTCGGTTTTGGCCACACCCAGGGAGCGGTGCCCGTGGCCGGCGAAGCGTTCGACCACGTCGTCGACCTCGGTGGCCGCGCCGTCGCCGTCACACAACGCTGCGATGACCTGTGGTGCGCCCTTGCTGACCCGAAACGTCCCACCGTCGGCGTCGCGCACCCGCGCTTCGGTGCGTTTGCTGACCGGGTCGAACGGAACGAACCGGTCCACCCGCCCCGCCGGCGGTTGGCCCGCGGCGGCCATCACCGCCAGGTCGATGAGGTCGTTGTCCTCGGCGCGGGAGGCCAGTGCAGCGACCTCGAGCAGCTCGTCGTCGCTGACGGCGGTGGCGGTCCAGCGGTCGGCGACTGCGAGGCGGTTCTGGGTCAGGGTGCCGGTCTTGTCCGAACACAGCAGGTCGATGCCGCCGAGTTCCTCGACCGCGGGCAGGTGGCTCACCACGGCCTGCTGGCGCGCCAGTTGGCGGGCGCCGATGGCCATGGTGACCGACAGCACCGCCGGTAGCGCCACCGGGATCGAGGCGATCGTGACCACCAGCGCGAACTCCAGGGTCTGCAGCACGGGATTGCCCCGGACCAGCGAGACCACGACCGCCAGCGTCACCAACGCCACCGCGATCAGGATCAGGTAGTTGCCGATGCGCAGCACGGCGCGCTGGAAGTGGCTGACGGTGCCCGCGGCTCTCCACCAGCGCGGTGGTCTTGCCCATGTAGGACGACGCCCCGGTGGCGCAGACCAGCGCGTCGGCCTCCCCGCGCACCAGCACCGACCCGGAATACAGGCTCTGGCCCTGCCCGCGGCTGACGGCCAGTGACTCACCGGTCAGCGCCGACTGATCGACCTCGAGCGTGACCTCGTCGAGAATCCGCAGATCGGCGGGTAGCACGTCGCCGAGCCGCACGCGCACCACGTCGCCCGGTACCAACTCGCGCACCGCCACCGTCACCCAGGCGCCGTCGCGCAGCACCCGCGCCGATGTCGCCAGCCGCTGCTTGAGCGCGGCGATCGCGTTGGCCGCCTGGTGTTCCTCGAAAAACGCCACCAGCCCGTTCATCGCCAGCAGCACCCCGATGATCACCGCGTCGGTCCAGTGCCGGGCGGCCACCGACAACGCCAGCGCGACCTCGATCATCCACGGGATCGGCGCCCAGAAATAGCCCAGGAACTCCAGCACGGGATTGCGATGGCGCTCGGCGATCTCGTTGGGACCGTAGTGCTCCAGCCGTTGGTGCGCCTGCGCGGTCGTCAAACCCGCCGCGGTGCTGCCCAATTCGTTCATCAGCTGCGGTAGCGGCAGTGCGGTCAGTTTGTCGGTATCTGTCACCCCGGCCTCCCTCGGCATCACGATGCGCGTGCGATTCCACATTTGCACCGACTTTTGGTGAGCGGGTAGGGCCGAACGCCCCCGATGCGGCAGGCCCGGGCTCAGAATCCCCGCTGTTCCAACCACGCGCGGAGCGCGTCGGCCGCCGCCCGCCACCGGGTGTCCAGCATGACGTCGTGCGCGAGTCCTTCGACCAGGTGCCAATCGGCGCCGTAGGTGCGGGCGGTGGCGGCGGTCTCGCGCGGGCTGAACACGAAGTCGTGCTGCGCGGCCAGGACCAGCATCGGCACCGGTTCCGGCACCCGGGCCCCCCGACCGAACAGGCATCCGAGCAGGGCGCGGTCGCTCTCCGGCTGAAAGCGAGCCGCGAACCGCGCCACGTGCTCCTCCGGCAAATCCGGTGAGAAGAACCAGCGACGCGCCAGCCCGGGCGCGGTGAAGTCGAGGCCCAACTTGCCGCGCAGCGCGGTCTTCAGCATCAGGCCGGGATAGCGTCGCAGCGCTCGCGACAGCGTCCCCCACGAACCGTGTGGCGGGGCCGACGCGGCGAACACGGCCCCGGGCGCGCCGTAGCGTTCGATGTACCGCGCGATCACGAACCCGCCGAGGGAGTGCCCGATCAGGACCGGTGCCGCGCCCAACGCCAGCACGGCTTCCCGGACGTCGTCGGCGAAGTCCGACAGCGAGACTCGGCGCAGCGACGTGCCGACGGGACTGCGCCCGTGTCCGCGCAGATTCACCGCGGCCGCGCGATATCCGTGTTCGGCGAAGTAACCGAGGAAGTGCTCGTCCCAGCACCACGCGCCGTGCGACGTGCCGTGTACGAACAACAGGGGCGTGTCGTGCGTCGCCGTCTCCGCACCGCGGTCGAGCAGGTCCACGGCGCGGCTCATGGGCGCAGATCGCGGGTGCCGTGCCGGGCGACCAGCCGCCCGATCAGCGAACGGTGAACCTCGTTGGGGCCCTCGACGATCCGCCACATCCGGACCTCGCGGTAGAACCGCTCGACGGGGAAATCCGCGCTGTACCCCCAGCCCCCGAAGAGTTGCAGGACACGATCGGCGACGCGGCACAGCGCCTCGGAGGCAAACACCTTCGTGATCGAGCACCGCATGCGCTCGGCCACCACGCCGTCATGTTCCCGGCTGGCGGCGGCGTAGGTGATGCTGCGCGCGGCCTCGAGATCGAGCACACAATCGGCCAGCATCCACTCGACGCCCTGCTGCGACGCCAGCGTGGCCCCGAACGACTCGCGGCCGTTGACGTGGTCGACCGCCAGGTCGATCAGCCGCTCGCAGGCACCGGTCGCGCGTGCCCCGATCTCGAGGCGCTGGGCGCCCAGAAGTTGCTGGGCCAGCAGGAATCCCTGGCCGGGCTCGCCGAGCCGGTTGTCGTCCGGCACGAAGCAGCGCTGGAAATCGAGCTCGGCGGGCGCCATCGAACCCATGGTGGGGATTTTGCGGACCACGGTGAAGCCGGGGGTGTTCGCGTCCACGATGAACGCGCTGATGCCCTTGGCGCCGGCGGCGCGGTCGGTTCTTGCGAAAACCACGACGTAGTCCGCGGCGTCGCCCAGGCTGACGAAGCACTTGCGGCCGTCCAGAACCCAGCCGTTGCCCTCGCGGACCGCCGTCGTGGTCATGTTGCCGACGGGGTCGGCGCCGCCGGTCGGTTCGGTGAGCGCGAACGCGCCGAGCTTTTCGCCCCGCACGGCGGGATACAGGTAGCGTTCCTGCTGCTCCGGGGTCGCGGCGAAGAGGATGGACAGCGGCTCCCCCATCCGGCCGATCAGGTGAGGCCCCAGCAGCGAGCGGGACAGCTGCTCGATCATCACGACCCGGTCCAGTGGCGTGCCGCCCGCTCCCCCGAAGCGTTCCGGCACGCCCAATCCCCAGATGCCCAGGCTGCGCAGCCCCGCGAAGATTCGCTCGTTCAGTTCCGTTGTCAGCGGCTCGTTTTCGTGCGGGATCAGTTCGGTATCGACGAACTTTTCGATCGCGTTCCGGAGCTGGCGCTGCTCGGCGGACAGCGCGCTCATGCGCGTGAGTTCCGGAAGGGATAGGTTCCCGTCTCGGCATCCCAGGTCGTCGCGGTCTGCCAGTCCCGCTTGAGTTCGAACTGCTTGACGCGTTGGGTGATGGTGAGCGGAAGTTCGGCCACCAGCTCGACGTAGCGCGGGCACATGTGTTGGGGCAGCAGGGCGGCGGCGATATCGGCGACCTGGCTTTCGCTGAGCCGTTCGACTGCCGGGCGAACCACGACCTTGACGTCGTCTTCTCCCAGCGGGGCGGGAACCGCGATGGCGGCGCACTCGGCGATCGAGGGGTGCGCGGCGAGGATGTCCTCTATCTCGCGGGAGGCGATGTTGACTCCGCGCCGACGGATCATGTGCCGCAACCGGTCTACGTAGTAGTAATTGCCGTCGGCATCCGCGCGCATCAAGTCGCCGGTGTGCACCCAGCCGCCCTCGTTCTTCTCCTTGGTGGCTTGGTCGTCGCGGTAGTAGACGATCGCCGGATCCGCCGTGCGCTGGCGGGGCCGGACGAGCAGTTCGCCCGGCTCCCCGACGGGCACCTCGGCGCCGTCGGCATCGACAAGGCGCGCCTCGATGTCGGGGCTGGGCTGGCCGACCGAGCCGACCGGGGCGTTGCCGAAATTGTTGAGCGTTCCGACGCTGTCGCTGGCCGAATACGATTCGATGATCCTCACGTTGAAGCGGGTGGCGAACTCCTCCCAGATGTCGGCGGGCATCCCGCCGCCGATGAACGCCTTCAACTGGTGCTGAGCATCGAGCGGGTGGGGCGGCTGGTTGAAGATCATCCGGGGCATCGTCCCCACGTAATACGTCAGGGTGCAGCCATTGTCGCGGATGTCCGACCAGAAGCTGCTGGCACTGAAGTGGCGGCGGAGCACGAGCGTGGCGCCCAGTCGCAGGCCCATCGAGGCCAGCGCCAGACCCATCGCGTGGTAGATCGGCGTCGGGATGTAGAGCGACTCCGTGCCGTCCTGCAGCCCGAGGAGTGCGCCGATCAGCATCGCCCGGGAGCTGGTTCGCTGCTCCAGCACAACGCCTTTGGGGACACCGGTGGTTCCCGATGTGAAGTTGATGAACGCCGGGTCGGTCGCGGAGCAGGCGCGCCGGTGGAGAAACGGACCCGGGTCGAGGCTGCCGCGCAGGGCGGCGGCGAGGTCGACGTCTCCGGTGCTGTGGCATGGCAACGACTCTGCGCGCAGCTGCGCCGCGCAATCGTCGCCGGCGAGAATGGTTGTGGCGGCTGGCGAGTTCGATGACGTGTCGCAGCGCCTGTCCCACCAGGCCGGTGTTGACCAGCGCGCCGATCGCGCCGACGGCCTGGGTGGCGAGTTGGGCGACGAGCAGGTCGGCGCTGCTGGGGATCATCAGCCCCACGGTGTCGCCGGGCGCCACGCCGAGGTCGGACAGCCACGCGGCGAGGGCCCCGATGCGGTCGTAGAGCTCGCGGTAGGTCAGGGTGGCGGTGTCGTCGCGGACGGCCACCGCGTCCGGCGGCCGGCTCACGAACGACGCGATCAGTTCGGGATAGGTGTCATTCTGCAGGCTGGTCGTCACCGGGGCACGTCCTCGCCTCGCAGAATCTGGACGTAGCAGGACCCGCCCGCGCCGATCATCTGCGCCAGGCCGTTTCTTGCGCCTTCGTGCTGACGCTGTCCGGCCGCGCCGCGGAGCTGCGTGGTCAGCTCCACGATCTGGGCCAGACCAGTCGCACCGCCGGGGTGGCCGCGCGCGATCAGCCCGCCGCTGGTGTTGACCGCGACCCTGCCGCCGACGTCGAATTGGCCGTCCAGCAGTTGCTTTCCGGCCTGCCCCGGCGGGCAGACGCCGAGGTCCTCGAGGTACTGCAGTTCCTCCACGCTGAAGGCGTCGTGCAGTTCGACGAGATCGAGGTCGTCGGCGGTGATCCCCGCGAGCCGGTAGGCGGTGTCGGCGACGCGCCGCGTGATCTCGGGGTCGGGCGCGCAGGACGCCGCGGGGTGCCACTGGTCGGTGCCCGACGCGGCAGCGGCGACCCGCACCGCCACTCCCCCGTTCTGCGGTGGCTCGGCGGTCACCACGACGGCGGCCGCGCCGTCGCCGATCGGGCAGCACTCCGCCCGGCGCAGCGGTTCGGCGAACATCGGTGACGACCTGAGTTCTGCCAGCGGCACCGCCTTGCGGCGCTGCGCCAGCGGATTGAGGCTTCCGTTGCGCAGATTCTTGGCCGCCACCGCCAGCGCGGCGTCGTCGGGCTCGCCGTAGTCGTGCATGCGCTGCCGCTTGAGCATGGCGAACGTCGACGGCGGGAGGTTCCTGCCGGTGATCGCGGCGAGATCGATTCTGCCCATGAGGCTTGCGGCATTGCCGAGCGCGCCGGCGAGGCTGCCGCATCCCACCGCGACCGCGCATGAGGCGCGCCCTGTGGCCACCGCTTCGCACGCGTCGTTGAACGCCGCCGAACCGGTGGCCGACGCGTTCTCCACGGCGTGCGCCGGAACCCCGGTCCACCCCAGCTCGTGCACGATTGTGGGTGCGGCCCCCATCTCCCCGCCGACCATGCCGGCCACGACGACCTCGACCGCCGACCACTCGATTGCCCCGTCCGCCAACGCCTCCCGGATGGCGCCGGCGGCCTGCTCGCGGCTCGGCACGTCGTGCGCTTTGGCGAATGGCGTCATCCCGACGCCCGCGACGTAGACGGGACGGCGCGGCATGGTGGCCCGTTGCGGGCTCATGGCGTGCTCCGCGCGAAACCGAAAGCGGTGGACGTCTGCGTGCGATCGGGCGGGCCACCAACGCAACCCGATCGCCGATTTCCACCGCCCCGTCCATCACGCCCTGGACGATCACCTGCGGGGTCAGTTCCACCCGCACCAGGGTGACCGGCGGCTCGGCCCCGGGCAGGGGGAACGGCGATGCGGCAAAACGTTCGAACGATCCCCGTGGTGGGCAGTTCGCTCTCCCGAGTCGGTGAGCCGCACCGCGCGCAGTTGGGGCGCCGGGGGAACATCACGGCATCGCACTTCGGGCAGGACGCGGAAAGCAGTGTGGCGCCGGCACCGTCGGTCGCCAGGATCTCGGGATCGAAGGACGTGTTCACCGGCCGGACCACACTGGTGAGCGCCGCTCCCGAAACGCGAGGGGCCCCTCGGCGGCGTCCGCGGTGCGCTGAATCCGGGCGATGGCCACCGCCTCCGCCGCCAGCGCGTCCGCCGGCGTCGCCGCCGCCGCCCCGTCGACCAGCTCCTTGATTGCCTGGACTGCCAGCGGCGCGCTACGCAGGACCGTGTCGATCCACTCGCCGACGGCCGCCTCGACGTCGCCCCTGGGGACCACTTGGTCCACCAGTCCCCATTCCAAAGCCTCAGCGGCACTGACCGGTTCACCGGTCAGCATCATCCGCAGGGCGCGTCCCCTGCCGATCAGCTGCGGTAGCCGGTACGTCGCGCCGCCGGCCGGGATCAACCCGACGCGGGCCTCCGGCAACGACAGCCGGACATGGTCGGCAGCGATGCGCATATCGCAGGCCAGCGCGAGTTCGAGTCCACCGCCCAGCGCGTCCCCGGTGATGGCGCACAACAACGGTTTTCGCACCCGCAGGCCGTGCATGATGGTGTCGGGCGGGGCGATGCCTTGTTTCCTCTTCTCGGCGGCCTGCTTCGGCAGCGTCTTCAGGTCCGCCCCCACGCAGAACATTCCGTCACCCGCGGCGGTCAGCACCCCGGCCCACAGCCCCTCGTCCTCGTTGAGTCGGGTGAAGGCCCGGTGCAGGGCCTCGAGCGTCGCCCAGTCCAGCGCATTACCCACTGCCGGCCGGTTGAGTTCGATGCGCAGCGCGCGGTCACGCTGGGTGACAACGACGGGATCGGTGGCGGTTTCGGTTTCGGTTTCGGCGCTCATCATCACACCGCCATCGAGAAGCCGCCGTTGACCGGGTAGGTCTGCCCGGTGATCCATTCGGCGTCGGCGCCGGCCAGGAAGGTGATCAGGCCCGCGGCGTCGTCCGGCGTCCCGAGGCGCGACACCGGGTAGGCGCGCACCATCTTTCGTTCGAGGTCGTCGGTGAGGAACTCCGCGATCTTGCCATGCTTGATGGTGCCGAGGGCCACGCAGTTGCACGTGATGCCGGCGGGACCCACCTCCCGGGCCACGGCCCTCATGAAGCCCGCCGCACCGGCCTTCGCCGCGGAGTACGCCACCAACCCGGCCTCGCCGACGCGGGCGGCGTCGGAGATGACCGTGATGATCCGGCCCCACCGGTTCGCCAGCATGCCGGGCAGCACCGCGCGCGTACAGTACATCACTGCCTGCAGGTTGAGCTTCAGCCACGGATCCCAGTGCGCCGGTTCGGATGCCGCGAACGGGGCGGGCTCGGCGCCCACGATCGGCACCCCGGCGTTGTTCACCAGGATGTCGACGGGGCCGTGTTGGTCGACCAGGCCGCAAACGGCGTCCCAGCACGTCACGTCGGCCACCGCCGCGACGCCGCGCGCGCCCAGTTCCGTCACCTCGGCGGCCACACGTTCGGCCGCCTCGCCGACGACGTCGTTGACCAGCACGGTGCCCGCCGTGCGCTCGCGGGCCAGCCGCAACGCGACCGACCTCCCCACACCGGCACCGGCGCCGGTGACCAGGGCAACTCGCTGCGACATGTGACCTCCAGTAAGTAAGTAATGATATACTTATAACGCTTCGGGCCCGGTGTCAACGGCGCACCACGGGCGAAACTGCGAAGATCGGTGGTCAGGAATGTCAAGTCCACTGCGCCGTCGGCTGCCCAAAGCCGAGCGACGTGAGCTGCTCCTCGAGGCGGCGCAGAAGGTATTCGTCAACAACGGCGTCGGCGGCACGCGGGTCGCCGACATCGCCGACGCGGCCGGGGTCAACACCGCGCTGATGTACCAGCACTTCAGCTCCAAGGAAGAGTTGTTCAGCGAGGCCGTGATCTACCCGCTCGAGCAACTGCTTGACCGCACCGAACAGCAGACCCGCGAGTTGGCCAGCGGGGCGGACAACATTCAGCAGCGCACGACCGAGGACTTCGTCCGCGAAATCCTGCGCATCATGGTCGAACTGGGCCCGCTGTTCGGCACCGTGCTGTTCGGCGACCCCGAGCTTGGCAAGAACTTCTACCGGGACCGCCTCGACCCCATGCTCAGCGGGATCGTCAACCTGATCCACCGCTCCCTGCCGAACTGGCGGCATATCGACTTCGACGCGCGCCGGATTACCGTGGCGGTGTTCGGAATGTGTTGGTTCATGGCCCTGGACAGCGACATGCGCGGCGAGACCCTGGATATCGACGCGGCCAGCACAGAGCTGACGGCGTTGCTGTTCACCGGTTTGCAAAGCGATCCCGACGCTCCTTCGACCGACGACTCAGGAAGGTGATCGCGTGACAGCGGTAGACCCCGGCGCGGCAACGGGATTCGACCACATCGTCGTCACCTGCCCGGCGACCGGGAAGGCGGTCGGCAGCGTGCCCGTCGCCCGGCGCGCCGACGTGGAGGCGGCGGCCGCCCGACTGCGGGCGGCCCAGCCCGGGTGGCAGGAGATGGGCGTCGGCGCGCGGGCCCGCTGGGTGAGCAAGTGGCGCGACTGGATCCTCGACCACGGCGACGAACTGCTGGACCTGGTGCAGCAGGAGTCCGGCAAGTCATGGGGCGATGCCAACATCGAGATCCTGGCCACCGATGTGGCCAACTACTGGATCGAGCACGCCGCCGAGTTTCTCGCCGAGGAGCGCGTCCGCCCGGCCGGGCCGGCGAACATGGTCAAGCGACTGACCATCGTGTACGAGCCCTACCCACTGGTCGGCGTGATCACGCCCTGGAACTACCCCCTGGCGATGCCCCTGCTGGACATCGCACCCGCGTTGATGGCGGGCTGCGCGGTGCTGTCCAAGCCGTCCGAGCTCACCCCGCTGGCCTGGCGGGTGGCGGTCGCCGGATGGAAGGAGATCGGTGCGCCCGATGTCTTGGACGTCGTCTTCGGGGCCGGTGAAACCGGCGCGGCGGTAATCGATGTCGTCGACTACGTCATGTTCACCGGCTCGGTCCCCACCGGCCGGCGCGTGGCCGTGGCCGCGGCGCAGCGGCTGATCCCCTGCAGCCTGGAGTTGGGCGGCAAGGACGCCATGGTCGTGTGCGCGGACGCCGACATCGACCGGGCGGTCGACTGCGCGGCGTGGGCCGGCTTCTTCAACGCCGGGCAGACGTGCGTGTCCATCGAGCGGGTGTACGTCGAGGCGGCGGTCCACGACGAGTTCGTCGAAAAGCTGGTGGCCAAGGCGTCCTCGTTGCGGCAGGGCATGGACGCGCGCCACGACTATTCGTGTGACGTCGGGGCGATGGCCAGCGCGCAACAGCTCGCGATCGTGTCGCGGCACGTCGCGGACGCGGTGAGCAAGGGCGCCAGGGTGCTCACCGGCGGCAAGGCCCGGGAGGACGGGCTGTTCTACGAGCCCACCGTGCTGGTCGACGTCGACCACGGTATGGACTGCATGCGCGAGGAGACGTTCGGTCCCACCCTGCCGGTGATGAAGGTCCGTGACGCCGAGGAAGCGATCGAGAAGGCCAACGATTCGCGGTTCGGACTCTCCGGCAGCGTGTGGACGCGCGACCCCGTCAAGGGAATGGCGCTGGCCAAGCGGCTGAGCACCGGGTCGGTGAACATCAACAACGCGATCATGTCGGTCTTCCAGTACCCGCTGCCCATGCAGGGCTGGAAGGACTCGGGGCCGGGCTCACGCGCGGGCGGCCCGGACGGTATCCGAAAGTACTGTCGCGCCAAGGGCATAGCCGCCGACCGCATCGCGATGAAGAAGGAGCTGTTCTGGTACCCGTACAGCCCCTGGAAAGGCAAGGTCACCTCGCGGTTCGCGCGGCTGATCGGCGCCAGGGACTGGCGCCGCCGGTTCGGTCGCTCCAGCACAACGTCGTGAAGGCCGACTACACCCTGTTCGGCGAGCCGGGCGACTGGGAGCGGGCGGCCTGGGCCGAGCAGCACGGCTACGACGGGGTGTGGTTCCCGGAGATCACCCACGACCCGTTCCCCGCGCTCGCCGTCGTGGCGAGCCGCACCACGACGATCCAGTTGGGCACCGCGATCGCGCTGGCGTTCGCCCGCAATCCGATGTCGCTGGCGATCGTTGCAAACGATCTGCAGCTGTACTCCGGCGGGCGGTTCCTGCTCGGCGTCGGCTCGCAGATCAAGTCGCACATCACCAGGCGGTTCTCGATGCCGTGGTCGGCGCCGGCCCCGCGGATGCGCGAGTACCTGCTTGCGGTGCGGGCGATTTGGCATAGCTGGGCGACCGGCGCTCCGCTGCATTTCGTCGGCGAATACTACACGCACACGTTGATGACGCCGTTCTTCGATCCGGGACCCAACCCACACGGCAACCCGCCGATCATCCTCGCCGGCGTGGGCGCCCGGATGACCGAGGTGGCCGGCGAAGTGGCGGATGGCTTCTTCGTGCACGGCTTCACCACCGAGCACTACCTGCGCGGAACCACCCTGCCCGCGCTGGCCAAGGGCCGGGCGGCCGCCGGCCGGAATGCCTTGAACGGCTTCGAGATCAGCGGGATGCCCTTCGTCGTCACCGGCCCGGACCAAGCGTGCGTCGAGGTTGCCGACGCCGCCGTACGCATGCAGGTCGCCTTCTACGGCTCGACCCCGGCGTACCGTCCGGTGCTCGACGCGCACGGCTGGGGTGACCTGGGCGAGGAACTGCACGCGCTGTCCAGGCGCGGTGCGTGGGACGACATGAGTCGCCGCATCACCGACGAGGTGTTGCACGAGTTCGCGATCGTCGCCCCGCCCGGGCGGGTGGCCGAAGAACTGCTCGCCAGATACGGCGACATCTTCACCCGCACCGGCTTTTACGCCCCCTACCCCCTACCCGACGGGTTCTGGCAACCGATCGTGCGCGAGGTGCAGGCCGGCATAAGGTGAACTCGGCTCGAGCGTGGGCCCAGGTGCCGCTTTCGCATGACACGTGTCAGACACGCCTCAGCCGGTCGCCCCGAGAGCCGTCGCCAGGATGCCCACCGCCGCGGGATATTCCGGACGCGCCCAAAAACCCGAATGCCCGCAGATCGGGGGGTAATTGCCCCGTGGTTCGCGATCCAGGCCGGTGACGTCGAGTAGGCGGCAGTCGACGGTCTGCAGGGCGTCGGCGAGCTCGACGTTGCCGTCGGTGAACACCCACGATCCGATCGGGTCGGTCAGCGCCCACAGGTTGATCCACCGCCCGGGCTCCTTCGCACGTACCGCGTCGACGGTGTTGAGCCCGAAGTATGCGGGGAAGTTACGCGCGTACAGGCGCCGCAGCGGGCACCCGAACGTGAGCAACCCGACGCGCGGCAGTCCGGCCGCGTCGGCCTGCAGGATGGTCGCCGCCGCGATGATGCTGCCCTGGCTGTGTCCGGTGAGCACCAATCGCCCGGACGCGAGATAGCCCACCTGACCGACCAATTCCGGCACGGCGCGTTCGCCGTAACACGGCGGCGTCAACGGATGATTGGCCCGCGGCCAGAACGTGATGACATCCCACAGCACGCCGACCATGCGCCGCTTCTCCCGGTCACGCGTTGCGGCGAAGGCGAGCCCGACGATGCCCGCAGCCGCCGCCGACAGCATTGCGACGCAGGCCGTGGAGAGTCCCGGCAGCCACACCGGCAGGCGGTCGAATCCCCCGACGCCCCCGACCAACTCCAGGACGCCGAACGCGGCGATGGCGGTGACCGCGAAACCCGCCAACACCGGCGGTACGGAATCGGTCAGCGCCGCCAGCACCCGAGCCCGAGCCACCGCCACCGCGCGGTCGCGCGCCTCCCGATCGGGTGTGCCGGGGTAATCCCCGATCACCCGCTCGGTGACGGCGCGCGCCCGCCGCGGCACGTACCGCAGCTGCACCGCCGCCACGAGCGCGACCAATAGCAGCACCAGCACCGAGAAGACGATGGCCGCCGCGAAGTATCCCGGCGGAAGGACAATCGGCGTGTCGGCGCCGTACTTGTCGGCGAGGGTTTCGAAATCCGCCGGCAGCGCGGGCAGCTGGGCGCGCTGCCGCGCGTCGCACGAGGCGAACAGAGCGTCCACCTGAGCACCGGTTGAGCCCAACACCTTTGCCCTGGCGCCGATCGCACACGCGGCCGCGGCCGTCGAGCGTACGGGGGTGCCCACGAGTTGCGCCGCCAACAGGCCCACCCCGGCGCTGAATCCCCCGGCCACGGCCAGCCCGATGGTGGCCACGAACGGGGCGGCGAGCCCGTCGAGGCTTGGCGCGAAACCGGCCGCGCTGCCCGCCGCGGACCCGCGGCGCAGTGCCTGCAGCGGCGACCGGAATGCCCGCAGCGGCGCCGTCACGGCGCGCCCCCACCCGTGCGTGCACCGCGCGGTGAACACGAAAAGCGCTACCAGCAAGACGATTTCGGACGACAACAGGACGTTGATCGCGCACTGCAGTCCCGGCATCGCGCTCGGCGCGGGGGGCTGGCCGCCCGCGCCGGCCGGCTTGGTGCAGGCCACCGCGGCCAGCGTGGCGAGCAGCGCGCCGACGCTGAGCCACTGCATCCACGACATCGGTCCGGTCAGCCGGTCGCAAGTGCTGCCGCCGCGCCCGGTCAGCCGGTTCGACGCCGTCGCCGCCACGCTCAGCGCAACGATCGCGAGCTGGACCCCGAGCAGCGCCAGACAGGTGACCCGTAAGCCCGAGTGCTCCAGGTATTGCAGCGGCGGCCCCAGTGTCAGGGCGCCGAGCCCCGACGTCCACGCCATGACATGGCAGGAGCGCAGCCGCATGACGGACTCATCTGGATTCCAGAAATTGTTTTCCGCCAACGGTATTCGGCCACTCGTCACCGCCGGGTCCGGCGGGCCGTGACGCCGCGCGGCGCCGCGGTCACTTCGACGGTCGGGTGGAATGGGTGCCGGTGGGTTCGAACGGCCCAGGAACACCAACACCACCGGCATCAGCGCGACCGGAAGCGCGGTGAACATCAGCTGCCGGCCGCGGGGCATGTCCCGCAAGAACGATGCCGGGCCCAGGTGCGCCGCGCAGTGGGTCACCGAGCCGCATTGCCAGCCGACGACGTCCATGAGTATCTCCGCCGACGCGAGCATCAGCGTCAGCGTGAACGCCAGGCCGAGCAGCCGAAGGATCGTCACCGCCCCCGCCGGTGCCCTGCGGCCGGTGGTCGAGGCGGGCAGCATCCAGTGCGCGAGATTGATCAACACGAACGGCAGGAACAGCAGCCACAGCGCGCGCGTGGCGGCTCCGGAGGTCAACCCGCCCCAGTAATAGCCCTCGACCTCTGTGCCGCCGGCTTTCGATGTGTCGCCGCACGGTCGGCAGCGGTAGACGCCGGCCAGCTTGTCGCCGGACAGTTGTTGCAGCATTTCCGGCGGGCAGCCGAGCAATTCCTGCGGCGGTGCGCCCGAAACGCCGGGCACGCGAAGCTCGACGATGCCGCCGGCGGAGATCGGCGTCGATTCGGGCGCCATTCACGCCGCCGCGTTGTGCAGAGCCTTCACCGCGCCATCTCCTCCACCGTCGATCGCGTGCCCGGAACCGAACGAAATGTCATCGAATCGTACGACCCGGCCGCAACGGTCGCGCCTGCATGCGGAACGAAAAGAGATTCGCCGCCCGTCCACTGGGGGTCAATTCGGGAGGTGGCCGAATGACGGCGATGCAATCTGAGCCCCGCGTGGCGTCATCGCGCTTCGCGACCGCCGTTCCGGCACGTTTTCTCAGGCGGGGGTGTCGTTGCTGGTGTAACTCTTGAAGTTGCGGACACAGGGGGTGGGGGCGCCGGTCGAAACGGGAGAACGCTGGCAAATCCGGGAAGAAGGATGCCGGCGCATCGCTTCGCTGAGTTCACGCGCCTGACGCTGCGCCGCAATCCACCGCGGATGGTTTTGCAGAAAAATTACCGTCGCCCCGGATGAATTCGCCACGATCGTCAACTCCTCCCAAGCGCGACCTGCAAAACTGCGAACAATGTTTATTGGTTCGTGATTCCAGGATGCCCAACGGTTCCTGAGACCAAACCCCGCCCAAACATGAGAATTCGCCATGAATTTGCCTCCACTCCCTCGCCGCCGATCGTGCCGCCGGCCCGTGGACGGCCGTGGCCGGACCATATCGGCGGCCACTGACATTGACGGCGTTCACCCGGATCACCTCCACCTTTTGGGTTTCGACCCGTGCCGGGGTGGCTGCTATCGTCGCTTGCCTATGCCCGAGATGGACCGCCGCCGCATGATGCTGACGACCGGGATCGGCGTGCTGGCAGCCGCGCTGCCCGTGCCGAAGGCCGAGGCACTGCCGGGTCGGGTGCCGCCGGCGGCCCCCAGTGGCCAGACCGGGAGTTATATCTTCTCCGACGAGTTCGACGGTCCGGCCGGCTCGGCCCCCGACGGCTCGAAATGGGCGGTGGCGCGGGCGCGCGAGCAGATCAAGGACCCGACGTACTGGGAGCTGCCCGAGCACATCGGTCAGTACCGCGACGACCGCCAGAATGTGTTCCTGGACGGCAAGTCCAACCTGGTGCTGCGCGCCGCCAAGGACGGCCCGACGTACTACAGCGGCAAGGTGCAAAGCCTCTGGCGCGGCGGAGTCGGCCACACCTGGGAGACGCGGATCAAGCTGGACTGCCTGACGGCGGGGTGCTGGCCCGCATTTTGGATGGGCAACGAGGACCAAGGCGAGATCGACGCCGTCGAGTGGTACGGCAACGGCAGCTGGCCGGCGGCCACCACCGTGCACGCCAAGGCGAACGGCGGCGAGTGGAAAACCCACAACATCGCGGTCGACAGCGCCTGGCACACGTGGCGAGTGCAATGGGACGAGGCCGGCATCCGGTTCTGGAAGGACCACACCGACGGCGCGCAGCCGTACTTCGACGTGCCGGCGAGTTCGCTTCCCGATTGGCCGTTCAACGCGCCCGGATACACGGTCTATCCCGTCTTCAACCTGGCGGTAGCCGGTTCCGGAGGGGGCGACCCCGGGGGCGGAACCTACCCCGCGCAGATGCTGGTCGACTACATCCGGGTCTGGTAGCCGCTCAGCGCGTCAGCAGGACGGTGGCGCTCCAGGACCGGTTGCCCGGGTGCCGCGGGTTCTGCTCCGGGAGCCACGCGAGCGGGCGCATCAACAGCGGCAGGCGATGGAACCGCTTGGCCGCTCTGGAGAGCGCTTCCCAGCGGACGACGCGCCAGCCGAGGTCCTCGAAGAAGGCCAGCCCGTTCTCCGGGGCGAACCTGAACGGCGCGTTCTGCCTGATGTCGGCAATCTTTTTGTTCCAGAACTTCCTCAGGCCGGGGCCGCCGAAGTCCAGCATCCACCAGGCGACCTCCGGTCGTTGGATGGCGCCCGACAGCGCGACGACGTCCCGGTCGTCGAGGTACACCAGCAGGCCTTCGGTCAGTACCAGCGCCTTGGTCGCGCCGGCCAGCGCGTCGTCGAGGAAGGCGTGCAGGGCCTGCGGGTCGGCGAGGTCGACGGCGGTGCGGGTCAGCCGACAGCGCGGCGCCTCGTCGGCGAGCAGGTGCGCCTTCTCCTCCAGCAGGTCCGGCAGGTCCGCCTCCACCCACATGAGATCGGCTGGTAAGTCGAGCCGGTAAGGCCGGGTGTCCAGGCCGGCGGCCAGGTTCAGCACCCGGTCGCAGCCCTGGGCGATCGCGTCGGCGATGGCGTCGTCGATGATCTTGGTGCGCGAGACGAGCCACCAGCCGCTGCGTGAGGTCCGGGGCATCCCGGCGGCGATAGCCTTGCCGTGTTCACCGGCGAGCCGTGCGGCGAGCGGGTCACTGAACAGGGCGTCGGGGCGGGCCGTTTCGGTGGCCCGGTGCAGCGCCGTCCACCGCGCGGTATCCGAAACGTGGGTGATCGAGCCGCCGGTGACTGCCATACGTTGCGTTATAGCAGCACCGGCACCGTCCTATTGACCGGCCCTGGCGCCGGCGAGCCACGCGGCGGTCACCGCGCGCGTCTGCGGCGGCGGCAGCGCGGCGTCCGGCGCACCGAGCGGGCCGACCTTGACCGTCCACACCGGCTGGGAGCGGTCGATGCAGCTCCCCTGGCCCTGGCTGGGCAGCCACAGCACCGCCGGGTTGGGGCCGCCTTGCGGCCCG
Source organism: uncultured Actinomycetota bacterium (assembly GCA_963824505.1). Classification (GTDB taxonomy): domain Bacteria; phylum Actinomycetota; class Actinomycetes; order Mycobacteriales; family Mycobacteriaceae; genus Mycobacterium. Next base: position 140,012 of record CAWGPS010000009.1, read on the forward strand.
CACCCGTAGACGCCGACGTACCCGTCGGCCCGCCCGCCCCAGGCGCCGCCGTTGCGGAACAGGCATCGCGTGCCGTCGTCGAGGGTCAGTGCGAACGGGTCCGGCGTGGCGGGATGCTGCACGGGCGGCAGCGCGCCCGAATACGCCACCCGGTGCAGGCTCCGGTCCCACGGGTTGTCGACGCACAGCAGCGATCCGGGCGTCGAGGGCCAGCACGCGTTGGCCCCGGCCGCGCTCGGCGAGCAGTAGTAGACGTCGTCGGCGACGGCCGACGGCGACGGCGTCGTGCAGTCGGTGACGCTCGCGCCGCCGCCCTGCGGGGGTGACTCCCGGTAGCCGTTGATCGGCTGGCCGCCGGGTCCGACCGCCACCACGGTGATCACCTGGGTGGGCGGCGCGGCGGCCACGGGGGCGGCCGCGACGAAAACGGCAATCGTCACCGCCGCGATCGGCGCCAGGACAATTCGCATCACCGCGCTCACCTCCGGGTCATACGGCCTCCTGCTGAGGGTACGGTCCACTCATGGCCGAACGAAACCGTCGCTTCCTCCTCCGCGAACGCCCCACCGGGCGGATCGGTCCGGACACCTTCGAGCTGAGCGAGGAGGCGGTCCCCGAGCTCAACGACGGGGAGGCGCTGGTTCGCGTCGACTGGATCTCGCTGGACCCGACCAACCGCATGTGGATCAACGCCACCCCGTCCTACCTGCCGCCGGTGGGCATCGGCGAGGTCATGCGCGCCGGCGGGCTGGGCGAGGTGGTGGCGTCGAAGAATCCCAATTTCGCGGTGGGCCAGCAGGTGCAGGGCCTCCTCGGCTGGCAGGAGTACGCGGTGCTCTCCGCCACGTCGATGGTGAACCCGGTCGACGTCGCCCCCGGCATCTCGCCGAGCGCCTACCTGGGCGTGCTCGGGATGACCGGGCTCACCGCCTGGATCGGCATCCGCGAGATCGGCAAGCCGCAGGCGGGCGAGACGGTCGTCGTCTCCGCCGCCGCGGGTGCGGTCGGCTCGGTCGCCGGCCAGCTCGCCAAGGCGGCCGGCGCGCGGGTCGTCGGGATCGCCGGCGGGCCGGAAAAGTGCGCGCTGCTCACCGACCAGCTCGGCTTCGACGCGGCCGTCGACCACCGCGCCGACGACTGGGCCCGCCAGCTCGCGGCGGCGACGCCCGACGGGATCGACGTCGACTTCGAGAACGTCGGGGGCGACCTGATGGACGCGATCTTCGCGCGCCTCAACATCGGCGCCCGCGTGGCGCTGTGCGGCCTGATCTCCGGCTACAACGCGGCCGATCCCCCGCCGGGACCGCGGGCCTTCGGGAACCTGCTCGTGCAGCGGGCCATGGTGCGGGGCTTCATCGTCCTCGACCACTTCGGGCAGGCCGCGGAGGCGATCAGCGAGATCGCCGGCCTGATCGAGGCGGGAAAGCTGAAGCCGCTCGAAACCGTCGTCGAGGGCTTCGAGCAACTGCCCACGGCGATCAACATGCTCTTCGACGGCAAAAACGTCGGAAAGCTGGTGGTCAAACTCGGCTGACGGTCAACCGAACTCGAGCAGGGTGTAGGCGCCGCGGAACGCCTTCGTGGGCCCGAACCGCCAGAACGCCGGATACATGGTCCCGAAGAACGCGCCGCGGCCCCGGGGCATCGGGAGGTCGTGTACCGCCCGCACGCCCGGCATGGTGTGCACCAGGTCGGCCAGTTGGTTGGGCGAGAGGCTGAACGGCATCGGCGGCACCCGGTAGTGCTTGGACGAACGCAGCCCCTTGCGGCCGGCCACCTTCTTGACGATGGTGGGCGGCAGGTCGAAGAACATCTGCCCGCCGGGAAAACGCTTGGCGCACTCGGCGATCAGGCCCATCGCCTCGGGCGGTTGCAGGTACATCAGCAGGCCCTCGGCAGTGACGAAGACACCTTTGGCGGTGTCCCTGCCAATGTCGACCTTGTCCATCCAGCTGTAATCGAGGGCGGACTGCGCCAGATAGGTGACGCGCGGGGACTGCGGCAGAAGGCGGCGGCGCAGTTCGATGACCGGCGGCAGATCGACTGACACCCAGGTGAATTCGGCGCCGGGATGGTCCAGCCGCCAGAAGGTGGTCTGGAAGCCCTCGGCGAGCGCGACGACGGTGGCCTTGGGATGCGCGGTGAGGTAGTCGGTCACGCACCGGTCGACGGCCAGCGAGCGCAACGCCATCTCCTGGCCCTTGCGCCCGAACTTCTCGAAGTCGAAGTCGATGGACTCGACGAGTCGCATCGCCATCGGGTCGTCGATGATCGCGTCGGGGTGCGCGGCCTGATGCGCCCTGCCGTACAGCGTCATCAGCGCGGTCTCGGAGACGCCGGTGAGCATCCTGGCGTCCACTTTTTGCGTCATCGCCGCAAAAGGTACCGCACGACCCCGAGCACCAGCGTCGCGGTGACCGACACCAGCAGCATCGACACCAGCGGAACGTAGATGCGCACGTGGCCGCGTTCGATCCGGATGTCGCCGGGCAGGCGGCCGAACCAGGACAGCCCGCCCGCCCACAACAGGATTCCGAGCAGCACGACGACGATCCCCGCGACCACGACGAACGGGCCGATGTTGCGCTCCATGTCTAGACCGGCGCGGACTCCGGGTCCACGGCCACCGCAATCTCGTTGCGGCGCGTCATCGGCAGCGTCCAGGGCGGATCGTAGAACCACGCCTGGGCCTCTCCCCTGGTCTCGATCCCGTTGTCCTGCAACACTTTCAGCAGCTCATCGGTCCGCGACGCGACTGCCTTGGGGCCGCGGTCGCCGCTGAATCGCAGCACCGCCACCGTCTCGGGGGGCACCGTCACCAGTTTGACGCGATCGTCCTTGGGCGTCGGCAGCGTCTCCACCGTCCACTTCGACGGCATGAAGAACCGGATCACCCAGCCGTCGTCGGCGGCCGAGGCCTGAACGACCGGCGCCGTCATGGCGATCTGCTGGCCGCCGCGCGCCTGGGCGACGGGCGCCGTCATCGCGATCTGCTGATCGCGGCGGTTGCCGCCGAAGATGTAACCCGCGAGCCGGCGGAAACCCTCGTTGCGGGCGCGGTTCTCGTTGTCCTGGACGGTCGTCTCGGCGGCGATCCGTGGGCCGTAGCGGCGGATCTCCACCGTGTCGGTGAGCCGGCGGCGCGTGTACTTCGGCTCCTCGGCGCCCACCCGGATGCCGACCACCCCCAGGACCCCCTCGACGAACTGCTCGGCGATCTTGATCGGGTTGATCATTGCGACCATCAGGATTCCGCCTTCCGCGGTTGAGGACCTGCCGTTCGTCCCCATGATCGCCCGGATTGTCACATTGAGCCACCCGCGGGTTGGGATCGGTAGCAGGCCCCGCCTTCTGTACTTGGTTCAGCGACGACGCCAATCCGGCGGCGCCTCACGGAAGGAAGTCAGCAGATGAAGATCGTGCCCACCGGCATCGAAGAGCAGATCAACCGCGTCGACCGGCAACGCAGCCTGTACATCGGGATCAGCGCCGGCCTGGTCGCGCTCTGGAGCGTGTTCCGCCTGTTCTGGACGCTGTACATCGGGATGACGTTCGGGTGGTTCCTCGGGTCGATGATCTTCCAGCTCGTGCTGTGGGGAGTGATCGGCACCGTGGCCGCGGTCGCGGCCGTCGGATTCCTCACCCGCTACAACAGGGGGTCATGAACCCCGCCCCGGCCGGAAAGTTCCGAACCTCCCCCCGGGTTCGGAACTTTCCCTTCGATTGGCGCCACGGCCGTCCAGACATAAACCTCTGCGACGCCCGTCGGCGCGTCTTCGCAACCGGTTATGTGTCGCGGGTCGAGCTCGAGGTCAGGCGGTGACGAGCTCCGGGTGGAATCGCGCGGCCATCCGCCGCAGCCCGTCGCGCCAGTCGACGGTCGTGGCGCCGACGAGCCGGCGCATCCGGGTGGTGTCGGTCGGGTTGCCCCGCAACGCGTGTTCGCTCTCCTCGAAGATCGGCTCCCTGCCGACGAGTTCGCCCAGGTATTCGGCCCACTCCTGAATGCTGACCATCTGCTCGCCGCACCAGTTGAGCGTTGTCGCCGGGACCGACGCCGCCTCCAGCAGCTTCGGGATGGTGGCGATGATGTCGTCCTCGTGAATCGGGTTGTAGCGGGCGGGCCCGCCGGGCGGGACCGGGATCGCGATGCCGGCCAGGATCATCTCCATGTGGTAGTACGGCCAGCCGCCGTTGTTGCCGTACGGAACGTTGAGCCGGGCGATCGTGGTGGGAAGGTTCAGGACGCGCGCCATGGACCTGGCCACCACCTCCCCCGCGATCTTGGAGATCGAGTAGGTGGGGAAGAGGAACTTGTGGTTGTCGCCCAGGGCGGCGTCTTCGGTCCGCGGCTCGTCGCCCGGCGGATCGTAGACGGCGCCCGACGAACAATGCATGAAGGCCTTGGCGCCGCGGCAGTGGGCCATGAGCAGGCCGACCGACTCCGCGTTGGCCGCGAGGTCTTTCTCCCAGTCGCCGCTCTTGGCGACCGCCAGGTTCAGCACGTAGTCGAAGTCGGAGGGCAGGCCGGAGAAGTCACCCGCGGCCAGGTCGACGCTGTGGCACCGCACTCCGGCCTCTTCCAGGCGGTCTCGACCGGCCGGCGTGGTGAAGCGGGCGATGCCCCACACCTCGTTTTCGGCCGCGAGGGCCACCGCGATGGGGGTGGCGACCTGGCTTGTCGGACCGGTGATCAGAATCTTCGCGCCGCGCATCCGCTGATGGTAGCGACCCCCCGACGCGAGCGTTGAGGAGTCCGGCGATCGCTGCTCGCGCGGCGATTAGGGTCGATGGTCCCTACTCCCGCGGTCGCGGCTGCGACATCATCCGATAGATGACCCAATCGATTCCATCCGCCGCCCCCGACCCGTCGGGAAACTACGGGCGGCCCAGCCGCCTCATGCAGGTCGCGGCGGGCGTGGTCATCGTCGCGGGGGTGGTGTTCGTCGTCGCGGTGGTGTTCTTCTGGGGTGTCGTCGCGGGAGCGTCCTCGGACCGCTACGGCGGATACGGGCGCTACAACGGTCCGATGGGGCCCGGCGGACGAATGGGCACCTGCCCCATGATGAGTGGCGGCGGGATGATGCCCGGCGGGATGATGCCCCCCACTCCCACGCCGACCGCTCCGGTGTCCCCCACCCCGCGTCCCTGATCGTTCGGGTCGCCACGGCCGGCCCCGCCCGATGGCCGTTGCACTTTCGCGCGTTGTGCCCGGCGCCCGCGACGCGGTCACAACGCCGCGCTGCGGGTGAGTGGGCGGTGGTGGGAACGGCCTATGCAGATCAGAATCGTTCCGGCGCAACGTCGAATCGCACGAAAGTCCGGCAAAGCATTGAGGTCGGAACCGGGCTACTTAGGGCCGATGGTCCCTTTCGTTGGCCCCTAACGTTGCGACATCATTCGAGATGGAGAACCCTGGCGAATGGGCCCGGTTTCACCGCACGGTCCGCGGCTAACAGGCAAAGGTTCAAGGAGGAGGTCGTCATGTCTCGAAGTGCCGGAGCACGTTACGAATGCCAGGAGTGCGGAGCGGTGCTGGTCTACGAGAAGCCGTGCCCCTGCGAGTCGGAGACAGAGCACTCGGAAACCTGCTGCGACAAGCCGATGAAGCAACTGGTGCCGGCCAAGTAAGGTTGGTTCCAGTCCTACGGTGCCATCGGACGGCACCTGCGTCCCGGTGTAGATGTCGCGGAAGGGTGGCCCCATTCGGCGCAACGCCCGGGCTGTCGGTGGCGTAGACGGCGGCGACTCGTATGTCGGCGTGCGGGGCCGGGGTGAGGTCCTCACCGGCGGCGACGGCCGCCTCGGCGGTCGTGAACGCGTCGCGCACCTGCAGGCGCGCGGCGCGCTGGGGATGCCCGCCGAAACGCTGCCCGGTGCGGCCGCTTCGGCCGCGGGCATGCCCGCGGCGTCCGCTCCGATCGGCGGAGTCGCGGGGTTGAATCCGGCGACGGCGGGGCCCGCGGTTGCTAACGCCGCGTCGATGGCGATCGGTGCCGGCTCCGCTCCCCTGAGTTCGATCGGCCAGGTCGGCTCGGTCGCTCAGACCGGCGCAGCCGGAGGTGCCGGCGCCGGGCCGGGCCTTGCGTCATCGGTCGGGCAGAACCGCGAGGACACCGATACCGACGGGTCCGCCGACGAGGAACCGGGTGAGCGCCTGCTGTAGCGCAGGCGCCGGCGTCACAGCCCCGGCTGGTCCTCGATGATGCCCAGCCAGATCTGCGCGGCGTCGATTGCCACCTTTTCGCTGATGAAGGCGTGCTGCGTTCCGGTGTAGATGTCGCGGAAGGCGCGCTCGAGGCGGCTGCCCTCGCGGATGGAACTGGTCCCGGCGACCAAATGGGCCCATTCGGCGCACGCCCGGGCCGTGTCGGTGGCGTAGACGGCGGCGACTCGCATGTCGGCGCGCAGGGCCGGGGTGAGGTCCTCGCCGGCGGCGACGGCGGCCTCGGCGGTCGTGAACGCGTCGAGCACCAGCAGGCGCGCGGCGCGCCAGGCCGCGCGGTGGTGGGCCAGGCCCTTCTGGAACGTCGGGCGGCTGGCCAGCGCCGCCATGTCGCTCATCCGGAACTTCGTCGCCGCCAGTTCCTGCACGTCGTCGAGCATGCTCTGGGCGACGCCCAGCGCCCACGACGCGTGACCGGCGGCGGTGACGGGCATCAGGCCCATCCGCGTGGCCGGTGACGTGCCGCGATACGGCTCACGGGCGAACAGCTCGAACGTGCGGCTTTCGGGCACGAACACGTCCTGCACGCTGTAGTCGTAGGAGCCGGTCCCCTTGAGCCCCTGCACAAACCAGCCGTCGTTGAAGCTGATCTGCTCGCGCGGGATGACGGCGACGCGCATTTCCGGCAGCCCGTCGCCGATCCCCCGCGCCTCGCCGTTGTCCAGCGGGAAGAACCCGGCCGCGACGTACTGGGAGTGGCCGGTGCCCGAGCCGAAATTCCACGCCCCGCTCACCCGGTAGCCGCCCTCGACGGAGTTGCCCTGCCCGTTCGGGAAGAACTGGCCGCCCATGGTGACGTGGTTGTCGTGCGCGGTGAACACCTCTTCGAAGCCCTCGTCGGGCAGGTAGGCCGCGGCGGCGAAGGACGACGGCAGGTTGGCGATGCCGATCCAGCCGAATGACCCGTCCTGCCAAGCCATTTCGATCCACGTCTCGATCATCTCGGCGAACGACGGCTCGACGCCCCCGGCCGCGACCGGGTTGAACGCGGACATCAGCCCGCTGGCCCACATCTCGTCGACGATTGCCGGGGTGAGGGTGCGCGCCCGCTCCGACTCGGCGGCCTCGGCGCGGACCAGGTCCCGCATCCCGCGGGCCAGCGAAACGACCCGATTGTCGGTGTCGGCTAGAGACGTCATTGGCTACTTCCGATCTTCAACGACAAAACTGTAATGGGTGACCGTATCAACCACTTGCGCGGTTCAAGAACAGGAATCCGAGGGTCTCATGCTCAACACCGTCGCCACCGTCGTGGTCGTCGCGCTCGGCCTGCACGTCATCACCAAATTCGCCTTCTTCGCGCTGCCCTACCGCCGGCGTCGCGCCCTGCTGGACAAGCAATACGGCGACAAGGCCTCCGCGACGGCCACCTCGGACCAGGTCCTGATGGCGTTCACCGCGGCCGTCGCCGCGCTGCTGTTGTGGCGCGGCGTCGAGGCGGTCAGCTTTCTGGGCGGGCTGTGGATCGGTGCGACGCTCATCCAGCTGTACTTCCACCGGTTCCACCGTCCGGTGCCCGCGCAGCGCGCCGCTCCGCCGCCGACGTCACCGCTGAAGGAGATGTCGTACGCGATCCAGGACGCGCCGTGGCGGCCGTGGCCGCAGCTGCTCGTGCTGACCGCGCTGGTGGTCGTCAGCCTCGGCCTGATCTTCTGGAAGTGACTGTCCCGCAGGATATTCGGCTGATCCCGTGCCCGGCCGTCGGACGCGATGCCGCCGTCTCCTACGCTTGCGCTGGTAGTCGGCGGAACGAGCGAAGGAGACGGTGGGGTGGACAGGTGGATCGTCGACGCCATGAACGTGATCGGCAGCCGCCCGGACGGGTGGTGGAAGGACCGCGGAGCTGCGACGGCCGCGCTGGTCGAGAAGCTCGACGGTTGGGCGGCCGCCGAGGGCGCGAACGTCACGGTGGTGCTGGAGCGGCCGCCGCGCGTACCGATCCCGGCGTCGGTGATCCAGGTCGCGCACGCGCCCAAGGCCGGCGCGAACTCGGCCGACGACGAGATCGTGCGGCTGGTTCAGGCGGACGCACGACCGCAGGAGATCCGGGTGGTGACCTCGGACCGGGCGCTGACCGAACGGGTCAGGAACCTGGGCGCCGGCGTCTTCCCCGCCGAAAGCTTCCGCAACATGATCGACCCGCGCGGTGGCCGGTGAGCGTCGGCAACCGGGTCTGCGAGCTCGCGCGGATCGACATCCCGATCATCGGAGCGCCGATGACCTACATCGCCGGCGCCCGACTCGCCGCCGCGGTGTCCAACGCGGGCGGGCTCGGCATCATCGAGACCACCTCCGAGCAGGGCCGCGCCGACGTGCAGCGGGTGCGCGACCTCACCGACCGCCCCGTCGGCGCCAACATCGCGTTGCTGTTCAATCGCGACCCGGTGGTGATAGACCTGTTGGCGGCCAACGACATCCGGTTCGTGACCACGTCGGCCGGTGACCCGTCGCTGTTCACCGAACGGCTGCACGATGCGGGCATCACGGTGTTCCACGTGGTGGGTACGCTGGCCGCAGCGAAGAAGGCCGTCGACGCCGGGGTGGACGGGCTGGTGGTCGAGGGCGTCGAGGGCGGCGGGTTCAAGAACCGGTTCGGGGCGTCGACCATGGTGCTGCTGCCGCTGGTCGCCGACCACGTAGACGTGCCGATCGTGGCCGCGGGCGGAATCTGCGACGCCCGATCCATGGCCGCGGCGCTGACCCTGGGCGCCGACGGGGTGCAGATGGGCACCCGGTTGCTCGCCTGCGCGGACTCGCCGGTGCACGCCAACCTCAAGCAGGCGGTCGTGCACGCCGACGAGACGTCCACCGTGATGCTGCCCCTGGACGGGAAGCGGATGATGCGGGTGATCCGGACGCCGGCGGCCGAGATGCTCGACCGCTCAACCCCTTCGGCGGCGGGCGGGGCGGCGCTGCAACGGGTGCAACGGCTCTACTTCGACGGTGACATGGACGCCAGCGTCGCCAACACCGGTCAGGTCGCCGGCCGGATCGAGGACATCCGCCCGGCCGCCGACATCATCGCGCAGATGTGGGGCGAGTGCCGCCGGGTGCTCGCCGTGGCGGCGGACCGGTTGGGACGCGGTTAACTCGGCCGCTACAGCGCGGCGAGCGCCGCGTCGTAGTCGGGTTCCTGTGCGATCTCCGGCACCAGTTCGGTATAGGCGACCTTGCCGTCGGCCCCGACGACGACGATGGCGCGCGCCAGCAGCCCGGCCATGGGGCCGTCGGTCATGGTGACGCCGTAGTCCTCGCCGAAGCTGTCCCGGAACGCCGACCCCGTCTTGACGTTCTCGATGCCCTCGGCGCCGCAGAATCGGGCGAAGGCGAACGGCAGGTCCTTGGATACGCACACGACGGACACGCCGCCGCCGGCGGCGCGCTCGTTGAACTTTCGTACGCTCGCCGCGCACACCGGGGTGTCGACGGACGGAAAGATATTCAGCACCACGGGCTTACCGCTGAACTGCTCGCTGCCGAGCGGCCCCAGGTCGCCGCCGGTGAGGGTGAAGGCGGGGGCCGGCGATCCGACGGCCGGGAGCTCGCCGACGGTGTTGATCGGATTTCCACGCAAAGTTATCTGTGCCATGCGCACAGTCTGCCAAGGCCGATGCGGCCGGTCGGGGGCAGGTGCCATGTCCTGATTTGTGGGGTGCGTGGCGTAGACGACACGCCCGGCCGTGCCCAACACTGATGTCATGGCCCGCAAGGTGGTGATCGTCGGCTTTCCCGGCGTCCAGGGACTCGACGTCGTGGGTCCGTACGACGCCTTCACCGGCGCATCGCTGATGACCGACGGCGGGTACGACGTCGTCGTCGCCTCGGCGGGCGGGCGGCCGGTAAGCACCCCCACCGGCCTGGCCTTCGTGGCGGCGCCGCTGCCGGACCCCGGCGAGCGCATCGACACGGTCGTGCTGCCCGGCGGTGGCGGTGTCGACGCGGCACGCTCGCAGCCGCAGTTGGTGGAGTGGATCAGCGACGTCGCCCGAAGCGCCCGCCGCATCGTCACCGTGTGCACGGGCGCATTCTTGGCCGCCGAGGCGGGCCTGCTGGACGGCTGCCGCGTGACCACGCACTGGGCCTTCGCCCGGCGGTTGGCCCGCGAGTTCCCCGCGATCGACGTGGACGCCGACCCGATCTTCATCCGGAGTTCGGAGCGGGTCTGGACGGCCGCGGGGGTCACCGCCGGAATCGACCTCGCGCTGTCGCTGGTCGAGGACGACCACGGCACCGAGATCGCCCAGGCGGTGGCCCGCTGGCTGGTGATGTACCTGCGCCGCCCCGGCGGGCAGACCCAGTTCGCGGCGCCGGTGTGGATGCCCCGCGCCAAGCGGGCGTCCATCCGCCAGGTGCAGGAGGCCATCGAGGCCGAACCGGGCGGCCCGCACAGCATCACCGAACTGGCGCGCCGGGTGGCGATGAGCCCGCGGCACTTCACGCGGGTTTTCACCGACGAGATCGGTGAGGCCCCCGGCCACTACGTCGAACGCGTCCGCACCGAGGCCGCGCGCCGCCAGCTCGAGGAGACCGACGACACGGTGGTCACGATCGCCGCCCGGTGCGGCTTCGGAACCGCGGAAACCATGCGGCGCAACTTCATTCGGCGCGTCGGCATATCACCGGATCAATACCGCAAGGCATTCGCCTAGCCAGATTCGCCTAGCCAGAGAGGACACACCGATGACACAGCTCGCATTCGTGGCCTACCCAGGGTTCACCGCGCTGGACATGATCGGCCCGTACGAGGTGCTGCGCAGCTTGCCGGGTGCCGACGTGCGGTTCGTCTGGCACGAACCGGGACCGGTCATCGCCGACTCCGGTGTTCTGGTCATCGGCGCAACCCATTCATTCGCCGAAACCCCCTCCCCCGACGTCATACTCGTCCCGGGCGGCGCGTCGACCCCGGTGCACGCGCGCGACGAGGCGCTGCTCGAGTGGCTGCGTCGGGCCGGTGCTCACGCGACGTGGACCACGTCGGTCTGTTCGGGTTCGGTGATCCTGGCCGCGGCGGGCCTGCTCGAGGGTCGGCGCGCGACGTCGCATTGGCTGACCCTGGCCGCGCTGAAAGCCTTCGGCGCGATGCCCGTCGGCGACGAGCGCGTCGTGCACTCGGACGGCATCGCGACCAGTGCCGGGGTCTCGGCCGGAATCGACCTCGCGCTGTGGCTGGCCGGCGAGATCGCCGGGGAGGCCCGGGCGAAGGCGATCCAGCTCGCGATCGAGTACGACCCGCAGCCACCGTTCGACTCCGGTCACCTGTCCAAGGCGTCGACGAGAACGAAAGCCGCTGCGACAGCGCTGCTTTCCCGAGAGAGCGTCACGCCGGCGCACCTGAAGGCGACCACCCTGCTCGCGTGGGAGCAGGCGCTGGGCGCGGTGCGGTCGCGGGGACGGCGTCGGCCGCGAGCCACGCCGGCCATTCCGGTCCCGCTCGGCAAGTCGTGAGGTGACTCGGGAAGGCGATCGCGCCCGCCGCTACGCGTTGGGCTGGATGAATTCCGTTGACTCGAGCCGCCCGCCGGCCTGCATCCAGGCGGCCACTTCGCGTGGCGCGTCCCGGTTGGGGTTGTAGATGTCCTCCTCGCTGGAGAACAAGCCGTCGCCGGCATAGACCAGCCGGGTCCAGTTGGGAAACCAGAAAGGCTCACCGCCCGGGTCGGTCGGGTGGTCGAGCAGGTTCTTGATCATGATGACGACGGCGTCGTTCTCGTCGTCGTAGGCGATCCAGTCCGACGGAAAGCGCATGTGCGGGAACGGCGCCATGACCGCGACGATCCAGTCGCGAACCGCCTCGCGCCCGTGGAAGGTCCCGTAGTGGTGCTCGATGTAGACGACGTCCTCGGTGAAGAGGTCGGCAAAAGGTCGCCAGTCCCCCGATGCGCTGCATCCCTCGACGACGGTGGTGTAGTGCCGCACTGCTTGCTCGATCTCGGCCCTGCTGAATTTGCCCATGGCGGACAGACTAGAACCTGGTTACGGGCCGTTCGCAGGGAGAGGGATATCGGATGAGCGTGATCGAGTTGTTCGATTTGCACGGCAAGCGGGCCTTGGTGACCGGGGCGTCCAGCGGCATCGGCAAGCTGGTGGCTCGGGCGTACCTGGAGGCGGGCGCCGACGTCGCCGTCGCGGCAAGGCATTCCGACGTGCTGGACCGCGTCGCGGGCGAGCTGGCGGAGGTGGGTGCGGGAAGGGTCGTGCCCATCCGGTGCGACGTGACGCGGCCGGACGAGGTCACCGCGATGCTGGATCGGATGACCGCCGAGCTGGGCGGGGTCGACATCGCCGTCTGCAACGCCGGAATCGTCGCGGTGGAGGGGATGCTGGACATGTCGCCCGAGGCGTTCCAGCGCATCCAGAGCACCAACGTCAACGGCGTGTTCCTCACCGCCCAGGCCGCGGCCAGGGCGATGGTGCGTCAAGGCCGGGGCGGGGTCATCATCACCACCGCGTCGATGTCCGGCCACATCATCAACGTGCCGCAGCGCGTCGGTCACTACTGCACGTCGAAGGCGGCGGTGATCCACCTGACCAAGGCGATGGCCGTGGAGTTCGCCCCGCACGACATCCGGGTCAACAGCGTCAGCCCCGGCTACATCCGCACCGAACTCGTCGAGCCGCTGGCCGAGTATCACGCGCAGTGGGAGCCGAAGATACCGCTGGGGCGGCTGGGCCGGCCCGAGGAGCTCACCGGCCTGTACCTGTACCTGGCCAGCGAGGCGTCCAGCTACATGACCGGTTCCGACATCGTGATCGACGGCGGCTACACCTGCTGGTGACCTTCACCGCATCAGGCGCCGACGATCCACTGACGCGCTTGGTCGATTTCCCCGGCGGGAAAGTGCTTGATCTGCGCCGACGTGAAGTGAGACGTCACGTGCTCGGCGACGTCCCCGAGGTGGGAGTCGGTGACCACCGCGATCTTCTTGACGTGCTTCTGATGGTCGCGAACGAAGCGGAGGTGGCTGACCAAGGCCCCGAAGCTGTCCCAGCCCGGGAATGACGACGCGCTGATGATCAGCCCGGCGAGGTCGCCGTTGGCCTCGATATGCGGGTCGACGGTTTTCGCGATCTCGGCGAAGTCGGCTTTGTCGAGCGCCGACGTGGGATCGCACCTCGAGGATGGAGTGCTCGGTGTCCAGCTTGTAGTCGATCATGGCGCCCTAGCAAGGTAGTGCGTCTCATCGCTGACAACGGCGATGCCCTCATGATGTCCCCGGCGGCCTCGCGCGGATAAGGGCACAAGGTCATCACGGATGAATCCATCGAGGTGCTACCCCTCGATCTCGCCGGAGATTCCCACGCTCGATGCCGGCCTGCGTGGTCGCCGGCAGCACGACGAGGCCGTCGAGTTCCCTGCGCGCCACGTCGTAGGCGTTCTGCCGCTCCAGTGGCGCCGCGGCCGGGTCGGACGCCACCCGCAGGAGGCTCTGCGCGCGCGCAATGCGCTGCTGGTCCGCCCGCGAGAAGTCATTGCGGCGCCTGCGCTTTGCCTCGCTTTCGGCGACGTTGAACGCGGTCACGTAGTCCTCGACGGCGGCTCGGTACTGCGCGGCGGCTTCCGGCGTCGTCGAGCAGGTCTTCCGCTTTGACCGGGCGCAGGAACTCGGCCCGCAGCTTGGCCTTGTGGAAGCCGATCGTGAGCGGATCGCGCATGTCGGTCATCAGCGGGAAGTCGAGCAGCTTGGCGACGTCGAGTTCGTACTCGAGCCACCGGCCGTCGGTGCGGGTGTGCTCCTCGATGACGCGTCGGATCGATCGCCACTGCGCGGCTTGGCTGGTGCCGGTACCTGCCGTGGTGGCAGGCCCGGCATTCGCGCGATCGGGATCGCGCGGCTCTCGGCTCGCCGCGCGTTGGCACGAAGGCCCTGACCGCGGCGAGGCCGCACCTGCCAGCGGCAGGATCACGATCAAAAGCTCCACCAACCGGAACAGCAGACCCATACGGCCAGAATGCCACCGGGGACACCGTGGGGCGGGCGTGTGCTCTCAGCTCGCGAGCTGCGGTTGGGGTGTGAACTTGTTTGAAGGCGTAAGCCAGCCCCGTCCAGGGCCTGAGGAAGTGACATTGATGCGGTCGTCGCTGCCCTCTCGGGGCCTATTCAGGAACCACGCAGCGGAATCCCCACGTCGTCGTGGAAGCATGCGGATCATTAAAATTGCGATTTGCTGACCGAAGTAAATCGGTATCATCCTCCCAGGATCCGCCCCTTAATACGCGGGATGATCCAGAGGGCGGTCCAGTTGGGTTTCGGTTCGGTGATCGACGGTAGAAATCTTGGCCGTACCAGTCGAACACCCACTCCGAAACATTCCCGGCCATGTCCAGAACTCCATACGGACTCGAGCCGGAAGGATAGCTCCCGACTCGAGCCGTATCCCCGACGAAGCCGGCATAATTCGCGCTGTCTTTGTCAACGTGATCGCCCATGGGAAACGTTCTTCCATCAGTACCGCGGGCGGCGGCTTCCCACTGGGCTTCAGTCGGAAGCCGGCCACCAGCCCATGTGCAGTACGTCGTTGCCTGATACCAGTTGACATGGATGACCGGAAAATCCGCATACTGGTCGTCGCTTGCGTAATACCTGGGTCTCGTAAACGAACCTTCACTTGATGGATTCGTACAAGAGCCCGATGCAACACATTTCTGGTACTGAGTGTTAGTCACCTCTGTTTGATCCATCCAGAAAGCATCAAGATAGACCTGATGTACCGGTTGCTCATCGACCTTCCCGACATTGGAGCCTATTCGAAATTCTCCTTGTGGAATCAAGACCATTGTCATTTCGTCCTTGTCGCGCATCCGGGTATGCGTCGGGTCAGCCGACGCCGAAACTGTTCCGATATGCATGAACGTTCCGCTACAGATGATCAAGCCAACGATGGCCTTCGCCGGCTTTCGCTTCCAGAGGTTTGTCATGCTTCGTTTTCCATCTCGCTCTTCGAGGAAGACATGGCCGCTCCTTCTTCCGCCTTAAGGCGTCCGAGTCTTGCACATATGCACCCACAGCCGGCTTGGATTGCATCCGGCCATGGACGTCCGGAAACCCCGCCGACGCCCATCTCACGGTTGCAACCCGATCCGGTAGCATGGCGGCACCGCTTTTCCGAGGCAGGTGCGGCGTGTTCACAACAACCCCAACGACAACCCCGTCGGCAGTCTTCGGGAAGACTTATACGTTGCGCGAACTAGCGGCTGCCGTTCGCCGCCTGGGACCGCTGGTCCACCACGCCGGAGTGGTGTGGGTGCTCCGCGACATTGACCCTGTCTTCCGCGAAGAGATTATGTTGACGGTCGCGCAGGCCAACAACTGCCGCTATTGCAGCTATGTTCACCAGGCATGGGCAATTCGCGCCGGCGCCTCGGACGAAGAGATTGTGCAATTGGAAGGCGTTGATCCCGCAACCTTCGACCGTGCCAAATGGAGCGCCCTGGCCTATGCCAGGGCGTTGGCCGAAGCCGACTTCAACCCGGTGCCGCAGGATATTTCGCAAGAGGTGGCGCGATATTACTCACCTTGGGATCGGCGCAATATCGAGGCGGTGGCTCAGGTGATGAGCATCGCCAACCAGTCAGCGAACACGCTGGAAGCCTTCGAGTTGCGGTTGCGGGGCGTATCCGTTTCAGAATCCTTGCCCGCCGAAATCGCCATCACTCTGGCGCTGGTTGCGATCTCTCCCATCCTGATTCCGCTGCTCTCGATTGTACTTCGCAAATCTCCCCAGCGGCTGCTACGCGATTTATTCGCGCACTCCGCCAGGGTTTCGCAAAGTGGGGAGTAATACGCAGCGCGGTAGTGATTCGATTCAAACCCGGTCGCAGTGCCGCGCTCCGGGCGAGCGGCGCATGACTGCGCCGGACAACTCGACATTCTCGGCGGCGTCAGGTGCACGATATCGGCGACTCGAGTTGGGGGCCGAGGTGTTCGTGCGAGTTCGTTTGGTGCAGCGCCGATCCCGCCGGATGGGCGTGACGCGTTCGGTCCAGGAGGGAGAACCGCAGTGAGTAGCTTCGTGTGGATGAAGGTCTTGGAGTCGGCGCCGCAGCGCTACGACCGCGGCATCTCGGTGCTGTCGCGAGGACGGATAAACGAGGTTTACGAACGTATTGCTGCGTTAGCGGCAGCCCCGGGTAAGCGGGTTCTCGACGTCGGCTGTGGTACCGGCGGCGTCACGCTGGCCTGTGCGGCTCGTGGTGCTGTCGCGGTTGGTATCGATAAGGATGCGGGCATGCTGGAGGTGGCACGAACCAAGCCCGTCCCCGCATCAGGCAGCGCAAGGTTCATGCAGCTTGGAGCGGCGGAGATCGAGGATCGCTTTGCGCCGGGAAGCTTCGATGCGGTGGTGTCGTGCCTGGCAATGAGCGAAATGTCACCCGGGGAACAGGATTACGCGCTCCATGTCGCGCATGTGTGCTTGGTGCCGGACGGCGTGCTTGTCATCGCCGACGAGGCGAAGCCTGAGGGCAGAATTTCGCGCCTGGCTTATTATCTGCGGCGGCTGCCGGTCAGGGCGGCGACCTACCTGCTCACTCAGACTACGACGCGGCCGATATACGGTCTTTGTCAGCGGGTGCGGGCAGCGGGGTTCTCAATTGTGTCAACGCAGCGGATGTGGTCGGGCAGCTTCCTGGTTGTCCACGCGACCAAGGTGCACCGATGAGAGTCAGTGATGTCCCGGAATACCTGCGTGACCGAGCGCTTGGCATGCTGCCGCACCGCGCACCGACCGGACTGATACGTATTGGAAAGCCGGGCCGTGATTCGCCGGTGCTCGTCACCGGCAACTTCACACTCACCGTGCGCCGCCTCCGAGATGCATTGCGGGGCTATGACGCTTGGCTGTTGGTCGCCAACAGCAAGGGAATCGATGTGTGGTGCGCTGCGGGCGGCGGCCACCTCACCGATCACGACATCATTTCGGCGATCCGCGTATCGCACCTCGCAGACCAGGTCGACCGTCGGGAAGTCATCCTGCCGCAGCTTAGCGCCACCGGCGTTGAACGCCGACGGATCACCGAGGCGACGGGATTCGCCACCTGCTGGGGACCGGCGCGGCTAGAAGATGTGCCGGCTTTCCTCGACCGCGGCGAACAGGCGAGCAAGAGCCACCGCTTCATGCGTTTCCCGGCATGGGAACGCATGGAGATGGCGGCGCTGCTACTGGTGCCACTGCTGGCTATCCTGCTTCCGGTGTTGGCGGGCGTTTTCGGTTGGGCGACCATGACAGCGGGTGGCACGGCGGTCGCACTTTGCGTGATCGGCTTGTTCGGCCTGCTGCCTTGGTTACCGATCCGCGGGCGCCGGCGATTCCTGACTTTCGCTGTCTTCGCCGCGGGGGCGGCCCTTTTCAGTTGCGGACTCGTGTTCGCGCTGGGCGCAGCCACAACGGCGCACCTGACGGCTGCAAGCGTTGCGTCGTTGGTTGGTATCGCGCTTGCTTCGATCGATCTCGCCGGATTCACGCCCTGGTACGGAAGCTATATCAACACCCTTCACAACCAAGCGCACATCGAACTGGTCGTTGACCGCTGCACGGCTGCGGCGGAGTGCATACAGGTGTGCCCGCGCGATGTGTTCGAAATGCACGAGGACCAGCTCAGGGTGCAGATCGCGAAACCCGATTGGTGCATCCAGTGTGGCGCCTGCATCGTGCAATGTCCGACGGATGCATTGCGCTTTCGCTATGACGATGGCCGCGTCGTCGAGGCCGCGACGATTCGTCGTACACGTATGAACATGGTGGGCCGACGCACCATCGAAATTCGCAATTGACCCGATGGCACCTGCGCGCTGACGCAGAACAACAGCGCAGCCGATGCCGGACTACGCCAAGACCTACTGCGTCTCGGCAATCCATTCACGCGCCTTGCCCGCTTCAGCAAGGGGGAAAGCGTGCACCTCGGCCGGCATAAGGAAACCGAAGAACCTCATCATCTGCTTGAGCCAATCCACGTCAGTGACCACCGCAATGCGTTCCCAGCTGAGGAAGTGGCTGAAACCCACCCGCGCATCCTCCCAGGCGGCGCCGGGATCGATTCCCTCGAAGTCCGGCGCGAACTCATAGTAGATCCGGAGCTTTTCGTGCTGCTTTAGTCTCTTTTCCGCCTCGGGTATCAGCACCGTGTCGTAGTCGTCCTTCGTCACACGACCGTGGCACATGAACGCGACGATGTTGTCGGGAAAGTCCCCCAGTGTCTCAATCACAATTCCTCCATGACGATCCGTACATCCTCGGTGTTGAGCATCTCGGCCCCATGGGTGCTGCCGTAGAGCCGAAGGTCCCGTAGGAGGCAATGTGTTGTGTCACCGAGGCTGAGTCAAACTGGCTTGAAAGCGGATTTTTTGGTCTGCGCGAGGCGTTCGGCTCCATGGCCCGAATCCGAACATGCCAAAGTTGCACAAGCGGCGAAAGCTACCTGGCGCTTGCCGGGATAAGGACGAGGCCCGGATAGACGCTAGCTGCTCGAGGCTTTCGGATGCTCCTACCCCGGGCGCGACTGCTCAGAGACAAATATGGTGCCGGGCAACTCGATAACCTGGAATCGCTCGTTGACGCCTTGCAGGAGCCGTGAGCGGCCCCGGGGCGGCTCTCCGTGTAGCTTCGGCGACTTCACCGTGATAGCTGGCGCGTTCTCGCCAGCATCAGCCCCAAGAGCAAACCTGTGTTCGATTCCGGTCGCCCGGTGTGGAAGCGCGTCAGGTCTGCGGCCGCACCCCGAGCACATCGCGAAACAGCGCCTGGCGCAGCGCGAGTTCGCGCGGGTCGCTCCACAGGTGGAAACCCAGCCGGTTCATCACGTACGCGAAACCGATTCCGGTGTCGGGGTCGGCGCAGCCGAACGAGCCGCCGAAGCCCGGCGTCCCGAAGGCTCTGCCCGACGACCCGAACTCGAAATGCGGCACCGGCTTGCAGAACCCGAGCGAATAGGACACGTCCGCCCGCATCACCTTGTCGCGGACACCCTGGCTCGGCGCGATCGCGGCAGCGGTCAGGGCGTCGAAAGTGTCGGCGTTCAAGCCGAGTTCGGCGCCGCCCGTGGCGGCGCTACCGTACATGCGGGCCACCGACCTGGCGGTGCCGATGCCGTTGGCGGACGGAATCTCGACCGCCCGGACGTCGTCGCGGTTGTAGTCGCCGTTGAACGGGTCGACGCCGCGCGGGACCGACACCGTGCGCGCCGTCAGGCCGACCGGGTTGAGCGAGGCGCCGAGGAAGCCGGCCGGCATGACGTTGAGGTGGAGCAGCGTCTCGGCGCGCGCCCAGTTGTGCACGTGGGCGACGCGCGCGCGGTCGACGGAGTCCGGCAGCCCGATGTGCATGTCGAGTCCCAGGGGCCGGACGATCTCGTCGTGCATGAATTTGCCCAGGGTGCGTCCCGCCGGGTCGGTCCGCCGGATCAACTCGGACTTGTACCAGCCGAGGGTGATCGCGTGGTATCCGTGCCGCGAACCCGGGCGCCACGCCGGCGCCTGCGCGGCCAGGATGGGCGCGAGCCTCGCCGGGTCGGCCACGTCGGCCAGCGTCGGCTTCGGCTTCAGCGCGCACAGCCCGGCCTGATGCCCCAGCAGCTGGCGGACCGTGACATCACCCTTTCCGGCCTGCGCGAACTCGGGCCAGTAGTCGGCGACCCTGGCGTCGTAGGAGATCAGGCCGCGCGAGACGGCCACCGCCACGACCAGGGCGGCCACCCCCTTGGTCGTGGAGAACATGTTGACCATCGTGTCGGCCTGCCACGGGTTTTTCGCCAACCCGTTGCGGTAGCCGCCCCACAGGTCGACGACCTTGACGCCGTCGCGGTAGACGGCGACGGCCGCCCCGACCTCGGCGCCGTCGCGGAAGTTGGCCCGGAACGCGTCGGCGACCTTGCCGTAGCCCGCTTCGACGTCGCCCTGAATCAGGCCGGGTGAGACTGCAACCTTGAGAACCATCGTGCCTCCGAGGGGAGATTAGCGGATTGGCGCTCAGAGAATCCCGAAGCCGTGCAGCGCCTTGATACCGAACCACATCCCGAACACCAGGCCCACGACGATCATGATCGGCCGGTCGTGGTCCTGAATCCAGCGCAGGGTGCGGTCCAGCAGGGAGCGCGACCGGCCGGGCAGTAACGCGGCCGCGCCGACGACGAGCAGGTTTCCGCTCGCGGCAAGGGCCACGAAGGCGACGTAGGTGACCACGTTGGTCACGTGCCCCAATGGGAATCGCCGATCACACCGATCGCGGCGAGGGTGAAGACCCACGCCTTGACCGACAACGCCATGACCCCCGCGCCGATGACGAACGCCTTGGTGGGCGAGGCGGAGGTGAGCGCACTCATCCACTTCGGGGGCGGGGCGTCGGGATCCTCGTCGCTGAACAGCTCCCGCGCCGCGGTGATGAGAAAGACGAGGGCGACGACCAACAGGACGGTCGACACGATCCAGTGCCGGGAATGCGCCGGGTCCGCGGTGCGCGCACCCCAGTGCAGGATCGTCCCGAACACCAGGCCTTGAACCAGGCGCGTGGCGGCGTGCCCGGCGATCCAGGCGCCGGCCGCCCGCAGCCGCGAGGGCGTGCCGAGCAGCGTGATCGTGATAGCGATCTCGATCGGCTCCAGGGCGCTCCCGAGAATCAGTGGGATGAGACTGCTCCACATGCGAACCGTGAGGATAGACCAAGCCGTCCAGCCACTCGGCCGGCTACTGGGAGGCCGCTGCCGCGCGCATTTCGGCCTCGGCGACCGCCGCGGCCAGGTCCGCCGGACGCGGCGAGACGGTGACATCGATCCGCTCGATACCGCCCGTGAAGGTGAAGGCGTGGCCGTAGGGTGCGACCGTCGAACCGGTGTCGACGCCGACGTCCAACGTCTCGCCGCTCATCGAGAACCGGAAGGGGACCGTGCGCCCGATGCGCCCCGTGGCCACCGTGGCGTCGTCGACCAGCAGCGCCGCCGACGCGCCCCTGCCCAGTCCCCCACCGTCGTAGTCGAACGAAAGGCCAAGCGCCACTTGCCCTTCCGGTAGCGCCTCGGGCGCGGCGATGGTGGTGAGCTCGTGGCCCAGGTAGTTGTAGGTGAAAGTCGGGATGCCGTCCTGAAGGTAGAGGCTCCATCCGGCCATCGACCCGCCGATGCAGATGACCACGCCCTGCGCGCCGCCGGCCGGAATCTGCAGGTGCGCCCGGAGCTCGA
This sequence comes from uncultured Actinomycetota bacterium, assembly GCA_963824505.1. Classification (GTDB taxonomy): domain Bacteria; phylum Actinomycetota; class Actinomycetes; order Mycobacteriales; family Mycobacteriaceae; genus Mycobacterium. The sequence goes on from CAWGPS010000009.1 coordinate 161,404, forward strand.
ACGACGTGCTGGTGTAAGCGAGTGTCGCGGCCTCGGGGATGCGCACGTGGCCGGAAAAGTAGGTGACAGAGTTGCGCTCGCCGAGCAGGCTCGGCCGGTTGGCCGGCAGCGCGCGGGCCAGTGTGGCGTCGCTGAGGGGGTAGACGTTGTGCTTGCGCGCTTCGGCGTCGAAGACCGCCTGCAACTCGGCGAGCTTGTCCGGGTGTTGCCCGGCGAGATCCACGCCCTGGCTGAAGTCGCCGGCGAGGTCGTAGAGTTCCCAGCGTTCACCCTCGCCGAACGGGTGGCTCCCGCTGCGGACCCAGGGCAGCCGGCCGTGGAAGCACGAGGCGATCCAACCATCGTGGTAGACGGCCCGGTTGCCGAAGATCTCGAAATACTGGGTGGTCCGCCGGCTGTCCGCCGCGGCGTCGTCGAACGAGTAGCGCATGCTGACACCCTCGATGGGCTGCTGCTCGACTCCGTTGACCCGCGCGGGCATCTCGATGCCGGCGGCGTCGAGGATGGTGGGGACGATGTCGATGACGTGGTGGAACTGGCTGCGCTGCTCCCCCGCCGCACCGATCCCCCGCGGCCACGAGATGGCGAGCCCGTTGCGGGTGCCACCGAAATGCGACGCCACCTGCTTCATCCATTGAAACGGTGTGTCGAGCGCCCAGGCCCAGCCGACGTTGTAGTGGTTCTCGCAGCGGACCGTGCCGAAGTCGTCGATGTGGGCCAGCAGCCATTCGGGGTCCTCGGGCAGCCCGTTCTGGAACGCGGGCGAGCTCCAGGCGCCGTGGATGGTGCCCTCCGCGGACGCGCCGTTGTCGCCGCAGAGGTAGATGAATAGCGTGTCGTCCCAAACGCCTAACTCGTCGATGGCGTCGACGACGCGTCCGACCTGGGCGTCGGTATGGGCCAGGAAGCCGGCATAGACCTCCATCAGGCGCGCGGCCACCGGCTTGTAGCGGTCGTCGTAGTCCGCCCACGCGGGTATCTGCTCGGGCCGCGGGGTGAGGCGCGTGTCGGGAGGGATGATTCCCGCCTCGATCTGGCGGGCATAGATCCGCTCCCGCAACGCATCCCAGCCGTCGTCGAACTGGCCGGCGAACCGCTCCGACCACTCCGGCCACACGTGGTGGGGGCTGTGGGTCGCGCCCGGGGCGAAGTACAGGAAGAACGGCTTGTCGGGCGCCGACGTCTGTTGCAGCCGAATCCAGTCGATCGCCTTGTCGGCGAGATCCTCGGTGAGGTGGTAGTCGTCGCGGCCCAGATACGGCTCGACGGGTGTGGTCTGGTCGTAGAGCGCCGGCTCGTACTGCGAGGCGTCGCCGCCCAGAAAGCCGTAGAAACGTTCGAAACCGAGTCCGGTGGGCCAGCGGTCGAACGGGCCGGCGGGGCCCGTCTCCCAAGTGGGCGTCACGTGCGCCTTGCCGAACAGTGCGGTGCTGTAACCGCTCATGCGCAGGACCTGCGCGACCGTGGCCGTGCTCTGCGGTATCACGCTGTCGTATCCGGGAAAACCATAGGCGATCTCGCAGATGGCGCCCATGTGCGCGGTGTGGTGGTTGCGCCCGGTCAGCAGCGCGGCGCGCGTGGGCGAGCACAGCGCGGTGGTGTGAAATTGGTTGTAGCGCAGGCCCGCTCCGGCGACCCGGTCCAGCGCCGGTGTCGGGACGGGGCCGCCGAACGTCGACGGGGCGCCGAACCCGACGTCGTCGAGCAGCACGACGACGACGTTCGGTGCGCCGGTCGGCGGGCGGGTGATCGACGGCCTGACCGGGGTGGAGTCTGTCGCCAACGGGTTGACGACGCCGCCGAACGGTGGATCCGGGGTTGGTAGGTCGACCATCTAGTGCACGCCCAACGTCCCGCCGAGGTACTGAGCGCGGCAGGCGCGGCGCGCCAGCTTGCCGCTGGTCGTCCTCGGGATGCCGCCGGCGGGGAGGAAGCGCACGTCGGACACCGTCACGCCGTGCCGGTGTAACACCGCGGCCCGGATCGCCTCGATCGCCGGCCGCGGGTCGTCGTGGCTGGTGCCCGCGGCGCGTTCGGCGACGACCACCAGCCGCTGGGCGTCGCCGGAACCGTCGGGACCCGCCGGCACGGAGAACGCGGTGACATAGCCGCGGCGCACCATCGGCGAGGCGTCCGCGACGGTCGCCTCGATGTCCTGCGGGTAGTGGTTGCGGCCGTCGACGGTCACCAGGTCCGCGATCCGGCCGATCACGTAGAGCGCGCCGTCGAGGTACACGCCCAGGTCTCCGGTCCGCAGCCACGTCCGCCCGACGGGCGCGCCCTCGGCGTGGCTGCCCTGCTCGAGCCGCGCCTGCAGCTTGGCGCCGAACGCCAGCCTGCGTCTCCTCGGGCAGCCCCCAATACCCGCGGCCGACATTGTCGCCCTGCAGCCAGATTTCGCCGACCCGGCCGTCGGGCAGCTCCGCCTCCGCCTCGCGGTCGACGATCACCGCCCACTCGCTGCGCGCCACCCGGCCGCAGGACACCTGCGGCTCCGCGGTGGGCGCGTCGGGCGCCACGCGGACCGCGCGGCCGGCGCCCAGTTGTTCGCGGTCGAGGTAGACCACCGAAGGTTCCTCCGCCGGAGCGATGTTCGCGACGAACAGCGTCGCCTCCGCGATGCCGTACGACGGCTTGAACGCGGTGCGCGGCAGCCCGTAGGGGGCGAACGCCTCGGTGAAGGTGCGGATCGCGTTCATGCTCACCGGTTCGGAGCCGATGATCATCACGACGTTGCCGAGGTCGATGTCCTCGCCCGGTGCGGGCCGCCCGCGCTGCGCGGTCCACTCGTAGGCGAAGTTCGGGGCGGCGGTGACGACGCGGCCCTGCCGCGACCCGTCGGACAGCGCCTGGATCCACCGCAGCGGCCGGCGGACGAAAGCGGTCGGCGACATCAGGGTGGAGTGTCCGCCGTACACGGCGGGGAAGCCGATCATCGACAGGCCCATGTCGTGGTAGAGCGGCAACCAGCTGACGCCGTGGGTGTTTCGGTCCAGCAGAGTCGATCGACAGGATCATCTGCACCAGGTTCGTGCCGACGGCCCGGTGGGTGATCTCCACGCCGACCGGTGGGCGCGTCGCGCCCGAGGTGTACTGCAGGTGGGACACGTCGTCCATGTCGAGCTCGGTCGGCGCGAAGTTCTCGCCGTCCGAGTCGGGTATCTGATCGATGACGAGCACCCGCGGCCGGCTTCCCGGTGAGAGGTTGGCCAGGAACTTCTCCACGGCGTCTTTTGCCGCAGTGGTGGTGAGGACGACGGTGGGCTCCGAATCGCGCAGCGCCGTATCGAGACGTTCGGCATGTCCGGGCAGTTCCGGCGCGAACAGCGGCACCGCGATCGTCCCGGCCTTGATCGCCGCGTAGAAACCGGCCACGTAGTCGATGCCCTGCGGCGCGAGGACCGCGACCCGCTCCCCGCGATCCGCGAGCTGCTGCACGCGCGCGCCGATCGCGCGCAGTCGGGTCCCGAACTGGGTCCAGGTCACCTCGAGGGCCTGCCCGTCGGTCGCACGGCTGTGGTCCAGATAGCGGAACGCAACGGCGTCACCTACGTTGGCCACGTTGCGTTCGATGAGCGATATCAGCGTGGTGCCAGGCGGCAACGCGACCTCGCCCTGGGCGTCCAGGCAGTCCTCGATCTGCAACAGGCCGGGGACGGCCTGCCGTGTTGCGGGAACCGCAATCCATACGCGCAGTCTAGGTGCGCGGCAAGGCCCGGCCGCGCTTTCCCTTCCCGTTCGAGCCGGGTCGTCGGTGGCGGCAGGTCATCCCGGCCGCACCTTCCGCGAGGTGGGTCGACGGCCGAAGAGCGCAAGAAGCTGGTCACCGGGCGTCGCGGCTTCCGGCGCTGTGACCGGTTGCACGAACACATGCCCCGCCAGTCCGGCTTCGGCAAGCGGCGGCGCAACCCGTAACAATGTCGCAGCAAGATCTGTGGGAATGGGGCGCCCGGTGCGGCAGGCCTGGGCAATATCCCATGCGTGCAGCACCATTTCGACGGCCGCAACGTACACCACGACCCCGGCCGGAACGTGGCGGTCCCGGATCTGACACCAACGGCCCACCGTCGGTAGCAACGCCGAGCAGAGCACCAGGTCGGCGATCCCGGCCCGCAGCGCGGCCACCGGATCGGAGCCGTCCGCCGGCCTCAGGTCGAGCCCCGGACCGGCGGCAGGTTCCCGCTCCGCCAGCACGTAGGCGGCATCGGCAAACGAGGCCCGGAGATGCCGCAGCAGGTGACGCAAATCCCAGCCGGGACACGGGGTCGGCGCGGACAGGTCGGCCCCGCGAACCAGCAGGATGCTGCTCAACAGGTATTGGGCAGCCGCGGCCAGCAAGGAGAGTTCATCGATGTCATCGGCGTCGGGCACGGCCTGCCTTACGCCTTTGCCACGTGCGGGTGCCCCGGGGGTTCGGTAAACGTCTCGGGCAGGCCGAACTTGGCGACAATTGACGGGTCGTTGAAGGCGACGATGTGCGAAATGAGGCCGCCGGTCAGCGACAGCACATCCAGGCCGTGGGCGCGGTAAGACCCGTCCGGGGCCCACTTGTACATGGCGAACGCCGGAGCGCCGTTGGCCTGGGTGTGGGCCAGCCGCCATTGATCCGGAGTGTGCAGCACCACCCGCCGCATAAATGCGCACACCGCCTTTCGTCCCGTGAACCACGTTGGGATGGGTGGCATTTCGAGATCGACGTCGGCGCGAAGCAACGTCGCGAGTTCATCTACGTCGGCGTGTTCGAAGGCCGCCATGTAACGGTCGAGCAGCTCGCGCCGCTCGGGTTCGGTGGGTTCGCTCAGCTCGCCGGGTAAAGGGTGCGCCTGCGCGAGTTGTGTTCGGGCGCGTTGCAAGGCGCTGTTGACGGCCGCCGTGGTCGTTTCCAATAGCTCGGCGACTTCCTTGGCCTGCCAGTTCAGCACATCGCGCAGCACCAGAACCGCGCGTTGCAAAGGCGATAGGAGCTGCAGGGCGGCGATGAACGCCAGTCGAACGTTGCTGCGATGTGACACGACGAGGGCGGGATCGTCGGTTGCACCGTGCAGCAGGCTGTCGGGGGCGGGCTGCAACCATGGGATATCGAACTGCGCCGGAGCCAACGGGGCTTCCCCGCTGTCGGCCGGCGCGCTCAGCCCCGAGGGAAGCGGACGACGCTTCCGCGTCTGCACCGAGTTCAGATACGTGTTCGTCGCGATCTTGTAGAGCCACAATCGCAACGAGGAACGGCCCTCGAACCTGTCGTAGCCTTGCCAGGCACGCAGGTACGTGTCCTGTACCAGATCCTCGCACTCGTCGACCGATCCGAGCATTCGATAGCAGTAGGCGCGCAATTCGGGCCGGTACCGTTCGGCCAGTTCGGCGAAATCAGTGGCGTTAGTCACCTGCATTGCCCATCAACCTATCCCGCCGCAACCGGGGTCCGCCGCGCCGAACCCGCGGTGGGAGGCCTCTCACGGGTTGCGGCGCGCCGGCCGGGGGTCGCTGGGATCGCGCTCGCCCTGATCGGGATCCTCCCACCACTGTGCCGGCTCGCTCTCGTAGGCGTCGTGCCAATTCCACCACGCGTATGCAGGCGTCTGCGGGTAGCCGTCCGGAGAGTCCTCCCAATCCTCCTGTCGCCCAAGCGCGGTCATGTCCAGGTAACTCCACGTGGTGCCCAGGGCCTCGTCGCCGCGGTTGTTGATGAAGTAGGTGCGAAATACCCGTTCGCCGTGGCGGATGAATGCGTTGGTGCCGTGCCACTCGTCGACCCCGAAGTCGGAGTCGAATTCGTCGACGATCGTGTACCACGGCATGTGCCAATCCATCCTGGCCTTCACCCGCGCGATGTCGGGTTGGCCGGCGCGCGACGCGAACACCAGGGTGGTATTGCGGGCGTTCAGATGCGCAAGGTTGCCGACGTGATCGGCGATCATCGAGCAGCCTCGGCAGGCGTGCTCGGGCCAACCGTCCACCCCGGGTTCCAGGAATGCCCGGTAGACGATCAGCTGACGCCGGCCTTCGAACAGGTCCGGCAGGCCCACCCTGCCGTCGGGCCCGTCGAATGCATAGGGCTTGTCCACCGATAGCCACGGCATCCGGCGGCGCTGCGCGGCCAACGCGTCCCGCGCTCGGAACAGCTCCTTTTCCTGCACCAGCAGTCGCTGGCGCGCCGCCTCCCATTCCCGCACCGATACGATCGAGGGTGTCTTCATGGTCGTGTCTCGCCTTCTGTTTTCTTGCAACGGTTTTGGTTGTCGGCGCGGGTCCTCAGGACAGTTTCTGCGGGCCGGCCCCAGTCAGCAAGTAGTCGGGGGCGACGGTGCTGCTGTCCGCCTGCACCAGCTCCACGACGGCCCTGCCGGCTGACTCCGGGCTCAGCGGTTCGCCGAGCTGCCGGACGTAGTCCTCCTCGGATTGACCACCGCGGGCCGCATACGCCCGCACGGCGGGGCGGCCGAGTTCGGTCAACGGCGTGAGGCGGGGCAGCAGAGCCGTGAAGGTGATGTCAAGGTCGGCGCGGGCGGCCTCCCCGCGCGCGTAACCGCTGATAATGCGTTGGGTGGCTTTGGCGCCCGCGTACCCGCCGCTCAGTGGTGACCCGGCCAAGGCCGCGCCGCTGCTGATGAGCACGACCCGGCTCCCGGGTTGCAGGGGCTTGAGCAGGGCCTCGCGCAGCCAATGAAATGCGATGCGCACATCGGTGTTCCAGTTGGCCGAGAATGTCTCCCAAGTGTGGTGCTGCAGGGGACGCAGCAACGGGCTTGCCCCGGCCACCAGGACCAGGACCTGCGGATCGTATTGATCCAGCAGGCTACCGGGCACCGATGCGTCGGCCGCATCGGCGACGACCGCTTGAATATGGCCGCCCCCGCCTGCCGGCTGGGGAAATACCGTCGCGGTACGAGCGACCGCAATCACCGACGCGCCGGCTTCGGCCGCCGCGGTCGCGATGCCCCGGCCGAGGCCCCGGCTTGCGCCGACGACGAGTGCGGTCTTACCGAAAAGGTTGTTCACCTTGTCCTCCTGAGGGTTTCAGTTTTGCGCCGTCACCGGGGCCGCCGCCGCGAGCAGGTAGGCGTACTGACGCTCCAGCTCCTTAACCGGGCTGGAGCCCCACCCGCCGGCAATGGATTGCGACACCGGATCGGGGAAGATGTCCACTTCGCCGCGTTGCAGTGCGTCGAAAACGGCGGCCGCCACGGACCGCGGAGTCGCTTTCGGTATGTCAAGGGCCCGCGTCATGTCGGTGTCCACGGGACCGGTGAAGACCGCGTGGACCCGCACGCCCTGGGGAGCCAGAGAGGCCCGCAGTGACTGGGTGAGGTTGAACGCGGCCGCCTTGGAGATCGAGTACGATGGGATCAGCGGCAGGGGCGCCAACGCGTTCACCGACAGGTTGTTGATCACCGCACCGTGGGCACGAATCAGCTTCGGCAAGAACGCCCTTGTCAGGGCCCACGCGCCATACAGGTTGACGGCAAGGTGCCGTTCGAGCACTGCCGGGTCGCTCAGATCGTCGTAGTCCGCGATGCCCGCATTGTTGATCAGCACATCAAGCGAATCGACTTTCGCGACGGCATCCCGGATGTGCGCCGCATTCGTCACGTCGAGGACCACCGGCACCACCCGCTCATCGGAAGGCGAAAAACGGCTCCGCACACCGGCGTACACCTGCCTCGCTCCTCTGCGCAGGGCTTCATCCACGATGGCCAGACCGATTCCGCGGTTGGCCCCCGTCACCAGGATCGCCTTGTCTGCGACTCCGCCCATGACAAACCCCTTTCACAACAGAAGAGCCCCTGCACGTGGCGGCAGGGGCTTCGATGCTTTCGCGATCGGACCGATCGGGTCGATCGAACTACATATATAGACAAGGCTCGGCGGCAGAACTCATCGCGACCGCAGCCCCGGGCTCGGTGAGTAGCGGCGCCGGATCCCGAGCGGCAGGTTTCGGCGGTCGCTGGCGGCGCGCGGGCTCCGCAAAGACTCGAGTCCCATCCGGCCAACCCGGCCCGGTGGGCACACGCCGTGAGCGGTACCCTACGCGCGAGCCGCATCCAGCGTCGTTTGAGCGTTCTCACCAGGAGTACGGGCATGTCGGACCGGAAGTTTTCGTTCGAGGTCAACCGCACCAGCACCGCGCCGGCGGCGACGCTGTTCCGGCTCGTGGCGGACGGCGCCAACTGGTCGAAGTGGGCGAAGCCGATCGTCGTGCAGTCCAGTTGGGCGCGGCAGGGTGAGCCGGCGCCGGGCGGCGTCGGGGCGATCCGCAAGCTGGGCATGTGGCCCGTGCTGGTGCAGGAGGAAACCGTCGCCTACGAGCAGGACCGGCGCCACGCCTACAAGATGGTCGGCGCGAGCCCGGTCAAGGACTACTTCGCCGAGGTGGTTCTCACGCCGAACCCGGCGGGCGGAACCGACATCCACTGGGCCGGCTCCTTCACCGAGAAGGTCCCCGGGACGGGCCCGGCGATGCGCGCCGCGTTGGGCGGGGCCGTCGCCTTCTTCGCCGGTCGGCTGGTCAAGGCCGCCGAGCGTGAGTCAAGGCAATAGCGTTCGCTGAGGCGTAGCGCATGGCGGCCACACGGGCGGCCGCCATGGCTTCACACCGAGCATTACGGGCCCGGGTGGTCCTCGACCCATTGACCCTGCTGCTCAGCTTGCTGAGCTTGCTGTTGGGCCTGCTCGTTTTGCTGTTCGGCCTGTTGTTCGGCCTGTTGCATCTGCTGCAGGGCCTGCTGTTCCTGGTGTTGTGCTTGATCGTCGGCGTCGTCGGTCGCGAAGCCGCCGGGGAATTGCGGACCGGACGCGGTGGGCACGGCGACGTCCGCGAGGCGCAGCGCCTCCGGTGACCCGGGATGCGGGATCAGGGTGAGCGTCGCGATCGACGCGGTCCCGGCGAAAAGCGTCTTCAATGCGCGTGATTGCCGGCGCAACGCCGTGAAGGCGGCTGTCGCCGATCCGGAGTGCTGCGGGATTGCGGTCATGCTTCATGTTTGCGCCCCGTTGCTAGCCGCCCGCTGAGACGCGGCTAGCGCTGGGTTATGAGATGGCGCACGGGTTGGCCTCCGCGCCCGGACGTCCTTAAGCTCGGCTGGGTGGTTGACGATGATTGACGTTGTCATCGCGGGCGCCGGTCCCAACGGGCTGATGCTGGCCGGCGAACTGGGCTTGGCCGGGATCAGACCCGTGGTGCTGGACCCGATGCCGGGGCCCAACGCTGAACGGCGAGCAACGGCATTATCGGCCAAGCGGTTCGGATCCTGGATCACCGCGGGCTGTACGGCACGCTCGCGGATAAGACCAACCCGCCCCGCCTCAACCCCCGCGCGATGTTCGCGGCCTTCCCGCTGGATCTCACCCTCGTGTCCGATCCGCAGGTGTTCCTGCTGCCGATCAGCAACGCGGCTGGTGCGCGTGCTCGCGGCGCGGGCGCGCGACTACGACGCCGATATCCGCTGGGGTCACGCGCTCGCCGGCTTCGATCAGGACCGCGACGGGGTCACGGTGCGCATCACCGGGCCCGACGGCCCCTATGACGTGCGAGCCCAGTACCTGATCGGCGCCGACGGCGGCAGCAGCGTGACGCGCAAGCTCGCCGGGATCGAATTTCCCGGCATGTCGTCGTACGACGCCGTCGGCCGCGCCGGTTTCGACGTCCTGCCGCCCGACGAGTGGATGGACCCGGTCAGCGGCGGCCTGGATATCCCCGGCTACGGACGCCTCCCCCCGTTGCAGTTCCACCGGGCCGAGCGCGGTGTCTTCGCTTTCGGGGCGCTGGGGGGCCGGGCCGCGCTGATCATGTTCGAAAGGCAGGCGCTTTCGCCGAGATCGACGAGGTCACGGTTGCCGCGGGGCGCCCCGTCGGCGAGATCGCCGCGACGGCCGTGTTGGTGCGCCCCGACGGTTACGTGGCGTGGGCATCGTCGGCGGGCACGCCCGACGGGAACGAACTGCGCGTGCTGCGCGACACACTAGCGAAGTGGTTCGGCATCAAAGCCGCTATTTCGAGCTGACCTCGTCCTGGTACTTCTGCGTCATGTGCGCGACGGCGTCCAGCTGCGACTGCGCGAGGCTCTCCCGCGCCTCGCCGGCCCGGCTGGCGGCGTCCAGCGTCGGCTGGGCCTGCCCCTGGAAATGGGGCATCACTTCGGCGGCGAACAACTCCGCGGACCGTCTGGTGGCGGCCGGGTTGGCCCACTCGTGTCCCATCTGCAGCATGCTGCCGAAACCGCCGGATTGGTCCCAGAGCCGCTGCACCTGCGCGCGAGCCTGCTCGGGCGTGCCGATGACGCCCGCGCCGTTGTCGTTGATGACGTCGATCATCTCGTCGAGCTGGTCGCCGGGCATGGTCATCTGCGGGAAGGCGGCCACCTTCTGGAAGTAGCGGAACCACGGCTCGATCCCGAACTTCACCTCCTCGCGGGCCTGCTTTTCGGTCTCGGCGATGTGGAACAGCCCGACCAGGCTCCAGGTGTTGCGGTCCACCCGCGTGCCGAAGGCGGCGGCGCGCTCCTCGACGATGTCCCAGTGGTAGGACAGCGCGTTGAATCCCTCGACGGTCAGCGTCGCCCCGATGGACAACAGGCCGATGCCGTGCTTGCCGGCCAGCCGCGCGCCGGTCGGCGAGGCGACCGCGGCGACCGCGAGCGGGATGCCGCCGTCGGAGTAGGGAGCGAGTTGCAGGCGGGCGTCGAACAATTGGTGCGTGGCGGTTTTCGCGGACACGGTCTCCCCGGCGAGCAGGCGCACGACGATGTCGAGGTTGGTCTCCAGAAGCTCGCGCGTGTCGGTGGGGGTCAGTCCGATCATCGCGGAATCGGTGGGCAGCGAGCCGGGACCGACCCCGCCGATCACGCGACCGTGGGTGAGGTGATCCAGGAGCATCAACCGGTCGGCGACCCAGAGCGGGTTGTGGTACGCGAGCGAAATGACCCCGGTTCCGAAGCGGATCCGCTTGGCCCGCTGCGCCGCGGCGCCGATGAAGATCTCCGGCGAGCTGATGATTTCGCTTCCGGCCGAATGGTGTTCGCCCAGCCACACCTCGTCGAAACCGAGCGCATCGAGATGCTCGATGAATTGCAGATCCCGTTGCAGCGCGAGAGTCGGATTAGTGCCCGCCCGGTGGAACGGTGCGATGAAATACCCGAACCTGAGCTTCATGAGGTCCCCTTGCGTTCGCGTTGGGGAGAACCATAACCCCAACGCCGGGGGCCGCCCTAGACCCATGGCACGGTCCGCAACCTGCTCAGCCGGTGGGGGTCGGGCAAGCCAGGCCCCCACCGACTTCGGAGCAAGTTCTTTTGCGGTCAGTAACCGCCGCAGATGTTGCCGACGCAGCCGCCGCCACCGCCCGGCCCGCCGCCGCCACCGCCAACGCCCGGGATGCTGCCGCTGCCGCCGCCCGGTCCGCCGCCGCCGGTGGGGCCGCCGGGGATGCTGCCACCGCCGCCGCCCGGTCCGCCGCCGCCGGTCGGGCCGCCCGGGACGCTGCCGCCCCCGCCGCCCGGCGCCGTCGAGGGTGCCGGGGAGGGGGCCACGCTCGAGGAAGGAGTCGTGGTCGTCGTTGTCGTACTGCTGGGAGCCTTATTGTTGTTGCCGCCACCACACCCGACGGCGAGGACGAGCATTGCCGCGCCACCGAACAGTGCGAACGTCGTCCTGGCCTCAGATCTCATCGCGCTCCCCAATCTGCACTTGCACCACTTCCGTCCGGTCCATCTGGCCGTACCCTCTGGGGCGCCGTCACAAACGGAAGTCGACGGGCTTCGCGCGGACGCGGTTACTCAGCAGTCGAGGCCGCCGATGCAGCCGGTGAGGATGACGCGGTGGACGTCGCCGGCCGGCGTCCGCGCGGTGCTGCCGAGGGCCGGCTTCGCGCTGGACGATGGCTGCGTCGTCGGGGAGGCTCCGCTCCCCGAGCTAACGCCGAGACTTCCGAATCCGACCGCTATGGCTAACGCGGCGGTACCACTGAACATCGCGATCGCAGTCTTCATCAGGCTTTCCTTTCACTCTCACACGCGTGTTACAGACAGAATGCGCGTGTTACAAGTAAACGCTACACCTATGCAACTGTTGCCACAATGGATGATCGCGGGGACGATGGTTCACGGCGGCGGACGAGCTCGCGCGTAGAGCGTCGCTTCGGTGTCAGACGTTGCTGGCCGCAACGGCGCGGTCGGCGCGGGCGGCGACGCCCTGCGGCCGTCATCGAGATTTCTCGGCGCGTCGATTCGCGACGACATTGACGTTGTCGTCGACAATGACGCTGCAAAGTAGGCAGCAATCATCGGGTGTCAAGAAATTTTACAAAGGTACGGAATTCCGTATAACGGTTTTATAACGGTTTACTATTCCCAATTTGTAAAGTGGCTGACGCTGGCGAAATGCGCGTAACTTTGGCGCCTACCCTTCGACGTCCGCCAAGAAAGGCTGGGTTATGAGC
>CAWGPS010000010.1:0-325998 GCA_963824505.1 uncultured Actinomycetota bacterium
GGCAACGGCCGCACGGAGTTCGCCTTCCCGCGCGGCGATCGTCGGCACGTCGCGCGGCATATCACAAACGAGGCCACGGGGGTGCGCGCGCGGACGCAGCGTTAAGGTACGGGCATGTCGGACCGGAAGTTTTCGTTCGAGGTCAACCGCACCAGCACCGCGCCGGCGGAGACGCTGTTCCGGCTCGTGGCGGACGGCGCCAACTGGTCGAAGTGGGCGAAGCCGATCGTCGTGCAGTCCAGTTGGGCGCGGCAGGGTGACCCGGCGCCCGGCGGCGTCGGGGCGATCCGCAAGCTGGGCATGTGGCCCGTGCTGGTGCAGGAGGAAACCGTCGCCTACGAGCAGGACCGGCGCCACGCCTACAAGATGGTCGGCGCGAGCCCGGCCAAGGACTACGTCGGCGAGGTGGTCTTCACGCCGAATCCGGGTGGCGGAACGGACATCCGGTGGACGGGCTCGTTCGAAGAACGCGTCGCCGGGACGGGCCCCGCGCTGCAGGCCGCGCTGGGAGGTGCCGTCCGGTTCTTCGCGTCCCGGCTGGTGAAGGCCGCCGAGCGCGAGTCAACGCACTAGCGTTCGTCCCGGTCTGGCGCGTTGCCGGCCGGCCCGCTGTGTGTCGAGCGATCAGCCGGGGTGGTCCTCGACCCGCTGACCCCGGTGCCCGGCCGGCTGAGCCCGCTGCTGCGCCGGATCGTCCGCGTCGTCGGTGGCGAATCCCCCGCCGCCGAATTGCGGACCGGAGGCGGTGGGCACGGCGACGTTCGCGACGCGCGCCCCTTCCGTGGATCCGGGAGACGCGATCAGGGTCAGCGTCGCGATCGGCGGGGTTCCGGCGAACAGCGTCTGCAACTTTCGTGAGTGCCGACGCACCGCCTTGAAGGCGGCCGTCGCCGAGGCGGAGTGCTGGGAGAGTGCGGTCATCATTCCTGTATGCGCCTGATTGCTGGCCGCGCGCTGAGACGCGGTTAGCGCTGGGCTATGAGATGGCGCACCGGTTGTCGCCCCGGCGCCCGGACGTCCATAAGCCCGGCGGTTGACGATGCTTGACGTGGTCATCGCCGGCGCCGGTCCCAACGGGCTGATGCTGGCCGGAGACCTCGGACTGGCCCGGGTCAGGCCCACGGTGCTGGACGGAATGTCCTCGTACAACACACTTTCGCCGACATCGCCGATGAGGTCACGGTTGCCGCGGGGCGCCCCGTCGGCGAGATCGCCGCGACGGCCGCGTTGGTGCGCGCCGACGGTTACGTGGCGTGGGCGTCGTCGGCGGGCACGCCCGATGGGAACGAACTGCGCGTGCTGCGCGACACACTAGCGAAGTGGTTCGGCATCAAAGCCGCTATTTCGAGCTGACCTCGTCCTGGTACTTCTGCGTCATGTGCGCGACGGCGTCCAGCTGCGACTGCGCGAGGCTCTCCCGCGCCTCGCCGGCCCGGCTGGCGGCGTCCAGCGTCGGCTGGGCCTGCCCCTGGAAATGGGGCATCACTTCGGCGGCGAACAACTCCGCGGACCGTCTAGTGGCGGCCGGGTTGGCCCACTCGTGTCCCATCTGCAGCATGCTGCCGAAACCGCCGGATTGGTCCCAGAGGCGCTGCACCTGCGCGCGAGCCTGCTCGGGCGTGCCGATGACGCCCGCGCCGTTGTCGTTGATGACGTCGATCATCTCGTCGAGCTGGTCGCCGGGCATGGTCATCTGCGGGAAGGCGGCCACCTTCTGGAAGTAGCGGAACCACGGCTCGATCCCGAACTTCACCTCCTCGCGGGCCTGCTTTTCGGTCTCAGCGATGTGGAACAGCCCGACCAGGCTCCAGGTGTTGCGGTCCACCCGCGTGCCGAAGGCAGCGGCGCGCTCCTCGACGATGTCCCAGTGGTAGGAAAGCGCGTTGAATCCCTCGACGGTCAGCGTCGCCCCGATGGACAACAGGCCGATGCCGTGCTTGCCGGCCAGCCGCGCGCCGGTCGGCGAGGCGACCGCGGCGACCGCGAGCGGGATGCCGCCGTCGGAGTAGGGAGCGAGTTGCAGGCGGGCGTCGAACAATTGGTGCGTGGCGGTTTTCGCGGACACGGTCTCCCCGGCGAGCAGGCGCACGACGATGTCGAGGTTGGTCTCCAAAAGCTCGCGCGTGTCGGTGGGGGTCAGTCCGATCATCGCGGAATCGGTGGGCAGCGAGCCGGGACCGACCCCGCCGATCACGCGACCGTGGGTGAGGTGATCCAGGAGCATCAACCGGTCGGCGACCCAGAGCGGGTTGTGGTACGCGAGCGAAATGACCCCGGTTCCGAAGCGGATCCGCTTGGCCCGCTGCGCCGCGGCGCCGATGAAGATCTCCGGCGAGCTGATGATTTCGCTTCCGGCCGAATGGTGTTCGCCCAGCCACACCTCGTCGAAACCGAGCGCATCGAGATGCTCGATGAATTGCAGATCCCGTTGCAGCGCGAGAGTCGGATTAGTGCCCGCCCGGTGGAACGGTGCGATGAAATACCCGAACCTGAGCTTCATGAGGTCCCCTTGCGTTCGCGTTGGGGAGAACCATAACCCCAACGCCGGGGGCCGCCCTAGACCCATGGCACGGTCCGCAACCTGCTCAGCCGGTGGGGGTCGGGCAAGCCAGGCCCCCACCGACTTCGGAGCAAGTTCTTTTGCGGTCAGTAACCGCCGCAGATGTTGCCGACGCAGCCGCCGCCACCGCCCGGCCCGCCGCCGCCACCGCCAACGCCCGGGATGCTGCCGCTGCCGCCGCCCGGTCCGCCGCCGCCGGTGGGGCCGCCGGGGATGCTGCCACCGCCGCCGCCCGGTCCGCCGCCGCCGGTCGGGCCGCCCGGGACGCTGCCGCCCCCGCCGCCCGGCGCCGTCGAGGGTGCCGGGGAGGGGGCCATGCTCGAGGAAGGAGTCGTGGTCGTCGTTGTCGTACTGCTGGGAGCCTTATTGTTGTTGCCGCCACCACACCCGACGGCGAGGACGAGCATTGCCGCGCCACCGAAGAGTGCGAACGTCGTCCTGGCCTCAGATCTCATCGCGCTCCCCAATCTGCACTCGCACCACTTCCGTCCGGTCCATCTGGCCGTACCCTCTGGGGCGCCGTCACAAACGGAAGTCGACGGGCTTCGCGCGGACGCGGTTACTCAGCAGTCGAGGCCGCCGATGCAGCCGGTGAGGATGACGCGGTGGACGTCGCCGGCCGGCGTCCGCGCGGTGCTGCCGAGGGCCGGCTTCGCGCTGGACGATGGCTGCGTCGTCGGGGAGGCTCCGCTCCCCGAACTAACGCCGAGACTTCCGAATCCGACCGCTATGGCTAACGCGGCGGTACCACTGAACATCGCGATCGCAGTCTTCATCAGGCTTTCCTTTCAACCTCACGCGCGTGTTACAGACAGAATGCGCGTGTTACAACTAAACGCTACACCTATGCAACTGTTGCCACAATGGATGATCGCGGGGGATGGATCGCGGGGCGATGCACTGCGGAGAGCGTCGCTTCGGTGTCAGGCGTTGCTGGCCGCACGGCGCGGTCGGCGCGGCGGCGACGCCCTGCGGCCGTCATCGAGATTTCTCGGCGCGTCGATTCGCGACGACATTGACGTTGTCGTCGACAATGACGCTGCAAAGTAGGCAGCAATCATCGGGTGTCAAGAAATTTTACAAAGGTACGGAATTCCGTATAACGGTTTTATAACGGTTTACTAATTTCCAATTTGTAAAGTGGCTGACGCTGGCGAAATGCGCGTAACTTTGGCGCCTACCCTTCGACGTCCGCCAAGAAAGGCTGGGTTATGAGCTTTTGGGTGTTGCCACCGGAGATCAATGCGGGCAGCTTGTTCGTCGGCGCGGGTTCGGCGCCGATGCTGGACGCGGCGACGGCTTGGGACGGGCTTGCGGCCGAACTGGCCGCGGCCGCAGAGTCGTTCGGATCGGTGACATCGGGGCTGGCCGGCGGGGCGTGGCAGGGTCCATCGGCGGCGGCGATGGCCGCTGCCGCGACACCCTATGCGAGATGGCTCAACACGGTGGCCGGCCAGGCGGAGCAGGCGGCCACCCACGGACGGGCGATGGCCGCCGAATTCGAGTCGGCCCTCGCGGCGATGGTGCGCCCGGCGGTGGTCGCGTCCAACCGTTCCGACTTGGTGTCGCTCGTCATCTCGAACATCTTTGGACAGAATGCCCCGGCAATAGCCGCGGTGGAGGCCGAATACGAGCAATTATGGGCTCAAGCAGTGTCCGTCATGTCCAGCTACCATGTCGGGACATCGGCGCTGGTCTCGGCACTGACGCCATTTTCCCAACTGATGGAGGCGACGCCCAACGCGGCCGCAATCACCGGTGGTTTCGGCGTCCCGGCTCAGTCGCTGACCATCCCCAGCGTTACTTTCCCCGGGCTGACGATACCGTCGCTGACCCTATTTCCGTCTCTCACGTCACCGCCCAATATTCGCGTCGCTCCCTTTAACTTGCCGCCCATCAGCCTTCCGTCGTTGACGATTCCGGCGACGACGACCCCGGGCAATGTGGTGGTGGGTGGTTTCAGCCTGCCGCCGTTGACGATTCCGTCGTTGACGATTCCGGCGACGACGACCCCGGGCAATGTGGTGGTGGGTGGTTTCAGCCTGCCGCCGTTGACGATTCCGTCGTTGACGATTCCGGCGACGACGACCCCGGGCAATGTGGTGGTGGGTGGTTTCAGCCTGCCGCCGTTGACGATTCCGTCGTTGACGATTCCGGCGACGACGACCCCGGGCAATGTGGTGGTGGGTGGTTTCAGCCTGCCGCCGTTGACGATTCCGTCGTTGACGATTCCGGCGACGACGACCCCGGGCAATGTGGTGGTGGGTGGTTTCAGCCTGCCGCCGTTGACCATTCCGTCGTTGACCATCCCCGCGACGACGACCCCGGCCAATATTGTGGTAGGCGGATTCACCTTGCCGGGGTTGCACACTCAGCCGATCGTCCTTCCCTCAATCGGCGTCGGGGCATTCACTTTACCGAGCATCGGGTGGTCGCAACCCATAACCAGTCCGGTGGTGAGCGTAAGCGGGTTTACAGTTCCCTTCGCGCTATTCTTGCCCAACAATATTACGTTCCTACAGACCGGTGTTGTGGGCGAGTATCCAGCGATAGGCGCCTTCTATGGGATGCCCGGCGCGTACATCGAGTTCGGAGCCTTCAACCTACCCACCCTCACCATTCAGCCCTATACGCTGACAACCTCCATCACTGTCAGCGGCTTCAAGCTGCCGAGCCTCAATATTCCAAGCATTGATATTCCCGGCATCGCCGTCGACAGCTTCACGTTGCCGCAGGTGAGCATTCCGGAGATCACGACGGCGCCGTTGACCGTTCCGTCGATCGGGTTGGGTGAGTTCACGTTGCCGCAGGTGAGCATTCCGGAGATCACGACGGCGCCGTTGACCGTTCCGTCGATCGGGTTGGGTGAGTTCACGTTGCCGCAGGTGAGCATTCCGCAGATCACGACGGCGCCGTTGACCGTTCCGTCGATCGGGTTGGGTGAGTTCACGTTGCCGCAGGTGAGCATTCCGCAGATCACGACGGCGCCGTTGACCGTTCCGTCGATCGGGTTGGGTCAGTTCACGCTGCCGCAGGTGAGCATTCCCGAGATCACCACCGCGCCGCTGACCATCCCATCCATCGGGTTCGGTCAGTTCACGTTGCCGCAGGTGAGCATTCCCGAGATCACCACACCGCCGTTGACGATTCCGGCGATCGGTCTGGGCGGGTTCACCCTGCCTCAGGTCACCACCCCGGCGATCATGACCCGCCCGATCACCTTCCCGACGTTCGGGCTGCCCAGCTTCACCACGCCCGCCATCACGCTGTAACGATGCGTCGGCCGCTCGGCTCCTCCGGCCGAACGAGCATATCCACGACACGGTGGGCGGCCGGGTGGTGGGAGCGAAGGTCGCTGTGCCTGAATGTTTTTGGGCGCAGGGTGACCGGCCCCGGGTAGTCGGTTAGTTGGGGGTGGGTGGTGGTTGGGGTTGGTAGGGGTCATACCACCACCATTGGGCGCGTTCGCCGGTGGGTCCGGGGCAGGGCGGCACTGCGGGCGGGGGCCCGGTGGGTGGGCGCGCCAGCGATCCCGGGCGCAGGACGCGCCCGGTGGTGTCGGTGACGGTCAGGGCGCGGGGGGTGCCGGTGATGGTGATGTGGCCGCGGTGGTGCAGCCGGTGGTGATACGGGCACAGCAGCACCAGGTTGTCCAACTCGGTGGGGCCGCCGTCTTCCCAGTGCCGCAGGTGATGGGCGTGCAGACCCCGGGTGGCGCCGCAGCCGGGTACCGCGCAGGTGGGCTGGCGGTGCTCGAGCGCGCGGCGCAGCCGCCGGTTGATCACCCGGGTCGCCCGCCCGGCGCCGATCACCTCGCCGTGGCGTTCGAACCACACTTCGCAGGTGGCATCGCAGGTCAGGTAGCGGCGTTCGGCGTCGGTGAGCAGCGGACCCAGGTGCAGGGCGGCGGCGCGTTGGGCCACGTCGAGGTGCACCACCACGGTGGTGTGCTGCCCGTGCGGGCGGCGGGCGGCTTCGGTGTCCCAGCCCGCCTCCACCAGCCGCAGGAACGCCTCGGTGAGGGTCGGCAGCGGGGGCCGCTGACCCAAACCGCCCCCGCCGTTGCCGTGGTCGCGCTTCCACTCGGCGATCAGGGCTTCCCGCTGTGAGGCCAGCGCGGCGTCGAACACCGCGGCGTCCCCGCGGGGCAGGGTGATCCGGTAGCAGCTGCCCCGCTCGGTGCGGGTCGCGGTGAACGACCGCGCGGGCTCGGGCGCGGGGTCGGGGTCGGGTCGCGGTTCCAGCTTGACCGCGGTGCGCAGCTGAGTGACCGTGGCGACCCCGGCCAGCTGCGCGTAATGCGCATCAGATCCCGCACCGGCGCGCCCCGCGATCACGCCGACCTGATCCAGCGACAGCCGGCCCTCCCGCATGCCCTGGGCGCAGCGCGGGAACTCCTCCAGCCGGGCCGCGATGGTGGCGATCGTGTGCGCGGTGGCCGGCGAACAGCCCGTCTTCCAGGCCACCAACGCCGGCACCGACCGCGCCCCGGTCATCCCGCACAACTCATCGCGGTCGATCTCGGCCACGATCTCCACGATGCGCCCATCAATCGCGTTGCGCTGACCGCTCAACTCCGCCAACTCCTCGAACAACACCTCAAGACGCTCGCCAGGATTCACCCCCACAGCGCCAGCAGATGCGGTCAACGACATGACCCCATCATGGCGACCGCCTCCGACAAAACCCGGGCCGAACGATCGCCGCCGCCGAACCGAGTGCGCAGGGCACCGGGTAGGAGCGCCTTAGTTCTCCTTGGTGATCAGCTTGCGCAGCGCGACCCGGTCGGGCTTGAGCAGCTCGTCGATGCGGGGGCGGTTCACCTCGGCGACGATGATCTCGCCCACCTCCTGGTAGACCTCGCTGAAGATGCCGTGCGACTTCATCTTCGAGGTCTGATACTGGTTGTCCTCGGTGGGAGTCACGTAGTACACCGCGTCGGCCTTGAAACGGTGCACGAGCCACAGGTGGATCAAGGTCATCAGCCGCTTCTGGCGCAGCTTTTCGGCGAACGTGTTCTGGTCGCGCACCGTGAGGATGCTGCGGCCGTGGCGGTCGAGGATCGGGTCGAAGACCACGTTCGCCAGCTGCTCGTCGCCCTTGCCGTAGATCCCGAGCACCAGCACGTCGGAGCCGGCCCGGCGGGGCCGCAACTGGACGCGCAGCTTCTCGCCGAGGTGGTAATGCTCGCTCCACAGCGTCAGCCACTCCTCCAGCAGCTTCTTCGGCACCTCGGTCTGCACCAGGTGCTGGTGCTGCGTCGATCCCTTGCCCATCGCCTTGGTGGTGGCGGTGCGCCCCGAGGAGGCGGCCAGCGCGGCGTCGCTGCGTGGGCCGCCGACCAGAGTTTGCGGCGTGCGGTACGGGGACTCGACGAGGCGCATCTTGCGCTGCAGGCGGGCCAGCGCCAACATGCCGTCCTGGCGCAGCGCCGTCGCGAACTCCTCCGAGGCCACGCCGTCCACCTGATGGCCGCCGTAGGTGATGAAGTTGAAGACGAAGCCCATCTTCCCGAGCTCCTCGGGGAAGCGGCGCATCTCCTCGTCGGTCATGCCGGTGGTGTCCCAGTTGAACGAGGGCGAGAGGTTGTACGCCAGCATCTGCTCCGGGAACCGGGCGTGGATGGCCTCGGCGAACTGCCGGGCATCGGCCAGGTCCGCGGTCTTGGTCTCCATCCAGAGGATGTCCGCGAACGGCGCCGCGGCCAGCGATTTGGCGATCGCGTAGGGAATGCCGCCGCGGATCTGGTAGTAGCCCTCCGGGGTCTTCGCCAGCTCGCAGTCCCACCCGGGATTGACGCCCAATTCCTTTGCCTTCTCACGGGCGTCGTAGAGCGACGCGCGCGCGGCGAACTTGCGCCACTCGTCGGGGCTCATGCCGACGGGCTCCTCCTCGCTCTCGCCGAAAGCGAGCACCTCGGCCACCGCCTCGCCGTACGTCATCAGCCCGGCGTCGTCCTCCCAGGCCGCCACGAACCGCGACTCGACCTGGTCGAAGAGGTCGTCGATGGACTGGTGCCCGTTCTCCCGCCAGGCGTTGACGGCGTCGGAGATCACGTGCTGGATGCCCTGGCGCTCGAGCCAGGCGGTGGCGGCGGCGTATGCCCCGTCCGACATGGCGTAGAGGAGATGACCGTTGAGTTCCTTGACGCCCAGCTCGTAGAAACGCCGCACCAGCGACAGGAAGCACGCCTTGTACGAGGGGATGTTGAGGTTCGTGACGCCGAGGAGGAACGGCTGGTCGCGCTCGTCACCGCGGCTGTCGATGAGGTTGGCCGCCTCGGCGTCGGTGCGCGCGACGATGATGCCGGGCACCCGCATCACGTCCAGCTGGAAGCGGGCGGCGTTGAGGCGCTTGATCTGCTCGTCTGACGGCACCAGCACCTTGCCGCCCTGGTGACCGCACTTCTTGGTACCCGGGCGCTGGTCCTCGATGTGGTACCCGGGCACGCCGACCTCGACGAAGCGGCGAACCAGGTTGCGCACGTGCGGGTCACCGCCATGCCCGGTGTCGGCGTCGGCGATGATGAACGGCCGGAAGTCGACGGCGGGGGTGGTGGCGCGCTGCTGCTCGCTCATGTGCAGGCGCTGGTAGTGCTGGTTGCGGTCCGCGGTGAGCAGGGCCCGGACCAGCACCGCGGCGTCGTCGGGCACCTGGCTCAGCGGGTAGCTGGCGAGGTCGGGGCCCGGGTCCTCGGTGGTGGAGCCCTTCGCCGAGGTCGCCCAACCGCCGAGGTAGATGCCCTCGATGCCCATCCGCTTCATGCTGACGGCCTGGCCGGGTGAGTACGGGCCGAAGGTCGTGATGCTCTTCTTCGCGCCGAACAGCTCACGCAGCCGCTCGTAGAACGCGCCCGCCGCTTCGCGCGCCACGGTGTAGTCGGTGGGGATGGTGCCGCGTTGCTCCACCACCTGCCGGGCGGTGTAGAGGCGGGTGATGCCGTCGAAGCGCGAGCTGTCGAAGTATCGCTGCGTGGCAGCGACCTCTTGATCGAAGTGGGCTTCGACCGAGGTCCGGACCTCGATGTCCTTGTCGATGATGGCCATTGGCTTACGCTCCTCTTCGCCCCGCATCTTCACCAAGATTGCGCTGATCGTGAGTCTATCCCCGCAGGCGACGGTTCGATCAGGGGTCAAAAGACCCGAGCCAAAACCGTTGCCGCACCGTGTTCCGCGGCTAGCGGGCCCGCCCTCGCAACCAGTCCCGCTGCCGGCGGACGAACGCGGCGTCGACGACTTTGCCGTGGCCCGGCACATAGACCGCGTCGGGCCCGCCGACGGCCAGCAGCCGGTCGAGCGTCGCCGGCCAGGCCGCCACGTCGGAGTCGGCGTCGATCGCCGGGTCGGCGGACTCCTCGACGAGGTCACCGGCGAACACGACGACCCTCTCCGCGACCCTCTCAGCGCCGTCAACCGCGGCCGCCACCACCACCAGGTCCGACGCGGTGTGGCCGCGGCCCAGGTGCGACACCGTGACGGCTCGATCGCCCAGGTCGACGACGGCGTCGCGGATGCCGTGCCGCGGGGGGCGCAGCGCCGCGATCGCGCGGTCCACCTCGGCGGCGTCCGCGCCGTGGCTCAGCGCGTCGGCGCGCAGCTGATCGGTGGCCGACGCCAGGCAGTCGACGACCTCGGGCGCGGCGAACACCGCCGCGCCGGCGAACGCCGAGGAGCCCAGGACGTGGTCGAAGTGCTGGTGCGTCAGCACGACATGGGTGACCGCGCGCCCCGCGATGCGGCGGACGTCGGCGTCGATCGCGGCCGCCTCGGTGAGCGTCGTGCCGGTGTCGACGACCAGGGCTCCCGCCGGCCCCCACACCAGCCCGACCGTGACGTCGCAGAACGGCAGCCGGCAGCGACGCACGCGATCGGCCAGCCGTTCCCAGGTGTAATGCACAACCAGAAAGTTAGCCCCGGGGTGTGCGACGATCAGCGGGTGCGCGCTGTCGTCATCACCAAGCACGGCGACCCGTCGGTGCTGCGCGTGGAGCAGCGGCCGGACCCGCCGCCTCCTGGCCCGGGCCAACTGCAGGTGGCCGTCCGCGCCGCGGGGGTGAACTTCGCCGACCACCTGGCCCGCGTCGGCCTGTATCCCGACGCGCCGAAACTGCCGGCGGTGGTGGGCTACGAAGTCGCCGGGACCGTCGCGGCCGTCGGCGCCGGCGTCGACTCGGTGCGGGTCGGCGAACGAGTGTTGGCCGGCACGCGATTCGGCGGCTACGCCGAGATCGTCAACGTCGCGGCCGCCGACTCGGTGCCCCTTCCCGACGCGCTGAGTTTCGAACAGGGCGCCGCGGTCCCCGTCAACTACGCGACGGCGTGGGCCGGGCTGCACGGCTACGGCTCGCTGCGCGCCGGCGAGCGGGTGCTGGTGCACGCCGCGGCCGGCGGCGTCGGGATCGCGGCCATCCAGTTCGCCAAGGCCGCCGGGGCCGAAGTGCACGGCACCGCGTCGCCGGGCAAGCACCAGAAGCTGGCCGAACTCGGCGTGGACCGCGCCATCGACTACCGCCGCAGCGGCTGGTGGCGGGGGCTCGGGCCCTACGACATCGTGCTCGACGCGCTCGGCGGCACCTCGCTGCGACGGTCCTACGCCCTGCTTCGGCCCGGTGGAAGGCTTGTGGCATACGGGATTTCGAATCTGCAGCAGGGTGAGAAGCGGTCGCTGCGCACGGCGGCGCCACACGCGCTGGCGATGCTGCGCGGCTTCAACCTGATGGACCAGCTCTCGGACTCGAAGGCGGTCATCGGCATCAACATGCTGAGGCTGTGGGACGACCGGGGCACGCTGAGGCCGTGGATCGCGCCGCTGACCGAGGCACTGCGCGACGCCACCATCTCCCCCGTCGTCCACGCGGCGGTGCCGTTCGCCGAGGCGCCCGAGGCGCACCGCATCCTGGCTGCGCGGGAGAACATCGGCAAGGTCGTCCTCGTTCCGTAGATCCGACCGGCCCCTCGTGAGGAGAGCCGGTTTCGGGCGCCGCCGCAGCGGCTATGTTCCCTGCCATGGCTGTGACCGAGACCCGCGAAGTCGTCATCGAGGCGACGCCCGCCGAGATCATGGACGTGTTGTTCGACCTGGAGTCGCTGCCCGAGTGGTCCTCGGTGCACCAAAAGGTGGATGTCCTCGAGCGGGACGACGCGGGCCACCCGAGTAAGTCGCGGCAGGTCGTCAAGCTGGTGGGCGTCACCGACGAGCAGGTGCTGGACTACACGGTCAACGACGACGGCGTGAGCTGGACGCTGGACCACGCGAAACAGCAACGCGCGCAAGACGGCCGGTACACCCTGACGCCCGACGGTGACTCCACCCGCGTCCGCTTCGACCTCACCGTCGATCTGCTGATGCCGGTTCCCGGCTTCCTGGTCAAAAGGGGCGCCAGGAGCCTGATGGACACCGCCACCAAGGGCCTGCGCAAGCGGGTGCTGGAAGTGAAGAAGACCTCGGGCTAGGCGAGGGCGGGTAGCCGGTCCTCGGAAGTGCGTCCTGGGCGGCGACACGCCGGGCGGCCGCGCCGTCTCCGCACACGGGACGCCGTCACCGCACACTCGGTGCCTCGGCCCATGCCAGGCGCTCGGGCAGAACGTCTTTCCTCCCGCCCCGCCGTCGGCGACACTGCTGTTATGCACCCCACGATGGCTCCCACCCGACGGCGCACCCCCGGACGAACCAGGGTCGCCGTCGCGGCGCTCGGGCTGGCGCTGGCAACCGCCGGCTGCGGCGGCAGCGGCGGTGGTCAGACGACGACGCCGGCCACACCCAAGGTGACCACGCTCGGCCGCACCATCCCGCAGGCGCCGGGTGACGGCCCGCTGACGATCAGCAGCCCCGCGTTCGGCGACGGTGCGCCGATCCCCGCGCAGTACACCTGCAAGGGCGCCAACGTAGCGCCGCCGTTGACGTGGTCGGCGCCGCTGGGCGCGGCGCTCGTCGTCGACGACCCTGACGCGCTCCGCGGGCCCTACGTGCACTGGATCGTGGTCGGGATTCCACCCGGCCCGGGGAGCACCGCGGACGGCCAGACCCCCGCCGGAGCGAGCAGCCTGCCGAACTCGGCGGGGCAGGCCGCCTACAGCGGGCCGTGCCCGCCCGCGGGCTCGGGTGTCCACCATTACCGGTTCACCCTCTACCAGCTGCCGGCCACGTTCCAGCTGGCGCCCGGGCTTGCCGGACCGCAAGCGGTGCAAGCGATTTCGCGCGCCGCGGCAGGGCAGGCCCAGTTCACCGGGACGTTCGGCGGCTAGCCGGTCAGGTTTTGTCGTCGAGCGCCTGGTAGGCCGCGTTGTACCCGGGAGTGAAGGTGATGCCCGGCCCGCCATGGCATCCCGCGCCCCCCAGGTAGAGGCCGTCGATCGGGATCGGAAGGTCCAGGAAGCCCTTGGGGCCGGGGCGGTTCGGGCCCATCAGGTCGGGATGCAGCAGGCCGTGGCAGAAGTCGCCGGCGGGCGCGCCGAACATGGTGTTCATGTGGTACGGCGCGAACGTGATGTGGCGGATCACGATGTCCTTGAAGTTGGGCGCGAACCGGGTGATCTTGTCGATGACACGCTCCGCCATCTCGTTTTTCAGATGCCCGTGCTGGTCGCGGTTGTTCTCGACCGGGAAGGCGTACGCGTAGGCGCTGGCGGCGTGCTTACCGGGCGGCGCGAGGCCGGCGTCGTGCACGGACGGGATCTGCATGCCCATCGACGGGTTGTCGGGGACGATCCCCCGTCGGCAGGTCTCCCATTGCAATTGCTGCTCTTCCGGCGAGCCGAAGATGCCCACCGACTGCTGCATGCCCGCCTCGTTCAGCAATTCGTAGGGCGGGGCGAACTCGGGAAGCCCGTCGAGCGCGAAGTGCATCTGCACGAACGAGGCGCGGTGGTCGCGACCGGACAGGCGCGCGAGCAGTTCGGCGGGAACATGTTCGGCCGCGACCAGATCGGTGAACGTGACGTCCGGCGCCAGGTTGGACACCACGATCGGCGCGCTGAGCGTCGACCCGTCGCGCAACCGGACGCCCTTCACCGCGCCGCGCTCGACGAGGATCTCCTCGACCTTGCTGCGGAAGCGCAGCTCGCCGCCGTGGGAGACGAACATCCCGCGCAGATGGTCGGTGAGCGCGCCGATGCCCCCTTTGAGCTTGGTCATCATCGCGGCGCCTTCCTCGGGCACCGCGAGAGCGAACGCCAGACAGGTGGCGCTACCGGGCGTGTAGGGCCCGCGGTAGGTCGAGTTGACCGCGAGGAACGCGAGCATCCCGCGCATGACCGCGTGCTTCTCCTTGTCGGGCAGGAAGCGGTCGATGACATCCATCGCGGACCCGAATAGCATCTCGTGGATCGCGCGGCGTTCGGCCTCGTTGGCCGCGCAGGCATACATCTCGTCGAGGGTCTTGGGGGGCTTGCGAGCCTCGAATCGCCCGAGCGCCCGCGCGGGGCCCTGGCTCCACATGATCAGTTCGGCCATCCCGGTCACGGCGTCCATGCCGTGCTTCTCGCTGAGGTGGGTCATCAGCTGCATCGGGTCGCGGTAGAAGACCATCGCTTCTTCACCGTGCTCCCCGATGTTGGTCGACATCACGTCCGGTTCCACCGTGGGCAGCGTGTCGAGCCCCAGGTCCTTCGTGATGGCGTTGGCGGTCGGGAACTGCACGGAACCCGCGATCTCGAAGCGGTAGCCGTCCATCAGTTCGACCGTGGCCGCCATGCCGCCGGCGTAGGTGTTGGACTCCAGGCAGACCGTGCGCAGTCCCGCTCGTTGCAGGATCGCCGCGGCGGTCAGGCCGTTGTGCCCGGCGCCGACGACGATCGCGTCATAGTCGGTCATCGTGTTTCCTCTCTCGGTTTGGCATGGCAAGAATATGTCAGTACTGACATGATTGGAAGGTGTCAATGGGCAAGCAGGCCAATCGCCACGAGCTGCGCCGGCGCTCGACGCACGAGGCGCTTCGGCAGGCGGCGCTCACGTGCTTCGCGCGCAACGGGTTCGCGAACGTCACCGTGACGGAACTGGCCCGCGAGGCAGGCGTCACCGAGCGCACCTTCTTCCGGCACTTCCCCACCAAGGAGGCGGTGCTGTTCCAGGACTACGAGACGCAGCTGGAGTGGCTCGCCGACGCGCTCGCGCAGCGTCCGCCGTCGGAGCCGCTCTTCGACGCCGTGCTGGCCAGCGTCGCGGCCTTCCCGCACGACCTGGAGGTGGTGCGTCAGGCGGCAACCGCGCGCGCGCAGCTGATCAGCGCGGACCGTGTCGCGGGCCACCTGCGAGTGGTGCAGGCGTCGTTCGCGCGGGTGCTCACCGACTTCGTCAGGCGCCGCAACCCCGACGTGGCGAACGTCGACCTCGCGGCCGAGGTCGCCGGCTCCGCGCTGGCCGCCGCTCTGGTCGTCGCGCTGGAGAACTGGGGCCGTGCCGGCTGCACCGGTGACCTCGGTGAACTGGTGGCCGTCAGCCTCGAGCTGCTCAGGTCCGGATTGGCCCCGCTGACCGGCTAGCCGCGGTTCGCGGTGGCGAGTCCGATCAAGCCGCGGCTCAAAGCCAATTCCAGCAGGACGACCTTGGCTGCGGCTGCCACGAGCAGCGCGGCGACCGGTTCGGCCCGCGCCAGTCGCTCAGGCCGGCCTGCCCGCGCGAGTGGACGACACCGGGCAGGTCGTCACCCGCCGTCCCTGGAATGTCTGCCCCCGTGATATAGACAGCATGGTCTCCAGTCTGGTTTGCTCGACGAGTCGCTTGGCTTGAGAAAAACCAGCGGAAGGACCGCATGGACATCGCAACGGTCGACGAGTTGCTGACCACCACCCGCGCGGTGCGCCGGCGCCTGGACCTCAACCGGCCGGTCGGCCGCGACGTAATCCTGGAGTGCATCGGCCTGGCCACCCAGGCCCCGACCGCGAGCAACGCGCAGGACTGGCGCTGGCTGGTGGTCACCGACGCCGCCAAGCGCGCCGCCATCGGTGAGATCTACCGCGGCATCGGCGCCGACTATTTGGCGCACGCCGCCGAAACCGCCCCGGATCCGCAGACCCAGCGCGTGTACGAGGGCGCAATGGCCTTGAGCGAGACGTTGGCCCGGGTACCCGTGCACGTCATTCCCTGCCTGGAGCGCCGATTCGACGGCAGCGACCTGCTGGTGGCGGCGTCGGCGTGGGCTTCGATCATCCCCGCCGGGTGGAGCTTCCTGCTCGCGCTGCGGTCGCGGGGGCTGGGGTCGGTCTGGACGACGATGCACCTGGCCCAGGAATACGAGGTGGGCCAGCTGCTCGGTATCCCCACCACTGTCACCCAGGCCGCGCTGTTCCCGGTGGCCTACACGATCGGCACCGACTTTCGGCCGGCCGTGCGGCCGCCCGCGCAAACCGTCACGTACTGGGACAGCTGGGGCAAAAGCTGACGCAGTCCTACACCGCGCGGTTCCATGTCGACGCCCCGCCGAGGAGGGTGTGGCGAACGCTCCATCCGCCCGCGCCGCCGAACGCACCGCGCCCGCGGATCCTCACCTACCCCACCGGCAGCATGGAGATCCTGAACGAGGGCGACGAGGCGGGTGAGGGCCTGGTCCGCACCTGCCGCTACCAGGTGCCCAGATACCTGCTCTCCGGTGGCAGGGCGCGGTCGTGGGAGACCGTGACCGAAGCGAAGCTCAACAAGCTCTCGCGGTACGTGGCGGTCGGGGCGCCCCTGTGGTCCCGTGCCGAGGGTTACCACGAACTCGAGGAGCAGCCCGACGGGACGACGGTGCTCACCTTCCACGAGACCTATCACGCCTACAACCCGGTGCTGCGGTTCTTCCTCGAACGCCCGGTGCACGCGAAGATCTCGCGCGACAACCTCGAGGCCTACGAGCACGCGCTGAGCTACGCCGGCAAGGTGCGGCGACTCACCTAGGGACGAACGCGGTGACGAAGGCCAGGATGGCGCCGCAGCCGGCCAGGACCGCGGCCAGGACGAGCGCCGACCCGAGCGCGGCCAACCGGGCGTCGCGACCGGCGTCCTTGTCGAGCATGACCCCGAGGCTGCTCGGGATGCGGCGGAACACCTCCGGCCACGCCACCCGGGAGCCGGCGCGCTTCAATCCGGTGGGATCCTCCTTGGTGCGGTTCCGCGGTGCGACGCCCGAGCCGTTGGTGTAGAGGACAAGCCCTCCCGTCAACGACGCCGCGCCCACCACGATGAGGCATAAGGCCACCCACAGCATTCGCCTCGGATACCCGCCGCCCACGGGGAGAAAACGGATACGGTCCCTCGGAGACCGGTACGCTGATGTGCTATGTGGTCCAAATCAGCACCCATCGCGGCGCGGCTTGCCGTCGCGGGACTGGTGGTAGCGGGCTGGGCCGCGTCGGCGAGTGCCGCAGTCGCGGATCCGGAGCCGACGCCGTCACCGTCGCCGGCCGCTTCGCCGACACCGGCTGCCTCGCCGGCGCCTGCGCCGGATGCGCCGACGCCGTCACCGTCGCCCGCTGGCTCGTCGGGCGCGCCGAAGACGACGATGGACAAAGACGGCATCTACGCGGTGGGGTCCGACATCGCGCCCGGCATCTACAGCACGGCGGGGCCCGTCGGCAGCGGCACCTGCTACTGGAAGCGGACGGGCAACCCCGACGGAGCGCTCATCGACAACTCGCTCAGCAAGAAGGCGCAGGTCGTGCAGATCGAGCCGACGGACAAAGCGTTCAAGACGACGGGATGCCAGCCCTGGCAACTCACTCCCGACGCGAGCCTGCCGCCCACGGCTCCGCCTGCGGGCGTGGTGGGCACCCTCGGCATCCTCAACGGCCTGCTGGGTGGGAACGCTGGGAACGGACAACAAGCCCCCCATCCCTAGTTCGCCGCCGTGGCCACCGCGCAACACGTCGTCGTGATCGGTGCCGGCGTCAGCGGCCTGACGTCGGCGGTGTGCCTGGCCGAAGCGGGCCGGCCCGTGCGGGTGTGGTCGGCCGCGATGCCGCGGCAGACCACCTCGGCGGTGGCCGGTGCGGTATGGGCGCCCCCTCGCCCGGTGTCGGCCCGGACGCTCGGGTGGAGCGAACACTCGCTGCACGTTTTTCGCGAACTCGCCGGCGACCCGGACACCGGGGTGCAGATGGCGCCTGCGCTGAGCGTCGGTAACGAGACCGCAGCCCAGGCCCTTTCGGCCGCCTCCGGGCTGATCCCCGACCTCCGCGCGGCCGGGCCCGCCGACCTCCCCGAGGGCTTCGACGCGGGGCTGTGCGCCACGGTGCCGATGATCGACATGCCCCGCTATCTCGACTACCTGACGCGGCGGCTGGCCGCCGCAGACTGCGCCATCGAGCCGCGCTCCGTGCGCTCGCTGAGCGAGGCCGCCGACGCCGCCCCGATCGTGGTCAACTGCACGGGCGTCGGCGCGGGCGCACTGACCGGCGACGGCACCGTCCGACCGCTGTTCGGCCAGCACGTCGTCCTGACCAACCCCGGGCTGCGGCGGCTGGTCGTCGAGATGCACGACGAGCCGGAATGGGTCTGCTACTTCCCGCACCCCCAGCGCGTGGTCTGCGGAGGGATCAGCATCCCCGACCGCTGGGACACCACCCCGGACCCCGAGATCAGTGCGCGGATCCTGCGCCGGTGCCGGCGCATCGAGCCGCGACTGGCCGACGCCGAGGTGATCGAGACGATCACCGGGCTGCGGCCGGGCCGCCCGTCGGTGCGACTCGAGGAGGAGCCGCTCGGGAGGGCTCGCTGCATCCACAACTATGGCCACGGCGGCAACGGCGTGACGTTGTCCTGGGGATGCGCGCGCGACGTCGTGCGCCTGGTCGAGGCCCGATAGCTACCCGGCGCGACTGTTCACGTCGCGAATCACCAGCGACAGCACCCAGCTCACGATCGACAGCACGATCGCGGCCCAGATCGCCGTCCACCAGAAGTGGTCGAAGCGCAGTCCCCAGTGCGTGGTGTGTTCGGTGATCCACGCGGTGATCCACAGCATCAGGGCGTTGACGACGATATGGAACAGCCCGAGCGTCAGAATGTACAGCGGGATCGACAAGATTTGGACGACTGGCTTGATGAAGGCGTTGACGAGGCCGAAGATCACCGCGACGACGAAGATGATGCCGATCGTCTGCACTGTGCTGTGGCCGCCGACGAAATAAATTCCGTGAACGAACCTGGTGACCAACCACAATGCGAATCCGGTCAATGCCGCCCGAAGCAGAAAAGCGCCCATGCCGAAGATCCTGCCACCCCGGGCTCAGTTCAAGGCATAAAAACGCTGTGCGTTGCGCCCGCCGATCTTTTCGCGGGCCTCCTCGCTGATGTCGGTGCGCGTGCGCAGGTGCTTGGTGCTCTCGGGCCATTCGCCGTCCCAGTGCGGGTAGTCGCTGGCGAACATGATGAAGTCGGCGCCCAGCACGTCGATCACGCCGGGCAGGATCGGTTCCTCCGGCTCGCACGTCACCCAGATGTTGCCCGCCTGTAGGTATTCGTGCGGGTCGCGCCGCCAGCCGCGCTCGACCCAGTCGCCCCGCTTCTCGTAGTGCTCGTGCAGGCGGTCGATGAAGAATGGGACCCAGCCGGCGCCCGCCTCGAGGAAGGCCACCCGCAACGTCGGGTGTCGCTCGAAGACGCCTCCCGAGACCAGGGCGGTCATCGCGGTCATCTGGTCGAACGGGAAGCTGATGCAATGCACCTGAATGTAATTGGTGAAGCGGTCCACGCCGATCTTCGGCAGGTGCACACCGGGGGCGCCGTGGACGCCCAGCGGCATGCCGAGGTCGGCAGCGGCCGCGTAGAAGGGGTCGAGGTCGGGGTGGTCGAGGTTGCGGGTCTTGAGCGCGGGCGGCACCAGCGTCGCGACCAGACCGAGCTCTTTGGCCTCGGTCATGACGTCGACGGCCGCCCGGCCGTGCTCGATCGGCGTGACGGCCACGCCCTTCAGTCGGCCGCCGGAGGGGGCGCAGTAGTCGGCCACCCACTGGTTGTAGAAACGGGCGAAGCCTGCGGCGAACTTCGGGTCCTCGAGCGTCGGCGCGCACAGCCCGAGGCTGGGATAGAGCACCATCGTGTCGATGTGGTCGCGGTCGGCGTCCGCCAGCACGCCCTCCGTTGATCGGCAATGGATGTCGGGCGCGTCGCTGATTCCGTGCTGCGGCGGGCAGCCCGCCCCCGGGCCCTCGTCCTGGGGGTAGTTGCGGCCCTCGAACGTCAGCCGGCTGCCGTCGGCGGCGGGCTTGATGTATTGCGGCCAGCGCTGCATCGCCTCCACCGCGAACGAGGCGTTCTCGGCGACGTGGCCGTCGGCGTCGATAATCCGCATGCCTGGCGAACTTACTCTCGCGAGATCGCGCCCGGTACTGCACGATGCTGAAGTGACAACGCAAAGTCCGCAGAACAAGTTGACCGCCGATCAGCGCAACTCCTTCGTCGCGGCGTTGCTGGGCTGGACGATGGACGCCTTCGACTACTTCATCGTCGTTCTGGTGTATGCCGACATCGCCAAGACGTTCCACCACAGCAAGGCCGAGGTCGCGTTCGTCACGACGGCGACGCTGGTCATGCGCCCCGTGGGCGCGCTGATCTTCGGGCTGTGGGCCGACCGGGTCGGCCGGCGGCTCCCGCTGATGGTGGACGTGATGTTCTACTCCGTCGTCGGCTTCCTGTGCGCGTTCGCGCCGAACTTCACCGTCCTGGTGATCCTGCGGCTGCTGTACGGAATTGGGATGGGCGGTGAGTGGGGCCTGGGCGCCGCGCTGGCCATGGAGAAGGTGCCGGTGGAGCGGCGCGGGTTCTTCTCCGGGCTGCTGCAGGAGGGGTACGCGTTCGGCTACCTGTTGGCGAGCGTGGCCGCGCTGGTGGTGATGGACTGGCTGCACCTCTCGTGGCGCTGGCTGTTCGGGCTGAGCATCATCCCGGCCCTCGTCAGCCTCATCATCCGCTACCGGGTGGAGGAGTCCGAGGTGTGGGAAGCCGCGCAGGATCGGATGCGGCTGACCAGCACCAGAATCCGTGACGTGCTGAAGAGCTCGGCGATCGTGCGGCGGTTCGTCTACCTGGTGCTGCTGATGACGGCCTTCAACTGGATGAGCCACGGCACCCAGGACGTCTACCCGACGTTCCTGACGGCGACCGCCAACCACGGCGCCGGATTGCCCAGCGCGACCGTCAAGTTGATCGTGGTGGCCTACAACGTCGGCGCCATCATCGGCGGGCCTGTTCTTCGGCACTCTGTCGCAGCGGTTCGGCCGCCGCTACACGATCATCTTCTGTGCGCTGCTCGCGCTGCCGATCGTGCCGCTGTTCGCCTACTCGCGCGCCGCGGCGATGCTGTGCCTCGGCTCGTTCCTGATGCAGCTGTGCGTGCAGGGCGCGTGGGGCGTAATCCCCGCTCACCTCACCGAGATGTCGCCCGACGCGATCCGCGGACTGTACCCCGGCGTGACGTATCAGCTCGGAAACTTGCTGGCGGCGTTCAACTTACCGATCCAGGAACGCCTGGCCGAAACGCACGGCTACCCCTTCGCGCTGGCGGCGACGATCGTGCCGGTGCTGATCGCGGTCACGGTGCTGACGCTGATCGGCAAGGACGCCACCGGGATTCGCTTCGGGACGTCGGAGAGCGCGTTCTTGCCGACGTCGGCGCGGTGAGTCGGCGTCACCCGCGTTCGCTCAGCGCGCGCCGCAGCATGTGCATGGCCACCGCCGTCGAGCGCTCGCGGACATCGGACCGGTTGCCGGGTAGCCTCAAGGTCCGGGTGTCTTGCCTGCCGTCGGCCAGCGCCACGGTGAAACATACGGTGCCCACCGGCTTTTCGGGTGTCCCCCCGCCGGGCCCCGCGATGCCGGTGATCGCGACCGCGGTGTCGGCGCCGAAACGCTGCAACGCGCCTTGCGCCATTGCCTCGGCCACCGGTTCGGACACCGCGCCGTGTCGTTCGATCAGGTTGGGGTCGACGCCCAGCAGCTGCGCCTTCGCCTCGTTGGAATAGACGACCGCGCCGCCCATCACGTAGTCGGACGAGCCGGCGCGGTCGGTCAGCCGCGCCGCCAGCAGCCCCGCGGTGCACGATTCCGCCGTCGCGATCCGGCGACCGGTGAGCAATCGTGCGACCTGGTCGTCGACCGTCGAGCCGTCGTCGGAGAAGATCAGCTGCCCGTGCCTGTCGTGCAGGAACCGGGTGAGCTTTGCGTAGGCGTCGGCGGCGTGCGGCTCGTAGCGGGTGACGATTTCGACTTCGCCGCGCCGCAGGCAGGTGGTGATCTCGAGGTCGGTGAAGCCGGGAATGGTCTGCTCGGCCGCCCGCAGGCTTTCGGCCAGCCCCGACTCGGGCAGCCCGAACATGCGAATCATCTTCTGCTCGTAGACGGTTCGGCCCGCGATCGCCTGCTGCGCCGCTTCGGTCTCGATCGCTCTGTGCCACATCGGCTGCAGCTCGCGCGGCGGTCCGGGCAGCACGATGACGGTCGGCTTGCCGGGCACCACCACGCCGGGCGCGGTGCCCACCGGATCGAGCACCTGCGCGCCCGCCGGGATCATCGCCTGCTTGCGGTTGGCGGCCCGCACCGCGTCGAAGCTCTTCTCGTCGAAGTGCGCCATCAGCTTCTTGAGGATGTTGGCGATCTTCGTCTCGGTCTCGGTGTCCAGGACGAGCTCGCGTCCGCAGAACCGGGCCACCACCTCGACGGTCATGTCGTCGGCCGTGGGCCCCAGGCCGCCGCTGGTGACGATCAGGTCGACGCCCTCGTCGGCCAGGAAGCGCAGCTGCGCCTCGATGTCGGCGGGCCGGTCGCCGCAGATGGTGATGTGGGCCAGCTCGACGCCCAGCTCCAGGAGGCGGTCGGCGATCCAGGGGCCGTTCGCGTCCTGGACGCGTCCGGTCAGGACCTCGGTTCCGGTGACGACGATGCCCGCGCGTGCGCTCACCGGGATGAGACTACGCACGAGTCGTTCCGACCCGGTTAGGCCTACGTCCAGGACGCGATTGGTACGGCTTCGGGGCAGACGAATCGCGCTTTAGCGACCGGGCTGGCCCGGTTGACCAGGCTGGCCGGGCTGGCCCGGTTGGCCGGGCTGGCCCGGAGTCTCGCCTTCGCCGGGCCAACCGCCCTCCCCGCCAACGCCGCCTTCGCCGGGCCGACCGCCGGCTCCGGGCGCTCCACCCGCGCCGCCGTGACCTCCGTCGCCCCCTCTACCGCCGTCGCCGCCGGCACCGCCCGCGCCGCCCGCCCCACCTGCACCCCCGGCACCTCCCGCGCCGCCTCGGCCCCCGGCTCCGCCCGTGCCCCCAGTCCCACCTGCGGCCCGGGCCCCGCCATCGCTCCGCTCGGGGAAAGCGTCGTCGGTCATCGTTTACCAACTTTCTTCGCGCAGGTCCGGGCCGTCCGTATAAATCGCCTGTCAACAGGATCATCCCTCCCGGCGACCATATTTGCCACATCCCCGCCCCGCGCGACAATGTTCCGGTGATCGAGTTGGAGGTACTGCAGACCGACGTGACCAAACTCGACGTCGACGCGATCGCCAACGCGGCCAACACCCAGCTGCGCCATGCGGGCGGTGTCGCGGCGGCAATCGCCAAAGCCGGTGGGCCGGACTTACAGCGCGAATCGAGCGAGAAGGCGCCGATCGGGCTCGGGGAGGCGGTCGAGACCACGGCCGGCGACATGCCGGCGCGCTACGTGATCCACGCGGCCACGATGGAACTCGGCGGTCCGACTTCGGCCGAGATCATCAGCCGTGCCACCCGATCCACCCTCCGCAGGGCCGACGAACTCGGCTGCCGCTCCCTGGCGCTCGTCGCGTTCGGCACCGGGGTGGGCGGCTTCCCGCTCGACGAGGCCGCCCGGCTGATGGTCGGCGCCGTCCGCCAACATCGCGAGACCTCGCTGACGAAGGTGGTGTTCGCGGTCCACGGCGACGCGGCAGAACGGGCCTTCCGGGACGCGGCGCTCGGCTAGCTGCCGGACAGGTAGCGCTCGACCGCCGCGACCTTCTGCGTCATCGCGTCGTCGGCCCCCGCCCGCCAGTCCACCTTGATCACCGTGCTGACGCGGGACGCGCGCGCGGCCACGGCCTCGACCGCGCGCTGCACGACGCCCATGACCTCTTCCCAGGTGTCGCCCTCGAGCACGGTGAACATCGAATCGGTCTTGTTGGGCAGGCCGGAATCGCGAACGACCCGAACCGCTTCGGCGACGATCTCGCCCACCCCCTCCCCGACGCCCAGCGGGGTGACGGAAAACGCGACGAGCACGGACACCCCACCGAGCCTACTCAGGGCTTACCGAGCCGACCTGGCAGCATCGAGCCCCATGCGGGTTCTGGTGCAACGGGTCTCATCGGCGGCGGTGTCGGTCGGCGGCGAGGTGGTGGGCGCCATCCGGCCCGACGGGCAGGGCCTGCTCGCGTTCGTCGGCGTCACCCACGGCGACGACGCCGACAAGGCGCGCCGGCTCGCCGAAAAGCTCTGGAATCTCAGGATTCTCGCCGACGAGAGATCCGCGGCCGAGGTGAACGCCCCGATCCTGGTGGTCAGCCAGTTCACGCTGTATGCCGACACCGCAAAAGGACGTCGACCGTCCTGGAACGCGGCCGCTCCCGGTGCCGTCGCCGAGCCGCTGGTCACCGCGTTCGCGGAGGCGTTGCGAGCCCTGGGAGCCGACGTACAGACCGGCGTGTTCGGCGCGAATATGCAGGTCGAACTGGTCAACGACGGCCCGGTGACGGTCTTGCTGGAAGTGTGACCGGGTACGTTGGTGACCATGAGCACGACACCCGAATTCGGATCGCTTCGCTCCGATGACGACCAGTGGGACATCGCCAGCAGCGTCGGCTACACCGCTTTACTCGTGGCGGGTTGGCGCGCGCTGCACGCCGCCGGCCCGCAACCGCTGGTCCGGGACGAGTACGCCAAGGTTTTCATCGCGGCGTCGCAGGACCCGTACCTCGCGGGCGTGCTCGCCAACCCGGGGACCTCGGAGGACGAGAGGGCGTTTCCCCGCCTCTACGGCGTGCAGACCCGCTTTTTCGACGACTTCTTCACCTCCGCCGGTGCCGCCGGGGTCCGGCAGGCGGTGATCGTGGCCGCGGGCTTGGACTCCCGCGCGTATCGACTCACATGGCCCTCAGGCACAACGGTTTTCGAGGTCGACCTGCCCAAGGTCCTGGAATTCAAGTCGCGGGTGCTGGCCGAACACGGCGCCCAGCCCACCGCCCGCAGGGTCGAGGTCGCCGCCGATCTGCGCACCGACTGGTCACGCGACCTGGAGGCGGCCGGGCTTCGACGTGGAACGCCCCAGCGCCTGGTCGGTCGAAGGCGTGCTGCCCTACCTGACCGACGACGCCCAGAACACGCTCTTCACCCGGATCAGCGGGCTCAGCGCGCCGGGCAGCCGAATCGCCATCGGCGCGTTGGGCTCACGTTTGGACCACGACCAACTCGCCGCGCTGGAGGCCGACCACCCGGGGGTCAACATGTCGGGCGACGTGGACTTCTCGGCGCTCACCTACGAGCCCGAGACCGAGCCCGCCGAACGGCTGGCCGCGCACGGATGGACTGTCGAGCCCGTTCGCAACACGCTGGAATTGCAGGCCGGCTACGGGATGACCCCGCCGGAGGTCGACGTCAAGATCGACCGCTTCATGCACTCGCAGTACATCACGGCAACTCGGTGAGGATCGCGACCGAACACTAGGGCGTCAGCAGGATTTTGATGTCGTCGCCCGACCGCGATGCCGCGGTCGCGTAGCCCTTGGCCGCTTCGTCGAGAGGCAGCGTCGTGGTGAAGATGCCGTCGACGTCGAGTCGGCCGGCCTGCAGGAGCGGGATCAACTCAGGCCAGGTGCGCTGCACCGGGGCGGTGGTCATGCGCAAGGTGATGCTGCGGATCAGGCAGCCCAGGGCATTGAGCGGAAACGGCTGCAGATCGTGCACGCCGACGACGGAGACGGTGCCGCCGGGCCGCACCGCGTTGAGCGCGTCGGTCATTGACGCGTCGGTGGCGACGGCGTCGATCACCGCGTCGGCGCCGCGCCCGCCGGTGGCCGCCAGGATGGCCTCGACAGCCGGCGGCTTGACCGGTGTCGCCCCCCAGTTCGCGGCCCGCTCGAGGCGCCCGTCGACGCGGTCGACGGCGAAAACCTCTGCGGCGCCTTGGAACAGGGCGCTCTGCAGCGCGCACAGGCCGACCGCGCCCAGGCCGATGACCGCCACGGTGCCGCCGTACGGGATGTCGGCGCGTTGCGCGGCCGCCCACCCGGTGGCGAGGTTGTCGGTGAGCAGCAGCGCCTGCTCGGTGTTGATCCCTTCCGGGATCTTGAGCAGCTGGAAGTCGGCGGCGGGCACGGCGAGCAGGTCGGCTTGTGCGCCGTCGAGCACGCCGCCGCCGAAGATCTGAAAGCCGTTGTGGCACATGACAGGATCTTGGGTGGCGCAACCCGGGCAGGCGCCGCACCCGGTCACGGACGAGACCATCACCCGGTCGCCCACGGCGACGGTGCGCACGTCCGGCCCGATTTCGACGACGGTGCCCACCGCTTCGTGTCCGAGTGGCATCGGCTCGCCGAGCGGGAAGTCGCCTTCGTAGAAGTGCAGGTCGGATCCGCAGATACCGGCCGCGGTGACCTGGACGATGGCGCCGTCGGGTCCGGGGAGTGCCGGATCGGGGCGGGTGTCGACCCGGATGCTGTGGGGGCCGTCGACGACTACCGTGCGCATGTGTTCACTTTCCCTGTCGGAGAACGAAGTCGGACCAGTCCGGTTCGCGGACCGCGGCCCAGTATTCGTAGAGTCGCCACGGGCTGACGGTGTGGATCTCCCCGTCGGCG
This sequence comes from uncultured Actinomycetota bacterium, assembly GCA_963824505.1. Classification (GTDB taxonomy): domain Bacteria; phylum Actinomycetota; class Actinomycetes; order Mycobacteriales; family Mycobacteriaceae; genus Mycobacterium. The sequence continues at coordinate 26,334 of CAWGPS010000010.1, forward strand.
TTCTTGAAGTAGGAGTGCTTGACCGCCGGGTGCGCCCACACCATCTTCTTGATTTCGGCCTGCGTCCGTTCGTGCCAGGCGGTGGCGGCCTCGTTCGTCGGCTCCACGGAGTGCGCATTCGTCGTCGCCAGGTGTTCGAGACACTGGTCGATGTAGCGCATTTGGAGCTCGGAGTTGAAAATGAGGCTGCCCCCGTGCGCGAGATGCGCCCCCGGCCCGTAGATGATGAAGAAGTTCGGGAAATGCGGCACGGTGATGCCGAGGTGGGCATACGGCCGCTGTCCCCACATCGCGTGGAGGTCGACGCCGTCGCGCCCGGTGATCTTCATCGGCCACAGCACGTCGGTGTGCCGGAATCCGGTGGCGTAGATGATCACGTCGACGTTGTGCGTCACGCCGTCCTCGGTGACGATGCCGCGCGGGGTGATGCGTCGGATCGGTGTGCGGATCAACTCGACGTTGTCCCGCTGCAGGGTTTGCAGCCAACTCCCGTTGTCCTGCAGCGTCCGCTTCCCGGTGGCGGGGTAGTCGGGCAACACCTTGTCCAACAGTTCGCTGCCCTCGCCGACCTGGCTGGTGATCCACTGGGTGAACATCATTCGCGCGGCGGCGTTGATGTCGCTGACGGCGTAGTCGCCGTCGGCGTAATCGGGATCACCGCGGGCGGCGTCGAGTCCCTTGTCGGCGCCCGGCCACAGCACCAGGAACCGGTACCACCGGCCGTAATACGGCAAGTGGCGCATCGCCCAGCGCACCCCGTCGCCGACCTCGTCGTGATACATGGGGTTGGGGAACATCCACTGCGCGGTCCGCTGAAAGACGGTGAGGTGCGCGACGCGGTCGGCGATCGCGGGCGCGATCTGAAAACCGCTGGCGCCGGCGCCGACCAGCGCCACCCGCTTGCCGGTCAGGTCCACGGAGTGATCCCAGGCCGCGGAGTGGAACGCGGGGCCCTCGAAGGTGTCGGCGCCCTCGAATTCCGGTAGGTGGGGTCGGTTCAGCTGGCCGACGGCCGTGATCAGCGCGCGTGCGCGCAGCGTGCTGATCTTGCCGTCGGGTGAGCGCAGCGACACGCTCCACATGCCGTCGTCGTCGTCCCATTCCGCCGAAAGCGCCTCGGTCTGCCAGCGCACGTGCTCGGCCAGCCCGTGCTTGTCCATGACCTGGGTGAAATAGTCCCGCAGCTCGTGCTGCTCGGCGAAGAAGTGGCTCCAGTCGTTGTTGGGTTCGAAGCTGTAGCAGTAGAAGTGGTTCGCGACGTCGACCCGGGCCCCGGGATAGGTGTTCTCCCACCAGGTTCCGCCCGGCCCGGCGTTCTTTTCGACGATGGTGAAAGGAATGCCGGCCTGCTTGAGGCGGATGCCGGCCAGGATTCCGGACTCGCCGCATCCGATCACGACGACCGGCAGTGCGGCGGCGCGCTCGGCCGGCAGGGCTGCCGGGCGGCGGGGGTCGACCCCCTCGAGGTCCATCTCTTCGGAGAGCAGGGGCAAGTAGTCGTCGGTGACGTGTTCGCAGGCGGCCCAGTCCATCATCTCGTGAATGAGCTCGGGGCTCAACGGCTTCGGCTCCGGGCAGCCGCGGTCGCGATACTCCGCGATGATCGGCAGCGCCGCCGCGCGCGCACGGGCCTTGTCCTCCTCGGACATGAACCCCTGGACCTCGTTGAGGAAGATGCCCATGGGCTTGAAGTCGCGGATGAACCGGGGGTCGCCGGTGATGTGGACGAGCGACAGCAGCAGCGTCGGGATGCTGACGTCCTCGAGCGCGGCGGCGATGTCCTCGTCGGACGTGGTGAAGGGCTGGCCGGCATAGGCGCTGCGCATGGGGCCGATCCTTCCGGTGACGGGGAGCCTAATTACGCTACGAGGGGTTTCGTAATTGGCAGGACTACGGTACCCGGTGGCGGCGGAGCGGATCAAGAGGTTGCGGGGCCGGCGCCTATGGGTCTCGCGCGCATCTTGACGCCAGACAACAGGCCGGTGACAAGAAGTCGCGGTCTGAGACTGCTGAAAAGCAAGCGTCAGAACTGATTTGGCTGATGACGCCTCCTGTCATCAGGACTTGTGCGAGACGTCCTCGATCAACCCGCCGTCCACGACGAATTCGGCCGCCGTCGCGTACGCCGATTCGTCGCTGGCCAGAAACAAGACGAACGACGACACGTCCTCCGGTTCGCCGGGCCGGCCGAGCGGAATGTTGAGCGCGTCCTGGGGCAGCTTGGCGGTCATCGCGGTGCGGATGAAACCCGGGTGCACCGAGTTGACCCGGATGTTGTGCGGCGCCAGTTCCAGTGCGGCCGACTTCGTCAGACCCCGGACCGCCCACTTCGACGTCACGTAGCCGTGCACCCACGCGGCGCCCCGGAGGCCCTCGATCGACGAAATGTTGACGATCGACCCGCCGCCGGCGGCGATCATCGGATCGATGACGGCCTGGATGCCGAGCAGCGTTCCGGTGACGTTGACGTCCAGGGCCTGCCGCCACTTGGTCAGGTCGAAGGTCTTGAGCGGGCCGTAATTGATGATCCCGGCGTTGTTGACCAAGATGTCGAGCTTGCCGAACTCCCCCACGGCCGCGGCCGCAGCGGCCGCCCATTGGTCGGGATTGGTGACGTCGAGGTGCACGTAGTGCGCCGCGGAACCCAACTGGTCGGCGATGGCGCGGCCTTCGTCGGCGAGGATGTCGCCGATCACCACCTTGGCGCCCTCGGCGACCAGCAGCCGGGCATGCGAGGCGCCCATGCCCCTGGCGCCGCCGCTGATCAGAGCGACTTTGCCGTCCACACGTCCCATAGCGGCTGAGGCTACCGCCCCCGGATGCCGGCTAAGTCAGGCCGTTGTGCCCGTCGAGGCCGAAGAGGAAGGCGGTGCCACCGGTGCCGGGCGTGCCGGGCACCGGCAGCTGGCCGGCGTTGCCGCCGTTGCCACCGTCGCCGATCAGGAACGCGTTGCCGCCGTGCCCGCCGTTGCCGCCGGTGTTCGCGACGCTCAGCCCGCCGGCGCCGCCGGCGCCGCCACCGCCCAGCAGGAAGCCGCCGTAGCCGCCGCTCCCGCCGTCGCCGCCGTACCCCGCGTCGCCATCCCCGCCGAGCCCGCCGGTCCCGCCGAAGCCGATCAGCCCTCCGGTCCCGCCGGCGCCGCCGGCCCCGCCGGTATTGTCGCCGGATCCGCCCTCGCCGCCGCCCCCCGCGGCGGAGAACAGCAGGCCGGCATTGCCGCCGGCGCCGCCGGCCCCGCCGTTGGTGTTTCCGACACCGCCCGTCCCGCCGATCCCGCCGGGGCCGAACAGCAGCCCGGCGTTGCCGCCGTGCCCGCCCGCCCCGCCGGTGGTTCCGGCGCCGTCACTCAACCCGCCGTCACCGCCGGCGCCGCCGGCGCCCGCCAGCAGGCCGGCGTAGCCGCCGGCGCCACCCGCGCCACCGGTGCCGCCGGCGCTGGACCCGCCGACCCCGCCGTTGCCGCCGCCCGCGGCGAAGAGTCCGCCGCTGCCCCCGGCGCCGCCGGCGCCGGCCGCACTGTCATACGAGAACCCGCCCGGGCCGCCGTTGCCGCCGGCGCCGAACAGCCCGCCGTGCCCGCCGGCGCCGCCCGCACCGCCGTTCAGTCCGGTGAGATTCGCGGTGCCGCCGGCGCCGCCGATTCCACCGTTGCCCGCCAGCAGTCCGCCGGTCCCGCCGTGCCCGCCGGCGCCGCCGCTCTCCCAGGTCGCGCCCGCGCCACCGGGGCCGCCCCAGCCGATCAGCCCGGCGGGCCCACCCGCACCGCCGCTGCCTGGCCCAGCGCGCCGGACCCGCCGGCACCGCCGTCACCCCACAACAGCCCGCCGCCGCCACCGGGCAGCCCGATACCCGCTTCCGCGGGCGTGCCGTTGCCGATGAGCGGACGCTGCACCAGGAATTCGGAGGGCGCGTTGATGACCTTGAGCACCGCCTGCTGCGCGACGTGCAGGGGCGAGTTGTTGACCGGGGCGTTGAATCCGTCCGCGCCGAATATCAGCCCGCTGGTTCCGCCGACGCCGGTGCCACCCAACACCGTTCCGGTTCCGCCGATGCCGCCGTCGCCGCCGATGCCGAACAGCACGCCGTTGCCGCCGGTCCCGCCGGCCCCGCCGGGGCCCGTGTAGGCGGTGCCGCCCGCCCCGCCGGCGCCGCCGATGCCGAACAGGAGACCGGCTTTGCCGCCCGCCCCGCCGGTCCCGCCGCCCGCTTCGCCCGGGCCGCCCGCGCCGCCGGTGCCGCCGTGGCCGAACAGGCCGGCGTTGCCGCCGACTCCCCCGGTCCCGCCGGCGCCCAACAGGCCGCCGTCCCCGCCGAACCCGCCGACCCCGCCGCTGCCCGTGAACATGCCGCCGGTGCCGCCGCCCCCGCCGGCGCCTCCGGTCAAGCTGCCGAATCCGCCGTCACCGCCGGACCCGCCGGCGCCGAACACCAGGCCGGCGTCGCCGCCGTGCCCGCCTACGCCTCCGGTGGTGGCGCCGATGCCGCCGGTACCGCCCGCCCCGCCGGAGCCGGCCAAGAAGTCCGGCGTTGCCGCCGGCGCCACCCGCGCCGCCGGCGCCGCTCATGCCCTGCCCGCCGGCGCCGCCATGACCGCCGCCGGCGCTGAACAGCCCGGAAAGGAGGCCGCCGGCGCCGCCGGCGCCGCCGACCCCGCCGGTAGCGGTGCCCGACCCCGCCGGCCCCACCGGTGCCGCCGCCGCCGAACAGTCCGCCGGCCCCGCCTGACCCCGCCGACCCCGCCGGTAACGCCACCCGCTCCGCCGGCCCCACCGGGTCCGCCGCTCCCGAACAGCCAGCCGCCGGTTCCGCCGGCACCGCCCGTGCCCCCGCCCGCGCCGCCCGCGCCCCCGGCGCCGCCGCTGCCCAGCAGCCCGGCGGCGCCGCCGGCACCGCCGTTGTGCCCTGCTGCGCCCGAGCCGCCGGATCCGCCGTCACCGAGCAGCCAGCCGCCGGCCCCGCCGTTCTGCCCGGTGCCCGGCGCGCCGTTGACGCCGTTGCCGATCAGCGGGCGACCGGTAGCCGCTTGGATGGGCGCATTGATCGGTTGCCAGGAGCTGCTGTAACGGCGAGACGTTGGCCGCTTCGGCGCGGGCATAGGCACCCGCACTGGCCGTCAGCGCCTGCACGAACTGGTCATGAAAGGCGGCGACCTGGGCACCGAAAGCCTGATACCCGGCGCCGTGCTCGGAAAGTACGGCGGCGACGGCCGCCGACACCTGATCCTCGGCGGCGGCCACCACGCCCGCGGTCGGCAGCGCCGCGGCGGCGCGGGCGTCGTTGAGTGCCGAGCCGATGTCGGTCAAACTTGTTGCCGCTGCGCCCACTTCCTCGGGCACAGCCATCAGAAATGACATGTGACACCTCTCGTAAGGGGCCCGGCAGATCCGATTCGATATCGCTGTATTCAAGAAAGTCCACCACATTTGTCGCGAGAAACAAATGTGCATTTTGGGGCTGCTGGGATTCAGGTGGTATCGGGCCCGTCGACCGGGAGCAATAATCACCCCGTCCGCGACCGCGCCGAGCGGCCAATTTGCGTGCACCGGAGGTGGGTGACCGTGCTCCCCCTGCTGACGGCCTGTAGCGGCTTCCTGTTCGCCGTCCTATGGATGGATTTGATCTTCGACGCGCAGATCGTCGGCCACCGTTCGGCGGGCCCGGAATTACCCGAGTCCGTGCTCGCTTCGATCGCGGGGTATTACCAGCGCGCCACCACCACGTCACGGCCGATGAGCCGATTGATCGCCCTCGTCATGCTGATTTTGTTGACGGCATTGTTGTTTCGGGCGATTGCGGGCCGCGACCCCGCCTGGCTGCTGGTGCTGTCCGCCGCGCTCGCCGGCGCCCCGACGACGCTGGCCTTGACCCGGACGGTTCCGGCGGCCGTCCGGCTCGGGCGCCGCACCGACGACGCCGCGGAGCAGACCCGGCTGGCCCGGTCCATTTGTCGCGACCACCTTGTCTCACTCGGCTGCATGGTCGCGTTCCTGGTCCTGTGGGTGGTTCGCGGCGCCTTATGACCAGGCGACGGGTCGTAGTGCAGACACGTAGGCCAGGACAGGCTGGCCACGTCAACCAGCCGCGTACTAAAGTAGAACACGTTCCAATTCGGCGAGCGTCCCAGGAGAAGGCATGCACACCGCGATCTGCGACGACCTTGGTATCGAGTTCCCGATCTTCGCGTTCACCCACTGCCGCGATGTCGTGGTGGCCGTCAGCAAGGCCGGTGGCTTCGGCGTGCTCGGCGCCGTCGGCTTCACGCCCGAACAGCTGGAGATCGAGCTCAACTGGATCGACGAGAACATCGGCGACCACCCCTACGGCGTCGACATCGTGATCCCCAACAAGTACGAGGGGATGGACTCGCACCTGTCCGCGGAGGAGCTGGCCGAAACGCTGCGGAAGATGGTGCCCCAGGAGCACCTCGACTTCGGCAAGAAGATTCTTGCCGATCACGGGGTGCCGATCGAGGACAGCGACGGCGACAGCCTGCAGTTGCTCGGTTGGACCGAGGCGACGGCCACGCCCCAGGTCGAGGTGGCGTTGAAGCACCCGAAAGTTCGGATGATCGCCAACGCGCTCGGCACACCCCCGGCCGAGATGATCAAGCACATCCACGACGCCGGGCTCAAGGTGGCCGCGTTGTGCGGCTCGCCGTCTCAGGCCCGGAAACACGCCGATGCGGGTGTCGACATCATCATCGCCCAGGGCGGCGAGGCCGGTGGGCACTGCGGTGAGGTGGGCTCAATTGTGTTGTGGCCGCAGGTCGTCAAGGAGGTCGCGCCCGTGCCGGTGCTGGCCGCCGGCGGCATCGGCAGCGGCCAGCAGATCGCGGCGGCGCTGGCGTTGGGCGCCCAGGGCGCGTGGACCGGCTCGCAGTGGCTGATGGTCGAGGAATCCTCGAACACGCCGGTGCAGCAGGCGGCGTACGTCAAGGCGGGCAGCCGTGACACCGTCCGCAGCCGGTCGTTCACCGGCAAGCCGGCGCGCATGCTGCGCAACGACTGGACGGAGGCGTGGGAGCAGCCGGACAACCCGAAGCCGCTGGGGATGCCGTTGCAGTACATGGTTTCCGGCATGGCGGTGCGGGCCACCAACCGCTACCCGAACGAGAGCGTCGACGTCGCGTTCAACCCCGTCGGCCAGGTCGTCGGCCAGTTCACCAAGGTGGAGAAGACGGCGGCCGTCATCGAACGCTGGGTGCAGGAATATCTCGAGGCGACCAACCGGCTCGACGAATTGAACGCCGCCGCAACCGTCTAGGGACCGTCGACGGCTTCGTCGTCGTCGTCCGAGCCGGTGAACACTTCCTTCGCCCGGTCCACGGCGTAGGTGCCGATGTCGATCGAGTTCTGGACGATGCCGCTGGCGCCGCCGGCGAGGTCGCCGCGGATGATGTCGCTGGCGTGCTCGACGATGTCCGAGGCTTTCTCGACGGCGTTGGTGGCGATGTCCCGGGCGGCGTCCACGGCGTCTTTGGGATTGAAACCCATCGGAGTCTCCTTCAGTTGCAGGACTTGCTACGACTCTAGACGCGCGGGCGTGCGCCCGGTCATCCCGCGGGCGGGAAGAACCCCGCCCCGGTGAACCAGCCCTCTTGCCATCCTTGCGCTCCCAGGCAGAGCATGGGCAGCCCGGCCTGCGACTGTGCGGCCGACTGCGGACCGGGGCACTTGGCACCCGCCTGCTGGACTCCGTACAGCGGGTAGGAGATCACCCAGTATCCGGTGGTGGCCGCCGGGAACTGATTGGGCGGCGGGAAGTGGCACGCCTCCGCCTGACCGCTCGGGCCGCGGCCGAAGATGAAGCGCTCGTAGTTGTCGCACGGCGCCCCCAGCGACGCCTGATAGTTCATGCCCGGCACGTCGCCGTCGTACTGCGGGTCGGCGGCCGCAACCGGCGCGACGCCGATCGCGGCGGCCGTGACCCCAAAGGTGGCCACCAGTTCGCGGACCATGCTGCACCCTTCGCCTCGGTGTCACCGCCCCCGCGCCGGTGACCTGCACCAAAGCATATCGAGTAGATCGCGGGCCACAAGGTCGTTTTGCATCGGCCCACGGGCAGCCGACCGCGCGGTGCTGAACACGTTGCAGTTCGGACCGACGATCTTGCCGCAGTGCTTCCCAACCGTGGTGTCGCAATGGTTTATTTGCACAAGAGGGACTAGAGGACTTCATATCGAGGAGCGCCATGCCAACCGCCGAGTCATCAGCCAAGCCGGCCCCCGACCTGCCGCCCGGATTCGATTTCACCGACCCGGACATCTACGCGGAGCGGCTGCCGGTGCAGGAGTTGGCGGAGATGCGTCGCACCGCGCCGATCTGGTGGAACGAGCAGCCCCTGGGGGTGGGCGGGTTCGACGACGGCGGCTTCTGGGTGGTGTCGAAACACAAGGACGTCAAAGAGATCTCGCTGCGCAGTGACGTGTTCTCGAGCCTGCAGAAGACCGCGCTGCCCCGCTACAAGGACGGCACGGTGGGCGAGCAGGTCGAACGCGGCAAGTTCGTCCTGCTCAACATGGACGCGCCGCAGCACACCCGGTTGCGCAAGATCGTCTCGCGGGCTTTCACGCCCAGGGCGGTCGAGCGCCTGCGCGACGACCTGCGCGAGCGGGCCCGGCGCATCGTCGAGACGGCGGCCGCCGAGGGTTCGGGGGACTTCGTCGAACAGGTCTCGTGCGAACTTCCGTTGCAGGCCATCGCCGGCCTGATGGGTGTCCCCCAGGAGGACCGCAAGAAACTGTTCCACTGGTCCAACCAGATGGTGGGCGACCAGGATCCCGAGTTCGCCACCAACGACGCCATCACGGCGTCAGTGGAGCTCATCACCTACGGCATGCAGATGGCCGCGGACCGCACGCAGAACCCCGGCGAGGATCTGGTCACCAAGCTGGTTCAGGCCGACGTCGACGGCCACAAGCTGTCCGACGACGAGTTCGGGTTCTTCGTCATTCTGCTGGCCGTGGCCGGCAACGAGACCACCCGTAACTCGATCACGCAAGGCATGATGGCTTTCACCGATTTCCCGGACCAGTGGGAGCTGTACAAGCGGGAGCGGCCCGTGACGACCGCCGACGAGATCGTCCGGTGGGCCACCCCGGTCACGTCGTTCCAGCGCACCGCGCTTCAGGACTACGAACTGTCGGGGGTGCAGATCAAGAAGGGTCAGCGGGTGGTGATGGTGTACCGCTCGGCCAATTTCGACGAAGAGGTGTTCGACGACCCGTTCTCCTTCAACATTTTGCGCGACCCCAACCCGCATGTGGGATTCGGCGGCACCGGTGCCCACTACTGCATCGGGGCCAACCTCGCGCGGATGACGATCGACCTCATGTTCGGCGCGATCGCCGACGTCATGCCCAACCTGGAGTCGGTGGGCAAGCCGGAGCGACTGCGGTCCGGCTGGCTCAACGGGATCAAGCACTGGCAGGTCGACTACCACGCCGAGGGGGCCGCGAAATGTCCTGCAGCGCACTGAGTCACGGTTAGTATGCCGACCCACCGAGCGGTCCGGATACAGTCGGAGCGCGGTCCGCTGGAGCTCGCCGACGTCGACACCGTGTCCCCGGCCCGCGGCGAGGTCCGGATCGCCGTCACGGCGTGCGGCATCTGCGGAACCGACCGCGAATTCGTCCACGGCGGCTTCCCGAACATGTCGTGGCCGCTGACCCCGGGGCATGAAATCGCCGGAACCATCGCCGAGCTGGGCGACGGCGTCGACGACTTCGCCGTCGGCGATCGGGTCGCCGTCGGGTGGTTCGGCGGCTGCTGCTACCACTGCGACCCTTGCCGGCGAGGCCTTTTCATCCACTGCGCCAACGGGAAGGTGCCCAGCTGGCACTACCCGGGCGGGTATGCGGAATCGGTGACGGTGCCGTCGAACGCGCTGGCCCGGATCCCGTCGGGGCTGTCCGACGTGGAGGCCGCCCCCCTGGGCTGCGCCGGCGTGACGACGTACAACGCGCTGCGCCACACGAACGCTTTGCCGGGCGACCGGGTGGCCATCCTCGGCGTCGGCGGGCTCGGCCACCTCGGGGTGCAGTTCGCCCGCGCGATGGGCTTCGAGACCATCGCTATCGCGCGGGGCACCGGCAAGGCCGAGGACGCCCGAAAACTGGGCGCCCACCACTACATCGACTCCACCAAAGGGGACGTCGCCGAAGCGCTGCAGGCGCTGGGCGGGGCGGCTGTCGTGCTCGGCACCGCCGGCAACTCCCGGGCCATGGCGGACACCGTCGGCGGGCTGCTGCCCCGGGGCGAGCTGATCACCATCGGCGTGACCGCCGAGCCGCTGCCGATCAGCCCCCTCCAGCTGATCAGCCCCGGGCTCAGCGTCGTCGGCCATCCGTCCGGCACGGCGAAAGAGATCGAAGACACCATGCATTTCGCGGTCCTGTCCGGCGTGCGTGCGTGGGTCGAGGAGCTACCGTTGTCCCGGGCGGCCGAGGGATACGCGGCGTTGGAGGAAGGCCGCGCGCACTATCGCACCGTCTTGACGATGTGATCGGCCGGCCGATGGCGGGCCGTGATTACAGTCTGTCTATGGCCGATATCTGGACCCTCGATGCATCCGACGGAGAGCTGTTGCTTCGCACGGGCGTCACGGGCCGGGCAGCGCGAATGGGGCACCGGCTCACCATCGCGATGACCCGCTGGCGGGCCACGGTGAACTGGTCGGGCGCCCGTCCCATCGGCGCGGAACTGACCGTCGACGTCGACTCGTTCGACGTGCTCCGCGGTGAGGGCGGCGTCAAGGGATTGTCCGGGCCGGAAAAGGTACTCGTGAAGTCGAACGCCATGAAGTCACTGGACTCAAGCCGCCACCCCGAGATCCGCTTCGCCGCGGACACGATCACCAAGACCGACGACGGCTATCGCCTCAGCGGCAAGCTGCACATCAAGGGGAAGTCACAAGACCACGTAATCGACTTGCGCACAGAAGATCTCGGCGACTCGTGGCGAATGTCGGCCGAATCGAGCGTCCGGCAGTCGGATTACGGCGTCAAGCCCTATTCGCTTCTGATGGGCTCAATGCAGGTCACCGACGACGTGGCGGTGTCCTTTACCGCGGTGTACGCCCCCCGGCGCCGGAAGGACGACTGAAGGGCCGGCCGCCGTTTTGACCGCAGAGCGAGGACGGCGGATCAAGGCTGCGTCGGCGCCTGCGGCTCCGCGCCACCGGCGGCATCGCCCGCGTCGCCGGGGATGTGCTCCAGCACCCTCGTCAGGTACGGCTGCCGTCCACCGGGATCCGGTTGCTGCTCCGCGGGGGCGTTGTCCTGCTGCCCGACCGATTCGCCCTCGGGCGCCTTGGAGTTCGCGGCGGGGTTCGGCGCCGGCGGCCCGGACTCGGGCCCCGTCGGCGGCGCCACGGCCGCCGGCGCGACGGCCTCGGCGAGCTGCGGGGTCGGCGCGTGCACCCTGGGCATCGTCCGCTCGCTCTGGTGGGCAAGGTGCATCCCCACCGCCAGCGACAATGAGCTGACGAACGTGACCGCACCGGCGGCCAGTGCCGTCACCGCGCCGGCGTACGAGCGCCTGCGGGATCGCGCGGCCGGAGGGGTGGGCTCGCCGCGCCGGGGCACCAGTTGCTCGTCGGTGAACTCGGTGCTGCGAGCCGCCGCCAGCGCCGCGCCCCGGGCGATCGTGACCTGAGCCATCGTCTGAGCGAAAACCGGTACCGGCAAAGCCTTCTCGAGCTGCCAGGAAAACCCGTTGAGGTTGCTGCCCGCGCCGACGACGACCACGCCGCCCGGACGCCATCCATCACGTTCGAACATTCCGGTCAACCAGTGCGTCAGCCCGTCGAGCCCGCCGCGCACACGCTTGACCGCCGTTTGTGTCTCGCCTTCGCGGCCGTCAACCATCACCACGGTCGCCCAGTCGTGCTCGAGGATGCACACGGCCGTCTGCTCGTAACCGATGACCGGTGCGATGGCGCGCGCCAGGGTTTCGACCGCATCGAGCAACCGAACGGGAACGACGTTGTCGAAACCCGCGTCCGTCAGCGCCTCGAGCACCAGCGCCGCGTGCGCGGACGCCTCGTCGTTCCAGGTGACCCCGATGACGCGCAGGTGGTGATCGCTCTGCGCCGCTTGCGCGTCGACCCGCAGCACTTCCGCTGCCACCTGCTCTGCGGTACTGACGGCGCGCACACCGCGCCCGGCCCGCAACGCCAGCTCCCGATGATCCAGGATGGTGCCGTCTGCTCCGTGCCCTTCGGCGAGCACCCACCCGACGGCGGTCGGCGTCACCGACAGCCCTAGTACCGTGTCCAAATTCCGCACCTCAATCGGTCCCGGCCCACCGACGCCCTCAGCCGCACGATCACGCACCGCGGGCCGCAGGGGCGGTGTCTCGTGGGAGCCGGAGCGGACCCGGGATTCGTGTCTCCATCGGCTTGCTCGTGAGAGCCTACGCGGTCGGCGGGGGCAAGACCGCACCGATCCCGGATACCCACCAAACCCACAGGCCGCGATGCCGGGCGCCGCCGAAATCGACGCGCGGTAAACCGTGGGAGACCTTTGCGCGCGCCCCGGAAGCGGTCGGGCCGCGGGATCGGCGCGGACGCTCGCGTCCGGAGCGGCTCCGACGCGACCCGCCTCCGGAGGCGGGTCGCACCGAAAGGCCGAGGCAGCGGCGCCCTTGCCGAGCCCCGCCGACGGGTGCCGGCGGCCGTGCGGGCCACTTATACGGCGTGCGAAAATCGGCCGTGAAAAGCGATATGAAAAAGACACGACTTCGTGTCCAGATCGACATTTGCCCGATGGGCACGGTAAATTTCCAGCCTGAGAGCAGGATCACATACGACAAGGGGCAGGCATGACAGACGTGAGCGAGAAGGTACGGGCCTGGGGGCGCCGGCTTTTGGTCGGTGTGGCGGCGGCTGTCACGCTGCCGGGCCTGATCGGTCTTGCCGGCGGGGCGCCGACCGCGGCGGCGTTTTCGCGCCCGGGCCTTCCGGTCGAGTACCTGCAGGTGCCCTCGGGCGCGATGGGCCACAACATCAAGGTCCAGTTCCAGAGCGGCGGCAACGGCTCCCCGGCCGTGTACCTGCTCGATGGCTTGCGGGCCCAGGACGACTACAACGGCTGGGACATCAACACGCCGGCGTTCGAGTGGTACTACAAGTCGGGCCTGTCGATCATCATGCCGGTCGGCGGCCAGTCCAGCTTCTACGCCGACTGGTACCAGCCCGCGTGCGGCAAGGCGGGCTGCTCGACGTACAAGTGGGAAACCTTCATCACCAGCGAGCTGCCGCAATGGCTGTCCGCCAACAGGAGCGTCAAGCCCACCGGGAGCGCCGCGGTCGGCATCTCGATGTCCGGCTCGTCGGCGATGATCCTGTCCGTCTACCACCCGGCGCAGTTCATCTACGCCGGTTCCCTGTCGGCCCTGATGGACCCCTCCTCGGGCATGGGACCGTCCCTGATCGGCCTGGCCATGGGTGACGCGGGCGGCTACAAGGCCGACGCCATGTGGGGCCCGTCGAGCGACCCCGCCTGGCAGCGCAACGACCCCATGGTGCAGATCCCGCAGCTGGTCGCGCACAACACCCGCCTCTGGGTCTACTGCGGCAACGGCACGCCGTCGGAGCTGGGTGGCGCCAACATGCCGGCCGAGTTCCTGGAGAACTTCGTGCGCAGCAGCAACCTGAAGTTCCAGGACGCCTACAACGCGGCCGGCGGCCACAACGCCGTGTTCAACTTCAACGCCAACGGCACCCACAGCTGGGAGTACTGGGGAGCGCAGCTCAACGCCATGAAGCCGGACCTGCAGGGCTCCCTGGGCGCCACCCCCGGGGGCGGCGGATAAGCGGCGACATCCTCCGAGACGTCGACTACTGCGCCCGCTCGTCGGGCGCAGTAGTGCGTCGCGGGGCATTCACTTGGCGGTCAGCGCGGTGCGGCGACCTCGTCGGTGATGTCCACCCAGCCGGTCGCGTCGCGGCGGTGATCGTTGACGTTCCGGCACTGACCGTAGACGCGGAGCACCCCGACGCCGGGTTCGTCACTCGAATAACCGTCGTCGCGATAAACGGTCACCGTGACGGCGTTCTGCGAGAAGATCTTCGCGAGCGGGTGATTGTTGGGGGGCGGTCCCTCGGCCCACCCGTGCGTGCGTAGCGTCGACTCGATGGTCTCGAAGTAGGTATCGGCCCGTTGTTCGGCGGGCAACGTAAAGGTCAGGTAGATGGCGCCTTGATACGGCGGATCGTCCTGGTTTTTGCAGGACATCAGCAGATAACCCGCCGACGCGGTCCGCAGACCTGCGGCCGAGACGATCTGCCGTGCCGGTCCGACGACCTGGCCCTTGCTCTGTTCGTCGGTGACGGGATGGGCCGGGTGGTCGAGAACCTCGGAGGGTGTCGAATGAAGGCGGTCCACCGCCACGAACGCGCCGCCCAACACCAGCGGAACCGCCAGCGCGGCGCCGATCAGCAGGCGACCGGGTGTCGAGCGCAGCGACGTGCCGAGTCCGCCGCCTCCCCTCGGAGTGCGGTGGCGCTGCGGGGCGGTTCGTACGTCAGCCATCGGGACCCTGCCCGCCAGGCTACCGGCGGGCCGCGCCGCCGCCCGCGACGCTGTGCCGCCCTGGCCTCGCTGCTGATCACCCTGCTCGCGCCCCCCGCGCGTGCCGACAGCGGCCCGCTGACCGAGTTGGTCGACGCCGCCGCACAGCGGTTACAGGTCGCCGAACCGGTGGCCGCCGCGAAGTGGTACACGCATGGCGCCATCGAGGATCCGGGCCGCGTGCGGGAAATGCTGGACAACCTGAGCGCCGGCGCCGTGGCGGCACACATCGACCCCCGGTACGTTTCCGCGGTTTTCGGTGACCAGATCAGCGCGACCGAGGCGATCGAATACCGGCGCTTTTCCGACTGGAAGCTCGATGCCGCCGACGTACCGGCCGCGCCGCCGGACCTTTCGGTGTCGCGGTCGACGATCGACCGCCTCAACCAGACGATGTTGGCCCAGATCGCCCTGAACTGGGACATGTTGCATTCGCCGGCGTGCGCAGCGCAGTTGGCCGCCGCCCGCGGCGACGTCGCGGCAGACCGGCGGCTCGACGAGCTCTACCGGCAGGCTCTGCTGACGGCGACGCGGTCCTATTGCCAGGGTTGATTTAATTCTTTCTCATCGTTTTTTAAAGGTTTGTTTTGGCCTTTAAATGAGCCATTTCGGCAGATGGACGACCAATCTCGCGCAATTTCCAGATTGGTAACACTTTGAACACGCGCCCCGAAATGGTTGACATGAACAAGCTCTGCAAGTCTCTCGTCAAGTCCGCAGTGGTCGGCGGGTTCGTTGCAGCATCGCTGACTTCCTCCACCGTCGTGGCGAACGCCGCGCCCACGCCGAACTGGGACGCGATCGCACAATGCGAGTCCGGCGGCAACTGGGCAGCCAACACCGGAAACGGCGAATACGGCGGCCTGCAGTTCAAGCCGGCCACGTGGGCCGAATACGGCGGCGTAGGCAATCCCGCGACCGCAACCAGGGACCAGCAAATCGCCGTTGCCAACCGGGTTTTCGCCCAAGAGGGCGTGGAGGCATGGCCGAAGTGCGGCTCCCAGTCCGGCCTGCCGATCGCGTGGTACTCGCACCCCGCACAGGGCATCAAGCAGATCATCAACGGGCTGATCCAGGCGGCCGTTCCGCACTGACGCCCGGCCCGCGAGCCCTATGACGCGCGTGCCGGCATGTGCTTGGATCAGGCCATGGAAGGTTCGGCGACGGTCCACATGGCGGCACCCGCGAGCAAGGTCTGGGAACTCATCGCTGACGTTCGCAACATCGGAAAGTTCTCCCCGGAAGTTTTCGAGGCGGAATGGCTGGGCGATGCCACGGGCCCCGCGCTCGGGGCCAAGTTTCGGGGACACGTGCGGCGCAATGAGCTCGGGCCGGTGTACTGGACGACGTGTCAGGTGACCGCGTGCGAACCCGGCCGCGAGTTCGGGTTTGCGGTCCTCCTCGGCGACCGGGTGGTGAACAACTGGCACTACCGGTTGGCGCCCAGCGGCGGCGGCACCGACGTGACCGAGTCCTTCCGTCTCAACCCGGCGCCATGGCTCGGGCTGTACTGGTTGCTGGGCGGCTTCCTGCGCAAGCGCCGCAACATCCGCGACATGACCAAGACGCTGAACCGCATCAAGGATGTGGTCGAGGCGGATCGACCGGCGTGAAGGCCGTCTTCATCACCGGCGCGGGCAGCGGCATGGGCCGGGAGGGGGCCAAACTCTTCCACGCCAACGGCTGGCGGGTGGGGGTGGTCGACCGCAACGAGGACGGCCTGACGACGTTGCGACAGGAACTGGGTGACGATCGCGTCTGGACCCGCGCCGTCGACGTCACCGACAAGGCGGCCCTCGACGGCGCCCTCGCCGACTTCTGCGCGGGCAACCCCGGCGGCGGCCTGGACATGATGTGGAACAACGCCGGCATCGGCGAATCCGGGTGGTTCGAGGACGTGCCCTACGACGCCGCCATGCGGGTGGTGGACGTGAACTTCAAGGCGGTGCTGACCGGCGCCTACGGCGCGCTGCCCTACCTCAAGAAGACGCCCGGCAGCATGATGTTCTCCACATCGTCGTCGTCGGGCACGTACGGCATGCCGCGCATCGCGGTGTATTCGTCGACCAAGCACGCGGTCAAGGGGTTGACGGAGGCGCTCAGCGTCGAGTGGCACCGGCACGGCGTGCGGGTGGCCGACGTGTTGCCGGGCCTGATCGACACCGCGATCCTGACCTCCACGGCCAATCACTCCGAGGACGGCGCGGCGCCGATGACCGCCGAACAGCTGCGCGCCACCGCGCCCAAGAAGGGCCCGTTCCGCCTCATGCCCGCGACGTCCGTCGCCGAGGCGGCGTGGCAGGCCTACCATCACCCGACGCGGCTGCACTGGTATGTGCCCAAGAGCATCCGCTTGATCGACCTGTTCAAGGGCCTCAGCCCGGAATTCGTGCGCGGCCGCATCGTCAAATCGCTGCCCGCGCTGATGCCCAAGCGGCAGTAAAGGAGGACGGGTGCACTCAAACTTCGCACTGGCCGCCGCCAGGCTCCCACTGGCTGTCGCCGCGGTCGTCGGGGCCGCCGGCATCGCGGGCTGCGCGCAGGCCCAGACGATCCCCACAAAGGCCGCCCATTTCACCCTCGACGGCGCCTCCCACACGACCCGTCCCGCCGCGTGCCGCCAGGACCAGCAGTACCGGACACTTGAGCTGCGCGACCACGACGGCCAGGTCGAGGCGGTCGTGCTGCTCAGCGGTTACCGGGCCATTCCCCAATGGGTGAAGATCCGCAACATCGACGGATTCACCGGCAGCTTCTGGGAAGGCGGGGTGGGCAGCGCGAAGGCCGACGTCACCAACGACGCGTACACCATTTCCGGCAGTGCGTACGGCATCAACAGCAGCAATCCCAACAAAGTCGTGACCACCGACTTCAAGATCTCGGCCGAGTGCTGACCCCGGCGGCCTACGCTTGACGTGACGCCGGCTCATCGATGGGAGGGGTCGATGAAGGAAAGAGTGCACTGGCTCGCGATGCACGGGTTCATCCGCGGGGTCGCGAAGATCGGGATGCGGCAAGGGGACCCGCAGGCCAGGCTGATCGCCGACCGCACGGTGACCGCTGACCCCGTCCCGTTCTACGAGGAGCTGCGGGGCATGGGTCGCCTGGTCAAGGGCCGGGCCAACTATCTGACCACCGATCACGCGCTCGCCCACGAACTGCTGCGGTCCGACGACTTCCGCGCCATCAACATGGGCTCCAACCTGCCCGCTCCCCTGCGCTGGCTGGAGAACCGCACGCGCGACGATCTGCTGCATCCGCTGCGTGCGCCGTCGCTGCTGGCCGTCGAGCCGCCCGACCACACCCGCTACCGCAAGACCGTGTCGGCGGTGTTCACCTCGCGAGCGGTCGCCGCGCTGCGCGACGGCGTCGCGCAGACCGCGGCGAAGCTCTTGGACGAGCTGGCCGAGGAGTCCGGCGCCGGCGAGGTCGTCGACATCGTCGGCCGGTACTGCTCGCTGCTGCCCGTCGCGATCATCAGCGACATCTTGGGCGTGCCGGAGCAAGACCGCCGACGGGTACTGGAGTTCGGGGAACTGGGCGCGCCGAGCCTGGACATCGGATTGCCGTGGCGGCAGTACCGCAGCGTGCAGCGGGGCGTCGCCGGATTCAACGCGTGGCTGGCCGACCACCTGCGGCAACTGCGTCGCGTCCCCGGGGACAACCTGATGAGCCAGCTGATCCAGATAGCCGAAAGCGGTTCCACCGAAACGCGTCTCGACCAAAGGGAACTAGAGGCGATCGCCGGGCTGGTGTTGGCGGCCGGGTTCGAGACCACGGTCAACTTGTTGGGCAACGGGATTCGCATGCTGCTGGATGCGCCCGATCAGCTGGAGAAGCTGCGCGAGCGTCCCGAATTGTGGCCCAACGCCGTCGAAGAGATCCTGCGGCTGGATTCGCCGGTCCAGCTGACCGCGCGAATGGCGCGCAAGGACGCCGAGGTGGCGGGCATGCAGGTCAAGGCCGGCGAGCTGGTGGTGATCTATCTGGCGGCCGCCAACAGGGACCCGTCGGTGTTCCCCGGCCCGCACCGATTCGACGTCGAAAGGCCCAACGCGGGAAAGCACCTCGCCTTCTCCGGAGGCCGCCACTTCTGTCTCGGGGCGGCGCTGGCGCGCACCGAGGGCGAGGTCGGGCTGCGAACGTTCTTCGACTGTTTCCCCGACGTGCGGGCGGCCGGTGCCGGCAGCAGGCGCGACACCCGGGTCCTGCGCGGGTGGTCCTCGCTGCCCGTGGCCCTGGGGACGGCCCGGTCGATGGCCGGGGTCGACGGCTAGCCTCCCGACACGGCCTTGCGCCGCGCGCCGCTCACGGCCCCGCCAGGTAGCGGCCGAACCACTCCAGCACCCGCCGCCATGCGTCGTCCGCCGCGGCGGCGTTGTATCGCGCCCCGGTGTCGTTGAAGAAGGCGTGGTCGGCGCCGGGTTCCACGACCAGCTCGTTGATTAGTCCGGCGTGGTCCAGCGCCGCTTTGGCGGCGGGCCGCGAGCCCGTGACCCGGGAGTCCAGGGCCCCGTAGATGGCCAGCACGGCGGCGGGATCGCGTGGACCCGACGAAGTCCGGGCTGGGCGGCAGGGGGCCGTAGAACGGCACCGCGGCCGAGACGCCCAGCGCCCCCGAGGTGAGCAGCCGCCACACCAATCCCCCGCCGAAGCAGAAGCCGAGCACGCCCGCCCGCTGCCCCGGGCCGCGAAGCCGCATCTCGGCGACGGCGGAGTTCAGATCGTGGGTGAACCGCTCCGGCGGGATCGCGGCCAGCGCGGCCGTCGCCGCCGCCGGATCGTGAAACGTCCCGGTGCCGCCCTCCTCGGACAACAGGTCGATCGCCAGCGCCGAATAGCCGGCCCCGGCCAGCCGGCCGGCCACGGACCGCTCCCAATCGGTGAGCCCCTTGTTCTCGTGGATGACCAGGACGCATCCCCTGGAAGCCGCGGCCTGGGCATACGCCCCTTGCAGCCGGCCCTCCGGCCCCGCCCAGGTGATCGGCGTCGTCGGCAGCGCGCTGCCCGGTGGTGGCGGTGCCGAGCCGGCCGGGCTTTCGGGAAGAGCGGTGGGCGTGAAAGCGTCGGCGGGCTCCGGCGGCTTGGCGCAGGCCGAGATCAGCTCGGTCGCGGCCGCCGCGCCCAATCCGAGCAGCCCCAGCCGGCGGATGGCCTCGCGGCGGCTGAGCAGGCCGTCGACGTGGTCGGTCGCGATTTCCTCGGCGAGGTAGCGGTGCAGCCCGGTCATTGTGGTCAGTATCCACCGAAGGTTGTGGTTGACACCTGTCCGGCGACCTAGTTTATTGGCCGCTATGACAGAGGTTTCTAGCTCGGTTGCCGAGGTCGCGGTCGACGATGTGGTCCTCGGGCTCTGGCGGGCGCTTTCCCGGCGGGACTGGGACGCGGTCAAGACCTTCCTGGCCGACGACTGCCTCTATGCCGACATGCCCGTCCCCGCGCTGTCGGCCCGTGGTCCCGAGAACATCGTGAAGCGGCTCAAGATGGGGCTCGAGCCGCTGGCGGCCTACGAGAACCACGACGGGCTGCTGGTGTCCAACGGCCCCGACGCCATCTATGAGCACTCGGAGACCTGGACGTTCCCGACCGGCGAGCAGGGGGTGCTCAGGTTTGTGACGGTGCACAAGGTGGTCGGGGGGAAAGTGACTGTCTGGAAAGACTATTGGGACATGAACAGTCTCGTGGCCTTCGCGCCGCCCAACCACTTCGAGAACCTGGCCACCGCGGACACCAGCTGGATCTTCGATGCGACCGGGCTGGTCTGACGCGGGTAAATCTATTCTCATGAGGCGAATCGCCGCCACGGCTGTCGCGCCTGCGATGGCGTAAGCGTCACCGCCGGCGCCCCCACCTCCGCCGTCACCGTAGGCAATCAGCAACCCGCCGGCCGAGGTGCCCAGGCCGCCATTCACCGCCGGTGGCTGTTCCCGGCGAATCGAAGGCAGCGCCGCAGCTGCCGCCGGCGCGCCAATGCAACCGTTCAGACCGCCGAACCACCGGCCCCGCCGGCCGCCGGAGGCATTACCCGCTGTAAAGAACGGGTAATTCGCCAAATCGCGTCCCCGCCATTGACGGCGTTCCCGCCGGTGGACGCAGAGCCTTCGCCGTTACCGCCATGCCGCCGTCCCGCCGGTGATGGAGGCCTGGAAGCTGTCGGCAAGACGCCTCCGCCGTTGCCGCCATGTCCGGCCGCCTAAGAGACCGTTCCCACCGTTCCCACCGTTACCGCCGATGAAGTCGCCATTTCCGCCGTTCCCGCCGATGCCGCCGATGAAGTCGCGCTATTCCCGCCGGCGCCGCCGTCGCCCGGTGTTCCGAGAAAGCCGACACTGCCACCGTTCCCGCCGTTCCCGCCGTTACCCAGAAGACCGGTGGCGTCGCCACCGATACCGCCGGCCCCACCGTTACCCCATAGGAACCCGCCGTTCCCCCCGTTACCGCCGTTACCGCCGCCGAGAAGCCCACTGCCCGCCCGCTCCGCCGGCCCCACCAAGCCGATAAGCAACGCATCCCCGCCGTTCCGCCCGCCTGGCCGGCCGCACCGGCACCGCCACTGCCCCCGTTGCCGATCGAACCGGCGTTACCCCCGCTGCCACCGTCAATCCCGTTTCCGCCGTTGCCGAACAACCATCCGCCGTAAGAGCCATTGGGGTGCGCCGCCGTGCCGTTAGCGCCGTTACCGATCATCCGCCCGTCAGTTCGGCAAAGGGTTGGCCAAGCGCCAGCTTTCCTTCGTTGATATTGATTCCCACGTCCGTCAGGTTGTTTCCGACGATCGGGTCAGTGCCGCTGGGCCCCTGGGCGCCGAGAGCCGTGCCGATATTCGTAGGACTACCAGTACCGCTCATCAAATTGACGGACAGGCCGGCGTTACCCGGGGAGCCGATGCCCCCCAATCCGATTCCGCCGAGTCCGCCGGATCCGCCGGTGACGGTGCCCCCATTCAGGTAGCTCGTCAGAAGTGATGCAAAGAGATTGTTGACATTGTTATCGCTCGTGGCTGCCTCAACGTAAAAGGGATGAAGGAAGTTGTAGCCACCCAAGAACGCGTTCCCGCCGTTGCCCCCGTGCCCACCCGCGCCGGTGGTGCCGCTCCCGCCGTTCCCGCCGGTACCGCCGGTTATGGCGAAGAGGCCTCCCAGATTGTCGTTGAACACGGCGCCGCCGGTGCCGCCGTTACCACCGCTGACGCCGTTGCCGCCGTTGCCACCGTTGCCGGCGAGGAAGACGCCGGCCCCGCCGGTACCGCCGTCCCGCCCGTGCCAGCCGTGCTACCGCCGCCGACTCCACCGTTCCCGGGATGTGCCTTGAAGTCGGTTGGGCCGCCGAGGTTGATATAGCCCGCGCCGCCGCCGGCACCGCCGTTACCGCCGTTACCGCCCGAGCTCGCGGCGGCCCCGCCAGCCCCGCCGTCTGCGCCGTTGCCGATCAAGAAACCGCCGGCCCCGCCGTTTCCACCGTTCCCGCCGTTCCCGCCGCTCACCCCAGCCTGACCGGCTCCACCGATCCCGGCCAGACCACCGTTACCCAACAGGGAAGTGTTCCCGCCGTTCCCGCCATTCGCGCCGGGCCCGCCGTTTCCGCCACTTCCACCAACTCCGATCAACCCGGAATTACCCCCGTTACCGCCGGCCACGCCGGGAGTATTCGAGTTCCAACCGTTGCCACCATTACCGAGCAAAAACCCGCCGTTCCCGCCGTTCGGGTTGGCCTGGGTCCCGTCGGCGCCGTTGCCGATCACCGGTCGCTGGAACGCAGCCTCGACGGGCGCATTGACCGCATTCAGCGCTTGCTGCGACGCCGCCTGCACAGCCTGGGCGGGCGCACGGACAATTGCGGCCGCCTGCTGCGCGGCCGACGTTTGCTGCGCCGCCGCCAAGGGCGAGGCGTTGGCGAACTCGGCGGCCGCATACGCGCCCCCCGCCCCATTCAGGGCCTGCACGAACTGCGCATGAAGCGACGCCGCCCGGGCGCTCAACGCCTCGAACTGCTCCGCGTAGTTGGAGAACAGCGACGAGATCGCTGTCGACACCTCATCAGCCGCCGCAGCAGCCACCGACGTCGTCGAGGCCGTCGCCACCGCGTGAGCCGCGTTGATCGACGAACCCAAACCCGACAACTCCGCCGCCACCGCAGCCAACACGGCCGGCGCCGCCGTCACAGATGTCATCGTTGACCTCCAACGAACAGTGCGTAGCTGCTACACCGCCGCATCACGGTCGTGACCTGGCAAGGCGACCCAGAACCGAAATCACTCACACTCCCCACCACCTGGGAGCCGAGGATCGCCCGATTCCGCAGGGCTCCGTCCCTCCCCCTTCGGGGCCTGCACACACTGCACATGGAACGACGCCGCCCGGGCGCTCAATGCCTGGGACTGCTGCGTGTAGTTGGAGAACGGCAACGAGGTCGCTGCCGACAGCTCATCACGAGCGGCGACCAGCACTTCGGCGGCATTGGCAGCTGTCGTCGAGTTTGCTGCGCCGATCGCTGAGCCGCTCCGTTCCGCATCAGCCGCCGCCGTGGCAAACATGTCCGGAGCTGCGATCAGAGTCAACATTGCTGCCTCCCGGCGGCCAATATCGATCCGCCAGCGATGTTAATCGGAATATTGCATACTAATAGATTGCAGACATACGCGTCAACCAACTGTGCAGTCTCACCCTGATGCCTTTATTATACTTGCGCCGAATGATTGCCATTTTCATCTCAGCGGCAGCAAACTCCAGCAAACTCAAAACATGGGTTGCGGCCAGACGCCACGTAGTACTGCAGCCGGTGCGCCAAGTGATCAGGAGGTGATTGCCCAGGTCATGACCTGATCGAAAGCTCGTCGTCGCCTGCCGGTGAGAGTCCGGTCCGGGTAGCTGTCAGGAGGCCCGGTAGTAGGGTCAACTGTAAGCAGGACGCATTTTGGAAATTTGTCGCCCGGCAAAGCGTTCCCAAACCGAAATCTACTGTCCTCCAGACTTTATGCACCCACTGTAAACGCACGCGCCTCTGGAACAGAGGCTGGCGGCACGGGCTTGGTCTGACGGCACGGGACTATGACGAAACGGCCGTGGCCGGCCGCGAAGTCGGGTAGACATACCGCATGCGGAAAGTCGCAGCGGCGGTCGTCGCCGCCTTGGGCGTCTTGACCGCCATCGGCACGTCGGCGGCGACCGGCTGGGCCGAGCTCAATGCACCGGCCAGGACGATCCGAACCCCGCGGCGCCGGACGCTTACCAAGGGCTATACGACACCTACTTTGCCAAACCGCTCGCGCAGGGACTGAAAGCGTTCAACACCGCAACCTCCTCCGGCGACACGGAGCAGCTCGGACAGGCGGCCGGGCAACTCTACAACCAGATTTCGACGGCTCCGATGATGTACGGCACACAGAGCCCGTTCGGCTGCTACGACCCCGCCACATTGGCGACGCTGCAGCAGACCGCCAACACCTTCGCCGGCAGCCTCGAGGGCATCAGCGCCGCCGCGACGAGCCTCGAGGGGAAAACGCCCACCGACGTGCCCCGTCTCGTCGCGAAGGCCAAACCGCAGGAGACCGCGTACATCAACGCGTTGAACGCCTACTCCGCGCAATTCGGTGGGCAACCGTTGCCGAACCCATGAACGCTCCCGAGTCACCGGCGCCGGGAACCTCGCGGCCAAACCCGGGGTATCAAACGCGATAGATGCGGGCGGCGTTGCCGCGGGCGATCAGGTCGACCACCCGGATGGCGTCGCTCTCGGCCCAGTCGCCCGCGGCGACGAAGTCGCGAAGCACGCGGTGAATACCGTTGCGCCACAAGGCCGCACCCAGGAAAGTGCAATTCCGCGGGGCCGAAGCCGTCCGAGGAGTACAGGATCTTGCCGAAGGGCGCCAGCTCCAGCAGCCGGGCGATGAACCCGGGCGCCCGTGCCCCCAGGTGGTTCACGGTCAGCCCACCGTCGACGTAGACGTTGTTGAAGGCCTGCGCCAGGTAGCCGGCCTCCCGTTCGTACGGGTAGCAGTGCAGCAGGACGACGGGGATGTCGCCGGCCTGTCGCAGGAAGTCGCGCAGCAGCAGCGGGTTGGCCGTGAGCAGATCGCAGTCGCGGTCACCGAACCCGACGTGCAACTGCAGCGGCTTGCCCAGGCGCAGCGCCCGGTGCAGCCCGAAACGCAGCAACACCCGATCCTCCAGGCGGACGCCCCCGCCGTCGCGCCACCGGGCGGCGGCGTCGGCGACCTGCGAGGCCGACGGCTCGCTGAGATCGCCGTCGAATCCGCCGCGGTAGGCGAGGATGGACTTGGTGGCGACGGCGGCGGCGGCGCGCCGGTGCAGGATGTCCTCGAACGCCGTCGCGTAGTCGCCGGGTGCCCGGGCGGCCTGCTCGGCCACCTCCTCGAGCCGAACCACCTCGTGTGCGCGGTTGCCGGACAGCGCCGCCACCTCGGCCACGCCGGCCACCCCGCCGGTGCCGGTGTCCACCAGCCAGTCGGTGACGCCCGCGGCCGGCAGGAAGAGCCCGGCCAGTTCGGCCTCGCCGAGCCGGCTGCGCCCTGCCCAGTACTGCTCGGGCTCAACGTGTTTGGCGAGTCCGAGGACCGGGGCGCAATGCGCGCGCACGGCGAAGCCGAGCTGTGAGTCGAACCCGGAGTGCGCGATGGGTTCGGTGTTGGCCTCGTTGAGCGCGTTCTCGAACCGCAGCCGGTCCCCCGCCGTCAGCCAACAGCCGTGGGCGTGCTGGTCTATCAGCGCCACTTCGCCGATGTGGTGTGCCAGGTCCGTCACGGGCGCTCAGACGCTCCAGGCCATCCGGAACTTGTCGGCCAGTTGCTCGGCGCCGAGGTTGCCGTAGCGTTCCTGCTCCAGGCGCCGGACGGCGACCACCATGTCGACCGCGGGATCGCCCAGCACGCCCCGCATGAGCTGTGACTCGTCCAGGGCCGCGATCGCGGCGGCCTGACTGTCGGGCAGGAGCACCGTTCCGGCCCGATCGCGTTCGGCGTCGGTGAGCAGGGCCGGGTCGACGGTGGTCTCCGGCGGCAGCGTCGCCCCGCGTTTGATCCCGTCCAGCGCCAGCCCCAGGATCGCCGCCGAGGCCAGATACGGGTTGGCCGACGGATCGATGACCTTGACCTCGACGTTGCCCCCGCGGGGGTTGCCGGGCCCGCCCTCGACGAATCGCACTGCGGCTTCGCGGTTCTCGGTGCCCCAGCACACGTAGGCGCCCGACCAGTTACCGGGTTGCATGCGCAGCCCGGACACGATCGATCCGCACAGGATGGCCTGCGCCGCCGGCAGGCCACGCAACACGCCCGCGACCGCGCTCTCCCCCGCCGGCGTCATGCCCCCGGGACCCGCGCCGTCGGAGAACAGCGGCCCCTCCGGTGTGACAAGCGAAAAGTGTTGGTGGGCGCCGGATCCGACGCTGCCGGCAAAAGGCGCCGGTGACAGGCTGACCCGCAGCCCGTGGCGGCGCGCCGCGCGGCCGACGATCAGCCGGATCAACACCAGCTGGTCCGCGGCGGCCAGCGGGGGCTGCGGTGCCAGGGAGAGCTCGAACTGGTTGGCCCCGTACTCGGGGTGGAACTGCTCGATCGAGATGCCGGCCGCCGTGGCGGACCCGATGACGTCGCGCAGGAACGTTTCGTGCTCGAGCACGCCGGCGAGGCCGTATTGCGCCCACAGCGTCGACGGCAGCCGGCTGCCGTCGGGAGCGACCAGCAGGAATTCCATCTCGTGGCCGATCAAGGCCTCGATGCCCGCCTCGGTGAGCGCATCCTGGACCCTGCTCAGCGTCCCCCGCGCGCACGCCGGTACCGGCGTGCCGTCCTGCTCGAAGAAGGCGGCGGGCGCCCACGCCAGACCGTCGCCGACCATGCGCAGTGCCGACAGGTCGATGCGCAGGCGCTGATCGCCCACCACCCCGACGTCACGGGTGAAGGCGATGCCGCTCTGGTCGATCGCGAACGCATGCCAGGAGGGACTGGCCCCCAGGCCGGGGTCCGCGAACGTGTTGGTCCGCCGGATCGGCACCGTCTTGGCCAGGGTGAGCCCCGCGGGGTTGACGACGGTGCCGATGACCGTGTCGACGCCCTCGGCCTCGAGCTGCGCGATCGCCGCGGCGGCCAGCGGTGTGCCAGTCATGGCTGACATTGTGCAGTGTCGCGTCGGGGATCAGTTCTGGCGGCCGAGCAACTCGGTCACGAACCGGTCGATGAAACCGTGCACCGGCCCGCCGCCGACCGGCCGGATGACGAATTTCGACAATCCCGCGTCGATGTAGGCGTCGAGCTGGCGGTGCAGCCGGTCCCAGCCGGCGGCAATCAGCTCGCCGGGGTCGACGTCCGGGCGGCGGTGCCGCGCCGCCGCGGCCGCCGCCGCCGGCACCTCACCGCCCGGACCTTCCGCGACGGCCAGCGAGATGCCGAAGTGGTCGGGGTCGATGCGCCGGCCGGCCTCTTCCGCGGCCCGTTCGATCGCCTCGCGCCCCGCTCGCGCCTCGGCCGGGGTCAGGAAGCTGCCCAGCCAGCCGTCGGCCAGCGCGCCGATTCGCCGGAACGCCGCCGGCGCCGAGCCGCCCAGCCAGATGTCCAGCGGGGGCGACGGCCGCGGCGCGACGGCGACCCCGCGCACGGTGAAATACCGGCCTGCGTAGTCGGCCGAGTCCTCGGTGAGCGCGAAGCGCAGCACCCGCAGCGACTCGTCGAACACCGCCGCCCGCTCGCCCTCCGGGACCACGAACACCTCGCGCTCGGCCGGGATCGCGGAACGCAAACCGAAGACGGGCAGGACCCGCTTCGGCGCGACGGCCGCCAGGGACGCCAGCTGTTTGGCGACCAGCACCGGATGCCGACCCGGGAGCACGGCCACCGACGTGCCGACCTTCAGCCGCGCGGTCCGGGCCAGCGCGTAGGCCATCCCGACCACCGGGTCCACCGCCGGGGAGTACACCAGCTCGGAGAACCACAGCGAGTCCACCCCGCTGCCCTCGAGGTGATCGACGATGCCGGCGAGCTCGTCGGGGGCGGTGTTCGCGCCCAGCCCGACGCCGAAGCGGATCTTCACGGGAATTCCCATTGCACCCGCGAAACATAAACCATCGCCAGGTCTTTCGGCGTGTCGTCGCAACCATGTATGTGTCGCGACGGGCGCGGGCGGGCTACGCGCGGCTGGGCAGTGTCAGCTTGCAGGACTGCCCGATGTCCAGCGTCCGGAGCATCCGTCCCATGCCGACCCAGAGGGCGCAGGACATGGCGAGGTCGGCGAGCAGCTCCTCGGAGAAGTGCTCGTTGCACCGGCTCCAGAAGTCTTCGTCGTCGCGCAACTTGGTGTGCTCGGTGCCGAAGCGGTGCGCGAACTCGGCGGCCAGGCGCTCCTGTTCGCTGTACCCGGGCCAGGTGCGCCACTCCAGGGCGTGCTCGTAGAGGTCTTCGTCCACGCCGGCGGCGGGTCCGTCGGCGTCGCGGGTGTTCATGCACACGGTGCATTCGTTGTCGTGGGCGATCACCGCCCGGGCCAGCTCGCGGGTCCGCAGGGGCAGCCGGTTCTTGGTGTAGACCGCCTGGCTGAAGTTGGCGATCGCGCCGCCGAGGTCAGGGGACTTCGTGGCCCAGCTGTAGATGTCGTCGTCGGCGAAGTTTCCGATTCGGCTCATGGCGTGATGGTACGCCCGCGGCGTTCCGAGGCAGCCACTTACCGGGGAACCGCCCCGACCGCGTCCGTGCGAATCTTGGTGGTGGGCTGGTCGTCGTGCCAATCCCGTTGGGCGACAATCCGGCCCGCGACGCGTCCGAGCGCGGCTTCCACCGCGCGACGGTCGGGTCGGCCCTCCACGCCGGGTGAGCGGGCCAGCTTGTCGACGAGCCAGGCCACCAGCAGTGCATGCACGTAGTCGACCTGTTGGGTGCCCGCCGGGGTCAGCCACATCCGATCGCCGTCGCCCTGCGCGTAGCCGGCGGCGATCAACCGCGCGAAGGTCGGTTCCAACACCTCGAAAGGTATGCGCAACGCCTCGGCGATGTCGGTGAGCCGCGCCGTGCCGTACAGCTGGGCGTATCGGTTGATGCGCAGGACGCCCCACAACCCCGCGACGTCGAGCCGGCAGTCGGGACGCATCGCGATGCTGCGCAGCCGCATGCCGGTCGTGCCGCGCAGCGTGCGTTCGATCGCGCCTTCCAGCAGCTGATCCGGCGTCTCGCTGGTCGGCATGCCGAAGGCGTCCCCGAGATCGATTGTGCTGTCGTGGATTTCCCGCAGCGGCACCTCGCGCAGGAACAAGGCCAGCACGAAGCCGATCAACGCGACCGGCGCCGCCCACAGGAACACCTGGGTGAGCGAGTCGGCGTAGGCGGTCACGATCGGGGCGGCGACAGCACGGGGCAGCCTGTGCAAGGCCTCCGGTGAGGCGGCCGCCGCGGCCGGCGCGCGGCTGGCGACCAGGGCCGGGCCGATCCGGCTGTGCAGGAAGTTGGTGAACAGCGAACCGAAGATGGCCGCGCCGAACGAACTGCCGATCGTGCGGAAGAACGTCACCCCCGAAGTGGCGACACCGAGGTCGTCGAAGTCCGAGGTGTTCTGCACGATCAGGATCAGCGTCTGCATGCACATCCCGATCCCGGCGCCGAGGATCACCAGATACACCGACTGCACCAACGCCGAGGTGGACGGGTCCATCCGGGACATCAGGAAGAACGCCACCGCCATCACCGCGGTGCCGGCGACGGGAAAGACCTTGTATCTGCCGGTGCGGCCGACCAGGACACCGCTGCCCATCGAGGTGGTCAGCATCCCGAGCACCATCGGCAGCGTGCGCAGGCCCGACGTCGTCGCCGACACGCCGTCGACGAACTGCATGTAGGTGGGCAGGAACGTCAGGGCGCCCAACATCGCGAACCCGACCACGAAGGACAGCACGCAGCACACGGTGAAGACGGGACTGCCGAACAGCCGGGTCGGCAGGATCGGCGCGGTGACGCGGCTTTCCACCCAGGCGAAGGCGCACAGCGCGGCGACGGAGGCCACGAACAACCCGATGATCGTCGGGGACCCCCACGGGTAGGTGGTCCCGCCCCAACTGGTGGCCAGCGTCAGCCCGGCGGCCCCCAGGCCGACGAACACGATCCCCGTGTAGTCGATGGCGGGCCTGGTGCGCTCGGACAGCGCGGGGATGGCGGCGGCCGCCACGAAGAAGACCACGACGGAGATCGGCACGTTGATCCAGAACGCCCACCGCCAGGTGAAATGGTCGGTGAAGTAGCCGCCGAGCAACGGGCCGATCACCGTGGTGACCCCGAACACCGCGCCCATCGCGCCCTGGTAGCGCCCGCGATCCCGCAGCGGAATCACCTCGCCGATCAGCGCCATGGCGGTCACCATGAGGCCGCCACCGCCGACGCCCTGCAGCGCCCGCGACGCCACCAGCATGCCCATCGACGTCGAAAGCCCGCACAACACGGACCCGGTCACGAAGAACACCACGGCCGCCTGGAACACCCGCTTGCGGCCGAAGAGGTCACCGATCTTGCCGACGAGGGCGGTGATGATGGTCGAGGCCAGCAGGTAGCTGGTGACCACCCACGACTGATGGCCCGCCCCACCGAGATTGGCGACGATCGTCGGCAGCGCGGTCGCCACGATCGTCTGATCCAACGCGGCCATCAGCATGCCGAGCAGGATCGCCACGAAAATGAAGTTGCGTCGCTGCGGGTTGACCGCGACATTGCCGGACGCCGCAGCCGTAGTGGCTGGAGCGGGTGCGGCACTCGCGCTGGTCATGCTCCCCGTCGGTGGCTCAGGACCCCAGCGGACCCCCGCGGAGCCCCCGAGGTCAGCTCGGCGGGCGGGAGACGCACTGCGCCGAGTAGAGCTCCTCGCCCAGCTTGTCCATCAGCTCCAGTTGCGTCTGCAGGTAGTCGACGTGCAACTCCTCGTCGGCCACGATCTTCTCCAACAAGATGGCGCTGGTGGTGTCCTGTTTCTCCCGGCACATGATGATTCCCGGCTTGAGCCGATTCAACACATCGAACTCGATGGCCAGGTCGGCCTCGAACTGCTCGCGCAGCGTCTGTCCGACGCGCAAGGACCCGATCCGCTGGTAGTTCGGCAGGCCGTCGAGCAACAGGATGCGGTCGGTGATCTCCTCGGCGTGCCGCATCTCGTCGAAGGACTCTTCGCGCGTGTGCTTGGCCAGCTCGGTGAAACCCCAGTTCTCCTGCATCTTCGAGTGCAGGAAGTACTGGTTGATGGCGGTCAGCTCGCTGGTCAGCTGCTCGTTGAGCAGGCGCAGAACGTCCGGGTCCCCTTGCATGTCACTCCTCCGGTTTGAGTTGTCCTCGTCGCCGAGGCAGGGCGCTGGGCTGAAGCGCACCGACCTCGCTATAGCGGACTTTGCCATGCCGACCCGTGATCTGCCAGGAAGGTATGGCTCCACTCACTCCGTGGCGCGTGGGCCAGATCACTCGTATCGGCCCGCGGTTAGCTTAGACTCCGCTAACCTGCTTAGGTTAGACTGCACTAACAAACCGGTTTCCCGGGCCAAGGAGAAGTGTCGGCGTGCAGGAGGTGTGCTGAATGTACGTATGCCTCTGTGTCGGGGCCACCAATCAGACCGTCTCCGACGCCGTCGAGCGCGGCGCCGCCAGCTCCAAAGAGGTCACCGCCGCGTGCGGGGCCGGCGGCGACTGCGGGCGGTGCAGGCGCACCGTGCGAGCGATCATCGAGGCCTCGCGCAAGCTCGAGCCCGCCTCGTAACGAGGCCTTCAGCGCGCTCTGTTGAGACTGTTGAAATCCGCCAGGGCCGCCGCGTTGGCCTGGGTGCCCATGAGTTCGGCAAAATGCGCGTTTTCCCGCGCGGTGGCCGCCGCGATCTCGGGCCGGATGGGTTCCATCATCGTGTGTTTGACCGCCATCAGGCTCGAGATCGGCCGCGACGCAAGGATTTCCGCGTGCCGCCGGGCCTCCGGGAGCAGTTCCTCCGGCTCGCACACCCGCCACACCAGGCCCATCCGCAGCGCCTCGGCGGCGTCGACCCATTCCGACGACATCAACAGCCAGGCGGCATTCTGCCGGCCGACCAGCTGGGGCAGCAGGTACGACGAGGCCGCCTCCGGCGCCACGCCCAGGCTGGTGAACGGGCACTTCAGCCGCGCGGTCGACGACATGAACGCCAGGTCGGCGTAGCCGAGGATGGTGGCGCCGATCCCCACGCCCACGCCGTTGACGGCGCAGATCAGTGGCTTCGGGAACGCGCTGAGCGCGTCGATGAGGCCGCGGAAGCCGTGCTTGCCGGGCGTGAAGTCCGGGTTGGTGATCATTTGCTGCATCTCGGCGAGGTCGGTGCCGGCGGAAAAGCCGCGGCCGGTGCCGGTCAGCAGCACGACGGCGACCTCCGGATCTTCGCCGGCGGCCAGCAGCGCGTCGGCGGTCGCGTCGTAGAGGGCCTCGTTGAAGGCGTTGAGCGCCTCCGGCCTGTTCAGCGTGAGCGTGCGCACCCGCTTGGTGTCGTCGATCTGCAGCGTCACGGGGGCAGCCTAGCCGGGCGACGATGCCGGCCGGAACGGCCGGGTGAGGAGTGCGGCCGTCGGGCCAGCCAGTTCAGCCGTTGCTGTAGACGCGAGTGGGCGTGACCAACACGACGGCGCGCCGCTCCGTGGCCATCACCCGGTCGTACTCATCCCAGTTGTCGTGGCTGCCGCCCGCGGCGGTGAAGACCTCGCGGAGCAGCAGCCGCAGCCGGTCGTCGCTCGTCAGCCAGGGTTGGGCGTCGTCGGGGCCGGCCAACTCCGCGCGGCCTTCGACGGTCGCCCACTGCCACCCGTTGCGGAAGGTGACGGCCAGTGGCGGGCGCGCCCGCAGGTTGGCGAGTTTGACCTTGCCGTAGGTGGTGAAGCCCAGCGCGGGTGCACCGGTCGCCGGGTGCTGGAGCAGCCCGACGTTGACCAGCGACGCCTGCACCGTTCCGTCGGCGCGCACCGTGGACACCACCGCAAGGCCGTGTTCGGCCGCCGCGAGCGCCGCGGCGTCAGCCAGTGTCGTCATGCGGTCCCCGATCCGTTGAACGGTGTCCTGAATACGTAGCGGCTGGTGGGCACCGTGTCGATGTTCTGGTTGGCGCCGAATGCCGAGGTGCTGGCGACCATCCGGCCCAGGCGGTCCTGCAGCTCGGCCTCGTCGGCGGCGCCGAAGAAAGCCTGGAGATCGCTGACCGCCTCGATGGGGAACAACTCTTCGACGATGCCCGAGATCTCCGGCGCGCCCGGGGTGAGCGTCCGCACCACCCAGTTCTGGGTGTAGCCGAACGTCGACTGCGTCTCGATGGCCACCGAGGTGTGGTTGAGCTGCCAGCGGTCGAGCCAGGTCGCCACGTCCAGCTCGGCGGGACGGCGCAGCAACGCTAAGTTGGCCAAACCGATTGTGCGGGAACCATATTCGATCGCAGGCCCGGGAAGCGGCACCGACTCGGTCACCAGGTAGGCGCCCAGCCGATCGCATTCATCGGCGAGGATGCCGAGGGCCGCGCTCAGCTGCTCGCCGTAGCACTGCTGGGTCCACATGCTGACCACCGCAACGACCGGCGGATCCAACGTGGTGAGCGTCATCAGCGACCGGCGCACCGCGTCGTCGCGGACGTTGACCGCCAGCCCGGGCAGGCCGAGCCCGAGCAACGCGTCGGCGACCGGGCCGCGCTGCCGCGCGCACCACTCCTCGTCCGAATCGGCACGCATCAGCACCGCGATGACCTTCTCCATGGGGAGAACCTACTTGACCAGCCGCACCGGGTGGTTGTGGCCGATCACCGTGCCGATCATGCGCGCCAGCCGCCGGTAGGGCTCGTCGCGGCCGCTGGACGAGCGGTAGACCAGGCCGATCCGCCGACCGGGGCGCGGCGCGGCGAACTGCGCGAGGTCCAGCCGGCTGCGCGTCGCCTCGACGGGCACCGCGCTCTGCGGGATGAGCGTCACCCCCAGTCCTCCGCTGACGCATTGCACGGCAGTCGCCAGCGAGGCGGCCCGGGTATTGGCCAGCTCCGGGCGCACCCCGGCCTTGTGGCAGACGTCGAGGGCCTGGTCGCGCAGGCAGTGGCCCTCGTCCAGCAACAGCAGCGGCAGGTCGGCGAGCGTCGCCGCCGGCACCCGGCGTTTGCCCGACAGCGGGTGCCCGGGGGGCAGCGCGAGCACGAAGTCTTCCTCGTAGATCGGGACCGCGGTGACTCCCGGGGCCTCGGCGGGCAGGGCGATCAGCGCGGCATCCAGTGCCCCGGCCCGCAGCGCCGTCAGCAGGCGCTCGGTCTGGTCCTCGACGACGCGCAGAGCGAGGTTCGGCAGCTGCTCGGCCAGCCCGGCCAGGAGCGTCGGCAGCACGTACGGTGCCACCGTCGGGATCAGCCCCAGCCGCATGCTGGCGCTCAGCGGATCCGACGTCCCGGCCGCCGCGGTGGTGAACGCGTCGACCGCCTCGATCACCGCCTGGGCGTGCGGCAGCAGTTGCGCGCCCTCGGGCGTCAGGAACATCCGCCGCGTGGACCGCTCGATCAGCGGGGCGCCCAGACCGGACTCCAGGGCCGCCAGCGCCTGCGACAGCGTCGACTGGCTCACCCCGAGAGTCGTTGCGGCGCCGCTGAAATGCCGCTTCTCGGCCACCGCGACGAACGCCCGGAGACCGGCAACCGTCGGCTGATAGCTCTTATCGGTCATACCTATAACTCCAGTGGGATATATCACCTTTACTTCAAACAGCTTACGCGGCAGCATGGGGAACGGAAGATAATCTTGAATAGATCCAAATTAGGAGAGCCATGCCTTTGCTGACCATCGGCGACCAGTTCCCCGCCTACCAGCTGACCGCCCTGATCGCGGGCGACCTGTCCGAGGTCGACGCCCAGCAGCCCGGCGACTACTTCACCACGATCACCAACGAGGACCACGAGGGCAAGTGGCGCGTGGTGTTCTTCTGGCCCAAGGACTTCACCTTCGTGTGCCCGACCGAGATCGCCGCGTTCGGCAAGCTGAACGACGAGTTCGCCGACCGCGACGCGCAGGTCCTGGGTGTCTCCATCGACAGCGAGTTCGTGCACTTCAACTGGCGCGTACAGCACGAGGACCTGAAGAACCTGCCTTTCCCGATGCTCTCGGACATCAAGCGCGAGCTCAGCCTCGCCACCGGCGTCCTCAACGCCGACGGGGTCGCCGACCGGGTGACCTTCCTGGTGGACCCGAACAACGAGATCCAGTTCGTCTCGGCCACCGCAGGATCCGTCGGCCGCAACGTCGAGGAGGTACTGCGGGTGCTGGACGCGCTGCAGTCCGACGAGCTGTGCGCCTGCAACTGGCGCAAGGGCGACCCGACGCTGAACGCCGCGGAGCTGCTGAAGGCCTCGGCATGAGTGTCGAGAACCTCAAGGCGGCGCTGCCCGAGTACGCCAAGGACCTCAAGCTCAACCTGGGTTCCATCACGCGCAGCACCGAGCTGAGCGAGGAACAGCTCTGGGGCACCCTGCTGGCGAGCGCGGCGGCGACGCGGAACACCCGGGTGCTCGCGGAGATCGGCGCGGAGGCGGCGGACATCCTGTCCGCCGAGGCGTACAACGCCGCGCTGGGGGCTGCGTCGATCATGGCCATGAACAACGTGTTCTACCGTGGCCGCGGCTTCCTCGAGGGCAAGTACGACGACCTGCGCGCGGGCCTGCGGATGAACCTCATCGCCAACCCCGGTGTGGCGAAAGCCGATTTCGAGCTGTGGTGCTTCGCGGTGTCGTCGATCAACGGATGCCCGGACTGCGTGTCGGCCCACGAGCACACGCTGCGCGAGGCCGGCATGAGCCGGGAGTCCGTCCAGGAGGCGTTGAAGGCCGCCGCGATCGTGTCGGGCGTGGCACAGGCGATGGTGGCCGCGGAGGCGCTGGACGCCTTGGCGGGAGTCGGCTGATCGAATGCCGTTGACCGAACCCGACTGGGTCGCGCATGCCATCTGGTGGCAGGTGTATCCCCTGGGGTTCGTCGGGGCGTACCCGTCCCCCTCGACGTCCGAGCCGCCGCGGCCGAGCGAACACCGGCTGCGGCGGCTCGTCGACTGGTTCGATCACGCCATCGAGCTGGGCGCCTCGGGCATTGCGCTGGGCCCGATCTTCGCCTCGCGCACACACGGTTACGACACCACCGACCACTACCGCATCGACCCCCGGCTCGGTGGCGACGCCGACTTCGATTACCTTGTCGCCGAGGCACACCGGCGTGGGCTGCGCGTGCTGCTCGACGGGGTGTTCAACCACGTCGGCGCGGACTTTCCGCGCTATCGCGAGGCGTCCAACGGCGACGTCGCGGCGCGCTGGTTCCGCGGGCGTCCCGGGCGCTTTCACACGTTCGAGGGCCACTCGGAGCTCATCACCCTCAACCACGACAACCCCGACGTCGCCGACTACGTCGTCGACGTGATGGCGCACTGGTTGGGCCGCGGCGCGGACGGCTGGCGGCTGGATGCGGCATACGCGGTGCCGCAGCCGTTCTGGGCGTCGACGTTGCCGAGGGTGCGCGAGCGGCATCCCGAGGCCTGGTTCGTCGGTGAGCTCATCCACGGGGACTACGCGGAGGTGGTGGAGGCGACCACCTTCGACTCGGCGACCCAGTACGAGTTGTGGAAGGCGATCTGGAGCAGCCTCAACGACGGCAACTTCTTCGAACTCGACTGGGCGCTGCAGCGGCACAACGACTTCCTGTCCCGCTTCGCTCCCCTGACGTTCATCGGCAACCACGACGTCACCCGCATCGCCAGCCAGCTGGAGAACCCCCGGCACGTCGCCCACGCGCTGGTGATCCTGATGACGGTGGGCGGCGTGCCGAGCGTGTATGCCGGCGACGAGCTGGGCTTTCGCGGCGTGAAGGAAGAGCGATACGGCGGCGACGACGCGGTGCGTCCCGAATTCGGCGATCCGCCAATGGAACTGGACCCGTTCGGTGTCGAAGTGTGGGAATTGCACCGGTACCTGATCGGACTGCGTCGCCGTCACCCCTGGCTGCACCGGGCGTCGACGACCGCCGCGCGGGTGGACAACCGGGGCTATGTCTATGAGACCCGCTGCGGCGACGACGCGCTGCTGGTCGCGCTCAACATCGACGACGAGCCGCTGCAGCTGTCGAAGCTGGGTGCGCCCCGTTTCGAGGTGGTCGCCGGGTCCGGCGCGCCGCCGCCGGAGGTGGTGGAGCGCGTCGTCGTCGAGCCGCATGGCTGGCGGATCTTGCGCCCCGCCTAGCTGCATCCGCCCCATCTGTCTCTGCCAGAGGCGGCACCCTTCGTGCCCACCTCAAGCGACACCGATTGTCGCCCAGGAGTTGTCGCTGTGAGGTGGGCACAACGTCGCCCACCCCGGCCAGGGGCTGGTGTGGCGGAAGTGGTAGGCGCCTAGGTTGGCGCAAGTCGACCGAGCGTCAGCGGGTCTTCCCTGCCGCCGTAGTACTTGTCGAGCAGCGTGACGAAGTCGCGGTTGTCGTCGGTGGCGCGGGCGAAGAGCGTCATCGACGAACACAGCTTCAGGTCGTCGGGCGAGCCGAAGATCTCACCGATGGCGCGGCCCTCCACCGCGTTGACCAGCCGGGTGCACTCGCGGAGCCGCGCGCCGAGCAGGTCGTGGCGCAGGTACGCGCGGGCCTCGTCGAGCGAGGCGAGGGCGTACCGGTCCGCCATCGGGCTGCTACCCAGCCCGCGGAGTTGCGGGAACACGAACCACATCCAGTGACTGCGTTTTCGCCCCTCCCGCAGCTCGGCCACGACGCGGCCGTACACCGGGGCCTGCGCGTCCACGAAACGCTTGAGGTCGAAGGGGTCGCTTCCCGTTTCCACCCGACCACGGTTGCACACTGGTAGCCATGGCGGTCAAGCGACAGGTGCCCAGGGCCCGCGACCTGGCTCCCCTGATCCAGTTCAAACGGCCGCAATTCGATCGCACCAGGCGCCGGCTGGACGCCGCGCTGACCATCGAGGACCTGCGGCGCGTCGCGCGGCGCCGCACGCCGCGGGCGGCCTTCGACTACACCGACGGGGCCGCGGAGGACGAGCTGTCCCTCTCGCGCGCCCGACAAGCGTTTCGAGACATCGAGTTTCACCCGACGATCCTGCGCGACGTCACGAACGTGGCGACCGGATGGAACGTGCTCGGACAACCCGTGGGGTTGCCGTTCGGGATCGCGCCGACCGGCTTCACCCGCCTGATGCATACCGAGGGCGAAATCGCCGGCGCCCGGGCGGCGGCCAGGGCCGGGATTCCCTTCTCGCTGTCCACGCTCGGCACCACCGCGATCGAAGACCTGGTGACCGCGGTCCCTCAGGGCCGCAAATGGTTTCAGCTCTACATGTGGCGCGACCGGGACCGCTCGATGGCGCTGGTGCAGCGGGCGGCCGACGCGGGATTCGACACCCTGCTGGTCACCGTCGACGTCCCCGTGGCCGGCGCCCGGTTGCGCGACGTCCGCAACGGGATGGCGATCCCCCCGGCGCTGACGCTGCGCACCGTGCTGGACGCGCTGCCGCACCCGCGCTGGTGGTTCGACCTGTTCACCACCGAACCGCTGTCGTTTGCCTCGCTGGACCGCTGGCCGGGCACCGTCGGCGAGTACCTGAACACCATGTTCGACCCCAGCGTCACCTTCGACGACCTCGCGTTCATCAAGAACCGGTGGCCCGGCAAGCTCGTCGTAAAGGGCATCCAGACCCTCGACGACGCCCGCGCCGTCGTCGACCGCGGCGTCGACGGGATCGTGCTGTCCAATCACGGTGGGCGCCAGCTGGATCGGGCGCCGGTGCCGTTCCACCTGCTGCCCACCGTCGCGCGCGAGCTGGGTACGCACACCGAGATCCTGCTGGACACCGGCATCATGTCCGGCGCCGACATCGTGGCGGCCATCGCGCTGGGCGCCCGGTGCACGCTGGTCGGCCGGGCCTACCTCTACGGACTGATGGCCGGCGGCGAAGCCGGGGTGCACCGCGCGGTCGAGATCCTACGCAGCGGCGTGACCCGCACGATGGCGCTGCTCGGCGTGAACTGCCTCGAGGAACTGTCGCCCAAGCACGTCACGCAGTTGCGGCGGCTGGGACCCATTCCGTAGCACTACCGCAGGCGGGCGACCTGTTCGGTGCGGTTGCGCACCAGGTCGTTGAAGGCCTCGCCGGGCCCGATGTAGTCGAAAAGCGGCGGCGGGTAGTGAGTGACGTACATCGTCCGCCGCCCGCCGGACCCGGTCGGCCGTGGCGAGGCGTGCATCAGGTCCTGGACGTGCACCGTGACGTCACCGGGGGCGGTATCGATGCTCACCATCGGCACCTCAGCGAACCGGTCTTCCCACCGGTAGTGGACGGCCTGGCCGTGGCTGCCGGGCAGAACCCGCAGATTGCCGGTCGACGAATCCGAGCCGGTGAGCTGGATGCCGACGCTGACCGCCGGGCACATGATGGCGTGGCCGCCCATCCCGCAGTCCTGATGCCACGGGATGTTGGACAGCCCGCTGGTGTTGCCCGGCACCTTGAGCAGCACCGCGCTGCCCTCCATCCGGTCTGGCGCGGCCCGCAGCGTGGGGTTGATGAGGGTGCCGAGCCTGCGCACCCTGGGGTCGCTTTCCAGCGCCGCGAGCGCCGGCGAGCGCAGCGTCGCGTACACCAGTCGGCACAGCACGCTGCTGCCGTCCTCGGCGGTGACCCACCAGGACTGGTCGTCGCCGGGCCGCGCCCGCGCCGCCAGGCGGTCGACCTCGCGGTTGGCGGCCCGCATCTCGTCGGCGTCGAAGACGCCCCTGACGTGCAGGTAACCCATCGTCTGCAGCTGTGCGGCCAACTCGGCGTCGTCGGCATCGAGGGTGAAGGCGGCGAGCGGGTCGCGCCCGTGCAGGTCGACTCGGGCCGGATCGTAGGGCGGGATTCCGGCGTGCAAATACCGCAGGATCGGGTCCCAGTCCGCCAGTTGCTCGAATCCGCCCCGGTCGAACGCCAGGTCGTTGCTGAGCAGGAGGTTCATGATCGTGCGAACCTGCCCGGCCATGTCGTCCCAGGCTTGCCGGGAGAGGCGGACAACGGCGTCTCCGCCCGCCTGCCCCTCGCCGACGCGGATGGTGGGCCCGTCGGCCGAGTAGGTGACTGCGTCACCGTCGACCAGGAACGTGATCGAGCCGGTCGAGGCGAGGTCGCGGGCGGCCGATTCCAGGATGTCCGGGTCGAGGGCGGTCAGGGCGGGCGATGTCAGTGGCACGGACCGATTATGCGCTCGCGAGGCCCGCCGGTGCCTGGACGTCAGCGCCGATAGTGCCGCTATGGCTGTGATCGCGGCCTCGAGCACGACCATGGCGGCAAGCTCGCGGTGGTTGCGGCCCGGGAACAAACCGGCGGTGGGCTGGGTTGAGCGAAACAGACTCAACTATTGGAGGATTGATGGCTGAAGCCAAGTCCCTGCCGGTGCTGTTCGTGACCGACACGATCGTGTTGCCCGGAATGGTGGTCCCGATCGCATTGGACGACGCGGCCCGTGCGGCGATCGACGCCGCGCAGGCCGGCGAATCGGGGCAGCTGCTGATCGCGCCCCAGCTGGAGGACCGGTACCCGTCCCACGGGGTTATCGCGAAGATTCTGCAGGTCGGACGCATCGCCGGCGGCGGGACCGCTGCCGTCGTGCGCGGCCAGCGTCGCGCACAGATCGGAGCCGGCGCGTCCGGGCCGGGCCCCGCATTGTGGGTCGAGGTGACCGAGACCGCCGAGCCGGAGGTCACCGAGGAGGTCAAGGCGCTGGCGGCGGAGTACCGCAAGCTGCTGCTGGCCATGCTGCAGCGGCGCGAGGCCTGGGAGATCGTCGACTACGTCAACGGCCTGACCGACCCGTCGGCGCTGGCCGACACCTCGGGGTACGCGTCGTACCTGAGCAGCGCGCAGAAGCGGCAACTCTTGGAGACCGTGGACGTCGCCGAACGGCTGCGCGTGCTGATCGACTGGACCGCCAGCCACCTGGCGGAGGTCGAGGTCAACGACAAGATCGCCGAGGACGTCCGCGAGGGCATGGAGAAGACGCAGAAGGAGTTCCTGCTGCGCCAGCAGCTCGCCGCGATCCGCAAGGAACTCGGCGAGGGCGAACCCGACGGGTCCGACGACTACCGGGCCCGCGTCGAGGCCGCCGACCTGCCGGAGAAGGTCCGCGAGGCCGCGCTGCGCGAGGTGGGCAAGCTGGAGCGGGCCAGCGACCAGAGCCCGGAGAGCGGCTGGATCCGCACCTGGCTGGACACCGTGCTCGACCTGCCCTGGAACGTGCGCACCGAGGACTCGACGGACCTGACGGCCGCGCGGGAAATCCTGGACGCCGATCACCACGGGCTGGACGACGTCAAGGACCGCATCGTCGAGTACCTGGCGGTGCGCACCCGCCGCGCCCAGCGCGGCCTGCAGGTCGTCGGCGGCCGCGGCTCCGGCGCGGTGATGGTGCTGGCCGGCCCGCCCGGCGTCGGCAAGACGTCGCTGGGTGAGAGCGTGGCGCGGGCGCTGGGGCGCAAGTTCGTGCGCGTCGCGCTGGGCGGCGTGCGCGACGAGGCCGAGATCCGCGGGCACCGGCGCACCTACGTGGGCGCGCTGCCGGGCCGGATCGTGCGCGCGATCGGCGAGGCGGGATCGATGAATCCCGTCGTGCTGCTCGACGAGATCGACAAGGTCGGCTCCGACTATCGGGGCGACCTTCGAGCGCCGCGCTGCTCGAGGTGCTCGACCCGGCGCAGAACCACACGTTCCGCGACCACTACCTGGACCTGGATCTCGACCTGTCCGACGTCGTGTTCCTGGCCACCGCCAACGTCATCGAGAACATCCCGTCGGCCCTGCTGGACCGCATGGAGCTGGTGGAGATCGACGGCTACACCGAAGACGACAAGGTCGCCATCGCGCGCGACTACCTGCTGCCCCGGCAGCGGGACCGGGCGGCGCTGACCGAGGACGAGGTCACGGTGACCGACGCGGCGCTGCGCAAGATCGCCGCCGACTACACCCGCGAGCCCGGCGTGCGGCAGTTCGAGCGGCTGCTGGCCAAGGCGCTGCGCAAGGTGACCACCAAGCTGGCGGACAATGCCGAACCGATCACCGTCGACGAGCCGGATCTCGTTGAGTACCTGGGCCGCCCGCGGTTCACCCCCGAGTCGGCCGAACGCACGGCGGTGCCCGGCGTGGCGACCGGCCTGGCCGTCACGGGCCTGGGCGGCGACGTGCTCTACATCGAGGCCGGCGCAACCGACGGCGAGCCTGGCTTGCAGCTGACGGGTCAATTGGGTGACGTGATGAAGGAGTCGGCGCAGATCGCGCTGTCCTACGTGCGCTCGCACGCCTCCGAGTTGGGCGTCGATCCGCAAGGCGCTGGACCGCCGCATCCACGTGCACGTGCCCGCCGGCGCGGTGCCCAAGGACGGCCCGTCGGCCGGTGTCACGATGGTGACCGCGCTGGTGTCGATGGCCACCGGGCGTCAGGTCCGCTCCGATGTCGGCATGACCGGCGAGGTCACGCTGAACGGCCGGGTGCTGCCGATCGGCGGCGTGAAGCAGAAGCTGTTGGCGGCCCAACGCGCCGGCCTGTCAACGGTTTTCATTCCGCAGCGCAACGAGCCGGATCTGGATGACGTGCCGGCGGAGGTGCTCGACGCGCTGGAGGTGCGGCCGATGGTCGACGTCGCCGAGATCGTCGCGCAGGCCCTGGAGCCGGTGGCGCAGCCGGTGTCGCCGCGGCCTGAGCCCTGCCGTGCCGCCTCCTGCACCAGCTGAACCCGGGAGGACAGGCCGAGCTTGGTGAAGACGTGCGACAAATGGGCCTGAACGGTCCGTGGAGAGATGAACAGTCGCGCGGCGATCTCCTTGTTGCCCAGCCCTTCGCACACCAGCCGCACGACGTCGAGTTCGGCCGGCGTGAGCGCCGCCCAGCCCGTATCGGGACGCTGCCGCGAGCCGCGGCCCCGCGTTCCATACCTGATCGCCTCTTCGACGCTCATCGCATCGCCTTCGGCCCAGGCAGACTCGAACTCGTTGGCCGGCAATGCTTCCCGCAACCTGCCGAGCAGCGCCGCAGTAGCCGGCCTCGTGAACCGCGAAGCGCACCACTCCTCCGCTGCGCCGGATCGCAGCGGCCGCTCCCAGCAACCGAGCGGCCTCGCCATGGGCGCCCTGATCGCTGACGGCGGCGGCCAAACACTCGAGAGCATCGGGCACTTGCAGATACGCCCCGGAGTCGGCGATGCAAGCAAGTGCCCGTTGGGCGTCACGCTTGAGCGTCGCCCGGGCGGCCCTGCGACCAGCGATGTGCGGGCCCGCACCACCAGCCCGTACGCCAAATGCCAGCCGGCGGTGACCGCGATCGCTTCGTCGGCCCAGGCACGCGCCGTTTCCGGATCGCCCAGAGCCACGGCGGCCTCGGCGCTGCGGACCCGCTGCCCGGCCGCCAGGATGACCTGCGGACTCATCTGCCGCCAGGCCGTTCTCGCTGGCGATGAGAGCCGCCTCTGGCGTCCCCCGCCGCCATCTCGAGCCGTCATCAGCGCGGAATGGCCGATGCCCTGCATGGAGCCCCCGACGTCGGTCTCGGCGGCGATCGCGGCGTGCGCCGCGGCGCGTGCTTCGCCGACCTGACCGGCGTAGGCCAGCGCCGACCCGAGACCGTGCAGGCAGGCCGGGGCCAGAAACAGGGCCCGGGCCGCCTCCGCCTCAGCGAGCACCTGCACGAAACTGCGCGACCGCGCCCGGGACGTCCCCCTCCATCAGCAGCGCCCAGCCGAGGCCCAACCGACACTCCCGCGAATCGAATGCGTTGCCGATGGCCTCGGCGATGTCGCGCCCCTGTTCCGCGGCGGCGCGCACCGCGCGGGCGTCCCCGGCGCTGATGGCGGCGTACGCCTGCCAGGCATAGATCTGGCTGAGCCGCCAGAAGTCACCGAGTTCCCGGGCAAGTGCGGCCGGCCTCCTCGAAGCAGGCCTGCGCCTCGGGCCCGCTGGCCGAGCTGTATCCGGCGATCAACCCGTAGGACGTCAGCGCGCGCGCCAGCAGCGCCGGGTCGTCGACCTCGCGGGCGATCGCCAGGGCGCGCTCCGCGCAGCTCCAGGCTGTCGGTCGGCCCCGAGCCAGGTGCCCAGCGTCGCGGCATCGGCCAGCGCCCGCGCCCACACCGCCCGGTCGACCGCCGCGTCGTCGTCGGGCGACACGTCGGCGAACACGGTGTCGAACCACGCCTGGCCCTCCCGGATGCGCAGCCGCGAGCGCCACAGCGGCACCAGCGCGGACGCCAGCGTCAGCGCCGGCTCGATATCGTGCGTCTCCAGACACCAGCCCAGCGCGGCGCGCAGGTTGTCCATCTCGACCTCGGCCCGGTCGAGGCGCCGCTCGTAGTCGGTGCGCTGTGGCGCGTCGAGCGCGGTGGCCATCGCGAGGTAGTGGTCCCGGTGGCGGCCCCGCACCGTGTCGGCTTCGCCCGACGCGCCGAGGTGCTCCTGGGCGTACTGGCGGATCGTCTCGAGCAGCCGGTAGCGCGTTCCCAGCCGTCCCTCCTCGGCCACCACCAGCGACTTGTCGACCAGCAGGGTCAGCTGATCGAGGACGTGGAAGCGCTCGGCCTGTCCGCCCGCGCAGACCGAACACGCGGCGTCGAGATCGAATCCACCCGCGAACACGGCGGTGCTGTGGAACAGCGTCCTTTCCTCGTCGGTCAGCAGGGTGTGCGACCAATCGACCGAGGCGTGCAGCGTCTGCTGGCGGCGCACGGCCGTCCGGGAGCCGCCGGTCAGCAACCGGAAGCGGTCGTTAAGGCCCGCCACGATCTCGGGCAGCGACAGGGCGCGCACCCGCGCGGCGGCCAGCTCGATGGCGAGCGGAAGGCCGTCGAGGCGCCGGCACAGGTCGCGCACCACGCCGACGTTGTCGTCGGTGACGCGGAAATCCGGCCGCACGCGTCTCGCGCGGTCGGTGAACAGGGCGACGGCGTCGTCGTCGACGGACAGCGACGGGACGCGCCAGCTCACCTCGCCGGCGACCCCGAGGGGCTCACGACTGGTGGCCAGCACCTTCAGATTCGCGCATCGGC
This sequence comes from uncultured Actinomycetota bacterium, assembly GCA_963824505.1. GTDB lineage: Bacteria > Actinomycetota > Actinomycetes > Mycobacteriales > Mycobacteriaceae > Mycobacterium. The sequence goes on from CAWGPS010000010.1 coordinate 70,944, forward strand.
CGAGCAGTTCGGTGATGATCGAGGACGTTCCGTCGAGCATGTGCTCGCAGTTGTCGACCACCAGCAAGATGGCGCGGTCGCCGATGAACCGCACGACGTTGTCGACGGTGGACAGCCCCGGCTGATCGGGCAGGCCGAGCGTCAGCGCGACGGTCACCGCGATCACGTCCGGATGCGGGATCGGCGCCAGGTCAACGCACCAGGCGCCACCGGGGAATTCGCCGGCCACCGCCGCGGCCAGTTGCAGCGCCAGCCGGGTCTTGCCCACCCCGCCGGCCCCGGTCAGAGTCAGCAAGCGGTTATCCGACAATATCTTTCGCAGCTCCGTCAACTCGTCGCGCCGGCCGATGAAGTTGGTCAACTGCGCGGGAAGCGAGCCCGTGGCGGCGTCATCGGTCACCCGCAGCGGCGGGAACTCGACCCCCACGTCCCGATGACACAGCTGCACCACCCGCTCGGGGCGCGGCAGGTCACGCAACCGGTGGGTGCCGAGGTCGACCAGCCACGCGTCGGCCGGGAGGCCGTCCGCGGCCAGTTCGGCGGCGGCGCCCGACAGCACGGTCTGCCCGCCGTGCGCGAGATCGCGCAGGCGGGCGGCCTTGTTGATCGTGGCTCCGACGTAGTTGCCCTCGTCGCGCAACTGCACGTCCCCGGTGTGCACCCCGATGCGCACCTTGATCGGCGCCAGTTCGGCCCGTTGGATGTCCAAGGCGCACGCGACGGCGTCGGTGGCGCTGGTGAACGCCACGACAAAGCTGTCGCCCTCGCCCTGCTCGACGGGCCGCACGCCGCCGTGTTCGGCGACGATCCGGCTCAGTGCGCGATCCAGTCGGGCGATCGCGTCCGCCATCTCGCCAGGAGCGGTTTGCCACAGCCGCGTCGACCCCTCGACGTCGGCGAGCAGGAGCGTCACTGTTCCGGTAGGCAACATGTCGGGCAGGCCCAGCTCCGTTTCGTTGATCTCGCTCATGCTAGCCACGATCCACCGCGCCGCCACGGCAATCATCAGCCAAATTGCCGACCCGATCTGCCCGGGCAGGATTCCCGCGGATAGGCAATCCGGCCGATGACGGAGCCGCTTCGCCGGCCCGGATAGTCGATTCGACCCGACACACGCCAGGAGCGCCGCCATGACCACACACGCTTTGCCGACCATCAACGAAGTGGCACTTCCCACGATCGCCTACGACGACGCGAAGACGATCGACGACGTCCACGACGTCTTGCGGCGGGCTCGCGAGCAGAGCCCCATCGCGCAGGGACCGTTCGGCGCCGAAATCCTCACCTACGATCTCGCGCGGACCGCGCTGCGCGATTCCCGCTTCACCATGCCGCGAGGCCTGGCGCTGGCCGTGCAAGGCATCACGTCCGGACCGGTGTGGGACCGGGTGTGCCGGCTGATCATCAGCCTGGACGGCGCGGAGCACGACCGATTGCGCCGGCTCGTATCGCGGGCCTTCACACCCCGGGCTGCGGAGCGGTTGCGGGCGGCCTGCCGGGACGTCATCACCGGACTGGTCGCGGCCCAGCGCGAGGCGGGCCGCTGCAACGTCGTCACCGACATCGCCCGGCCCTACCCCGTGCCGATCATCTGCGCACTGCTCGGCGTCCCGCGCAGCGACTGGGAGCTGTTCTCCGGTTGGGCCGATCACCTCGGCCACGCTTTCGGGGTGGATGTCGCCCAACACGCGGCGGAGATCGTGACGGCCTGGGACGAGTTCGACGGATACCTGCGCGGCTTGATGGAGCGGCGCCGCAAACAACTCTCCGACGACGTGTTGTCCGACCTGATCCGCGCCCGGGACGATGGTGACCGCCTCACGCACGAGGAACTGGTCAACCTGGCCCTCATCCTGCTCAACGGTGGAACCGACACGACTCGAAATCAGTTGGCCGCCGCCGTGGATGCGTTCTGCGACCATCCCGACCAATGGGACATGCTCGCCGGGCACCCCGAGCTGGCACCCCGCGCGGTCGAGGAGGTGATGCGGCACTCGCCGATCATCTTCAAGACCCTGCGCATCCCCGTGGCGGATGTGTGCCTGGGCGGCGTCGTGATCCCGGCCGGCACACCGGTCTTCGTGAACAGCGCGGCGGCCAACCGGGACCCCGCGGTCTACGAGGCACCGGAGCGCCTGGACGTCACCCGCGAAGCCGCCGCGCCGATGCTGACGTTCGGCGGCGGCAGTCACGTCTGCCTGGGTGCACACCTGGCTCGCGTCGAACTCGGCGAAGCGCTCATCGCTTTGACCCGGCTGCTCGGCCCGCCGCAACGGGCGGCCGACGCTGCCTGGAAGCCGGTCACGGGAATTTCCGGCCCTACCCAGGTCATCGTCAATTACGCTGCGCGGCCTGATCCCAACGTCGGGCGTGACAGTGGCGTCACGCTCGGCGTTGAATAGAGCGGTGAGTCTCAAACGGCAAGTGGTCCATCGCGTTCAACGGCTGTTGGTCAACCCGGTGGGCCGGCAGATGCCGGGGACCATCCTGGAAACGACCGGCCGCAAGAGCGGCCAGCCGCGGCGCACCGCCATCGGCGGGCGCCTCGTCAACAACCAGTTCTGGATGGTGTCCGAACACGGCGAGCATTCCGACTACGTGCGCAACATCAAGGCCGACCCGGCCGTCCGGTTGCGCATCGGCGGCCGGTGGCGCACCGGGACGGCGCACCTGCTGCCCGACGACGACCCGCTGCAGCGGCTGGGCAACCTGCCCGCGCTCAACAGCGCGATCGTGCGGCTGATGGGCAGCGACCTGCTGACCATCCGCGTCGACCTGGACTGACCCCGATCGACATGGCCTACGACGAAGACCTGGCCAACACCATCCGCGAACTGCTGGGCAACGAACGCGGCGTTTCGGAGATGCGCATGTTCGGCGGCCTGGCGTTCCTGGTCAACGGCAACATGTCGGTTGCGGTCAGCGGGCAGGGCGGCCTGCTGGTGCGGGTGCCGCCGGACGATACGGACAAGCTCGTGCAACGTGCCCACGTCAGCGCCATGGTGATGGCGGGCCGGGAAACCCGCGGGTGGTTGCGCGTCGCCGCCCCCGGGGTCGGAACCCGGCGACAACTGCGGGGCTGGGTCACGCGCGGCGTGAGCTATGCGCGCAGCCTGCCGCCCAAGTAAACGGTTGACGGGGCGGAGTGCGGGTACGCGAGTACACATGTCGAAGCCCGAGGTACTGGTGCGCCGGCTCCTCGACGTCGCCGGCACCACCTACGCGGCCGAGGCGCGCATCACGATGGCCGACAAGCCCATGCCGCTGTTCCAGCTGTTGGTGCTGTGCATGCTGGCCAGCAAGCCGATCGACGCGACCATCGCCATGGGCGCCGCGCGCGAGCTTTTCCACGCGGGCCTGCGCACGCCGAAGGCCGTGCTGGCGGCCGACCGGCACACCATGATCGCCGCGTTCGGTCGCGCCCACTACGTGCGCTACGACGAGAGCTCGGCCACCCGGCTGGCCGACATGGCCGGGCTGGTGCGCGACGACTACGCCGGGGACCTGCGCGCACTAGCCGAACGCAGCGGCCGCGACCCCGCGGCGGCGAAACGAATGCTCAAGGAATTCAAGGGGATCGGCGACACCGGTGCGGACATCTTCCTGCGCGAGGTGCAGGACGTGTGGACCTGGGTGCGGCCCCACTTCGATGACCGCGCTCTCGAAGCCGCCAAGCGGCTGGGCCTGCCCGCCCAACCCTCGAAATTGGGCGACCTTGCGCCGCAGGACAATGCGCGCCTGGCCGCCGCGCTGGTCCGGGTGTCGTTGGACGACGACGTGCGCCGCCGGGTGACCGGTTGACGATCCGGATCGGCACGTCGGGGTGGTCCTACAACCACTGGGTCGGCGTGCTCTACCCGCCCCGAACGCCGCCGGCTCGCCGGTTGGAACGCTACGTGGAGGCGTTCGACACCGTCGAGCTCAATGCGAGTTTCTATCGCTGGCCGAAGGATTCGACGTTCACGGGGTGGCGCGACCGGCTGCCGGCAGGCTTCACCATGTCGGTGAAGGCGCACCGCGGGTTGACCCACTATCGCCGCCTGGCCTCCCCGGAGCCGTGGATCGAGCGGTTCGAACGCTGTTGGCAGTTGCTGGGCGATCGCCATGGCGTACTGCTCGTCCAACTCCACCCCGAGCAGCAGCGCGACGACACCCGCCTGGATTCGTTCCTGCGCGCCGTGCCCCCGTCCATCCGGGTCGCGGTCGAGCTGCGGCATCCGTCGTGGGACGACCCCGCGGTGTACGCGCTGCTCGAGAGCCGGCGCGCCGCCTACGTGGTGATGAGCGGCGCGGGTCTGCCGTGCATCCCGCGGGCCACCACCGACCTGGTGTACGTGCGGATGCACGGGCCCGATCCCGACGCCATGTACGAGGGCTCCTACCCGGACGAGGACCTGCGCCGCTGGGCGGCCCTGCTCGGCGAATGGGACCGCGACGGCAGGGACGTGTGGATGTACTTCAACAACGACCTCGGCGGCCACGCCGTGCGCAACGCGCTGACGCTCCGCGAGCTACTCGGCTGAGAGGGGTCAGCCACCCTCGACGGGGCTCCAGCTCCCGTCGATCACGTCGGGCGGGCGCTGCGCCTGAAGCCGCTCCCGTTCGGCGCGTCGCCGCTTGATTCGCAGCCGGGCATCGGCCGGCATGGTGACCAGTTCGTCGCAGGTCAGGTAGTAAACGTCCTCGACGGAGTCGATCGCATCGCCCGCCACGCGACGGGATCCCAACTCGCGCAATGCCATTCGCAGCTCATGGGTGAACCGCAGGGTGGTGTCGTGGGCCAGCTCCCGGGATTCGCGCGCGCTGCCGGTCAGCCGCCCGGCTAGCTTCGCCGGGGGCGTGTCGACGGGATCGGCGGGCGTCGCCGGCGCGGCGGCGAGCTCGGCGGCCATGGTCAGCAACATCGACGGGTCGTCGGCGAACACCCGGGCGCACAACTCGGCTTCGGCGGGCCCGCGGTGGCCGACCCGCGCGACGGCGGCGTCCAGGGCCGCGGCGGTGTCCGGGGACAGCGCGCGCACGCTGGCGAGGTTGCCCCGCCGGGCCAGCGCGCACAACGGCGGGTCGGCCCGCAACGCGGCGGCCAACTCGGCGGTCTCCTCAGCGACGCGGCCGCTTTCCATGATCATGCCCAGGCCCGACACGCCGGCCCCGTCGCGGTTGCGCTCGACCGCCGCCGCGGTGACGCCGGCGTCGATGAGCCACAGCGCGGTGAGGATCCAGCCCTGGTGGATGCGATCGCGCAGCAGTCGGAGCCGCACTTCCAGCCCGGCGTCGGGCAGCGACGCCAGGCGCGCCGCGTCCAGGTGCTCGGACTCGGCCGCCGCGACGTAGGCCCGGGTGTCCGGCCTCAGGTGCCGCAACAGCGCGAGGGAGCGGGCTGCGACCACCCCCTTGGCGATCGAACCCGCCGCCCTGCCGGGCGCCTCCCCGGTGGGCGGCGCGTGCCAGCCGGGCAGCTGTGCGGCCGCGGCGGCGTTGGCCGACACCCCGACGTACGCGCAATGACCGAACACGGCGAAGGCCCGGCTCCCCCACTCATGGCGCATCTCTTCTGGGGCGGCGTCAAAGGCGAGCACCTGACCGATCGCCCGGCCGGCCCTCCGCAGCCCACTGAGCTGGACGTCCAGCGTCAGCGGGGTCAGCGGGCCGGGCAACGCCTCGGCGAGGCTGCCCGCGCTGAACACCGGAAACCGCGGGTCGATCCGGTCGTCGAACTCGCCTTCGAGGCCCTCCGGGGCGGCGCTGGGCAGGCCGTCGGAGGGGCGCGGGCGCGGGAGGGACTCCACGGGCAGCGCGAGTTGCGTCCCGTGACCCGTCGCGCCCGCGGCGCCGATCCGGCGGCCGATCAGCCCGCGGGCGGTGTCGGCCATCGCCTCCACCGCCTGCCAGCCGAACTCGAAGGTCCAATCCTCTTGTATCGCGGTGAGGTCCATGTCGGGGTCGAGTTGGGGCCACCCGGCAAGGTGGTGCAGCCGCGAACGGGGGTCGACGGACCGCAGCAAGCGCCACGCGGTGATCACGTTGACGGTGTCCGGGGTGGCCAGGTCCACGACACCCGTGCGGTCGGTGTTCACCGCCGAGATGAGAAAGCGCACCAGGTCCTCCAGATGCAGGACCCGTATCGGCTGCGTCGAGACCCGCGAGACTTTCGTGCGCAGCAGCGTGGCCACGGTGCGGCAGACCATCCAGTCCAGCTGGCGGCCGACCGGCGGCGCGATCCGGACGACCAGGCTGGGCGCCCAGCCGCCGGACACCAGCGCCTCGGCCGGCCGGCACAGGTCGGGCCGGCCCGCCGCCGGCGAGACGAACAGCAGGCGGGCGCCGGCCCGCGCGGCCACGTCCGTGACGTGCGCGACGCCGTCGAGGTCGGCGTGACCCGGCGCGGTGGGGTCGACGGGGGCCAGGTGGATGACGGCGTCGGACTGATCGGCGAGTTCATGCAGGACGGGATGGCGCAGCGGGGCGCACACCAACTCGACGCCCGGGTCCAGGTGGGCGTGCGGGCGCTGGGCGATGCCGCTGACCGTGTGCCCTGCGGCGATGAGCTGCCGCGTGAGCAGCCGCCCGACTCCGCCGGTGGCGTCGGTTACCAGGACCCGCACCTGTCGCACCTCCCCAGCCAGCCTCACCCTCCCCCAGCGTCCCGTGTTGACAATAGGCACGTCGGTGCCGGCTACGCGACCGCTAACGCGGTGAAAGGCCCCTGGGCTGGCGTGATGTCGCCGACCTGTTACTGAATCGTTGCGCAGCCGTCGGCTCCGACGGCCACCTGGGCGCCGGCGAGATCTTCCCGCACCGACGACTGCGCCCCCGCAGCATCGGTGATGACGGCCAGGGCGCGGGCCCCGTCCGGGGTGCGCACCGCCAGGAAGGCCTTTTCGGGTTGCCCCTCGCGGTCGAACGGTGTCGTCCACGCCTCCACCGTGCCGACGCCCTCCCATTCGGCGAGGCCCTTGCGTGTCGGCTCGGAGTCCACCGCCCGCTGCGTGTCCTCCCACCGGAACTCGGTCGGCGGCTCGGTGCCGTACACGCCGAAGCTGTGCTTGGTCAGGTAGCCGCCATTGGCGGTGATGAGGCCGCGCCGCCCCGGATTCGCCGCGAGCAGTTCGGCCATGGTGGCGATGGAGTGCGTCACGTAGTTGCTCCACGGACCGCCGGCAAACGTCAGGCCGCCGGTGACGGTGAGCGGGCGGGCGGCGTCGTCGACGGGAAGGCCGAGTTCGGCCGCCGCGACCTGCACGGCGGAGGGGAAGCACGAGTACAGGTCGACGTAGTCGACGTCGTCGACGCTCAGGCCGGCCAGCGCCAGCGCCCGCGCCCCGGCGACGCGGATGGCCGCCGACCGGTGCAACTCGTCACGCTCGGCGACGGCGTAGGTGTCGTGGGCGTCGGTGCCGGCGTGCGGGAACACCCAGCGTTCCGCGGGAACACCCAGCCGCCTCGCGCGCTCGACGGACGTGAGGACCAGCGCCGCGCCCTGGTCGACCATGTTGTTGGAGTTCATCAGCTTCGTGTAGGGCCAGCTGATCATCCGGTTCTGCGGCCCGGGCCGGCAGATCTGCTCGGCGGTGACGGGTGTGCGGATCCAGGCGTGCGGATTGCCGACCGCGACCGCGTTGAAGCGCGCCCACAGCTCGCCCACGCGCTTGCGATGATCGTCGATCGACTCGCCGTTGGCGATCCGCAGCGCCTGCTCGAAGAGCGGGTAGACGTAGGCGGGCCGGTCCAGCCCGATCCGCATCTCCGCGTCACCGGCCATGGGCACGTCCTCGCCGCTGACCTGCGCCGCGGGGACGGATTCGTCCTGCACCGTCCACACCAGTTTGCCGCCCTTGGCGCGCAGGCCCCGCCTGGTCCGCCAGGTTTCGGCACCGGCCAGCAGCACGACGCCCGCCCGGCCCCGCTGGATGTCCAGGCAGGCCTGGTTGACCAGCGACTGCGGGACGTTTCCGCCGATCGGGCTGTACAACGTGGTGAAGTCGGCGGCGCCGATCCGCTGCCCGAGCAGCAAGCCGGGGTCGCGGTAGCGCGCGGACAGGATGTTCACCACCCGAATGGAATCGACGGCCTCGATGACCCGGTGGTCGGCGGCCTCCCGGGCCGCGGCGGCCATCAGGTCGACCGGTTCGACGGAACGCTTGTCCGGGTCGATGTCGTCGCGGTGGTTGACCTGGCCGTAGCCGATCAGCACCGGCGTCCTGGGGTCGACGGTCATGGACCGAACTTAGCGTGGCTATGAATACGGCGTGAGCGCGGGCCGCGAATGTGACGCCAGGCTCACGTTCGAGCGCGAGTGTGACAGCCAGCTTCACGCTCGGCCGGAGGCGCAGCAATCAACCCGGCCCGAACAGCACTCGTTCGCTGATCAGCCGCTCGGTCTCCTGGGCGCTGATGCCGAGCAGGTTTCGGCAGATCTCGCGGGTATCCTGGCCGGGCTGGGGTGCCGGGCGGTGCGGCGCGGGCGGAATGTGCTGGAACGGCGCCGGGCCCGTCTCGGCCGGGAGCGGACGCTCGATCAACGGATGCACCATGTCGCTGAACAGCTTTCGCCCGATCAGTTGGGGCTCGTCGAGGATGTCCGGCGGGCGGTTCATCGGCCCGGCCGGCACGCCGACCGACTGCAGCAGTTCGGCGACGCGCAGCGGGGTGCGTGTGCGGGTCCAGGCCGACACCGATTCCACCACTTCGCGCCGGTGGGCCAGCCGGGCGTCGCCCGTGGCGAAGCGGGGATCGTCGATCCACTCCGGGTGATCGAAAAGGTTTGCAGCACTGTGCCATTCGTTATCGGAGGGGATGGAGATGACGCACCATTCGTCGTCGCCGGCGCACGGGTAGACCGCGTGCAGGGCGGTGTCCTGGTGCAGCCTGCCGAGGCCGGCGGCCAGTGCGGCCCGGGTGACGTACAGGGTGTCCAGCTGGTTGACGACGGCCTCGGCCTGCGAGACGTGGACGTGAGCCCCGCCGCCGGTCCGGTCGCGGTGGATCAGCGCCGCCAGCGCCGCGATCGCGGTGATCCGGCCGACGACGTGATCGGGAAAGATCGTCGTCGCGTCGTAGAACGAGTGCCGCCCGGAGTCGGCCCGGCCGTCCGAGCCGTCCGGGTCGCCCGGCTCGTCTGTGGTCCATAGCCGGGTGACGCCGGTGGCGGCGCGGACCAGCGGGCCGTAGCCCATGCGAGTGCTCCACGGACCCGTGTCGCCGTAGGCACTGCTTTCGGCGAGCACCAGCCGGGGGTTGATGACGCGCAGCGCGTCGTAGGAGAGGCCGAGCCCGCCGAGGGTCCCGGGCCTGAAGTTCGCGAACACCGCGTCGGCCTTGCCGACCAGCCGTCCGAAGATCGCCTTGCCCTCGGCGCTGCGCAGGTTTACGCCGAATCCCAGCTGGTTGCGGTGCGTCCACGCGAACGTCTCGCTCATGGCCTCGCCGGAGCGGGACTGGCGCAGGCCGTCCGGGTAGTCGGCGCTTTCCACCTTGATGACCTCGGCGCCCAGGTCCCCGAACAGCCGGCCCAGCTCCCCGCCGGCCACGATGACACCGAGGTCGAGAATCCGCAGTCCGGCGAACGGGTAGTCGCCCACCCTGCCCGACGGGGCGCGGACCAGCGCGGGGTTGCCGCGCCAGCACGGCGCGTCCTGGCCGACGCTCGGGGCGGGGGTGCGAAACCCGGAGCGCTGCCCGTCGACGACGAAGTATCCGGTGGGGATCCGGGTGTGCACGCCGGGGACGAGCTCGGCCTCCGCGATGGCTCCGACGGCCTGGAAGTGCTCCGAGCCCAGGATTTGCGACGGCGTCAGCACCGCCGCGATCGGCACGCCGTGCTCCTGCCCGGCGGCCGCCAGCTCCCTCATGGTCTGGTCGGCGAACAACTCACGGACCAGCACGCTGATCTCGGGCCACGCCGCGAAGCGGGCTCCGAGCTGGTCGTACTTCGGGTCCTGGAATTCCGCGGGCTCGCCGAGCCAGCGCCGCATCCCGCGCCACTGCCGCGGAGCCAGCACGCATATCCGGACGTAGCCGTCCCGGCAGGGATAGATCGGGTAGGCGTCCTGGTTCTTCGGGCGTCCCCGCCAGCGCCCGGTGCGGCGGATGCCCGCCGCGGCCTGGCCGTGCGCGCCGAACACCGGGTCGAGCGCCATCACGACGGCATCGAACCGGGAGAAGTCGATGTAATCGCCGGTGCCACAACGCAACCGGTTGTAGTAGGCGACCAGAGCCGCCCACGCCGCCTGCACGGCGGCGGTGGCCGTGGCGATGCCCTCCGGCGGCAGCACCGGGGGGCCGACGGGCGGGCCCGACCGCGACAGCGCGCCACCCATCGCGTACAGCACGGGGTCGGTGGCGAGCCACCTCGACCGCGGACCCGTTGCGCCGAAGTCGGTCACCGAGAGCACCACCAGGTGCGGGTAGCGGGCGGCCAGCTCCACACCCGGCACCCCGAAAGCCTCGGCCAGGCCGTCGAAGCCGTCATCGACGACGATGTCAGCCTCCGCGGCGAGGTCGAGGAAACGGGTGCAGTCGTACTCCTCCAGCGGGTCGAGCACCGTGCTGCGCTTGTTGGCGTTGTGCAGCGCGAACGGGATGCCGGCACCGGCCAGCGTCGGCAGCGCGTCGCGTCCGGGGCTGCCGCCGGGGGCTTCGACCTTGAGGACGTCGGCCCCCAGGTCGGCGAACAGGCGGGTCACCGCGTCAGCCGCACCGCTCGACAAGTCGAGGACGCGCACGGCCTCAAGCAACTCTGTCGGGCATCTGCACACCGTACCCGCCCGCTCGGCGGCGAACGGCGACCACTAGTGTGGCGGCGAATTGCCCAGCCGCCCAAGCGGGTTGGCCGGAGTCTCGAACGAAGATGGAGGCCCAGATACCGTGAGCGCGCACTTGAGCTACGTGGAGGCCGTGGTGGTGGGCGCGTTTCAGGGCGTCACCGAGTTGTTCCCGGTCTCCAGTCTCGGGCACTCGGTGCTGGTGCCTGCGCTGGTCGGCGGGCAATGGGCGCGCGACCTCAGCGTCTCCGCCCCCGAATCGCCCTACCTCGCCTTCATCGTGGGATTGCATGTCGCGACGGCCGCGGCGCTGTTGGTCTTCTTCTGGCGTGACTGGCTGCGTGTGCTGGCCGGATTCGGCTCGTCACTGCGGTACCGGCGCGTCCGGACGCCCGACGAGCGGCTGGCGTGGCTGCTGGTGGCGGCGACCATCCCGGTGGGGCTGGCCGGGCTGGCCCTCGAGCAACTGTTCCGCACAACCCTCGGCAAACCCATCCCGGCGGCGGCGTTCCTGCTTCTCAACGGTATCGCCCTGTATGCCGGGGAGGTGCTGCGCCGCCGCGTCGCACCGGACGCTCCGGACCACTCGGCCGAGACGCGCGCCGACCACACCGGCGAAGCCATCGACAACCGGCTCGCGCAGCTGCCGTTCGGCCGGGGCGTGCTGATTGGCGCGGCCCAGATCCTCGCCCTGCTGCCGGGCATCAGCCGCTCCGGGATCACGATCGTGGCCGGCCTGTGGCGCGGCCTGTCGCACGAGGACGCCGCCCGCTTCTCGTTCTTGCTGGCGACCCCGATCATCCTGGCCGCCGGGCTCTACAAGATTCCGGAACTGTTCGGCCCCCTGGGGTCCGGCATCCACGGCCAGGTGTTGGCGGGCAGTGTGGCGTCCTTCGTCAGCGCCTATCTCGCCGTGCGGTACCTGACGCGGTACTTCCAGACCCGCACCCTGACGCCGTTCGCGATCTACTGCGCGCTGGCCGGTGCCGGCAGCCTGGTGTGGCTCACGCTGCGCTAGAAGGGAACTGCGCCCGGTGGCGTGAGTGGCGCTGTCAGCCAATCGGTTCGGGCGCCCGATACACGAACTTCATTGGAATCCCCAGAAAATTCGGTCACCGTACGGCAACCGCTTGGTATCGGTTTGCGCAACAACGTAGGTGAATGCCGTGGCGTAAGTCACGATTCTCGGAGCAAACGCGCAGCGTCTCAACCCCAGAGGTGATTGCCTGATGTTCCGTCGCTTTCGTCGTGTGGCTGGTGCGCTCGCCGGAGTCGCGCTGCTGGTTGCGCCGACGAACATTGCGCCCGCCTCGGCGGCGCCGCAGAGCCCGAACCTGTTGGTCAATCCGGGCGCCGAGTTCGGCGACCCGTCACTGTCGGGGTACAGCTCGGTTTCGGTGCCCGGCTGGATTCCCTCCGGCACTCCGACCGTGATCAAGTACGGCACCCTGGTCCGGCTACCGGCGCCGCTGTCGACGCCGGGGCCGACGTTGCCTGCGGCGCTTGGCTTTCCCCGCTCCTGGGAGGGGCCGCCCGACGGGGGCGCGCAGTTCTTCGGCGGTGGAAACGTGGCCACCTCCACGCTCTCCCAGCTCGTCGACCTCAGCGCCGCGCAGGGTGCCATCGACACCGGCACGGTGTCCTACACGCTCAGCGGCTGGCTGGGCGGCAACCGACTGGAGCCGTCCGAGGCGTCGGTCACCGTGTATTTCCTGTCCGCCAGCCAAGCGGAGTTGGGCGCAGGCAAGATCGGGCCGGTCAGCATTGTCGATCGCAAGTTCAGCACCGTGCTATTGCAGCGTGAGACTACCGGCACGATCCCCGCCGGCACCCGCAGCGCAAACGTGGTGATCACCTTCAAGGACTGCCACCCGGCGGGCGGCGCCTACAACCACTCCTATGCCGATAACCTCTCGTTCACCGTCGGCGCCCCGCTGCCTGCTCCCCCGCCGCCGGCGCCGCCGAATTCGACGGTAGGCCAGCTCGATCACGTCTTCATGGTCTACATGGAGAACCACGGCGTGAAAGACATTGTCGGCAGCCGCAATGCGCCCTACCTCAACAGCCTGATCAACGCCTACGGGTGGGGATCGAACTACTTCGGCCTGACCCATCCGAGCGACCCGAACTACTACCCGATCCTCGGCGGGTCCGACTTCGGGGTGAACTACAACTGCCCCGTCCTGTGTTTCGACCAACGCAACCTGGCCGACAACCTCGAGGCGGCGGGTAAGAGCTGGGCCGGCTACATGCAGAGCATGCCGGCTCCGTGCACGCGCACCTCCGGAAATGGTTACGCCCCAGACGAATTGCCGTTCTTGGCCTTCGCGGACATCTACAACAACATTCCACGCTGCACGGCGCACCTGCTGCCGCTGAGCCAGATGACGTCGGACCTGCTCGCGACGAACACCACCCCGAACTACGTGTGGTTCGCGGCGAACGAGGCGTACAACATGGAAGGCAATAGCTATCCGCGAAACCTGGTCAGCCAGCTCACCACCCATCAATACGACATCAAGGCCGGTGATGAGTTCCTCCAGCAGCTGGTGCCGATGATCATGAACTCGCCCGCTTTCCGCACGCAGCGCACCGCCATCTTCATCACGTGGGACGAGGACTACAACAACCTGTCGCTGACGAACGGCAACCACGGCAACAACGTCCCGATGATCGTGATCCCGTCGCCGGGTTCGGGGATGCGCCAGGGGCACTTCGCCGCCGCGAACTACAACAACCACTACAGCCTGCTGCGCGCCATCGAGAGCTCGTTCAACCTGCCCCCGCTCACCAACAACGACAAGTTCGCCCAGCCGATGAACGAGTACTGGCCCTGACGCTAAAATTGCGCAGGTGAGTGCGTGGCCGCTGCCCCAGTCCGATCGACGGGTGCGCGAGCCATGACCATCAGGCGACCCACGCCCGAGCGAGCCCGGCCCCGGCCAGGAATCGGTCTGGGACTATCCGCGTCCCCCGCGCGTCGAACCCTTCACCGGTTCTATCACCGTCGAACTGGGCGGTGAGGTCGTCGCGTCGACCCGTGACGCGTGGCGGGTGCTCGAGACCAGCCATCCGCCGACCTATTACCTTCCCCGCCGGGCCTTCGTCCCCGGCGCGCTGCGGGAGGCGTCGGGCAGCTCGTGGTGTGAATGGAAGGGCGAGGCGAACTACTACGACCTGGTCGGCGGCGGCACGGTGGCCCGGAAGGCGGCGTGGAGCTATCTGCACCCGACGTCGGGGTTCGCCTCGATCGCCGGGGCGGTCGCGGTGATGGCGGCACAGGTCGACCGGTGCACCGTCAACGGCGAGGTCGTCGCCCCGCAGCCGGGTGGTTTCTACGGTGGCTGGATCACCAGCTGGGTCACCGGGCCGTTCAAGGGCGTTCCTGGGTCGATGGGTTGGTGACATGACACGCGCTGACGTCGACGTCCTCGTCATCGGCGCGGGACTGGCCGGACTGCGGTGCGCGGGCGTGCTGGCGGCCGCGGGGCGCGAGGTCACGGTCTGGGAAGCCGGCGACGACGTGGGCGGCCGCGTCCGTACCGATGTGGTCGACGGTTTCCTGTGCGACCGCGGCTTTCAGGTGCTCAATCCCGCCTACCCGGAACTCGCCGGCGCGGTCGACATCGACGCGCTGCGCCTGCAGCCGTTCACCGCCGGCGTCGCGGTGCGACGACAGCATGGCACGGCGGTGTTGGTGCATCCGCTGCGCTCACCGGCAGGGGTGCCAAAGATGCTCGCGTCGGGCGCCATTCGACCCCGCGAGGCGCTGGCGCTCGCCCGGTGGGCTCTGCCGGCGCTGCGACCGCACAAGCTCAAATCCGGCGCCAATGACGACGCCCTGGGGCAGAGCCTGGATCGCTGCGGTGCGCACGGCGAACTGCGCCGAGTGGTCGACCGATTTTTCTCCGGTGTCCTCCTCGACGACACCGGCGCCACGTCCACCGCTTTCGCCCTGCTGTTGGCGCGGATGTTCGTCCGCGGCGTCCCGGGCCTGCCGGCCCAGGGGATGCGGGCGCTGCCGCGCCAGCTCGCCGCACCGCTGGGTGACCGAATAATCCTCAACCGCAACGTCACTCGGATCGACACCGACGGGACGCGGTGGACCGTCCGCGGATCCGACGCGGCTCTGAGCGCCACCGACGTGGTCGTGGCCACCGACCCCGTGAGCGCGGCCGGGCTGACCGGCCAAGCGGCGCCGCCGATGCACGGCGTGGTCACCGACTGGTGGGCAGCCGACGAGGCGCCCTCGACGCTGCCGATGTTGTGGGTCGACGGCCGCCCCAATCCGCCCGGGCCGGTGGTGAATACCGCGGTCATCAGCGCCGCCGCGCCCGCCTACGCGCCGCCGGGGCGTCATCTGATCAGCGCGTCGGCCTTGTTGGCGGACGACGGCACGCCGCCGCCGGAAGGCGTGCTGCGTCGCCACGCCGCCGACATCCTGGGCGCCGACGGCCACGGCTGGGAACTGTTGACCAGAAACGTGATCCGCGATGCGCTGCCTGCGCAGCCGCCGCCGCTACGCGTCCGCCGGCAGGTCCGTATCCGCGACGGACTGTGGTGGTGCGGCGATCACCGGGACACCGCCTCCATCCAAGGGGCGCTGGTCAGCGGGCGCCGCACCGCGGAACGACTTCTGCGGGACCGCCGGTAGCCTTCTTGCGCTGCCCTGCGCCGAGTGCTGTGCTTAGCCGGGCTTCACGGAAAGGGCGGCGATGGCAGACACGGCTTCGATCGGGCTGAAGGTGCGCGGCAAGGTAATCGTGATCACCGGCGGGGCGCGCGGGATCGGGCTGGCGACCGCGACGGCGCTGCACAACCTGGGGGCCAAGGTCGCGATCGGCGACGTCGACGAGGTGAAGGTCAAGGAGTCGGGCGCCGCGCTGGGCCTCGACGTCTACGGCAAATTGGACGTCACCGACCGGCACTCGTTCTCGGAGTTCCTCGACGAGGTCGAACGCCAGCTCGGCCCGATCGACGTGCTGGTCAACAACGCCGGCATCATGCCGCTGGGCCGGATCGTCGACGAGCCCGACGCGGTCACCCGGCGCATCCTCGACATCAACGTCTACGGCGTGATCCTGGGCAGCAAGCTGGCGGCCGAGCGAATGGTGCCCCGCGGCACCGGCCACGTCATCAACATCGCGTCGCTGGCCGGCGAGACCTACATCGCGGGGGCCGCCACGTACTGCGCCAGCAAGGCCGCGGTCATCTATTTCACCGACTCCGCGAGGCTCGAATACCGCCGAGCCGGCGTCAAGTTCTCGATCGTGTTGCCAACCTTCGTCAACACCGAGCTCATCGCCGGCACGAAGGGCGTCAAGGGCATCGACAACGCCGAGCCCTCCGACATCGCCGACGCGATCGTCGACCTGGTGGTCAGGCCGAAGTCGCGTGTGCGGGTGACGAAACTGGCGGGCGCAATCATCGGTTCGCAAAAGTTCATGCCGCGCGCGCTGTCCGAGGCGATCAACCGGCTGCTGGGCGGCGAGCAGGTGTTCAGCGGCGCCGTCGATGCCGAAGAGCGCAAGGCCTACGAGGCGCGCGCCCGCGGCGAGGAGTGAACGGCTCCTTCGGCCACACCTGACGTTCACCGCCGCCGTGGACAATGGGCCCAGTGACCTCGCTGACGACTGCACCCGCCACCCTGACCGACGACGAGCTTCACCTCATCAACGCCTACTGGCGCGCCGCCAACTACCTCTCGGTCGGGCAGATCTACCTGCTGGACAATCCGCTGCTGCACGAGCCGTTGTCGCCCGACCACGTCAAACCCCGGCTGCTGGGCCACTGGGGCACCACGCCGGGGCTCAACCTGATCTACGCGCACCTGAACCGGGTCATCCGCACCCGCGACGCCAACGTCGTCTACGTCACCGGGCCCGGCCACGGCGGCCCCGCGCTGGTCGCCAACGCCTACCTCGAGGGCACCTACAGCGAGGTCTACACCGGCATCGAGGAGGATGCCGAAGGACTACGAAAGCTGTTCCGCCAGTTCTCTTTTCCCGGCGGCATCCCGAGCCACGTGGCGGCGCAGACGCCGGGGTCGATCCACGAGGGCGGCGAGCTGGGCTACGCGCTGGTGCACGCCTACGGCGCGGCGTTCGACAACCCGGACCTTGTGGTGGCCTGCGTGGTCGGCGACGGCGAGGCCGAGACCGGCCCCCTGGCCGCCAGCTGGCACTCCAACAAGTTCCTCAACCCGGTCACCGACGGCGCGGTGCTGCCCATCCTGGCGCTCAACGGCTACAAGATCGCCAACCCGACGGTGCTGGCCCGCATCCCGCACCCCGAACTCGAAGCGCTGCTGCGCGGCTACGGCTACCGGCCGATCACGGTCGCCGGTGACGACCCGGCCGACGTCCACCAGCAGCTCGCCGCCGCGCTCGACGACGCCTTCGACGACATCGCCGCCATCCAGGACGGCGCTCGCGCGGGAAATCAGGCCGAGCGCCCGGTGTGGCCGATGATCGTGCTGCGCACCCCCAAGGGCTGGACGGGGCCGAAGGTGGTCGACGGCAAGAAGGTCGAGGGCACCTGGCGGGCGCATCAGGTGCCGCTCGCCGAGACGCACGACAACCCCGAGCACCGCGCGCAGCTGGAACAGTGGCTGCGCAGCTATCGGCCCGAGGAGCTGTTCGACGCGGGCGGCAGGCTGCGCGCCGAGTTGCGGGCGCTGGCGCCCGTGGGTGATCGCCGGATGAGCGCCAACCCGCACGCCAACGGCGGGCTGCTGCTGCACGACCTCGACCTGCCGGACTTCCGCCACTACGCCGTGTCGGTGCCGGAGCCGGCCGCGGTCACGCATGAGGCGACCCGGGTGCTGGGCACCTTCCTGCGTGACGTGATCGCGCGCAACCCCGACCGTTTCCGGCTGATGGGCCCCGACGAGACCGCGTCCAACCGGCTCGACGCCGTCTTTGGCGCCACCGACAAGGCGTGGATGTCCGAGGTCGGTCCCGACGACGAACACCTGGCGCCCGATGGCCGCGTGATGGAGGTGCTCTCCGAGCACCTGTGCCAGGGGTGGCTGGAGGGCTACCTGCTGACCGGTCGGCACGGCCTGTTCAACTGCTACGAAGCGTTCGTGCACATCGTCGACTCGATGCTCAACCAGCACGCCAAGTGGCTTGCCACCAGCCGCGACCTGTCGTGGCGGCGGCCGATCGCGTCGCTCAACTACCTGCTGACCTCCCACGTGTGGCGTCAGGACCACAACGGCGCGTCGCACCAGGACCCCGGATTCATCGACCTGGTGGCCAACAAGCGGGCGGAGATCACCCGTGTCTACCTGCCGCCGGACGGCAACACGCTGCTGTCGGTGGCCGACCATTGCCTGCGCAGCCGCGACTACGTCAACGTCATCGTCGCCGGCAAGCAGCCCGCGCTGGCGTACCTCGACATGGGCCAGGCGATCGCGCACTGCACCCGCGGTCTCGGCATCTGGCAGTGGGCGAGCACGGTTGGATCAAGAGGCGACGAGCCCGACGTGGTGCTGGCCTGCGCCGGGGACGTCCCGACGCTGGAGACCCTCGCCGCCGCCGACATCTTGCGCCGCGAATTGCCCGGGCTGGCCGTCCGCGTGGTCAACGTGGTCGATCTGATGCGCCTGCAGCCGGAATCCGAACACCCACATGGCTTGCCGGACAAGGAGTTCGACGCGTTGTTCACCCGCGACAAGCCGGTGATCTTCGCCTACCACGGGTATCCGTGGCTGATCCATCGACTCACCTACCGCCGCACCAACCACGATCAGATCCACGTGCGCGGCTTCAAGGAGCGCGGCACCACGACGACACCCTTCGACATGGTGATGCTCAACGACCTGGACCGCTTCCATTTGGTCATCGACGTCATCGACCGGGTCGACGGGCTGGCCAGCCGCGCCGCCGTGCTGCGCCAGCGGATGACGGACGCGCGCCTGGCCGCGCGCGCCTACACGCGTGAGCATGGCGAGGACGACCCGGTGATCTCCGGGTGGACCTGGGCGTCGAACGAGCGGAACGAGCGCAGCGAGTGACGGGAGTGAGACGACCCATTGGACCCGGGCGCTGAACGAGCGGAACGAACGTAGTGAGTGATGGGAGCAAGACGACCCGGCTCTGTGGGAGTCGGCCTCCGGCTACTGCCAGGAGCCTGATCGCTGGCCTCAGTAGTTGTGGCAGTTGTTGACAGCGCGGCCGATCGGACCGTGAGAGGAGTCCATGATGTCACCGCTGACACCCGACCACCGTTCGTCGCCGAGCGTCTGCTCCAATGCATTTATTTGCTGCTGACGCTGGCCTGGTGGAGCGGCCAGGAGCACAGCAAGCCCAACCCGCAGCTCCTGTTCCATCTTTGGATCGCGACTAATCCTCCCCCAGATCATGGGGTCATTCTGTTGAAGCGACGACATTATCTGCTGGTCAGAGCATGTAGTGGTGTTCAAATCGTCAGCCAAAGCTGGCCCTGCTGCAGCAATGCCAAGACCAGCGAGGCCAGCCGCCGCACCCAAAAGCAAAAGCCCTCGAACACCCTTACTCGTTCGGCTCATGCCCGGGATCGTACCGATGTTGGTATCAATGGCGCTCCCTCAGGCCGATTTCGGCGTTGGCCGGAGCCCATCGAACGTGCCCAGTCGTCCAAATCGCCGCGCCGCGTCCCCAAAACCGCTCCGCGGGACCTGTTGCACCGGGGAGTCGAGAGCAGAACGAAACGCTAGCGCCGCCGGACGCGCACGGGCAAGCAAGCGGGACCCTGCAGCGACGGCGTCGTGCTCCATCGCACCGGCCCGGCCAGCTCCAATCCGTCGACCTCGTCGAGAAGGTAGTCGACGGCCGTGATCGTCTCGAGCCGTGCGAGGTGAGCCCCCAGGCAAAAATGAAGCCCGTGGCCGAAGGCCAGGTGTCCGGTCGTGTCGCGGTGGATGTCGAAGCGGTTGGGGTCGGCGAACTTGGCGGGGTCGCGGTTGGCCGACGCGTAAAAGAGGACCGTCTTGGCATCTTTCGGGATCACGGTGTCGCCGATCTCGTACGGGGCGGTCGCGGTTCTGGTCACCCACTGGACTGGTGAGCCCCAGCGGGCGGTCTCCTCCACCGCGGCCGGGAGCAGGCTGCGATCGGCCTTCAATTCCGCGAACATGTCTCGGTCCTCGGCCAGCCGTGCCAGCAACATCCCCAACAGGTTGGTCGTCGTCTCGTTGCCGGCCACCAACAGGATCAGTGCGTACGTGAACGCTTCGTCGTTGGTGAGCTCGCCTGCCGCCGTAGCCGCCTGCAACCGGGTCAGCAGGTCGTCGCCGGGCTGGAAGGCGCGGCGGCGCATTTCGGCGTCGACGAAGCTGCGCATGTGCAGGTAGGACTGCACGAGCGACCCGACCAGGCGCGCGATCTCCGGCATCGATCGAGGCGCGAATGCCTGCGCGAATTTGTTCGACACCGCCCGAAATGCGGGCCAATGGTCCCGTGGAATCCCCAGGATCGTGGCAATCACGTTGATCGGCATCGGGATGGTCAACGCCGCCACGAGGTCGACGACGTCACCACCGGTCAACGTCGCGATCGATTCGGCAGCCAGGTCACGGATGTCCGTCCTCAACGTCTGGACCGCTCGCTTGCTGAACATCGGCGCGGTGATGTGTCGGAGCCGGGTGTGGTCGGGCGGGTCGGTGGTCAGCACAGCGCTGGTCACAAACGACCGCAGCATGATGCCGTCCTTCGACGAGAACACGGCGCTGTTGCGCACCGCGGCGTGCACGTCGTGGTGGCGCCCGATCATCCAGACACCCAGCCGTTCGTTGACCACCACGGGGTGCTCGCGGATCCGCTCGAAGTCGGGGTACGGGTTGGCCACGCTCTGCGGCAGCGTGGGATCGAAAGTGGTGCGCGGCACCGATACTGCCGCCGAGTGCGGTCGTGGGCGGCGCAGGTCGCGGTACGCGCCGGTCGCGACGGGCCGCAAAAGGTCGGTCACGGAACTGCGGGCCGCGGACGCGAGTGCCCGCGGCGGCGGTTTTAAGAGATCGGTCGGCATACCGACGACGCTAGGGCGGGCCCGGGCCACCGGGAATGACCGATTCGGACAGATGCTTGATATTTTCGGACGTATGCCCGCTGCCACGCCCGTCTGGGACATCGCACGGTCCCCCGCGCCGAGCCGGTACATCCTGGAAACCGCCCGGCGGCACGGGCTCGACGACGCGGCATGCCTGTCCGGAACCACGTTGACGGCGGAACAGCTGGCCGATCCCGGGACGGAGGTGCATGCGGGCCAGGAGCTGACCATCATCCGCAACCTGATCGGGCGACTGGGCGACCAGCCCGGGCTGGGCATGGAAGCCGGTTCCCAGTACACCTTCGCCGACACCGGCATCCTCGGCTATGCCCTGTTGTCCAGCCCCACCGTCGGCGACGCGATCGACGTCGCATGCCGCTACGCGGCGCTCACCACGACGTACCTGAGCCTGGCCGTTCCGGAGGTCACCAACACCGAGGCCGTGATCGCATTCGACGACGCGCAGGTGCCCCCGGACGTCCGGCGATTTCTGCTCGAACGCGACTTTGCGATCTTCCTGCAAATCCTGCCACCGCTGTTGGGCGGCATTCAGACGCCGACCACGCTTCGGTTGGAAGTCGCCGACCTGCTGCTACCGGCGAGCCTGGTGGAAATGGGAAACCTGACCGTCGTCGTCGAAAACACCGCGGCGTAACGCGCTGGTCATCCCGGCCGACCTGGTCGCCCAACCCATGCCTGCGGCCGACCCGCAGACCGCGGCCATCTGCATTCGCCAGTGTGAGCAGCTGTTGAATCGGCGGCGCGCCCGTCGCGGAATTTCGGCGTCGATCCGGATGCGGATCATCCAGGACTCCACGCGGATTCCGTCGATGGCCACCGTCGCCAGGGAGCTATGCATCACTGAGCGCACGCTGCATCGTCGACTGGCGGCCGAAGGGACGAGCTACCGCGCTCTGCTCGACGAGGTCCGCGCGACGCTGGCGGCCGAACTGCTGAATTCGGGCCTGGGCGTCGAGGAGACCGCGCGCCGGCTCGGATACTCCGAGACGGCCGCGTTCACCCGCGCGCACACCCGCTGGAACGGGTGCCCGCCCAGCGGCCGGAAGCGAGACTGAGGGGGCAGCCGTGGCCCGCAGGTAAGCTTGTCGAATGCTCGAGTCCTCCGTTACGGCCGACCGCCACCCGGTGGTGTCCCAGCTGTCGGCGCTGCATGGGCTCCGGGTCCGTCTCGACGTCGCCGTCATTGTGGTCGCGCTGGTGGTGACCAACCTGATCGCGCACTTCACCACTCCATGGGCGAGCATCGCCGTCGTCCCGGCTGCCGCCGTCGGGCTGGTGCTCCTGATGCGCGCCAACGGCCTGGACTGGGCCGACCTGGGCCTGGGGCGTGAACACTGGAAGTCCGGTCTGGGCTACGCGGTGGCCGCCGTGGCCGTCGTCGCGTCGGTGATCGCCGTCGGCGTGCTGCTCCCGATGACCCGGCCCATGTTCCTGAACCACCGCTACGCGACCGTCTCCGGTGCGCTGGTCGCCTCGATGGTCATCATCCCCCTGCAGACCGTCATCCCCGAGGAGCTCGCCTTCCGCGGGGTGCTGCACGGCGCGCTCAACCGGGCCTGGGGCTTCCGCGGGGTCGCGCTGGCGGGGTCGCTGCTGTTCGGCCTCTGGCACGTCGCCACGTCGTTGGGATTGACCAGCAGCAACGTCGGGTTCACCCGGGTCTTCGGCGGCGGGATCGTCGGGATGCTCGCGGGCGTGACGTCGGCGGTCCTGGCCACCGCGGCGGCCGGGTTCGTCTTCAGCTGGCTGCGGCGCCGCAGCGGGAGCCTGATCGCGCCGATCGCGCTGCACTGGTCGCTGAACGGGCTCGGCGCCCTGGCTGCGGCGCTGGTCTGGCACCTGTCGTAGAGCCGGTCACACCAGCAGCACGGCCGCGCCGGCGATGCGCCCGGCGCCGAGGTCAGTCAAGGCCCGATCCGCCTGGTCGAGCGGGTATTCGGGCGTCGTCACCTCGATATGGTGCCGACCGGCGAAATCGAGGAACGCCCGGGCGTCGGCGCGAGTGTTCGACGTGACCGACCGGACCTGACGCTCCTGGAAGAGGTGCCGCTGGTAGTTGAGCGCCGGGATGTCGGACAGGTGTATTCCCGCGATCGACAAGGTGCCGCCGCGGTCCAGGGCCGCCATCGCGGGCAGCACCAGCTCGCCCACCGGGGCGAAAAGGATCGCGGCATCGAGCGGCACGGGCGGCGGGTCGGCGGCGCCCTGGGCCGAGGCGGCGCCCAGCTTCAACGCCAGTTCACGGGCCTCGGCGCCCCGCGTCATGACGTGGACCTCGGCCCCCTGCGCCAGCGCGACCTGGGCGGTGATGTGAGCGCTGCCACCGAAGCCGTACAACCCCAGCCGGCCGCCCCGCGGCAGGTCGGCGCGCAGCAGCGAGCGATACCCGATGATGCCGGCGCACAACAGCGGCGCGAGCTCGGGATCGCTGTATCCGCTCGGCAGGTGGTGCGCGAACGCGGCGGGCACCGTGGCGAATTCCGCGTAGCCGCCGTCGGCGTCCCAACCGGTGTAGCGCGAATTCGGGCAGAGGTTTTCGTCGCCCCGGCGGCAGTACTTGCACGCGCCGCAGGTGTGGCGCAGCCAGGCGATGCCCACGCGGTCGCCCACCCGGAAGTCGCCGCCCGCGTCCGAGCCGACCTCGACGACCTCACCCACCACCTCGTGGCCGGGCGTCACCCGGTCGTGGTGCACGGGCAGGTCGCCCTCCGTGACGTGCAGGTCGGTGCGGCAGACGCCGCACGCGCGGACGGCCACCAGCAACTCCGACGCCCCGGGGCGCGGCACCTCCGCCGTCACTTGCTCCAGCGGATCGGTGTCCATCGGCCCGGGCCGACGCACCCGCCAGGCGCGCATCGTCTTCGCGGGGGGCATCCGTCCATCATGCCGTGATCAGCCACGGCGCGATGGGGCAACCCGGTTAGGTCCGCCGCACCGCGCCGATGACCCACAGCAGGAGCAGCGCGCCGAGCAACGCCGTGAAGAACGTGAAGATCAGGCCGCCGCCTGCGGTGTTGACGAAGAAGCTCAGGACGAAGCCCCCGATCAGTGCACCGATGATGCCGATCACGATGTCCATCAGGATGCCTGCCCCGCTGCCGCGGATGATTTTGCTGGCCACCGCGCCCGCCAAGCCGCCGATGATGATGTAGCCGATGATGCCGACACTGGTGAAGGTGGTCGATCGCGCTAGGTATTCGGTAGCTGCCGCAACGTCCATACGGGTCTCCTTGCAATCGCTGGCAAAGCCCGGCAGCGTTGCCGGGCCGTCACCGGGGGATACCCGCTTTCCCGGAATTTATCGCGCGTCAAATAAGCGCTGCCTCGGCGGCGTCGGTTCAGCGTGGTGGGTGCGCCGAATTAAGCCGGGAGCGTCCGCTGCGGTGTCGGTGCGGGGCTCGGAGTGACCTCTGCCCGCGGGGGCCTGACCCGGAGCCGGTGCCGGTGCGGGTGCGGGTGCCGGTTCCGGGGCGGGTGCGCCCGGGGCCGGCGGTGGCGGGCGGTGGGGGCGGTGCGGTCCATGGCTGGATCGACTCGGCCAGTGCTTTGGCCGCACCCCTGTCCACCGGGTCGTTCGCGGTGCCCAGCCACACCACGAACCAGCGCTGCGGGGGGCCGCCGTTGGCCGCGGGGGCGCCGACCACGCCCGTCCAGATCTGGCCGTTCGGCTTGCTCGCGTCGCTGAATTTGACCTCGTAGTACGACGCGCTCCCGGTGATCCCGTTGGCGCCGGTCAAGGCGGTGGTGTCCTGGTTGATCCGGGTGCCGGGGTAAGGCAGGAAGAACTCGCCCATGTCGGAGCCCAGCCGGACGGCGGCCTTCTCGTTGTTGGCTTCGGCGCTGGCGTACAGCTTCTGGTCCAGCCGGCCCATCACGATCCGGGTGTCGTTGGCCACCGGCGGGGCCTGCCCGGGCATGGGCGGCTGGCCCGTCGTCTTGCTGAGCAGTTCGGAGCCGTAGTCCAGGTGGGAGGCGTCCGACTGCACCCATCCGGCGGGAAGGACGAAACTGAACCCGCCGACGGCATTGCCGATCCGGCCGGCGTTCGGATCAGCGGGCGGTGGCGGGGGCGGCGCATTCGGGTCGGCCGGGGGCGGCGGCGGCGGCGCATTCGGGTCGGCCGGGGGCGGCGGGGCGGGGCTGGGTTCGCCCGGAGGCGGGGCCGGCGAAGCGGGAGCGTCGGCCGGCGGCGGGTTGGTCGCGGTGGACGGCGTCGGGCCCGGCGCCGGATCGGCGTTCGAGACTGCCGGGAACGCGAGGGTGACGGCGGAGGCGCCGGCCGCCGTCGCGATCGCCAGCGTCCTCCATAGTCCCTTGCGGCGTGTCGATTTCGGATCCACCTGCTCCATGGCGACGAACCTACCGTGTTACCGCTGTGACGCAAGGATGCCGTGCGGGCGGATGCGATGCGGTTTTACCTTATTGCCAACGTGCAGCCGCCAACGTGCAGCGTGCGAGCTCCTGCCTATCGGTGCACCGGATACAACGTCACCTCGTGGGCCTTGACCGACAACCAGACGCGCTCCCCCGGGCCCAGCCGCAGCTCCGCGGCGGCGTCGACGGTGACCTCCGCGGCCAGGCCGGGCGCGCCGTCGTGCTGCGCTGCACCGCGGACCAGAACCGCGGACCCGCGCACGTCCAGCTCCGCGACGGTCGCTTCGACCGTGTTGCGGGGACTGCCGTGCGGCCGCTCCCGATAAACGGCCACCGCCGTGGGGGGGAACACCGCGACGCCCTGCTGCCCGGGGCGCAGCGGGCTGCCCGGGGCGGCGTGCCAGCGTGCACCGGTGCCGGTGTGCAGGGTGCCGTCGGGACCGACGGTCCCGTTGACCAGGTTGATGCCGGCGATGCGGGCCCCGAAATGGCTGCGCGGCGCCGCCAGCACCTCGGTCACCGGGCCGGTTTCGGCGACTCTGCCGGAATCCAGCACCAGCACGCGGTCGGCCAGCGTGAACACGTCGAGCAGGTCATGGGTAATGAGGATGACCGCGCAGCCGGTGCGGGCGACCGCCGCGCGCAGCACCGCGCGGATGGCCGCGGCCGCGGCGACGTCGAGGCCCGTCAGCGGCTCGTCGAGGAGCAAGACCTCGGGCTCGGCGGCCAGCGCGCGGGCGATCGCGACCCGCTGGGCCTGGCCGCCGGACAACTGTCGCGGCTTGCGGTCGGCGAGCCGCTCGGCGTCCACCTCGCGCAGCCAGCGCAGCGCCGCACCCTTGTCGCGGCGGCGCAATGGGTGGCGCCGACAGTGTGGTCCGAAGGCGACGTTGGCGGCCACGCTCAAGTGCGGGAACAGCAGCGGCTCCTGCAGGAGCAGCCCGACCCGGCGGTCGTGCGTCGCCACGTGCACGCCGGCCGCGGTGTCGGTCAGCAGGCGGTCGCCCAGCCGCACGATTCCGTCGTCGGGGTGAACCAGTCCGGCGACGACCTGCAGGGCGGTCGACTTGCCGGCGCCGTTGGGTCCGAGCACGGCAAGCACCTCGCCCGCGGGCACGCGGAACTCCACGTCGAGATGACGATCCGCGACGGCGGCGCGGACGTGTAGTTCGCTCATGCTCGGTCGATCGCTACGCGGCCGGCGGCCGGTGACCAGCTCAGCTGTGTCCGTGGAAGATGATCCTCATCATCTTGAGGTTGATGCGGGCGAAGCGCCAGAACTGGAAGAGCAGGTTCTGCCGCTTCCGCAGCGTTGCGCGGGTGGGAAGCGGGGCGTCGGAGATGCGCTCGGCCGTCCGCACGTTCGCGTCCGAGCCGAGGCTGCCGTTGTCCACCGGGTCCGTCGGGTTCATCGAAGCGCCTTTCACTCGGGGATCAGCCACCACAACGGCCTGGCTTTGGCCTTATAGATGAACATGTGATGCAGGAATACCTTGATCCAGTGTCCGGCCAGGCCCAGCTCGCCGGAAGTGCCGGCGATGTCGCGGCCGGTCTGCGGATACTTCGCGGGATCGGGCACGACCGGGAACATCGTCATCGCCGCGGCCGAGCCCTTGCGTAACCCGGTACCGGCCGAGGCTACGCAGGCGGCGCCCATCGTCGCCATGGAGGCGCGGTGGGCGGGCGGCACGGTGCCCTTGGTGATGCGGTCGCGGATGGTCTCGGCGACCGTCTTCGCCATGATGCCCGACGGCATGCCCGTGCGCGGCGGGCTTGGCGTGATGACCGTCCCGTTTGGGCTCTTGCGCGGCTTCGAGATCGGGTGCGGCGGCGCGAACGCGATGCCTGGGGCGAAGATGTTCGGATATGCCGGCGACTCGTAGGTCTTGGGCCAGTCTTCGGCGGACCACTCGTCGTATGGCTTGCCCGAGTAGTCGGCGTCGACCTTGAGGAAGCCCGACGGCGCGAACAGGGTGGACGTGATGTCGTTGCCGTCCTTGTCATAGGCGGCCAGCGCGACGCCCTTGAAGGGCGGGAGCAGCATCGCGAAGTCGAAGTCGAGGTCGCGTTCCTTGCCGTCGAGTTGCTCGTAGCGGAGTTTTCCGTCCATCACCTCGTGCACGGCGGCCTGCGTGATGGCCTTGACGCCACGCTCGCGGAACAGCGACTCGGTCCACATCTGGCTCGACTGCACGAAACCCTTGTCGACGAAGCTCATGCCGTCGACGCCGAAGTCGCCCAGTTGGTATTCGTTGGTGAGATACACGATGTCGGCGCGGTCACGGACGCCCGCGTCGCGCAGCACGTGCTCGACGTTGAAGGTGTACTCGAACGCCGCGCCCTCGCACGTGCAGGTGCCGTGGCCGACGCCGACCACGAGGCGCTGCCTTTCCCCCGCCTTCAGCTTGGCGATGACCTGGTCGAGCGCCTTGGCCGCCTCGATGGCGTGGTCGGCCGTGCACACGGAATACGAATGGCCGTCCGGACCGAGGCCGGGCGTGGCGGCGAAATTCAGTTGCGGGCCGGTGGCGTTGATGAGGTAGTCGTAGGTCAACGAACCGGTCTGGCCGCGGTGCTCCTCGTCGGTGTAGGTGAAATCCACCGACGGAGCAGAGTCGGAGCCCGTGCCCTCGGGGCGGATCGCGGTGGCCCGCGCCTGGTGGAAGACGATGCCCTTGCGCCGGTAGATCGGCCGGAGCGGGATCAGGACCTTGCTCGCCTCCATCCGGCCGACGCCGACCCAGATGTTCGACGGAATCCAGTTCCAGTCGGCATTGGGCGACACCACCACGACTTCGTGCTTGCGGGGTAGCCATCGGCGCAGATGCAGCGCGGCGGTGTGTCCCGCGATACCGGCGCCGAGGATGACGACTCGTGCCATGGATGCTCCTCTGTCGGACCAGGCCGCAACGTGGTGCGGCTATCGGACCCTCACCACCATACCCCTAGGGGTATCTGGGGGAAAGCCGCCTCAGCCTATGTTCATCGAGTTCACAGCAGGCCGTAAGAGCACTTGGTAATCAACCGCGTGACCACCGCGCGTCCGTCCCGGTCAGCCGGCGGGTGCCCAGACCCAGCACCACTACCGCCGCCACCGCCACGAGCAGGAGCGACAGCGCCACCGCCGCGTCGGGGTCGGACACCCGTTGGAGGTAGATCTCCAGCGGCAGGGTCCGGGTCACGCCGCGGCGGGACCCGGCGAACGTCAGCGTCGCGCCGAACTCCCCCAGCGAGCGGGCGAACGCCAGCACGGATCCGGAGGCCAATCCCGGGACCAGCAGGGGCAGGGTCACCCGCCACCACACCGTGCTGGGCCGCGCTCCCAGCGTCGCCGCCACCACCTCGAAGTCCGATCCGGCGGTGCGGGCGGCCCCTTCCAGGGAGATCACCAGAAACGGCAGTGAGACAAAGGTTTGCGCCAGTACCACGGCGGTCGTGCTGAAGGCGATGCTGACGCCGGCGGCCTCGAGATACTTCCCGATCAATCCCAGCCGGCCGAACGCGTACAGCAACGCGATCCCGCCGACCACCGGCGGCAGCACCAGGGGCAGCAGGATCAGCGGGCGCAGCACCCGGACCAGGCGCGCCGTGCTGCGCGCCAGGACCAGCGCCATCGGCACGCCGAGCAGTACGCACAGGGCCGTGCTGGCGGCGGCGGTCTTCAGGCTCAGCAAGAGTGCCGTCCGCGACGACGGGCTGGTGATCAGCGACCAGAAATGCGGCCAGTCGACCTTGAGGGCGATCGCCACCAGCGGCAGGACGACGAAGATGGCACCGGCGGCGGCGGGAAGATAAACCCAGCGGGGCACGTCCGTGGGCCGGTGCATGCGCGGCGCGCTCAGGGCTTGGCGAAGCCGGCGTGGGCCAAGATCTTCTGACCGGTGTCCGACGTCACCAACGAGACGAACTTGCGTGCCAACAGCGGCAGCGGCGCCTTCTTGAGCACCGCGATGGGATAGACATTGACCGCGCCGGCGGCCTCGGGGAAGTGGACGGTCGCCACCTTGTCCCCCGCGCTCAGCGCGTCCGTCACGTACACCAGTGCGGCGTCGGCCTGTCCGCTGGTGACCTTGTTGAGGGCGTCGGTGACGTTGGGTTCCTCGCTGACCGGGTTGAGATGGACACCGGTGCTGTCCTCGACGCGCGCGGTGGCCGCCCCGCACGGCACCGGTCGCTGACAGACGACCACGCTGAGTCGCGTGAGGTCGGCGAAGGATCCGACGTGCTTGCGGGTTGCCCGGGGGCGTGACGATCACCAGCGTGTTGGAGGCGAAATTCGTCGGATCGCCCGCCAACAGCCCGGCTTTGGCGACCGTGTCCATCTGTGCGGTATCGGCGGATGCGAACACGTCGGCCGTCGCGCCCTGCGTCAGCTGGGTGGCGAGGTCGGAGGATCCGCCGTAGTCGAAATCGATCCCGTCCCCCGGATTGTCGGCCTTGAACTGCTGTGCCATCTGGGTGAACGCGGGTTTGAGGGACGCCGCGGCGAACACCACGATCGACCCGTCGGACGCGGCGGCCCGGGACGAGGACGTCGACGGTTTCGCGCCGCACGCCACCGAGCCCGCCAGCAGAGTCGTCGACAAAAGACCGGCCAGGATGACGATCCGACGCATGCGTGAACGTTAGCGCGTGCGGCCCGCGTCTGCGGTCGGCGGGCCCGCTTTCGGGGCGCAGCCGCGACCGCGGCGACTCGAGGCAACTCAATAGTTACGCAATTCGCCCGCGCGTCGCGGCGGCAGCGGTTTCGTCGACTAGCTACCGTCCAGTAACATTGATGGGACCGAGATCCCAGGCCGCCGCTCCCGCACTCCGCGGTCGCGGAACGGGGTGAAGCGCCAAGGGTCTGGATTCAACGGTGAACACGAGGAGGTCAGGCAGTGGAAGTGCTGGTCACCGGCGGAGACACGGAGCTGGGGCGCACGGTAGCCGAGGGCTTCCGCGACGACGGTCACAAGGTGACCCTGGTCGGCGCGCGCCGCAGCGATCTGGAGATCGCCGCCAAGGAGCTGGACGTGGACGCGATCGTCTGTGACACGACCGACCCGGCCAGCCTCGAAGAGGTCCGCGGACTGTTCCCCCACCACCTGGACACCATCGTCAACGTGCCGGCCCCGTCGTGGGACGCCGGCGATCCCCGTTCCTATTCGATCGCCGATACCGCCGGCGCCTGGCGCAAGGGGCTCGACGCGACGTTGCTTTCGCTGGTATTGACCGTGCAGGCAGTCGGAGATCACCTTCGCTCCGGCGGCTCGATCGTCAGCGTGGTCAGCGAGAACCCGCCCGCCGGCAGCGCCGACGCGGCGATCAAGGCCGCACTCTCCAGTTGGGTCGCCGGGCAGGCGGGCGTCTTCGGCACCCGCGGCATCACGGTGAACGCGGTGGCGAGCGGCCGCGGCTCCCAGGCCGGCTACGACGGGCTTTCGCGCACGGCGCCGCCGGTGTCCGCGGAGGTCGCCAGGCTGGCGCTGTTCCTCACCACCCCCGCGGCTCGCCACATCACCGGCCAGACTCTGCACGTCAGCCGCGGCGCCCTGGCCCACTTCGGCTGAGCGGGCTGCAGCACCACTCGCGCGCCGTCGCGGCGCCGCCGCACTACGGTAGACGCCGTGGCTATTCGACTCGGTCTGCAAATTCCCAACTTCTCCTACGGCACCGGGGTGGAGCAGCTCTTCCCCACCGTCATCGCCCAGGCCCAGGAAGCCGAATCGGCCGGATTCGATTCGGTATTCGTGATGGACCACTTCTACCAACTGCCGATGTTGGGCTCCCCCGACCAGCCGATGCTGGAGGCCTACACCGCCCTGGGCGCGCTCGCGACGGCCACCGAGCGGGTGCAGCTGGGCACCCTGGTGACCGGCAACACGTACCGGAACCCGACGCTGCTGGCCAAGACCATCACCACGCTGGACGTGGTCAGCCAGGGACGGGCGATCCTCGGCATCGGCACCGGCTGGTTCGAGCTCGAGCACGACCAACTGGGCTTCGAGTTCGGCACCTTCACCGACAGGTTCAACCGACTCGACGAGGCGCTGCAGATCATCGTGCCGATGATCAAGGGCGAACGGGCGACCTTCTCGGGCAAGTGGTATCGGGCCAGCGAGGCGTTCGCGAATCCGCGCTTCCGCGAGCACATCCCGTTGATGATCGGGGGCAGCGGCGAGAAGAAGACCATCCCGCTCGCCGCGCGACACTTCGATCACCTCAACGTGATCGCCGGGTTCGACGACCTGCCGCGCAAGGTGGAGGTCGTTCGGCGGTGCTGCGAGGAGGTCGGCCGCGACCCGGCCACGCTGGAGACCAGCATGCTGATCACGGCGCTCGTCGACGAGAACGCCAAGGCCGACCAGATTCCCGCCGAGATGGCGCAGCGCATGGTGGTCGGCAGCGCCGCGTCGGTCGCCGACCAGATCAAAACCAAGGTGCTCGACGCCGGAATCGACAGCGTGATCGTCAACCTGCCCTTCTACACACCCGGCGTCGTCACCGCGGCCGGCGA
The DNA here is from genome assembly GCA_963824505.1 of uncultured Actinomycetota bacterium. GTDB lineage: Bacteria > Actinomycetota > Actinomycetes > Mycobacteriales > Mycobacteriaceae > Mycobacterium. Next base: position 102,633 of record CAWGPS010000010.1, read on the forward strand.
AGCGCTGACACCTATCTTCGACGGGTAACCCGGCGCCGGGCATGACCGGCGTCACGCCCTCCGAGCAGGCCTGATGCCCCGGAGTGGCTGAACACACAGGCTTGCGGATTGGGATTCGGGGTACCCCTGACTAGCGTTGAAGCTGCGGCCGAGCGATATCGGCAGCCCCAACCCCGTCAGGAGTAGCCGAAACATGACCCCCCAGCCGCATCTGACAGCTGGATCGGAGCGCCGCCATCGCGTCGTCATCATCGGATCGGGATTCGGCGGTCTCAATGCCGCGAAGAAGCTCAGGCACGCAAACGTCGACATCAAGCTGATCGCCCGCACCACCCATCACCTCTTCCAGCCGCTGCTCTACCAGGTGGCGACCGGCATCGTGTCCGAAGGCGACATCGCCCCGCCCACGCGGGTGATCCTGCGCAGGCAGCGCAACGTGCAGGTGCTCCTCGGCGACGTCACGCACATCGACCTGGCGGGGCAGCACGTGGTCTCCGACCTCCTCGGCCACACCTACGAAACCCCTTACGACACACTGATCGTCGCGGCGGGCGCCGGCCAGTCCTACTTCGGCAACGACCAGTTCGCGGAGTTCGCGCCGGGCATGAAATCGATCGACGACGCCCTGGAGGTACGGGGCCGCATCCTGAGCGCATTCGAACAGGCCGAGCGCTCCCGCGACCCGGAGCGGCGGGCCAAGCTGCTGACGTTCACCGTCATCGGCGCGGGCCCGACCGGCGTCGAAATGGCCGGGCAGATCGCGGAATTGGCCGCGCACACCCTGAAAGGCTCCTTCCGCCACATCGACTCCACCCGCGCGCGGGTGATCCTGCTCGACGCCGCCCCGGCGGTGCTGCCGCCCTTCGGCGAGAAGCTGGGCCAGCGCGCGGCCGCACGCCTGGAGAAGATGGGCGTGGAAATCCAGCTCGGCGCGATGGTCACCGACGTCGACCGCAACGGCATCACGGTCAGGGACTCCGACGGCGGCACCCGGCGCATCGAATCGGCCTGCAAGGTGTGGTCGGCCGGGGTGGCGGCCAGCGGATTGGGTGCCGACCTCGCCGATCAGTCGGCCGTCGAACTCGACCGCTCCGGGCGGGTCAAGGTGTTGCCCGACCTGTCCCTCCCCGGCCACCCGAACGTCTTCGTCATCGGCGACATGGCCGCCGTCGAAGGCGTGCCCGGGGTCGCGCAGGGCGCCATTCAAGGCGCCAAGTACGTCACCCGCACCCTCAAGGCCGAACTCGGCGGCGCGGACCCGGCGGACCGGGAGCCCTTCCAGTACTTCGACAAGGGCTCCATGGCGACGGTGTCCCGGTTCTCCGCGGTGGCCAAGGTCGGCCCGGTGGAGTTCAGCGGGCTCATCGCCTGGTTCGCATGGCTGGTGCTGCACCTGCTCTATCTGGTCGGCTTCAAGACCAAGGTCAGCACGCTGCTGTCCTGGATCGTGACCTTCCTGAGCACTCGCCGCGGCCAGCTCACCATCACCGAGCAGCAGGCGTTCGCCCGCACCCGCCTCGAACAACTGGCGGTCGCGGCTGCCGAGGCGAAGCGCCCCGCGGCCAGGCGCGCGAGCTAGCCCGCCAGGCGGTCGCCCTGCCACGTGCTCAGGGTCCCGCCGCCGGCCAGCGCCAGCACAGTCCAACGGTCGTCGGCCGGCGTCCGATCGGTTGCCGGGTAACGGAATTCGCTGATCGCCGCGCGCGGTGCCGCGATGGGATCGTCGGCCACCGATCCCGCGCCGAGTTCCATCCGGTGACGCAACAGCGGACGCCCGTCGCGGTCGGCGTGCAGTGAGCCCGACCAAAAACCTTCTCGCTCATGGCATCTGCCGATCTGGACGCGCTCGCGGAACCGGACGCCGCCGTCGCCGTGCAGCGACACCGCCACCGTGGACACATGCCGCGCGTCGGCGGCGACGACGGTCGGCTCCAGGTCGACGTCGAGGTCGCCGCACGCCTCGATGTCCCACTGAGCGTGCGACGTCGCGTCGGCGCCGCCGGGCAGCGCGACGGTGGCGGCGGCGCTGCGCAACCTCAGTCGGGCGCCGTGTTCCACGATCACCCGCACGGCGATGCTGTCGCCCCCCAGCGGGATGGCGGCCGCCGACACCAGGTGCACGGTGTCGGGGGCGGTGCACCGCGCCTGAATGCCGCCGCCCCGGCACCGGATGCGCGGCAGTCGGCCACCGGAGGCGACCAGCAGCACGTCAGAGTGCACCGGCGTCCTCGCGCGCGGCCGCGACCTGGGCACGCACCCAGGCCAGCACCCCGGTCGCGGCCGGGTCCTCGGTCAGTGACTGCAGCACCGTCGGGCGCCCGTCGCGCACCGCGGCGGCGTCGCGGGCCATCACCCCGAGGTCCGCACCCACCAGCGGCGCCAGGTCGGTCTTGTTGACCACCAACAGGTCCGAGTACGTCACCCCCGGTCCGCCCTTGCGCGGCACCTTGTCGCCGCCGGCCACGTCGACGACGAAGATCTGCGCGTCCACCAGGCCCGACGAGAACGTGGCCGTCAGGTTGTCGCCGCCGGATTCGACCAAGATCAGGTCCAGGCCGCCGCTGGTGTCGTGGGCGGCGATCAGGTCGTCGATGGCGTCCAGGTTCGCGGTGATGTCGTCCCGGATCGCGGTGTGTGGGCACCCGCCGGTCTGCACGGCCGCGATGCGGTCGTCGGCCAGCACGGCGTGCCGCCGCAGGAAATCGGCGTCCTCGGTGGTGTAGATGTCGTTGGTGACCACCGCCAGCGACAACTCGCCGCGCAACTGTCGGCACAGGGCGGCCACGAGCGCGGTCTTGCCTGAGCCGACGGGGCCCCCGACGCCGATGCGCAGCGGCTCACCCGGCTGCCGGACTCGTTTCGGCCGCTCGATGTGGGCGTGCGAATGTGTTGGCATGTTCGGCCTTTCAGGATGCGAAGAGCGGCCGCTCGCGGGCGGCGTGGCGCTCGGCCATGGTGTCGAGCAAGGGATCGGACAGGTCGGCCAGCCCGGCGTCGGCCTCCGCCGCGGTGCGCTCACACAGTCCGCACAACCCGAAGGTGACGGCGGCGGCGGCGGCGGGGTCGAGCGCCAGCAGGCGCTGCGCGGCGGTCGCCGAGCCGGTCATCGTGGTGTACACGAGGTGCAGCGCGCTGTGATGGGAATCCAAACCGCTGAGCGCCCCGACGCGCCCGGCGGCCACCGCGAGGTGCGGGCGCGGACCGAGGTGGTCCCAGTCGCCCTCCGGCCAGATCCGGCGTGCGAGTCGCGCCAGCCCCCGGCCCTGGCTGCGCGATGCTTCGCGGGCCGCGGGAGCGGGTGTGCGCGCGTCGGTTTCGCGATCGGCGTCGCCCGGTGAGATGTCGCCCCGATGCACGGCGGCCGCCACCGACGCCGTCACCAGGCCGTGCGTGCGGATCCTGCGGACCAGATACGCCTCCAGCGTGACCAGGTCGGTCACCATGCCACCGGCGATCGCCTCTTCGATGCCACCGGAGTGCACGTGCGCGCCGGTGGGCAGCCGCGAGTCGGCCAGCGCGAGCAGGGTGACCAGTGCCGGCTGGACCCTCGGAACAGGCGCAACCATCAGAACAGAAAATACCGTTGTGCCATGGGCAGTTCCGCTGCCGGTTGCTCGGTCCATACTTCGCCGTCGATGCGCACCGTGAAGGTGTCCGGATCGATCTCGATGGCCGGCATGGCGTCGTTGAGCGGCAGGTCGGCCTTCCGGACCGAGCGGACGTTCCCGACGGGCGCCAGTCGGCGGTTGACGGCGAGCCTCTCGGCCAGGCCGGCGTCGATTGCCTGCGGCGCGACGAAGTGCACCGAAGTGGCGGCCGACGGCGCGGGCGCGGCGCCGAACATCGGGCGCGGCAGCACCGGCTGCGGTGTGGGGATGGATGCGTTCGCGTCGCCCATCGCGGCCCAGGCGATCATGCCGCCCTTGAGCACCAGATGCGGGCGCACCCCGAAGAACGCGGGCTCCCACAACACGAGATCGGCGAGCTTGCCCACCTCCACCGAGCCGATCTCGTGGTCGAGGCCGTGCGTGATGGCCGGGCAGATGGTGTATTTCGCGACGTAACGCCGCACGCGGTTGTTGTCCGCCCCGTGCGGGCCGGACCCGTCGCCGGGCAGTGCGCCGCGGCGCCGCTTCATCACGTGCGCGGTCTGCCAGGTGCGGATCACCACCTCGCCGATGCGGCCCATCGCCTGCGAGTCGCTCCCGATCATCGAAATGGCGCCCATGTCGTGCAGCAGGTCCTCGGCGGCCATGGTCGACGGCCTGATCCGGCTCTCGGCGAACGCCAGGTCCTCGGGCACCGCGGGGTTGAGGTGATGGCAGACCATCAGCATGTCGAGGTGCTCGTCGAGGGTGTTCACCGTGTGCGGCCGTGTCGGATTGGTGGAACTGGGCAAGACGTTCGGTTCGGCCGCGACCCGCATGATGTCGGGAGCGTGGCCGCCCCCGGCGCCCTCCGTGTGGTAGGTGTGGATCGTGCGGCCGCCGATGGCGCCGATCGTGTTTTCGACGAACCCCATCTCGTTGAGGGTGTCGGTATGCAGCGCGACCTGCACGCCGGCGGCGTCGGCGACGGTCAGGCAGGCATCGATGGCCGCGGGGGTCGATCCCCAGTCCTCGTGCAGCTTGAAACCCGAAGCGCCGCCGCGCAGTTGCTCCCACAGCCCCTCGGGGTTGACGGTGTTGCCCTTGCCGAGCAGCGCGAAGTTCACCGGCCACGGGTCCAGCGCCTCGAGCATCCGGGCCAGGTGCCACGCGCCGGGGGTGACGGTGGTGGCCTTGGTCCCCTCGGCGGGCCCCGTGCCGCCGCCGACGATGGTGGTGATGCCGGCCCCGAGCGCCTCGGGCATGAGTTGCGGGCAGATCAGGTGGACGTGACAGTCGATGCCGCCGGCGGTGAGGATCCGGCCGTTGCCGCCGATGACTTCGGTGGACGGGCCGACCACCAGGTCCGGGTGCACGCCCGTCATGATGTCGGGATTACCCGCCTTGCCGATGGCGACGATTCTGCCGCCACGAATGCCGATGTCCGCCTTGATGATTCCCCAGTAGTCGACGATCACCGCTCCGGTGATCACGGTGTCGGGCGCGCCGTCGGCCCGGGTCGCGCGGCCCTGGCCCATCGACTCGCGCAGCACCTTGCCGCCGCCGAACACCGCCTCGTCGCCGGCCAGCCCCGGGCCCCCGCTGCGGTCCTCGGTGATCTCCACGAGCAGGTCGGTGTCGGCGAGCCTGATCCGGTCCCCGGTGGTCGGGCCGAACAGGTCGGCGTAGCGCTCCCTGGTCAGCCGCGTCATGAATGATCAAGCCTTCCGGGCGGGTTCAGGCTCAGGCCGTGCACTTCGCGCCGTCCGCCCAGCGGGACGAGCCGGACGGTCTGCGCAATGCCGGGTTCGAAACGGACCGCGGTGGCCGCCGGGACGTCCAGCCGGTAGCCATGGGCCGCCGCGCGGTCGAACGACAGCGCCGCATTGGCCTGCGGCAGGTGGACGTGGCTGCCCACCTGCACCGGCCGGTCGCCGGTATTGACGATTTGCAGCTCGAGCCGTGGCGCGCCGGCGTTGATCTCGATATCGCCTGCGCCGTAGAGGATTTCGCCGGGCTTCATGCGATCGGGTGATGGACGGTGACCAGCTTGGTGCCGTCGGGGAACGTCGCTTCCACGTGCACGTCGTCGATCATCTCCGGCACGCCCTCCATCACATCCTCGCGGCTGAGCACTTCGCAACCGCTGGCCATCAGTTCGGCGACGGTGCGCCCGTCGCGGGCGCCCTCGAGGATGTGGTCGGTGATGACGGCGACGGCCTCGGGGTAATTCAGCTGCAACCCTCGGGCCCGGCGCCGGCGGGCCAGCTCGGCGGCGTAGGACAACAGCAGGCGTTCTTGCTCGTGCGGCGTGAGAAGCATGTCGTGTCGATCCTGCCATTCCACCCGCCGGTGGACACCTCGGGTCAGGCTTGGTCCGCCGCCGGCCTTGCTGAAAACGCGTCGGCGTGCGGGGCGTCGCTCTTGGCGTAGGCCCGGGTGACCACCATGTACAGCAGGCCGAAGCCGATGATGAGCCCCGCCATCAGCAAGACGACGTAGTTGTCGTACCAGGGCGCGTCGGGTGTCCGCGGCCAGCTGATGTTGACGATCGAGGCCACGCCGTAGCACAGCGCCCCGATGTTGACCGGCCACGCCCACCGGCCCAGCTGGTACTTGCCCGACGGCTTCCAGCCCTTCGCCCTGGCCCGCAGCGCGGCCAGGACCACCATCTGGAAGCCGAGGTACACGCCGACGGTGCCGAAGCTGACCAGCTTGTTGAGCGGGTGCTCGGAGACGATGGTTCCGGCGATCAGCGCCGCCGGCACGAGGACCGCGGCCAGCAGCGCGAACGGCGGCACGTGTCGCTTGTGGTCGAAACGCGCCAGCAGCCGGGAGCCCAGGATCATGCCGTCGCGGCCGTAGGAGAAGATCAGCCGGCTGGCGGCGGCCTGCAGGCTCAGGGCGCAGGACACGAACGAGATGAGCACGATGCCGAGCACCACCCTGGACCCGACGTCGCCGAACGCGGACATCAGGACCGTCGAGATGGGGTTGGTGTCGTCACCGCGGATCACCGCGCCGAAGTCGGTGACCGACAGGATCAGGCTCAGGCAGACGAAGGTGGACGCCGCGCCGCCGACATAGATGGTGCGCCGCATGGCCTTCGGGATCTGGATTCCCGGGTTGCGGACCTCTTCGGCGACGTCGCCGCACGCCTCGAACCCGAAGAACTGGTAGAAGCCGATGAGGCTGGCGGCCAGGAAGGCGTACAGGAAACTGTGGCTGCCCTGCGCCCCGAAGCTGTGGAACAGCACGCCGAGCCCGTGGAACCGGTGGGTGAACAGCAGCCAGGTGCCGACCACGAGCGCGCCGATCAGCTCCGCGGTGAAGCCGAAGATGGCGAAGTAACCCAGGATCTTGGTGCCGGTCAGGTTGATCAGCGTGGCCACCGCCAAAACGGCCAGGGCGCAATAGATCTTGGCTTGCGCAGTGGGCTGGAAGCCGACCATCGCGGCCAGGTACGGGCCCGCGCCGAAGGCCGCGTCCGCGATGAGCGCCAAGAGGCAGAACATGTAGACCCAGCCGGTCATCCACGCCCATTTGCGTCCCCACAATCGCCGCGCCCAGGGGTACACCCCGCCGGCCACCGGGAACTGCGCGACCACTTCGCTGAACACCAGGGCGACGAGCATCTGGCCCGCCCCGACGAGCAGCAGGCTCCAGATCATCGGCGGGCCGGCGGTGGCCAGCGCGAAGGCGAACACCGTGTAGATGCCGACGACGGGCGACAGGTAGGTGAAGCCCAGGGAGAAATTGGCCCACGGGCTCATGTCGCGCCGGAACTCCGAGGAGAATCCCAGCGCCTTCAGCTGGGCGAGGTCCTCGTCGTCGTGCGCGGCATCGGGTGCGCCCGGGAGCGGGCGCGCACCGGCCGCGGCGTCCGGTGCGACGCTCGGTGTGGCGCCGACGGCCGTATCGCCTCTGGTGGAAAACATCAAACCGACCCCAATCGTTGAAACCAGTTGCCATGCTGTGGCTTTCGCCCACCTGTGACAGGCAGGAAGAGTGCTATTTGTCAGCCGCCTCCTTGATCAGGGTCGCGGCGGTGCGCTTGAGCACGTCGCGCTGCCTGGTGACGTCGGCGATCGCCTTGCGCAGCTGGTTGAGTTCTTCCCGCTCGCCGACCGCGGCCTGCTCGCTCACCGCGCCCCCGCCCGCGTCCGCCGCGACCCAGCGCGCCGCGGCGTCGTCGTTCATGCCCGACTCTCCCGGCAGCGCCGGGACCACCTTCTGGCGCGCGCCGGCCCGAAGTCGGCCCTGATCGCCCCGGGGGGCGTTGACGACGCTTGCCACCGGGCCCATCGGGGGCATGCCGTAGAAGCCCCCCGGCGCGCCCAGCCCGGCCTGCGGCATGCCGCCCGCGCCCGCGACCGGCAGCGCGGAGGCGGCCAGCCTGATCGCCGGGGAGCTGCCCCACGACGGCGGCACCGACAACGAGCCGACCGTGGCCGCCTCCCCCAGACCCGCCGAGACCCCCGGGCCGGACGACCCCACCAGGCTCGACCCGAGCCCCGCCCCCAGCACGTCCGACGCCCCGGCAGCGCCGGCCGCGGGCGGCGTCAGCGCACTCACCACCGGATTCCAGGCCGCGGCCACCGGCGGGGCGAGGGTCAGCAGCGAGCCGGAGGCGTCGAAGTTGAGACCTTCGGAGAGGATCTGGTAGCCGACTGTCCCGGCGCTCAGCGTGTGGAAGGTCTGGAATGGATAGGTGTTCAGCACGTCCAGGATGGGGTTCGGTCCGTTCAGGTAGTCGATGATCGGGTTCGAGGCGGGGACCGAGGCCGCCGGACCCGACGAAAGACCCTGGAGGACGTTCGGCACGTTCGCGAGCGCCGACTGGGCGCTCGAGCCGGTGCCAGAGGCGGCAGCGTTGCTGACGGCGGTCCCCTGGCTCGCCGTACCGGACTGGTTGGTGGTCGGGGCGGGCGAGCCGAACGGCGTCACCCTCGTCGCGGCCGCCGAGGCCCCGGCGTAGCCGTACATCGCGGCGGCATCCTGGGCCCACATCTCGGCGTACCGCGCCTCGGTGGCCGCGATCGCCGCGCTGTTCTGCCCCAGCACGTTGGTGTCCACCAGTGACGCCAGCAAGGCGCGGTTCACCTCGATCTCCCCGGGTGGCACGGTGGCCGCGAACGCCGCCTCGTAGGCGGTGACGGCCGATCCGAGCTGACCGGCGGTCTGCGCGGCCTGTGCGGCGGTGGTGTTCATCCACGACAGGTACGGCGCCACCGCGGCGGCCATGGACCCCGACGACGGGCCTGTCCAGGGCGCACCGGTGAGTTCGGATACCACCGCCCGGTATTGGCTAGCCGTCGAACTCAACTCCGCCGCCAGCGCGTCCCAGGCCGCCGCGGCCGCCGCGAGCGAGCGCGCCCCCGGCCCCGCGTACATCCGGGCGGAGTTGACCTCGGGGGGCAGCGCGGCGAAATCCAACACGCCGATCACAGCATCGCCTCCTTGATCAGGCGTGCCGCGGCATCGCGTTCCATCGCCGCTTCGGCGATCTCCTTGCGCAGCTTGCCGAGCTCTTCGCGTTCGTGGTCGCTCAGCGCGCTGGCGACATGCTGGCGAGCGCGTTGCGGTTGTGCGGTGCGGCCGGCCGCCCGCTCGTCGGGGCTCTGCTCGCCGGGCATCGTCGGGATGACCTTCTGACCCGACCCGGATCGCGTCCGGCCCTGCTCGCCCCGGGGCGCGTTCACCAGACTGCCGATCGGCGGCACACCGCCGCCGAAGAACCCGGCTTGCGGCAGGCCGTCCGTCGCGGTGGCCGGCAACGGCGATGCGCTGGCGGCCAGCCGGATCCCCGGCGCGGAGACCCAGGACTGCGGGACCGACAGCTTGCCGACCGAGGCCGCCCCGCCGACGCCCGCCGAGACGGGTCCGCCCGTTGTCGGGAGGGTCGAACCCGCGAGGGCGCCGAGGCCCGCGCCCGGCGCCACGTCACCGGCCACCGCCGCGGCCTGCGGCAACGCGAGCCCGTAGAGGCCGCCCAAAAGCGGTGTGATGCCGGAAGCGGTGAACAGGAACCCGCTGAGGACCAGGGTCCAGTTGCCCGCGTCCGTGGTGAAGGTATTGAGGGCCTGGCCCGTGGTCGTGCCAAGCACACTTTCGACGAACGAGATCGGGTCGAACGCTCCTCCGGAGCCGAGACCTTGCAGCGCGCCGGGTACCAGGTTCATCGCTTGCGTCAGGCCGGACTGCGTGCTCGGGCCGGCCGCCGCCGCGGCCTGGTTGACCGCGGCGGCCTGGGTGGCGGTACCGGCCTGATTGGTGGTCTGCGGCGGCGAGGCGAAGGGGACGAGCTTGGTCGCCGCCGCCGACGCGCCGGCATAGCCGTACATGGCCGCGGCATCCTGGGCCCACATCTCGGCGTACTGCGCCTCGGTGGCCATGATGGCCGGGGTGTTCTGCCCCAAGATGTTGGTGGCCACCAGTGCTGCCAACATGGCGCGGTTCACCTCGATCACTGGCGGCGGCACGGTCGCCACGAACGCGGTCTCGTAAGCCGCGATCGCCGACTTGAGCTGGCTGGCCGCCTGCTCGGCCTGCGCCGCGGTGCCACTCATCCAGGACACGTACGGGGCCGCCGCGGCGGCCATCGTGGTCGACGACGGACCCACCCACGGCCCGCCCGTGAGCTCGGAAACCGCGGAGCGATAGGCCTTTGCCGCGATGTTCAGTTCCGCGGCCAACCCATCCCAGGCCGCGGCGGCGGCGACCATCGGTCCCGATCCGGGTCCCGCATACATGCGTCCGGAGTTGATCTCCGGTGGCAATGCTGCAAAATCCAGCGTCACGAATCCCCCTGCTGAGCCCGCTCGGTGCAGGCCCAACCTCCCGGGCCTCCTCGGGCCGTTGCGCCTGCGCGAATGACGGTGGGGCGCTCGCTGCTGAACGCCCGGCGACGCGCGCGATACGTTGCTGCCGTCGACGCGCCGGTCACGCACCGACGCGCACATCGCCCTACCGCCGTCCGAATAATTACTTCATAATGGCCCCGCTCGCTGTAGCCGACCTGGCTAACTCCTGAGAATTAGCTGTACGTCGACCGTATCGTTCGGTTGGCCGGTCCCCCGACGCCGGTTGTCGCGGCGCGCCCCGGTGGCGCGGTGGCCGCTTGGCGGATCCGTTCGCCGCGTCGCGCGGGGTCAGCAGCGGTGACACCGGCGCCGCGCCCGGCCGCATCGAATACTGGTCTTTGACAAGGAGATAACGCGATGCCGACGGTCGACATGCCAATGACCCCACCGACCGTCAGGCGTTGTCACCCGCACCGGACGATGCACCGGCCCGGCGGCCGCGCACGGTCCGGCCGCCGGGCGTGGCGGCCGTGGACGCGCAGCGCCGCCGGACCCGGATGACTTTGCCGAAGAGATAGACCAGCAATCGACAATGTTCACCCGGGTGGCGCTTGGGCCGCACCGCTCGCGTCACCTCATCGCCGGATCCCGGTGCGCACTAGTCGCTGTAGGGGCCCCACGCGTGTCGCTTGAGGGCGGCGGGCTTCTTGCCGAGCTTGCCGGCCCGCACCATGACGGCGAGGCTGTCCAGGATGACGCGGCTGCTCATCAGGGCGGTCTGCTCTGCCCAGTCATAGGGGGGTGAGCACTCCACCACCTCGATGCCGTTCAGCCCGGGCTCGGAGATCATCCGGATGAGGTTGAGGGCTTCCCGGGGCAGGAGGCCGCCGGGCTCGGGCCAGCCGGTGCCGGGCACGAATCCCGCGTCGATGACGTCGATGTCGAACGACAGGTACACGGCCTTGGCGTCTTTCCACGCCGTTTCGAGCGCGATCTCGGCGACCTTCTCGATCCCGACGCGCTCGACGTCGCCCACCGTGATGACGGTGCTGCCGCGCTGGCGACCGACCTGCACGCCCGCCCGCGGGGCTTGCCATCCGCCGATGCCGATCTGCACCAGGTTGGTGGCCGGCGCGTTCTTGATGTTGGTGGCGTGGAACCACGGCGTCGTGTGCATCCGCTCGTCGAGGTCGGTTTCCTGGGTGTCGACGTGCCGGTCGAAGTGGATGATGCCCACGTTGCCGTCCAGATACGGGGCCAGTCCGCGCACGGTCGGGAAGCCGATCGAGTGGTCGCCGCCGAGGACCACCGGGAAGACGCCCTGCGACACCACGTGCGCCATGGCCTGGCTGATCTGATCGAACGACTTCTCGATGTTGGCGGGAATGGTCACCACGTCGCCGATGTCGACGATGTTGAGTTGCTCCCGCAGGTCTACGCCGAGCTCGTAGCAGTAGGTACCGAAGAGGTTCGTCGACCGGCGGATGCCCATGGGCCCGAAGCGGGTGCCGGGCCGGTAGGTGGTGCCGGCGTCCAGCGGCGCCCCGAAGACCGCCACCTCGGCGTCGGAGACGTCATGCACGTCCTCCAGGAACGGCGCCTTCAGAAACGTGCCGCGCTCCCCGGCGAAGTGGGGCAACTCGCCGCGGGAAAAGGTCGACAGGGTGCGGTCGTTGATCGTCGGGGCGGCCTCCAGCCCGTGGCTGATGCAGCGGTCGATCTCTTCGCGATGGCGGCGGTTGGGCAGTTCCGCCTCGGCCTGCTGCGCCCACGCGCCTTCCCGGTTTGGAATGTCGGCCTGTCCGGCGAACGGATTTGTCATCATTTTTCCTCTCGTCGCGAACCACTTCACGGCGGAGGATGCCCCGGCGACCGGCGTCTAAGCGCAACGCAGGGTCTTCGAATCTTGGAAGAATTCCGTGTCGATGAACCGGCGCGCCAGGCATCCCGTGGTCGCCGTCTTGTCGCTTTCCGGGTACGGCGAACTCGTCCGGGCGGCCCCCGCGGCGCGCCGCCATTTAAGGTACCGGCTGCGTCGGCGACCGCAAGTTCCCCTGCGGTCGTGTCGATCGCGTGCCGGCGCGCTCTCGCGGCGACGACCACCGGGCCGCCCCGCGGTCCGATCCCCCGTGGCGGCCGCACCGGCAAGCCGGGCGCGCGACCATGAAACAGGCTCTGGCTGAGCATCTTTCGTCGCCCGCTGCGCTCGTCGGCTCCCGGTGGCCGGCCGCACCGGGTCGGGCAAGCCCGGGGAGGCGCCGGCTGCGGTTGGCGCGGTCGATGGGCCCGCCGGGGGCCGTCATGAGCGCCGCGGAGCGCCCGAACACCCAACCGGAAAATCCCCGAATTCATTGAGGGCCGCCCGATTTGGCACACGACACGCCCCGGTATGCCGTGTCTCTGGTCGGTCGCCGGTAAAGTGCTGGGAATTTGCTGGCAGTTTGTCCGGTGCCGCCGCCGTCGGTTACGCCTCGAGGTTCTGCAGCCGCACCTGGCCGCGCGCAACCACCCGGTCGTCGCCGTCGGTGACGGTGACCAGCCACAGCTGCTGACGCCTGCCGCGGTGAATCGGCTCGGACCTGCCGTGGACCGTGCCGGAGCCGATGGAGCGCAGGAAGTCCGTGTTGTTGTTGACACCGACCACGTTGCCGCCGCCGCGGGTGGCCAGCCAGGTGTAGGCGGAGACGCTGGCCATGCTCTCGATCATCGAGCAGTAGACACCGCCGTGCACCAGGCCCATCGGCTGCAACAGCTTCGGCGTGACCTCGAGGTGCGCCCGGGCGCCGTCGGGGCCGAGCTCGGTGTACTGCAGCCCTAGTTCGGTGTCGAACGGCGCTGTGAAATCCGGGTAATCCGGGGGGCTGCTGGCGTCCGGCGGCACGGTCATTTGTCTACACCATGAGCGCGGCCGGAAATGGGCGAGCCCCGGGCCGATGGCACGGGGCTCGCCGATGGAGTCGACCGGGGGTCGCTGCAGCCCTCAGGACTCGCCACGGTCGCTGTTCGCTCCGCGTTTAGAATAGGCAAGGCTGCCCTAAACTTGCAAGCGCCTTTCGCATTGCGGCCCGGTGGTTCGCCAGTGGGGTACGACCGCCCGTAGTAAGCCGGAGTACGTCTGTAATCGACCCTCAGGAGTTAGGTATGGCGAAGGTGACGCGGCTGGGCGATCTGGAGCGCGCCGTCATGGACCACTTGTGGTCCATGCCAGATCCGCAGACGGTGCGCCAGGTGCATGAGGCCTTGTCCGCTCGACGCGACCTCGCCTACACCACGGTGATGACCGTGCTGCAGCGGCTGGCGAAGAAGAACCTGGTCTCCCAGCTGCGCGACGACCGGGCCCACCGCTACGCGCCGGTGCACGGCCGCGACGAGCTGGTCGCCGGGCTGATGGTCGATGCTTTGGCCCAGGCCGAGGACTCCGGCAGCCGGCAAGCCGCGCTGGTGCACTTCGTCGAGCGGGTCGGCGCCGACGAAGCCGAGGCGCTGCGGCGGGCGCTGGCCGAATTGGAAGCCAATCAACGCAAGAACACGCTGCCCGCTGGCGGGCGAGCGGAGGACTGAGGGAGACTGACAGCGTGTCCGCGCTGGCCTTCGCCGTCCTCGCGGTGCTGCTGGCCGGTCCCGCGCCGGCCCTGTTGGCACGAGCGAGGTGGCCCTTGCGCGCCCCGCGCGCGGCGGTGGTGCTGTGGCAGGCCATCGCCCTGGCCGCGGTGCTCTCGGCATTCAGCGCCGGCATCGCCATCGCCAGCCGCCTGCTCATGCCCGGCCCCGACGGGCGCCCCACCGCAAGCTTTGTCGGCGACGCCGGACGGCTCGGCTGGCCGCTGTGGGCCGCCTACGTCGCCGTCTTCGCCCTGACCGTCCTGATCGGTGCCCGCCTGATGGTCGCCGTGATACGGGTGGCCATCGCCAACCGGCGCCGACGCGCCCATCACCGCATGGTCGTCGACCTCGTCGGCGTCGGGCACGACGCGGCGCTCCCGCAGCCGTGCGCCCGGACGCGCGATCTGCGGATCCTGGACGTCCCACAACCCCTCGCCTACTGCCTGCCCGGCGTGCGCAGCCGCGTCGTGGTCAGCGAGGGGGCGCTGACCGCCCTCGCCGACGACGAGGTCGCGGCGATCCTCACCCACGAGCGCGCTCACCTGCGCGCGCGCCACGACCTGGTGTTGGAGGCGTTCACCGCGGTGCACGCCGCCTTCCCCCGGCTCGTCCGCAGCTCCAGCGCCCTGCGCGCGGTGGCGCTGCTCGTCGAGTTGCTGGCCGACGACGCGGCCGTGCGCGCCGCCGGCCGCACTCCCCTGGCCCGCGCGCTGGTCGCCTGCGCGGCCGGCCGGGCGCCGTCGGGCGCGCTGGCCGCCGGCGGCACCAGCACCGTGGTGCGGGTGCGCCGGTTGTCCGGGCGCGGCAACAGCCTGTTGCTGGCGACCGCGGCATACCTGACGGCGGCGGCCGTCTTCGTCATACCGACGATCGCCTTGGCGGTGCCGTGGCTGACGGAGCTACGGCGTCTGTTCAACATCTAGTCACGTCGGTGTGCGGCAGCCCCGCGGCCCGATTGGTCCGCCGGGCCGCAATGTGGTCGGATTTGCGTTGACAGCTTGAACCAACGGTTCTCCAATCTGAGAGGCGAAGAAATGAGTTCGTCGGCTTCCCACCCGAATTCCCACCCGGGTTCCAAGACCGGCACCGCGCAGATCGGCGTCACCGGGCTGGCCGTGATGGGTTCGAACATCGCCCGCAACTTCGCCCGCCACGGCTACACGGTGGCCCTGCACAACCGGTCCGTCGCCAAGACCGACGCGCTGCTCGAAGAGCACGGCGGCGACGGAAAGTTCGTGCGGTCGGAGACCATCGCCGAATTCCTGGATGCGCTCGAGAGGCCGCGGCGGGTGCTCATCATGGTCAAGGCCGGCGACCCCACCGACGCCGTCATCAACGAACTCGCCGACGCCATGGAAGAGGGCGACATCATCATCGACGGCGGCAACGCCCTCTACACCGACACCATCCGCCGGGAGAAGGCCATGCGCGAGCGCGGGCTGCACTTCGTCGGCGCCGGCATCTCCGGCGGGGAGGAAGGCGCGCTCAACGGCCCGTCCATCATGCCGGGCGGTCCCGCCGAGTCCTACAAGTCGCTGGGCCCGCTGCTCGAGGAGATCTCCGCCCACGTCGACGGCGTGCCCTGCTGCACCCACATCGGCCCCGACGGCGCCGGCCACTTCGTCAAGATGGTGCACAACGGCATCGAGTACTCCGACATGCAGCTGATCGGCGAGGCCTACCAGCTGCTGCGCGACGGGCTCGGCAAGACCGCCGGCGAGATCGCCGACGTGTTCGACGAATGGAACTCCGGTGACCTGGACAGCTTCCTCGTCGAGATCACCGCGCAGGTGCTGCGCCAGACCGACGCCAAGACGGGCAAGCCGCTCGTCGACCTCATCCTCGACGAGGCCGAGCAGAAGGGCACCGGCCGCTGGACGGTGAAGTCCGCCCTGGACCTCGGCGTCCCGGTCACCGGCATCGCCGAGGCCGTGTTCGCCCGCGCGCTGTCCGGTTCGGTGACCCAGCGCAAGGCCACCACCGGCCTGGCCTCCGGTGAGCTCGGCAGTCGGTCAGCCCGGAAGGCGAAGCCGCGAAACAGTTCACCGAGGACGTCCGCCAGGCTCTGTACGCGTCGAAGATCATCGCCTACGCGCAGGGGTTCAACCAGATCCAGGCCGGCAGCGCCGAATACGACTGGGGCATCACGCCTGGCGACCTGGCGACCATCTGGCGCGGCGGCTGCATCATCCGGGCGAAGTTCCTCAACCGGATCAAGGAGGCGTTCGACGAAGACCCCGACCTGCCGACGTTGATCGTCGCGCCGTACTTCCGCAGCGCGATCGAGGCCGCCATCGACGGCTGGCGTCGCGTCGTGGTGACCGCGACCCGGCTGGGCATCCCGATCCCCGGCTTTTCCTCGGCGCTGTCCTACTACGACGCCCTGCGCACCGAACGGCTGCCCGCCGCGCTGACCCAGGGCCTGCGGGACTTCTTCGGCGCGCACACCTACGGCCGCATCGACGACGACCCGGCCAAGCGGTTCCACACCCTGTGGAGCGGGGACCGCAGCGAAGTGCCCGCTTAGACGGGGGTAGAGCGACAGCGATGAGATTTCTTGACGGGCACCGACCGGCGCACGACCTGACGTACAACGACGTCTTCATCATGCCGAACCGGTCCGAGGTGGCGTCGCGCTTCGACGTCGACCTGTCCACCGCCGACGGTTCGGGCACCACGATTCCCGTCGTGGTCGCCAACATGACCGCGGTGGCCGGGCGGCGGATGGCCGAGACGGTGGCGCGACGCGGCGGCCTGGTGATCCTGCCGCAGGACCTGCCGATCACCGCCGTGGAGCAGACGGTGGAGTTCGTCAAGAGCCGTGACCTGCTTCTCGACACACCCGTGGTGCTGGGTCCCGACGACTCGGTGTCCGACGCCATCGCGCTGATCCACAAGCGGGCGCACGGCGTCGCCGTCGTGGCCTTCGAGGGCCGCCCCATCGGGCTGGTCAGCGAATCGTCGTGCTTGGGGGTGGACCGTTTCACCAGGGTGCGCGACGTCGCCGTCGCCGACTTCGTGACCGCCCCGGCCGGCGCCGAGCCGCGCAAGATCTTCGACCTGCTCGAGCACGCGAAGGTCGCGGTGGTGACCCACCCCGACGGCACGCTGGCGGGCGTGCTGACCCGCACCGGCGCCATCCGCGCCGGCCTGTACAGCCCCGCGACCGACGCCCGCGGGCGGCTGCGCATCGGCGCGGCCGTCGGCATCAACGGCGACGTGGGCGCCAGGGCGCGGTCGCTGGTCGAGGCCGGGGCGGACGTGCTGGTCATCGACACCGCCCACGGGCACCAGGTCAAGACCCTCGAGGCGATCAGGGCGGTCGCCGAGCTGGACCTGGGGGTGCCGCTGGCGGCGGGCAACGTGGTCTCGGCCGAGGGCACCCGGGACCTGCTGGAAGCGGGCGCGGCCATCGTCAAGGTCGGTGTCGGACCGGGCGCGATGTGCACAACTCGGATGATGACCGGCGTGGGCCGCCCGCAGTTCTCTGCCGTCCTCGAATGTGCTTCCGCGGCAAGGGAACTCGGCGGTCATGTGTGGGCCGACGGAGGCATCCGGCACCCCCGGGACGTGGCGCTGGCGCTGGCCGCCGGGGCGTCCAACGTGATGATCGGGTCGTGGTTCGCCGGCACCTACGAGTCGCCGGGCGACCTGCTGCGGGACCGCGACAACCAGCCGTACAAGGAGAGCTACGGGATGGCGTCCAAGCGGGCCGTCGTCGCCCGCACCGGCGGTGACACCGCCTTCGACCGTGCCCGCAAGGCGCTGTTCGAGGAGGGCATCTCCACGTCGCGGATGGACCTCGATCCCGACCGCGGCGGCGTCGAGGACCTCATCGACCACATCACCTCCGGCGTGCGCAGCACGTGCACCTACGTCGGGGCCTCGACCCTGGCGGAGCTGCACGAGCGCGCGGTGATCGGGATCCAGTCCAGCGCGGGCTTCGCCGAGGGCCATCCGCTGCCGCTGGGATGGTGACGCGCGACCCGACCGGCGCACGGCAACCGTTCCGGGGTGTCGGTGGCCGCGTTGGCTAGCATGTGAATTCACGCGCGGCAAAGCGCTGCGCGGATTCGAGGAAGGGTTGACGTGCCGCAGGCACGCGTCGAGGCCCCCGCGCCGGTCGGGGCCCTCCGCACCGGACGGCAACCCGCCTGTCCCGTGCCGCCGACGCCGCGCCGGCCGGGCCCGCGATGAACGTCACCGTCACCGTCATCAGCGTCGTGGGCATCGCGCTGCTCATCTTCGGCAACGCCGTTTTCGTCGCAGCCGAGTTCTCGCTGACCGCGGCCGACCGCGGCCTCGTGGAGGCCAACGCCCGCGACGGCCGCCGCCGCGACCGGCTGATCCGGCGCGCCCAGCAGCGCCTGTCGTTCCAGCTGTCGGGCGCCCAGCTGGGCATCTCCACCACCACCCTGGCCACCGGCTACCTGACCGACCCGATGGTGGCAGACCTGCCGCACCCGTGGTTCGACGCGATGGGGATCCCCGACCCCGCGGCCGACGGGATCATGGCGTTCTTGGTGCTGCTGGTCGTCACGTCGGTGTCGATGGTGTTCGGCGAACTCGTCCCCAAGTACCTCGCGGTGGCGCGCCCGCTGGCCACCGCGCGGGCGGTGGTGGGCTTTCAGCTGCTGTTCTCGCTGCTGCTCACCCCGTTCATCCGGTTGACCAACGGCGCGGCGAACTGGATCGTCCGCGAGCTGGGCGTCGAACCGGCCGAGGAGCTGCGGTCGGCACGTTCGCCGCAGGAGCTGGTGTCGCTGGTGCGTTACTCGGCGCGCAGCGGCTCGCTGGACGCGGCCACCGCCGCGCTGGTGCGGCGGTCGCTGCAGTTCGGCGACCGGACGGCCGAGGAGCTGATGACGCCGCGGTCCAAGATCGTCGCGCTGCAGACCGACGACACCGTCGCCGACCTGGTCGCCGCCGCTGCCGAGTCGGGATTCTCCCGCTTCCCCATCGTCGACGGCGACCTCGACGAGACGGTCGGCATCGTGCACGTCAAACAGGTCTTCGAGGTCGCCCCGGCCGAGCGCGCACACACCCTGCTCACCACGGTGGCGCAGTCCGTCCCCAGCGTGCCGTCCACCCTGGACGGCGATGCGGTGATGGCCGAGATCCGGGCCAACAGCCTGCAGACCGCGATGGTCGTCGACGAGTACGGCGGCACTGCGGGCATGGTGACCGTCGAGGACCTGATCGAGGAGATCGTCGGCGACGTCCGCGACGAACACGACGACGCCACCCCCGACGTGGTGCCGGCCGGCGGCGGCTGGCAGGTGTCGGGCCTGCTGCGCATCGACGAAGTCGCAACCGCCATCGGTTATCGGGCTCCAGAGGGGCCCTACGAGACCATCGGCGGGCTGACCCTGCGGGAGATCGGCCACATCCCGACGGCGGGCGAGGTCGTCCAGCTGCCGGCGCTGGACGAGGACGGCCTGCTCGACAGCTCACTGCGGTGGCAGGCGAGGGTGGTGCGGATGGACGGTCGCCGCATCGACCTGCTGGAGCTGACCGAACTCGACGGCCCCGGACACAGGGGTCACGCGCACGCGGGACGGGACCAGTGATGGACGACGCCTTCGGGGTGGTGCTGGCCCTGGCTCTGATCGGCGTGAACGCGTTCTTCGTCGGCGCGGAATTCTCGCTCATCTCGGCCCGGCGCGACCGCCTCGAAGCTTTGGCCGAGCAGGGCAGGGCGCGGGCGGTCACCGTGATCCGCGCCGGCGAGCAGCTGCCGTCCATGCTGGCGGGCTCGCAGTTGGGCGTCACGGTCGCCTCGCTGCTGCTCGGGCGGATCGGCGAGGCGGCGGTCGCCGACGCGCTGCGCTCGGCGCTGGGCCTGACGGGGATCCCCCCGACGCTGCTGCACACGCTGTCCCTGGCGATCGCGCTGGCGATCGTGGTGACGCTGCACGTGCTGCTCGGCGAAATGGTCCCGAAGAACGTCGCACTGGCCGGTCCGGAGCGCACGGCGATGCTGCTGGTCCCGCCCTACCTGGTCTACGTGCGCGCCGCCCGGCCGTTCATCCTCTTCTACAACAAGTGCGCCAGCCTGGTGCTGGGGGCGGTGGGCGTCGAACCCAAGGAAGAACTCGACATCACCGTCTCTCCCGCCGAGCTGAGCCAGATGATCGCCGAATCCACGTCCGAGGGCCTGCTCGATCCCGAGGAACACAGCCGCTTGACGCGGGCGTTGCAGCTGCGCACCCGGGTGGTGGGCGACGTGGCGGTGCCGCTCGCCGACGTCGTCGCGGTTCCGGTCGCCGCCCCGGGCTCGGGGCCGCGGGTCGGCGCCGTCGAGCAAGCCCTGGCCCAGACCGGCTATTCCCGCTTCCCGGTGGCCGACGCGGCGGGCGCCTTCATCGGCTACCTGCACATCAAGGACGTGTTGAAGCTGGTCGGCGAGCCGCAGAGGGTGATCGACCCGGCCTCGGTGCGGCCCCTCCCGCGGCTGCCGCGGTCGTTGCCGCTGGCCGACGCCCTGTCCCGGATGCGCCGCAGCAACAGCCACCTGGCGCTGGTCACCGACGATGTCGGCGCCGTGGTGGCGATGGTGGCGATGGAGGACCTGGTGGAGGACCTGGTGGGCACCTTCCACGAGGCGTCGTGAGTGGGTGGGCGGTGCGCCCGTATGATTTCTGGTGGCCACTCGCGGCCCGCAGGCGCGGGGCCTGCATCGATTCTCAGGGTTCGCCGCGGCGGCATCGGCGGGCGGTAGCGGCCTGACCTGCTGTTGCGGCGTGGCCGGATTGCTGTCGCCGGATCGCTGGTCGGTAGGCTGAAGATGTCCGTTCGGGGCCGGTGACGTGCCGCTCGGCCCAATGTGGAGGAGAGAGATGACTGATCGCGTGTCGGTGGGGAACTTGCGGGTCGCCCGAGTGCTCTACGACTTCGTGAACGACGAGGCGCTGCCCGGCACCGACATCGACCCCGACAGCTTCTGGGCGGGCGTCGACAAGGTCGTCACCGACCTCACCCCGCAAAACGACGACCTGCTGGCCCGCCGCGACGAGCTGCAGGCCCAGATCGACAAGTGGCACCGGCAGCGCGTCATCCAGCCCCTGGACGCCGAGGAGTATCGCCAGTTCCTCACCGAGATCGGTTACCTGCTGCCCGAGCCCGACGACTTCACCATCACCACCTCGGGGGTCGACGACGAGATCACCACGACGGCGGGCCCGCAGCTGGTGGTGCCGGTGCTCAACGCCCGGTTCGCGCTGAACGCGGCCAACGCCCGCTGGGGCTCGCTTTATGACGCCTTGTACGGCACCGACGTGATCCCGGAAACCGACGGCGCCGAGAAGGGGTCGAGCTACAACAAGGTGCGCGGCGACAAGGTGATCGCCTACGCGCGCAAGTTCCTCGACGAGGCCGTGCCGCTGCAGTCGGGTTCGTGGTCGGACGCGACGGGCCTGAGCATCACCGACGGCCGGCTGCTGGTCGAACTCGGCGGCGAGTCCACCGGGTTGGCGAGTCCGGAGAAGTTCGCCGGGTACCGCGGTGATCTGGGCTCCCCCAGCTGGTCGGTGCTGCTGGTCAACCACGGGCTGCACATCGAGATCCTGATCGACCCCGATTCCCCGGTCGGCAAGACCGACCGCGCCGGCATCAAGGACGTCATCCTGGAGTCGGCGATCACCACGATCATGGACTTCGAGGACTCGGTGGCGGCCGTCGACGCCGACGACAAGGTGCTCGGCTACCGCAACTGGCTCGGCCTGAACAAGGGCGACCTGGCCGAGTCGGTGGACAAGGACGGCAAGACCTTCACCCGGGTGCTGAACCAGGACCGCACGTACACCACCCCCGACGGCGGCGAGCTGACCTTGCCGGGACGCAGCCTGATGTTCGTGCGCAACGTCGGCCACCTGATGACGAACGACGCGATCGTGGTGAGCGACGGCGACGAGGAACGAGAGATCTTCGAAGGCATCATGGACGCGTTGTTCACCGGCGTCACCGCCATCCACGGGCTCAAGACGGGTGAGGGCAACGGGCCGTTGACGAACAGCCGAACGGGGTCCATCTACATCGTCAAGCCAAAGATGCACGGGCCGGAAGAGGTCGCCTTCACCTGCGAGCTGTTCAGCCGCGTCGAAGACGTGCTGGGGCTGCCGCAGGGCACCATGAAGGTCGGCATCATGGACGAGGAACGCCGCACCACGGTGAACCTCAAGGCGTGCATCAAGGCCGCCGCCGACCGCGTCGTCTTCATCAACACCGGCTTCCTGGACCGCACCGGCGACGAGATCCACACCTCGATGGAGGCGGGACCGATGATCCGCAAGGGCGCGATGAAGAACACGACGTGGATCAAGGCCTACGAGGACGCCAACGTCGACACCGGGCTCGCCGCCGGCTTCAAGGGCAAGGCGCAGATCGGCAAGGGCATGTGGGCGATGACCGAGCTGATGGCCGACATGGTCGAGCAGAAGATCGGCCAGCCGAAGGCCGGCGCCACGACCGCCTGGGTGCCGTCGCCGACCGCCGCCACTCTGCACGCCATGCACTACCACTACGTGGATGTGGGTGCGGTACAGCAGGAGCTCGAGGGCAAGACCCGCACGACCATCGAGGAACTGCTGACCATTCCGCTGGCCAAGGAACTGGCCTGGGCGCCCGAGGAGATCCGCGAGGAGGTCGACAACAACTGCCAGTCCATCCTGGGTTACGTGGTGCGCTGGATCGACCAGGGCGTCGGCTGCTCGAAGGTGCCCGACATCCACGACGTGGCGCTGATGGAGGACCGCGCCACCCTGCGCATCTCCAGCCAGCTGCTGGCCAACTGGCTGCGCCACGGGGTCATCACCGCCGAGGACGTCCGGGCCAGCCTGGAGCGCATGGCCCCGGTCGTGGACGAACAGAACGCCGGCGACCCGGGCTACCGTCCGATGGCGCCCGACTTCGACGACAGCATCGCCTTCCTGGCCGCTGCGGACCTGATCCTGTCCGGTACCCAGCAGCCCAACGGGTACACCGAGCCGATCCTGCACCGCCGCCGGCGCGAGTTGAAGGCCCGCGCCGCTGGCGGCTGACTCGTGTCCGAGTTCCGATGAGCGCGACGAGTCGAGGGAGAGGCGGCGGGCACCGTGGGTAGGCACAGCATGCCCGACCGTGGGGAACCCGCTAAGAAGCCCACCGAGGAGCCCACCGGGGAGCCCAGCGGAGAGGTTTTCGGGGAATCCCGCGACTTCGACGACGATCGCTACCCCGCGGACGGCGCGTTCGCCGGCAGCGCTGCGGACGACTATCCGGAGTTTCCGCCGCGACGGTCGGGCGCGGCGAGTTCGGAGCCGCCGACGTCGCCGCCGTCGCTGCTCCGGGGCGGCGGACGCCGCGTCCTCGGCGACTGGCGCGGTGGTCACCGCAGCGAGGGGGGACGCCGGGGGGTCAGCATCGGCGTAATCGTCGCCCTGGTGGCCGTCGTCGTGGTGGTGGGCACCGTGATCCTGTGGAGTTTCTTCGGTGACGCGTTGTCGAATCGCTCGCATCAGGCCGCCGGACGGTGCGTGGGAGGCAAGGAGCCGGTCGCGGTCGTTGCCGACCCGTCCATCGCCGACGCCGTGCAGCAGCTCGCGGAAGGCTTCAACGCGTCGGAGGGTCCGGTCGGCGACCACTGCATGGTGGTCGGGGTCAAACAGGCGAACGCCGACGCCGTGTTGGGGGGCTTCATCGGCAAGTGGCCCGCCGAGCTCGGCGGGCAGCCCGCCCTGTGGATCCCGGGCAGCTCGGTCTCGGCGGCGCGGCTGTCGGCGGCCGCCGGTCAGAAGACCATCACCGACAGCCGGTCCCTCGTGACCTCCCCGGTGGTGCTGGCGGTGCGGCCGGAGCTTCAGCAGGCCTTAACCAACCAGAACGCGAGGCAGAGCTGGGCGGCGCTGCCCGGCCTGCAGACGAACCCGAACTCGTTGGCCGGCTTGAACTTACCGGCCTGGGGTTCCCTGCGGCTGGCGCTGCCCATGGATGGCGACGGCGACGCCTCGTTCCTGGCCGGGGAGGCGGTGGCGGCGGCCTCGGCGCCCCCCGGGGCGCCGGCGACGCAGGGCACCGGCGCGGTGCGTGCCTTGCTGGGCGCCCAACCAAAGCTGGCGGACAACTCGCTGACGGAAGCGATGAACGCGCTGCTCAAGCCCGGCGATGCGGCCGGCGCGCCGGTGCACGCCGTGATCACCACCGAACAGCAGCTGTTCCAGCGCGGTCAGTCGCTGTCGGATGCGAAGTCCGCCCTGGCGTCATGGGTGCCGCCCGGGCCGGTGCCGGTCGCCGATTACCCCACCGTGCTGCTCAGCGGCTCGTGGCTGACGGCGGAGCAGAGCTCGGCGGCCAGCGAGTTCGCCCGCTTCATGCACAAGCCCGAGCAGCTCGCCAAGCTGGCCAAGGCCGGTTTCCGGGTGAACGGCGTCAAGCCGCCGAGCAGCCCGGTCACCAGTTTCCCGGCGCTGCCCGCGGCCCTGTCGGTGGGCGACGACGCGATGCGCGCGACGCTGGCCGAGGCCATGGCCGCCCCGTCGAGCGGGCTGGCCGCCACGATCATGCTCGACCAGTCGATGCCCGGCGAAGAAGGCGGGAAGACGCGGCTGGCCAACGTGATCGCGGCGCTTCAGGACAAGATCAGGGCGCTGCCGCCGACGGCGGTCCTGGGGCTGTGGACCTTCGACGGCCACGAGGGCAGGCCGGAGGTGCCCAGCGGGCCGCTGTCCGATCCCGTCAACGGCCAACCGCGTCCGGCCGCGCTCGCGGCCGCGCTGGACAAGCAGTACTCGTCGGCGGGCGGCGCGGTTTCGTTCACCACGCTGCGTCTGCTCTACCAGGACATGCAGGCCAAGTACGTGGCGGGACAGACCAATTCGATCCTGGTGATCACGTCCGGGCCGCACACCGACCAAACGCTGGACGGGCCGGGGCTGCAGGACTTCATCCGCAAGACCGCAGACCCGGCCAAGCCGATCGCGGTCAACGTGATCGACTTCGGCAACGACCCCGATCGGGCGACGTGGCAGGCGGTGGCTCAGCTCAGCGGCGGTGGCTACCAGAACCTCGCCACCTCGGCGTCGCCCGATCTCGCCGCGGCGATCAACGCCTATTTGAGCTGACGGCCTGGCGGCGGGCCTTCCCCGGCGCCGATAGCATCGTGAGCGTCGGCTGAGGAGGGCTATGAGAATCGACTTCACCCCGGACCCCGCGTTGTATCCGTTCGAGTCCCGCTGGTTCGACAGCTCGCAGGGGCGCGTCCACTACATCGACGAGGGCGAGGGCCCGCCGCTGCTGTTGTGTCACGGCAACCCGACATGGAGCTTCCTCTACCGCAACATCATCCTCGCGCTGCGGGACCGATTCCGTTGTATCGCACCCGATTATCTCGGCTTCGGGTTGTCGGATCGGCCGCCGGGCTTCGGCTACAAGGTCGACCAGCACGCCCGGGTGGTCGGCGAGTTCGTCGACCACCTCGGCCTGGACGGCTATCTCACGATGGGGCAGGACTGGGGCGGGCCCGTCAGCATGGCGGTCAACGTGGAACGCGCCGACCGCGTGCGCGGGGTCGTGCTGGGGAACACCTGGTTCTGGCCGACGGACACGTGGTCGACCAAGCTTTTCAGCCGGGTGATGTCCAGTCCCCCGCTGCAATACGCGATCCTGCGGCGCAACTTCTTCGTCGAGGTGCTGGTCCCGATGGGCACCCAGCGCCGTCCGACCGCCCAGGTGATGGAGCACTACCGGGCGGTGCAGCCCAACCCCGAGGCGCGCAAAGGCGTGGCCGAGATGCCCAAGCAGATCATGGCCGCCCATCCGCTGCTGGCCCGGCTCGCGGACGAAGTGCCGGCCAAGCTGGGCGCCAAGCCCGCCCTGTTGGTCTGGGGCATGAAAGACTTTGCGTTCCGGCCGGGCCCGACACTCCCGCACATGCGCGCGGCCTTTCCCGATCACGTGCTCGTCGAACTGCCCGACGCCAAGCACTTCATCCAGGAGGATGCGCCCGACGAGATCGCCGCGGCCATCACCGAGCGGTTCGGTTGATCCGCCGGGCCTGTTATGCGGCGTGGCGGGCGATTTCGATGCCGATTCGGATTTCGAGTTGGCTGATGGTGATGGTGGGGGCGCGTGGTGGGGCCGCGGATCGGTAGGTGTGGCCGGTGGGGGTGGTGAATTCGGCGGTGTGGGTGTGGTTTTCGTCGGTGTTGGTGGTGACGCGCCAGCGGGGGGCTTCTTTGGTGTAGTTGCAGTGTGCGCATGAGCCCAGGCCGTTGGTGGCCGACGTCGGGCCGCCCTTGGCCCAGGGGTGGGCGTGGTCGGTGTGGCGGATGGGGGCGTCGCAGTAGGGTGTGCGGCAGCGCCCGTCGCGCAGTTGGATGAAGGCGGCCAGTCCGCGGGGGAAGGCCCGCGCGCGAGATTCCATCGCCACCAGCGCGCCGGTGGCGGGGTGGGCGTAGAGCCGGCGCAGGGTCGCGCGGGAGCGGGCGGTGGCGCCGGCCACCAGGGTGCGCGCGACCGCGGCGGGGATGGGTCCATAGCCGGTGATCTCGGCCGGGGTGGTGTTGCCTGCCGAGCAGCGTCTCATCGGAGATCACCAGGTTGACCGCGATGGGCGTCGGGACGGCTGCGGGGTGGCCGGTGACCCGCTCGACCAGGGTGTCGGCCATCACCTGGCCGCGGGAGCGCTGATCGACGGTGGTGTCGGCCGCGCGGCGCAGCGCGGCATACACCGAGACGCCCTGGGCCACCGGCAGCAACGCGGTCAGGTAGGTCATCGTGTCGGGTGCGGGGCGGATGGTGACCGTGCGCTCGTGTTCGGCCCTGGCCGCCCGTTGGACCACCGCGTGCGGATCGAGCCGGTAGGCGATGGCCTTGGCCGCGGCGGCCACCCGCGCATCACCCATCCCGTCCAGGTTCGCGGGGTCGGCGCACAATTCGGCATCCAGGGTGCGGCGGTCCTGCACGTCCAGGCAGGCGCTTTCGCGCACGATCAGGGTGGCCCGCCACTCGGAGAGCGCCCCGCATTCCAGCGCGGCCAGGGTGTGCGGCATCTCGTGCACCAACGCCTGGGCAAACCCCAGGTGCCGGCTGCCGCGGGCGGGGGAATCCCGGCGGGCCAGGGCGATCTCGCTGGCCACGCCCCGCCCGCGGCGCGCGGCGGGCATGCCGGCGGCCGCCTCGGCGGCGCGCCGCGCCGCGTCCAACGCGGCCGCCGCCCGGGCTTGACCGGCCGCCGCGGCCGACTTCACCCGCTCCAACTCTGCGATGCGCTCGATCAGCGCCGCCTCGCCGGCCACCGGATCCACCGCCACCAATCCTTCGAACATGCATTCGATAGTAAACGGCACCGCCGACAAGCTACGCGTACGCCTCCACCGGTGGGCACGAGCAGACCAGGTGCCGGTCGCCGTACGCGCCGTCGATGCGGCGCACCGGCGGCCACACCTTCGGCCGGAAGCCCTTCCCCAACGGATAGGCCGCCTCTTCGCGGGTGTACGGGTGATCCCAGTCGGCCACCAGTAGGCACTCGGCGGTGTGCGGCGCCCCGCGCAGCGGGTTGTCGTCCACGGGCCACTCCCCCGCCCCGACGCGGTCGATCTCCCGGCGGATCGCGATCATGGCCGCACAGAACGCGTCGACCTCGGTCAGCGTCTCGCTCTCGGTGGGCTCCACCATCAGGGTTCCCGCCACCGGGAAGCTCATCGTCGGGGCGTGAAAGCCATAGTCCGCCAACCGCTTTGCGACGTCATCCACGGTCACTCCGGTCGACTTCGTGATGGCCCGCAGATCGAGGATGCACTCGTGGGCGACCATGCCGTTCTCGCCGGTGTACAGCACGGGGAAGTACTCGTCGAGGCGCCGCGCGATGTAGTTGGCCGAAGCGATCGCCGTGAGCGACGCCGCCCTCAGGCCGTCGGCTCCCATCATCCGGATGTAGGCCCAGCTGATCGGCAGGATCGAGGCCGACCCGTAGGGCGCCGACGACACCGGATGCCCCTGGGGCAATTCGGGAGCATGGGGATGCCCCGGCAGGAACGGCGCCAGGTGTGAGCGCACGGCCACCGGCCCCACTCCCGGCCCCCCGCCCCCGTGCGGGATGCAGAACGTCTTGTGCAGGTTCAAGTGACTGACGTCCCCGCCGAACTTCCCCGGCCGGGCCAGGCCCACCAGCGCGTTGAGGTTTGCGCCGTCCACGTACACCTGACCGCCGGCGTCGTGCACCGCCGCGCAGATCTCGGCGATGTCGTGCTCGTAGACACCGTGCGTGGACGGGTAGGTGATCATCAGCGCCGCCAGCCGGTCGCCGTGTTCGGTGACCTTGCGCGCGCAGGTCATCCAGGTCGACGTCACCGTTGTCGTGGCAGCCGACCACCACCACCCGCATGCCGGCCAGCGCCGCCGACGCCGCGTTGGTGCCGTGGGCGCTGGACGGGATGAGGCAGATGTCGCGGTGCGGCTCACCGCGACTGGCGTGATAGTCGTGGATGGCCAGCAGCCCGGCGTACTCGCCCTGCGAGCCGGCGTTGGGTTGCAGCGAAACGGCGTCGTAGCCGGTGATCGCGACCAGCCAGCTCTCCAGGTCGGCGATCAGCCGGCGCAGCCCCGGGGTGTCGGCTGCCGGGGCGAACGGATGCTGACGCCCGAACTCCGGCCAGGTGATGGGTTCCATCTCGGCCGCGGCGTTGAGCTTCATCGTGCACGAGCCGAGCGGAATCATGCTGCGGTCCAATGCCACATCCTTGTCCGCCAGCATGCGCAGGTAGCGCATCATCGCCGTCTCGGTGCGGTATTGCGTGAAGGCCGGGTGCGTCAGGAACTGCGACGTGCGGTTCGCGATCCCGGCGCACGCCGGTTCGGCGGCCTGCACCCCGAAGGCGCGCAGCACTGCGGCCACGTGGGCGTCGGTCGTCGTCTCGTCGCACGCCACCGACACGTGGTCCTCGTCGACGCGCCACAGGTTGATCCCGTCGGCCTTCGCCGCCGCGATCACCTCGTCGGCGCGGCCCGGCACGCGCGCCAGCACGGTGTCAAAGTACTTGTCGTGCAACGACGCATCGCCCAGCGCGGCCGCGATCGTCTCCGCATGACCGTGCACCCGGCGGGCGATCTCGGTCAGCCCGTCGGCGCCGTGGTAGCTGGCGTACATGGCGGCCATCACCGCCAGCAGGACCTGAGCGGTGCAGATGTTGCTGGTGGCCTTGTCCCGCCGGATGTGCTGCTCGCGGGTTTGTAGCGCCAAACGGTAGGCCGGTGAACCGTCGGCGTCCATCGACACCCCGACCAGCCGGCCCGGCAATTGGCGGGCGTGACTGGTGTGCACCGCCAGGTAGCCGGCGTGCGGCCCACCGAATCCCATTGGCACGCCGAATCTTTGGGTGTTACCGAAGGCGACGTCCGCGCCGATGTCGCCCGGCGGGGCGAGCAGCGTGCACGCCAGCAGGTCGGCGCCGACGGCCACCAGCGCGCCGCGGTCGTGGGCGGCCGCCACCAACGCCGACCAATCGGTGATCCGGCCACTGGCGCCGGGCAGCTGGGTGACGACGCCGAAGAACTCGCCCTCGGGCAGCCCCGACCGCAGGTCGGCGGTGACGATCTCGATGCCCAACGGCCGGGCGCGCGTCGCCAGCACGGCCGCGGTCTGGGCGAACACGTCGACGTCCACCACCAGCCGGTGGGCCCTGCCGCGACTCGCGCGGTGCATCAACGTCATGGCCTCGGCGGCCGCGGTGCCCTCGTCCAGCATCGACGCGTTGGCGACCTCGAGGCCGGTGAGGTCGGCCACCATCGTCTGAAAGTTCAGCAGCGCCTCGAGCCGGCCCTGGCTGATCTCCGGCTGGTACGGGGTGTAGGCGGTGTACCAGGCCGGGTTCTCCAAGATGTTGCGCAGCAGCACCGGCGGCGTGAACGTGTCGTAATAGCCCTGCCCGATCATCGACACCGCAACGGTGTTGGCGTCGGCCAGCGCCCGCAGCTCGGCCAGCGCCTCGGCCTCGGTGACGGGCGGAGGCAACCGGTCGAGTCCTGGGGCGGAGCCGGTCTCGGTGAGCTTGTCGAGGATTCCTTGCGGGACGGCCTTGGCCGCGAGCTCGTCGAGCGTGTCGACGCCGATGACGGCGAGCATGGCCGCGACGGCCTGGCTCGTCCGGGCCGATGTGGCGGGCGGCAAAGGGGGATCGGTCGGGCACGGTGGAAACTCCTGGGATGGGACGGGGACAGAGCGCTAGCGGCCCTCTCCCTCTGTCTTCACCCGTTCACCGGGCGCCTGAGAGATTCGGCGCCAGACCAGGCCTGGGCGCCTTTCCCCATCGGCGGGTGTGTCAGCACCGCTTTCCAGAGGCATCGTTAACCCGCGCGGTCCGGGGGCCTGAGAGGTTGACGGAGAGGTGTTGCTCCTTCGGCGCCCGTGGCTGGCAGCCACGGAACTCTCCCGCTCGAGTGCGACGCGAGGACCAGTCTACTCGGACGGCGCGCGTCGGCGCGGTCAGCCGATCTTGCGGTCGCGGTGCTTGCGTCGCGACGCCAGCTCGTCCTCCGGGGCCGCGATCGACTCGCCGCCGTCGGCCCGCTCGCCGTGGAAGTCGGCGATGACGCCGGTCAGCTCCCGCATGGCACCGGACACCGCGATGCCGAAGACACCCTGCCCGCCCTGCAGCAGGTCGACGACCTCCTCGGCCGACGTGCACTCGTAGACCGTGGTGCCGTCGGAGAACAACGTGATGTTGGCCAGGTCCTGCACGCCGCGCTGGCGCAGGTGGTCGACGGCAACCCGGATGTTGTGCAGCGAGATGCCGGTGTCGAGCAACCGCTTGACGATCTTGAGAACCAGGATGTCCTTGAACGAATACAGCCGCTGGCTGCCCGAGCCCGCCGCGCTGCGAATCGACGGAACCACCAACGACGTCCGCGCCCAGTAGTCCAGCTGGCGGTAGGTGATTCCGGCGATCTGGCAGGCGCTGGGCCCGCGGTAGCCGACCAGCTCGTCGGGGACGGAATCGTCGGGGAACAGTCCCGGCTGGACGGGCGCGGCCGCCGCGGTGAGGCCCTGGTCGCCGCCTGCTGCGTGCGCGGGGTCAGCTAGGTCCAGCTGCTCCTGACGTGGCTCCTCGCTCACGGTGGTTCCTCTCGCCGATCGCGCTCTCGTAACTAGCTGCGTCTCTGGCTGCCGTGCAGCCACGTTTGCTCAGGCCCGAGTGCTAGAGAGCTTACGCTGTCCGACAGCCGCCGCGCCTTAGGTAGTCATCAAAGTATGGCCGCCGCCTGCCTGAGTGGCGTGCTATCCGCCAGGCGTGTCGACATCACGGCGCCAGTTGAGACGCATCCGTGACGTCCCGCCACGGTCGCGACGGGGCCGCGACCAGCAACGACAAGGCCTAGGTGGCCTTGAAATCGTCCGGAGAAACGCTGTCGAGAAATTCCTTGAACTTCTCCACCTCGTCCTCCCGCACCGCCGTGCCCCCCTCTTCGTCGCTCTCGTCCGGGATCAGCAGGCCGGCCTGGGCCAGCACCGCCTCCTCGACGTAGATGGGCACGCCGACGCGCAGTGCGATCGCCACCGAGTCGGAGGGGCGCGCCGACACGGTGATGTTGCGATCGAAGATCAGGTCCGCGTAGAACGTGCCTTCCTGCAGGTCGACGATGCGCACCTCTTTGAGCGAATGCCCAAGCGCCGCAATGATATCCCTGATCAGATCGTGGGTCAGCGGGCGTGGTGGCTCGACGCCCTGCTGCTCGAGCGCAATGGCGGCAGCCTCCGATTGACCGATCCAGATCGGCAGGTATCGGTCACCGTTGGCTTCGCGCAAGAGCAGCACCGGCTGGTTCTGCGGCTGCTCGACGCGAATGCCGACAACACGAACTTCACCCATCTTGTGTCTGTCCTCCGCCATGCTGCCGTGTCTGAGTCAGGCCGGGCGCGACGGCGCCGTCGAACACGAGCTCTTCCCCTTGCCGCCGAAACCGAGCCTGTCGACCGAAGTCTAGTCCTCAGCGATGAAGAACGTCGCGAACGGCGGATTTGACCAACGAGGTGTGCAAGGTGATCGCCAGCGCCGCGACCTCACGGGCCAGGTCGTCGGCGCGATCCCGCGCGCCCGCCTTCCCGGCTTTGACTAGCGGCCCGGCGATTTGGGCGATCAGGTCGGACTGGCGGTCGGCGGCGGAACGGAAGGCGCGCAGGTGGCGCGGCTCGACGCCGTAGTCCGAGAGCGCCCGCGCACACTGCAGGATGACCACGGCGTGCTCGTCGAAGAAGCCGCCCGGGCCGGTGGTGATGACCCCGGCTTTGAGCAGCGCCGTCAGCAGCTCGCCGTCCACTCCGGCGCGTTCCAGCACGACCTCGCGACTCAGCCGGACGTGGGCCGGGACGATCGCCGCCGCGTCAGGTGCGCCGGCGCCGGCGTCGTCCCCGCCGGGCACGGAAACCAAACGCGGCACGCCGTAAGGCGATCCGGCCGGCGGCAACTCACCGTCGGGCTGGGCCTCCAACTGCGCCCTGATCACCTTCAGCGGCAGGTAGTGGTCCCGCTGCGCGGTGAGGATGAACCTCAGCCGCGCGCAGTCGTATGCGGTGAATCTGCGATATCCCGATGCGGCGCGCTGGGGCGTCACCAGTCCCTCGGCCTCCAAGAACCGGATCTTGGAGATCGTGACATCGGGGAAATCGGGCCTCAGCAGCTCCAGGACCGCCCCGATCGACATCCCGGCCAGCGCCGGGCTATCGGGTGCGCTCACTAGCCTGAAGATCCTCCGTTGTCGTCGCCCTGCTTGGGTCCGGTCAAAAAGACCAGGCGGAACTTGCCGATTTGAACCTCGTCGCCGTTTGCGAGTACCGCCGAATCGACAGGCTCGCGGTTGACGTAGGTGCCGTTGAGGCTGCCGACGTCGACGACGCTGAATTCGTTGTTCTCCAACCTGAATTCGGCATGGCGCCGGCTGACCGTGACGTCGTCGAGGAAGATGTCGCTGTCGGGGTGCCGACCGGCGGAGGTGACCGGCTGGTCGAGCAGGAAGCGAGATCCCGCGTTCGGTCCGCGCTTGACGACCAGCAACGCCGAGCCCGCCGGAAGGCCCTCCACCCCGGACACCGTGCTCTCGGTGCCCGCCTGGGCGGGAGCGTCCAGTTCGTTGAGGAAGTCGGCACGGAAGACGGACGTCGTCTCCACCGTGACCTCGTCGGAAGTTTGGTCGTTATCCATGTCCGTCACGCGCTGCTCCTCACTGGCCGCTGTGGCGTTGTCTGACCGGGCCGCTTGGCCGGCTGGTCCCCTACTGACATTTCTTCGCCCGGTATCGCCGATCTGTGCCTGTCCGCCGCTCTCCTGTGTCGCTGTGTCGACCGTACCGCGCACTGGTCCGCCATGTCCCTACCGCGTCCCCCGCGTCCCTACCGTGAGGGCATCGGAAGCCCGACTGCCTGACTTCCCCCACGCGCGGCGGACAAACCCGCCGCCGGACGCGTCCCCACCCCTAGGGCGCGGGCTGGCAGGGACATTAGCAACCGTCATTCGGTCAACGTTGCGCGGTAGGCCTCCGGCGCCAGCAGCGCCGAGATGGCGGACTCCAGGTCGGCGGCGTCCGCCACCCGGACATCCACCAGCCAGCCGGCCCCGTACGGGTCCGAATTGACCAGCTGAGGGCTGCCTTCCAGGTCGCTGTTCACCGCGGCCACCGTGCCGGAGACGGGCGCGTAGAGGTCCGACACCGATTTCGTCGATTCCACCTCGCCGAAGGACTCACCCGCGGTCAGTTCGGCGCCCACCTCGGGCAGCTGAACGAAAACCACATCGCCCAGTGCGGACTGCGCGAAATCGGTGATTCCGACCCGCGCGACGTCAGCACCGCTGCGGCGAACCCACTCATGCTCGGCGGTGTAGTACAGGTCGGACGGGATATCGCTCACGAGTCATCCTGTTCTGGTCGGTGCGCTCACTTGACGGGCTGAGCGTATTGGTGCTGTTTTGGTTGCCGCAAGGCGGTCACGTCCACCCGGTTCGCCTGCTGCACCGACATCTGCGCGCCGACCCGCTTGATGCTGTCCTCCGCGCCGCCGGGAATGTTCATCGCAGCGGCCAGCGTCGGCGGATCACCAATCGCCAGAATTGAATACGGGGGCGACAGGGTCTTGGTGTCCACGGTCAGCGACCCGGGGCTGCCGACCACCCAGGTGTCGACGCCCACCCGCACCGACTGGTGGGCGTCGTTGACCTCGATCGCCTCGGCGCCGGCGGCGCGCAGCTCGTTGATTACGTCGAGCATCGCCTCGGGCGAGACCCCCGGGCCCGGGTCCGCGATGGTGACGGTGATGCCCGGGCCGGTGGCTCCCACGGCGCCGACCAGGATGGACAGGGTCGCCAGCCTGGCTTGCGCCGCCTGGATGGCGGCCTGATCGGTGTTGCCGGAGGCCTGCAGCGAGTTCAGCGTGTTCTGCAACTCGCTCACCTCCGTGTTGAGCGTTGCCTCGCGCTGGCGCAACGAATCCAGCAGCACCACCAGGTCGGCCGGGCGGGCTGTGTCCAGCGAGTCCCCCGACTTCGTTTGGTGCACCTGCGTGGCGATGGCAACCCCGAGAACCAGGCACAGCAGGATCGCGAGCGCGCCGAACAGCATGCGGGAGCGGCCGCCTCGCAGCAACGCCGACAATCCCCCACGGTGCACCGGTCCGTTTTCGGGGCGCGGTTGATGTGCCGGCAACTCGTGGCGGCCACGCTGGGGGCCGCCGGATGGTGCGGCCCCGCCCCTCGCATCGGCCGGTGACTCCGCCTGAGTCGGCGCGTCACGGCTCTCGTCGGCGGCCCGGTCTTCCCGGTCTTCCCGGCCTCCCGGGACCTCCCCGTGTTCGCTCACAGTGCCCTCTTCGCCGCCCTCTTCGCCGTCATGCCCCGAACAGCCGGCGCCGCAACGCCGCTGCATTGCCGAAGATTCGGATACCCAAGACGACGATGATGGCCGTCGACAACTGCGTGCCGACGCCCAGTTGGTCGCCGACATAGACGATCAGGGCGGCCACCAGGACGTTGAACACGAACGACACCACGAAGACCTTCGGGTCGAAGATCCGTTCCAGGTAAGCGCGCAGGCCACCGAAGACCGCGTCGAGCGCCGCGACCACCGCGATCGGCAAGTAGGGCTGGACGGCCTCGGGAACCGCCGGGTGAAAGATCAGGCCCAGCACGATGCCGACCACCAGCGCCGCGATACCGATCATCTCAGGCCTCCCGTGTGCGTCATTGCGGCCCAATCGGTTTGGCAAATTTGACGTCGCGGATCGATCCGGCGGGCAGCGAAAGGCCATCGGCGACGTTGACCGTCACGCCGACACCGTAGGAGACCTCCAAAAGCCTCAGCCGCTGCAGTCCGGCGCTGCGGTCGAACGCGTCCCGCATCGAGTTGGGGGGCCCGATGGCAAGGATCGCGTAGGGGCTGCTGGTGGGGTTGTTGTCGACCAGGATCGCGCCGCCCGCCTGGCGAATGGTCACGTTAGGGCCGATCCGGACGCCGCCGACCGACACGGCCTCGGCGCCGCTGACCCACAGCGAGTTGACGACCAGCTGCAGGTCGCGGTCCAGGATGATCTGCTGGCTGCCGCTGACCCGCTGCTTGGACACGTCGGACAGATTCGGGCCGGCGCCCGGATCAGTCACCGTCACCTTCAAACCCGGTCCGATGAGCGGTGTGCTGGCGGCCGCCAAACTGAGCGCGTCAAGACGGCTCAGCAGCCGTTGCCCCTCGGCGTCGTCCGCAAGCGCCAGTCGCTGCACGTCGTCGACGCGCGCCGACAGCGCGCCGCGCCGCTGCGCCAGCGTGGTGTCGGTGGCTTCGGTCGAGCGGACGTTGCGCACCAGCAGTTGCTGGGCGGTGCGGACGCCGGGGGCCACCGAGCGGGCCTGGGCGACCGCGCCGGCGAACACCGTGGCGATCAGCAGCGCCGCCAGCGCCTGCCACAGCCAGGCGAACGCGCGTTGCCGGCCACTCGGCGGTGCGACGCGACGTTTGGCGGCGGCCGCGGCATAGCCCGGGTCGAGGTGCTCCGACAACAGCGCGCGCAGCAACGAGGGCACCGGGATGCGTTGCGGCCGCGCGGACTCGTGGGCGCGGTGACCGGCGTCGGGGTCGTAGCCGCCGAGCAGGCGGTTCGGCTCAGCCATGCTCACCCGCCCGTCCGGTGGCCGATTTGCGGGCGCCGCCGTCGAGCTTGGGCAGCCGGCGCACGACCAACGTCATCTGCACCGCATACAGCGCGAACGCCCACAAATAGGCATACATACCCCACCCCAGGAACGCCCAGCCGCAGGCCCCCACCACCCGGCTCCACAATGCGTTCCACGTGCCCAGCAGCACGAGCGGGAAGCCGGCCATCAACGCGAAGGTCGCGGCCTTGCCGATGTAGGTGACCGGCAGCGCGGACAGCCCGCGGCTGCGCAGCACCGGCAGCGTGGCGGCCAGCAGCCCGTCGCGCACCAGCAGGATGACGACGAACCACCACGGCACGATCGCGTCGAGAGCCAGCACGATGGGAACCGTGACCATGTAGAGGCGGTCGACCGCCGGGTCCAGCAGGACGCCGAGCCGGGAAGACTGATCGAGCAACCGGGCGATCTTGCCGTCGGCCCAGTCGGAGGCGCCGCTGAACATCAGGATCGCCACCGCCCAGCCGTTGGCGTGGGCGAACAGCAAGGCGTAGATGAAAACCGGGATGAGCACCAAGCGGACGGCGCTCAACGCGTTCGGCACCGTCAGCACCCGATCAGGCGGAAGCACCGGCTCCATGAGGCGTGACCTTAACGCCTACCGGAAAACTCCGGGCAGGCTCAGGGTGGACAGCGTGTCGTCGGACAGCGGGTTGTCATTGACCATGTAGGTCCACGTGGACGTGGGCCGCGCCAGTTTCGACAGGTCCAGTCCCGGCTCTTCGTCGAGGACGTTCGCGGTCTCGAACGTCTGCTGCGCCGCCTCGATCGCGTCGGCGGCCAGCGACGCGAACGCGTCGACGGCCAGCCGGTGGAACTCGTCCAGCGGGTTCTGCCGGCCCAACGCGCGCAGGTGGATGCTTTCGCGGATGTCGGCCAGATACGCCAGGTGGTCGGCCCAGCCACGGTCGAGGTGGTACAGCATGATCAGCCGGCAGATCCTCTCCAGCTGTTCTTCGGAGATGTCTTGCGCGAGCTCCTGGTACCGCTGGGGCGCCAGCTCGGCGAGCTCCTCGCGCGCGGTTGCGGTGCGCAGCAAGGTGTTTCGCCGGTCGACGATGATGGCCCGCTGCTGGGCGATCAACTGGTTGTACCGCCAGGTGTTCGCGTGCACGTCCAGCATCCGCCCCTCGGCCACCCGCTGCGCATGGTCGAGCATGCCGGCCGCCTTCGGGCTGAGGATGTGCCCGTCCCCGTCGGTCTCCATGGGCAGCTTGTTGTGGTCGAGGTTCGCGGCGACGACGTCGTCCTCCCAGCTGGAGAAGAACACCGACGAGCCGGGGTCCCCCTGGCGGCCGGCGCGACCGCGCAGCTGGTTGTCCAGACGCTCGGTGTGATGCCGGCCGGTGCCGACGACGTGCAGCCCGCCCAATTCGGCGACGCGGTCGTGGTCGGCCTCGTCCGAGCCGCCGAGCCGAATGTCGGTGCCGCGCCCGGCCATCTGGGTGGAGACCGTGACCCGGGCGAACTCGCCGGCCTCGGCGATCACCTTCGCCTCCTCGGCGTCGTTCTTCGCGTTGAGCACCACCGCGGGGACACCGCGGCGCGTCAGCCGCTCGTGCAGTTCCTCGGACTCCGCCACGTCGCGGGTGCCCACCAGCACGGGCTGCCCGGTCTCGTGCACCTCGGCGATGTGCGCCACGATGGCGTCGTTCTTGGCCGCGGCGGTGATGTAGACGCGGTCCGACTCGTCCTCGCGAATGTTGGGCTTGTTCGGCGGGATTGGCGACACCCCGAGGTTGTAGAACTGGCGCAGCTGCTCGCCGGCGGCCAGCGCGGTGCCGGTCATGCCGCAGACGGTCGCGTAGCGGTTGATCAGGGCCTGCACGGTGATGGTGTCGAGGACCTCACCGGTCTCGGTGGTTTCGATGCCCTCCTTCGCCTCGACGGCGGCCTGCAGGCCGTCGGGCCAGCGTTGCAGCTGCGCGATGCGCCCGCGTGAGGAGTTGATCAGGTGCACCGCGTCGTCCCGCACGATGTAGTGCACGTCGCGCTGCAGCAGCACATGCGCGTGCAGCGCCACGTTGACCTCGGTCAGGGTGGTGCCGACGTGCTCCTCGGAGTACAGGTCGATGCCGCCGAGCGCCTTCTCCACCTTGCGCGCCCCGTTGTCGGTCAGGTGAACGTTGCGGCTGTCCGAGTCGGTGTCGTAATCGACCCCCTCCTCCAGCTCGCCCACCAGCTTGATGATCTCCAGCCGCGGCGTCTCGCGGTGGCTGGTGCCCGCCAGCACCAGGGGCACCAGAGCCTCGTCGACCAGCACCGAGTCGGCTTCGTCGATCAGGGCCACGTCGGGGTTGGGTGAGACCAGGTCGTCGACGTCCGTCACCAGCTGGTCGCGCAGCACGTCGAAGCCGATCTCGTTGACCGAGGCGTAGGTGACGTCGCAGCCGTAGGCCTCGCGCCGTTCCTCGCTGGTGGACTCCGCGGTGATCCAGCCGACCGTCAGCCCCATGGCTTTGAGCAGCGCGCCCATCCACTCCGCATCGCGGCGCGCGAGGTAGTCGTTGATCGTCACCACGTGCACGTGCCGCCCGCCCAGCGCGTACCCGGCCGCGGCGATAGCACCGGACAGCGTCTTTCCCTCGCCCGTCGCCATCTCGATCACGTCGCCGGCCAGCATGCGCAGCGCCCCGAGGAGCTGCACGTCAAAGGGACGGAGCCCGGTCGTCCTTTCCGCCGTCTCGCGGGCGATCGCCAGGAATTGCGGGATGTCCTCGGAGTCGGCGAGGTCGTCGAGCTTCAGCAGGCCCGTCGCCTTGCGCAGCTTCGCGTCGGTGAGGCCCGCGGCCTCCTCGTCGTACTCGGCCGAGGCGGTCACCTGCGAAAGCGAGCGGCTGCGGTTCTTTTCGGTGCTGGCGCCGAGCATCCGCCAAAAGCGGCTGCTCAGGCGGCCGGGTTGGGCGCGGGTGGTCTTCGACACAGGTCAACGGTACGCGACCGGCCCCCCGGGGCGAGCGCGCGAGGATCAGGCCAAATTGGATCGGCGCGGGTACGCGACGGTCGGGTCGGTGAGCACGTTGACGACGGCGGGCAGGCCGCTGGCGAAGGCGCGTTCCAGGGCGGGGCGCAGCTCGGCCGGGGCGGCCACCAACTCGCCGTGCCCGCCCAGCGCCCGCACCACCTCGTCGTAGCGGGTGCCCGGTCGCAGCTCCGCCACCACCGAGTAGCCGTACAACGCCTCCATGGGGTGCTTCTCCAGCGCCCAGATCCCGTTGTTGCCGATCACCGACACCACCGGAATGTTGTGCCGCACCAAGGTGTCCCACTCCATGCCGCTGAAGCCGAAAGCGCCGTCGCCCTGCAGCAGGACCACCTGACGGTCCGGCCGGGCCAGCTTGGCGGCCAGCGCGTACCCGGGGCCGGAGCCAAGGCAGCCGAACGGGCCGCTGTCCAGCCAGCAGCCCGGCAGGTAGCTGTCGATCACCCGGCCGGCGTACGAGCCGAAATCCCCGGCGTCGATGACCACGACGGCGTCGCGGTCCAGCATCGGGGCCAGCTCGGCGTAGACCCGCATCGGATGCAAGGGGATCCGGCCGTCGCCCAGCTCGGCGCTCTCCAGGCCGCGCGCCGCGGTCTCGGCGGTGCGCAGTTCGTCGACCCACGCCTGACGGTCGGCGCCGCCCGCGCCCGACAGCGCCGCCAGGGTCGAGGTGAGGTCGCCGTAAAGCTCGGCCTCGACCGGGCGCGGGTGTCCGCGTTCCGGCTCGACGCGATCGGCGACGACGAGCCGGGTCTGCGCCCCGAACACCTTGCCGAACCCCAGCCGGAAGTCCATCGGCACGCCGACGATGAGCGCAACGTCGGCCTCGCTCAACGCTTTACCGCGCACCCGCGAGAAAGCCAGCGGATGGTCGGCGGGCACCGCGCCGCGGGCCATCCCGTTCATCAGCACCGGGATGTGGCACTGCTCGGCCAGGCGCAGCAACGCCTCCTCACCGCGCCCCCACCAGACATTGGTGCCGGCCATGATCACCGGCCGGCGCGCCGCCGCCAGCAGAGCGGCCGCGCGGTCCAGGGCGTTCGCGTCGGCAGCCGGGGACGGCGGCGGCCCGGTGAGGGCGCCCGGGCGGCCGTCATCGTCCGCCATCGAGAACACGTGGTCCATCGGGAAATCGACGAACGCCACGCCCGACGGCGGGCCGACGGCGGCGCGCAGCGCCTCGTCGACCAGTCGCCCGGCGGCGTCGGGCGACTCCGCGGTGGCGGCGAAGCGGGTCAGCGGCGCCACGAACGGCACATGGTCGATCTCCTGCAGCGAGCCCATGCCCCAGCGCCCCGCGGGTGCCCGGCCGCCGAGCACCACCAGCGGCGACTGGTTCTGCTGCGCGGCCGCCATCGCACTCATCCCGTTGGTGACACCGGGACCGGCGGTCAGCGCGGCCA
The DNA here is from genome assembly GCA_963824505.1 of uncultured Actinomycetota bacterium. Lineage (GTDB taxonomy): Bacteria > Actinomycetota > Actinomycetes > Mycobacteriales > Mycobacteriaceae > Mycobacterium. The sequence goes on from CAWGPS010000010.1 coordinate 143,172, forward strand.
CGCCGGGCACCCGCGTCACCTTCGACCAGCCCTCCGCGGCGAAGGCGGCGGTCTGCTCGTGGCGCGTGTCGATCAGCCGGATGCCCTCCTCCCGGCAACCGTCGTAGAGGGAGAACAAGTGGCCGCCCGACAACGTGAAGAGCGTGTCGACACCGCCGGCTGCCAGGCGGCGGGCGATCAGCCGGCCGGCGTGCAATGTCTGGGTCGAGACGGCATCGGTACTCATGACCGCAGCCTAGCCACCGCCTTCGGGTACCTTCGCCGAAGGATTTGAAGTTTTCGAGCAATTCCGCGCAGTCCCGCTCGACGCGAAGGAGACATCGATCATGGGGCCGAAGCCGTTCAAGCCGTCGATCGACTGGTCGGCGGCGCCCATCGATTCCTTGCGGTGGGTGGGCATCGCGTGGGTCATCAGCGCGATCTGTCTCATCGCCGTCCTGCTGCTCTTCAGGTACCTCACGCCGTGGGGCCGGCAATTCTGGCGCATCACCCGGGGGTACTTCGTCGGGGCGCAGAGCGTGCGCGTCTGGCTGATGCTCGGTGTGCTGTTGCTGTCGGTGCTGCTGTCGGTGCGCCTCGTGGTGTTGCTCAGCTACCAGGGCAACGACCTGTACACGTCGGTGCAGAAGGCGGTGCAGGGCATCGCCGCGGACGACCCGGGCGTGAAACAGTCTGGGATACATGGGTTTTGGATGTCGATTGCCATCTTCAGCGTGCTGGCGGTCCTGTACGTCATCCGATTCATGATCGACATCTATCTGACGCAGCGCTTCATCATCGCGTGGCGCGTCTGGCTCACGGCCAACCTGACCGACGACTGGCTGGAGGGCCGGGCCTATTACCGAGACCTGTTCATCGACAACACCATCGACAACCCCGACCAGCGCATCCAGCAGGACATCGACATCTTCACCGCCAATGCCGGCGGCACCCCGAACATTCCCTCCAACGGGACCGGCAGCACCTTGCTGTTCGGGGCCGTCAACGCCGTGGCTTCGGTCATCTCGTTCGCGGCGATCTTGTGGCAGTTGTCCGGAAACCTGGACATTCTCGGGGTCGAGTTGCCGCGGGCCATGTTCTGGACCGTCCTGGTGTACGTCTTCGTCGCGACGGTGGTCGCAATCTGGTTGGGCCATCCCCTGATTCAACTGAGCTTCAACAACGAAAAGCTCAACGCCGCGTTCCGTTATGCCCTGGTCCGGTTGCGCGACGCCGCGGAGGCGGTGGGCTTCTACCGCGGTGAACGGGTCGAGCGGGCGCAGCTGTGGCGGCGCTTCACGCCCATCATCGACAACTACCGCAAGTTCGTCCGGCGCACCATCATCTTCAACAGCTGGAACTGGTCGATGTCGCAGGCGATCGTCCCGTTGCCGTGGGTGATTCAGGCGCCCCGGCTGTTCGCCGGCCGGATCGACTTCGGCGACGTCGGTCAGAGCGCGACCGCCTTCGGCAACATTCAGGATTCGCTGTCGTTCTTCCGCAACAACTACGACGCCTTCGCGGCGTTCCGCGCGGCGATCATCCGGCTCTACGGGCTGGTCGACGCCAACGAGCGAGGCCGCGCGTTGCCGACGATGCTGGTGAAGCCCAGTGAGGAGACGGCCGTCGAACTTCGCGACGTCGAGGTGCGCACGCCGGCCGGCGATCGGCTGATCGACCCGCTCGACGTGCAATTGGACGACGGCGACTCGCTGGTCATCACGGGGCGCTCCGGCGCCGGCAAGACGACGCTGCTGCGCAGCCTGGCCGAACTGTGGCCGTACGCCTCGGGGACGCTGTGCCGCCCCGACGGCGACAACGCGACGATGTTTCTGTCGCAGCTGCCGTACGTCCCGCTGGGCAATTTGCGCACCGTCGTCTGCTACCCGAAGTCGCCGGACGGCGTCTCCGACGGGGACCTGCGCGACGTGTTGACCAAGGTGTCGCTGGCGCCGCTGATCAACCGGCTGGACGAGGAACAGGATTGGGCCAGGGTGCTCTCACCCGGCGAGCAGCAGCGCGTCGCCTTTGCGCGCGTCCTGCTCACCAAGCCGAAGGCGGTCTTCCTGGACGAGGCCACCTCGGCGCTCGACGAGGGGCTGGAATTCGCGTTGTACCAGCTGCTGCGCACCGAATTGCCGGAGTGCGTCGTGGTCAGCGTCAGTCACCGGCCCACCGTCGAGCAGCACCACGATCAGGAACTCCGACTGCTGGGCGGCGGCCCATGGCGGCTGGGGCCCGTGGCCGAGAAGAAGGAGCCCGCGGGGGTCTGACTCGCCCCGGGCGCTCGGGAGGGCGCTAGTCTCCCCCGCGGGCCGCGTGCGCTCCCGCGCGGCGCCCGAAGAACGAACCCTCCCCCAGTTGGGTGCCGCTGGCGTAGCCCTTGCCGTCCTGGGCGATGTTGGACGCGCACGCGCCGGCCGCGTACAGCCCCGGGACGACGCTGCCGTCGGCGCGCTGCACCTCGCCGTCGACGGTGACGGCCAGCCCGCCCATGGTGAATCCGGAGTACATCGCCCGCCCGAGCGACAGGTCGAACACCGCCCATGGCCCGTGATCCTGCGGCTCGAGGAATTCCGGCTGCTTGTGGAAGTCGGGATCCTCGCGCTTGGCGGCGAACTCGTTGTAGCGGTCCAGCGTCGCCGCGAGGTTGCCCGCCGGAATGCCCAGCGCCTCCTCCAGTTCGGCGATCGTTTCGTAGCCGTCCAGGAACTTGATCAGCGGCATTTCGGGCATCTCGGTGTGCGCCTCGTCGACGATCAGATAGGCGGTCTGGTCCGGCTGTTCGAGCACGAACGCCGAGGTGCGCGAGTGGTAGGAGTCCTCCGTCACGAAGCGCTTGCCCTCCTTGTTGACGATCACGCCGGTCAGCAGGATCTGCGGCGGATAGGCGGCCGCGGTGATGAACAACTCGTCCATGTTCTTGGTCGCGCCGCCCGCCGACTGGCCCAGCCGGATGCCCAGCCCGTCGTCGTTGGGGTTGCCCAGGATGTAAGGCGCCACCAGGCCGTGGTGTTTGGTGCGGCGCGGCTGGCCCAGGGCGGGAGTGTGCTCGGCGACCATGTCGGGGTTCATCGCGAAACCGCCGGCCGCGATGATGACGGCTCTGGCCTTGACGGCGCCGGTTTCGCCGAAGTGCTTCCAGGCGACGCCGACGACCGCGCCGTCGGCGTCCACGATGAGGTTCGTCGCCCCGGTCTCATAGCGGACCTGAACGCCCAACGCATCGGCGCGCTTGACCAACAGGTCGATCACCATCGCCGCGCCGCCCAACTCGCCTGGCACCGGCACGGAGTGCCCGCGCGGCGCCGGTACGGCCTGTTCGCAGTAGGGCCAAACCTTTTCGTTGCCGGTGTAGCTCAGCCCCTCGGTGCCGGGCGGGACGACCACCTTGCCCGGGTAGAAGCTGCGCTCGAACTGAAATCCCAAGTCTTCCAACCAGTTGAAGTGTTCGACGCTGCCGTCGCAGTACGCGCGGATCTTGTCCAGTTCCGGCTCGCGGGAGACCGCGACCAGGTAGGAGTACATCTCCTCGGGCGAGTCGGGGTGACCGGTCGCCTCCTGCACCGCCGTGCCCCCGCCCAGGTAGAAATGCCCACCGGCCATCGAGGTGGTGCCGCCCGCCGCCGCGGCCCGCTCCAGCACCAGCACCCGCGCGCCCGCGGCCGCGGCGCTGACCGCCGCGCAGCCTCCGCCGATGCCGAACCCGATCACCAACACGTCGACGTCGTCCGACCACGAGGTCACGTCGTGCGCACTCACTGTTGCCGGGATGTCGGTGTTCACCGCTGCTCCTGTTTGATGTAGTCGTAGAACGCCCGCATTTCGGGCGAGACGTACGCGATCTCGAGGAAAGGCACGGCCGCCTCGGGGGCCGACACGTAGGCGAATTGCAGCCCGCCGGGCATCACGCCCTGCTGCACCACCGCGGCGCCCGTCCCGGCGGCCTCCCGCAACGCCGCGTCGAATCGCTCGGGGGTTTGCGCCTCGACGCAGATGTGGTGCAACCCCGGCCCCGATTCCCGCAGGAAGTCACTATAGATGTTCTCTCCGCGCACCGGCGTGATGAGCTCGAGTTGCATGTCTCCGAGGTAGCTCAGGGAGATGTCGGCAACGAAGTCGGCCGGCTCGCCACGGTAGCTGCACGTCTGCGGAGCAAAGTGCACGCCGGGTATCCGCACCCACTTTCGGACGCCTAACAGGCCGGTGAGCGCCGTTTCGGTGCCATCCATGTCGGCAGTGACCCAGGCGATCTGCGTCGGGGATTGCGGCGAGACGGTCATCGTCTCGCAGGATAGCCGAGTCCGGCGGCGGCCAGAAGGGGCGGTAAAGGCTTTGCCAGCGCCGGCCGGGCGGGACCAGATAGCGCCGGCTGAACACGTTCTAGTTCGCCCCGTGTTCAGTGCTGGCTCAGCACGTCGATGAGCAACCGAAGCTGGGCTTCGAACAGCGGTCCGGTGTCGGTCAGCGTGTCGGCCCCGTACTGGCCGAACAGCTCCAGGCTGATCGCGCCCACCACTCCCGCGAACAGCAGGAAGCACTTGGTCAGCACCTGGTCGTCGCCGGGGAATCCGTACTCTTGGCGAAGCCGATCGAAGTCCGACGACAACGGCTGTGACGCAACATCATTGGTCAGGCGGATGTCTCCGGTGGCGATGCCGGCGGCCACGGCGTCAAGGAACGCCCCGACGACCCGGGTGCCCACGGCGACAGTGCGTTCAGGAGGTGCGTGATACCCCGGCACCGGGGTGCCGTACAGCAGGGCCCAGCGCGCCGGGTGCTCCAGGGCCCACTGCCGTGCGGCCCGCGCGATCGCCATGACGTCGTCGGTCCATTGGTCGCCTGCGGTCTCGCGCGCCGCGTCCACGGCGTCGGCCATGTCGGAATAGGCGTCGACGAGCAGGAGGGTGAGCAGTTCGTCTCGGCTGGACACGTACCGGTAGACCGCCGAGGACACCACGCCCAGCTCCCGTGCGACGGCGCGGACCGACAGCCCGGCCGCGCCGCGTTCCACCAATTGGCGGCGACCGAGCTCGACGATCCGCGCTTCCATCTGCTCACGCGAATCCTGGCGTTTGCCCACGCCGCAAGTCTTGCACAACCGAGATCACTGCTCTTGTTTTTTGGCGCGCGGGGTGGCACGCTGACTCTTCGAGAGCACTGCTCTCATAGGATCCCCGGGGAACAGGACACAAGATGACCACTCGCTACCAAGCACCCAGCCGGATCGAACGGGCGGGCAACGCCGTGATCCGATGGCTCGCCGAGTTGGGGATCAGCATCGCGGGAACCCGCGCGCTGCACGTCCGGGGCCGCAAGAGCGGAAAATCGCGCGGCCTCGTGGTCAACGTCCTCACCGTCGACGGCGTCGACTACCTGGTCTCGCCCCGCGGCAACACGCAGTGGGCCCGCAACGTCAGGGCCGCGGGTGTCGTCGAGGTCGGGTCGCGTTGGCGCCGGCACCGCGCGCAGGCCAGCGAGGTCGACGACGCGGCCAAGCCCGAACTGCTCAGGCGCTATCTGCAGCGGTGGTACTGGCAGGTCAAGGACTACGTCGGCGGGTTGACGCCGGACAGCAGCGACGAGCAACTGAGGGCCGGCGCTCCGGCTATCCCGGTGTTCAGGCTGGCTGGGACGGGCGCGGAGGGCTGAGTGGGCCGGGGGGCGCCGCGTTGGGCACGCCGAGATCCTCCCGGACCTGCTCTGAAGCGGCCGGCCACGAGACCGCCGCGGGGAAGTCGCCCCACATGCTGTTGAAGATCCCGACCAGCTGCCCGGGGCCGTTCGGCGGAGCCAGGTAGACGGGCCCGCCGGAGTCACCGTTGCGACTTTGCACGCCGTGCGACATGGTGAACCACCCGTTGTTGACGCTTTCCACCGTCCCGCAGGTTTCGCCCGTGCTCACACCGAAGTGGCAGATGGCCTGTCCGGGTGACAGCGCCACGTTCGGCGCCGACATCAGCGCGCGCCCGTCCGGCAGGACGTCGTTCGTTGCCACGTTGTTGTCCAGCACAATCGCCTCGTAGTCGCTGATCTGCTGGTCGGTGGCGACGACGGTCCCGCTGGGCGTGCTATCGCGGAAGGCCGCCATATGCCCGATGACGTTGCGGTCCTTGTCCATCACCGCCCCCTCGCCGCCCCGGCAGTGGCCCGCGGTGAACGCGACTTTGAGTGCCGGGTCGACATAGGCCAACGTGCACAAATGGTTGCCCTGGAGGATCTCCATGCCAGGGAACACCAGGACCGGTTCCGCTCTGGCGGTGCCGGGCGCCGACCACGACGCGATTGCGGTGACGGCGATCGCCGCGGCGAATCCGCGCAGTGCCAGCCGGGCCACCTTGAACTCCGATCCGTCGAGTCGAACAGAGCGACCGAAAGTCGACGTTACGACGTAGCGCACTCCCATGTAGAACTTTTCGCGCGCCCCCACCCCGGCGTTACCCCCGCGTTACCAAGGGCACGGCGGCCTCCACTGAACCGGCCGCGCGCGGCGCCCATCCCGGCGGCCCGAACACGTAACCCAGCCGATCGCGCAGCCGGCTCGCCGAGCGCCAGTCGCGGGCGATGGCCGCGTATTCGCGGGTCTGCAACTTCCAGATGTTGAAGGTGTCGACCTGCTTGGTGAGGCCGTAGTGCGGCCGGAAGAGCTCGGGCTGGAAGCTGCCGAACAGCCGGTCCCAAATGATGAGGATGCCGCCGTAGTTCTTGTCGAGGTAGATCTTGTCCATGCCGTGGTGCACCCGGTGGTGCGACGGCGTGTTGAAGACGAACTCGAAGGGCCGCGGCAGCGTGCCGATCCGCTCGGTGTGAATCCAGAACTGGTAGATCAGGCTGAGCGAGAAGCTGAAGAACACCATCCAGGGCGGAATGCCCAACAGCGGCAACGGGATCCACATCACGATCTCGCCGCTGTTGTTCCACTTCTGGCGCAGGGCGGTGGCGAGGTTGTAGTACTGGCTGGAGTGGTGGGCCTGGTGCGTCGCCCAGATCAGGCGCACCCGGTGCGCGATGCGGTGGTAGGCGTAATACAGCAGATCGACACCCACGAGGGCGATGACCCAGGTGTACCAGCGGGCCGGCGAGAGGTGCCACGGCGCCAGGTAGGCGTAGATGGCCGCGTAGCCGAACAGGGCCAGGGCCTTCCAGGCGGCCGTGGTGGCGATCGAGACCAGTCCCATCGAGATGCTGGTCCGCGAGTCGCGGGCGAGGTGCGCCCCGGACGCCGGCCGCTGCGTGGCGGCCTCGAGGCGTTCCAGCTTGCGGGCGGCGGTCCACTCCAGTGTCAGCAGCAGCAAGAAGAAAGGAATGGCGAACAGCACCGGGTCCCGCATCTGCGGGGGCAGCCCGAACCAGAAACTCGAAACAGAACTCACGGTCATAAGATTACGACGATCCGACGTAGCCGCGATGCCGGTCAGCCCGCGGCCCACTCCTTGGCGCGATCCAGCTGGTCCAGGCCGAACACGGCCAGCTCGCCGGGAACCAACCAGGCCAACGCGTGCAGGGTGTGGGCGACCCACGCCTTGTCGGACACGACCGCGATGCGTTTGATGGCCGAGGGGTGCGGCAGCACGGTGCCGAAGCCCAGTTTCAGGTCCTCGACCAGGCCGCCCGGCCCGAAGCCCTCGTAGTCGGAGTCGATGACCTCCACGATCCGGACGTCGCCGGCCTTGAACGCTTCCTGCATTCTCGGCTTCATCTCGCGAAGCTCGTCGCCTCCCAGCCGGCCCGAGACTCGGATGCCGGTCACCCCCTGCGGCATGCCGGGCAACATCTCGATCATCAGGGTCTCCTTTCCACGAAGACCATCTTCGTCCTGCCCGCCCGTCCGTCCAACAGGCACGGCCGCCGCCGGCGGTCTACCGCCCGCAAGTCGACTAGGGTTTTCGAGGGTCTTCGGTGGGTCGCCGCGTGCGCGGCCCCATGCGCCCTATCGATACGGGGATGGGAGCAAGTGACTGACGTCGTGGTCGTCGGCTCTGGGTTCGCCGGTTTGTGGGCGGCCCTCGCCGCTGCCCGCCGGCTCGACGAGCTCGCCGTACCGGCTTCCGCGGTCACCGTCACGGTGCTGAGCGCCAGACCTTTTCACGACATCCGGGTGCGCAACTACGAGGACGACCTCAGCGAGTGCCGCATCCCCCTGGCCGACCTGCTCGATCCGGTCGGGGTCGCGCACGTCGCCGCCGAGGTGACGGAGATCGACACCGATTCCCGGACCGTCGTGACCGGCACCGGTGGCGTCCACCGCTACGACCGGCTGGTCCTGGCCTCCGGCAGCCATGTCTTCAAACCCGCGATACCCGGGCTGCACGAGTGCGCCTTCGACGTCGACACCTATGACGGCGCCCTTGCGCTGCTGAACCACCTGCGGCGGGTTGCCGAGGCTCCGCCCACGCCGGCGTCGGGGACGGTCGTGGTGGTCGGCGCCGGGCTGACCGGCCTCGAGATCGCGTGCGAATTGCCGAACAGGCTGCGCCGGATGTTCGCGGGGGACGGCATCGTCCCCAGGGTGGTTTTGGTGGACCGCAGCGGCGTGGGCTCCGACATGGGTCCCTCGGCGCGTCCGGTGATCGAACAGTGCCCTGGCGGCCAACGGCGTGGAGACCAGAACCGAAGCGGGCATCACCGAGGTCAGTGGGCGCGGGGTGGTGCTGTCCTCGGGCGAGCACCTGGAGGCGGCCACGGTGGTGTGGTGCGCGGGCATGCGCGCCAGCTCGCTGACCGAACAGTTACCGGTGGCTCGCGACCGACTCGGCCGGGTGGCAGTCGACGACTACCTGCGGGTCATCGGGGTGCCTGCGGTCTTTGCCGCAGGCGACGTGGCCGCGGCGCGCATGGACGATACGCACCTTTCGGTGATGTCGTGCCAGCACGGGCGCCCGATGGGTCGCTATGCCGGATACAACGTCATCAGCGACTTGTTCGACGAACCGATGCTGGCCCTGCGGATTCCTTGGTATGTCACTGTTCTGGACCTCGGACCGGCCGGCGCTCTGTACACCGAAGGGTGGGACCGGGTGCTGGCGTCGACCGGCGCGGAAGCCAAAGCCACCAAGCGGCTGATCAATACCCGGAGAATCTATCCCCCGTTGACGGGCAACCGTGCCGACTTGCTGGCCGCGGCCGCACCGGAACTGCAGGCACGCCCCTGACGGTGGCAGCGCGCTTACTCCGCCTGCGCGTCGTCCCCTGCGTACCACTGCACCGCACGCACCCCCGGCTGCAGCGACAGCTCCGCCACCAGTCGCTCGAGGCGCGCGGGCGTGTGGCCATCCATCAGCACGTGCGCGGTGAGGGTGATCTCGTCATCGCTGGCGTGCCCGGTGTGGATGCCGCGCAGCGTGATGTCGTTGCCGCTGGCGTGCTGCACGATCTGGGCACGGGCGTACTTCTCGAATTTCGGGCGGCAGATGACCTGCACCAGATAGGGACGCAGGCTTTCGTCGTCGTCGCCGCTGCCGTCGCGGTCGATCAGCCGGCCGAGCGGACGCCCCACCACATGGATGGCGATGACGGTGCCGGTGCCGATCAGCGCGAAGATCAGATGCCCCGAAGCGGCCAGCACACCGACCGCGGCCGAGCACCACAGGGTCGCCGCGGTATTGAGCCCCCGGACGTTGACTCCCTCACGCAGGATCACCCCACCACCGAGGAAGCCGATACCCGACACCACATAGGACGCGACCCTGGTGGGGCTGGTGTCGGTGGTCGCCGCGGCGTACAGCACGAACAACGTCGCACCACCGGCGACCAGCGCATTGGTGCGCAGGCCGGCCCTGCGCGCGCGCCACTGCCGCTCCATGCCGATGAGGGCGCCGCAGCCCACGCCGACGGCGAGCCGGAGCGCGAAGTCGGCGACGCTCAGCGTTTCCATTCCGCGCGCTCCCTCCCGTGACGGCCAGGCCGTTGAAGCCTGTACCCGCGCCCGGCGCGGTGCCGGCGCGGCAGCCAACCACGTCCAGGTGAACAGAAGGTAGCCGCTGTTCTCGCGGCCAGGTCGTTTGCCGCGGCGGCCCCTATGGCCTGTTGAGCTGCTCCGGGCAGTAATACTTCGCCGAAAGCGCCACGAACGACGCGGCGTGATCGGTGGTAAGCGCAGGATTACCGGCTTGCAGCTCGCCTATCAGCTGCGGGCCCATCTCGCCTTTCCCCATCGACCCACATACCGCTTTGGCGAACGCGATGGCACCACCCGAATCCGTGTACGTCAGACCCGCGCTCCGCAGCGAGGCAAGGAAGCCGGCGTCGTCAGCGGCATTCGTAGCCGGCTCGCCATACGCAGGCGAGGCGAGCGCGATCAGCGCGGACATGCCAATCAGCGTCGGCAGAAGCCGCATGACTCCAGCTCCGTATCGCCTGGTATCAGGACTTCGAAAGTTGTTGCGGGCAATAGAATTTCGCCGCGATCAAGGCGAAATTCGACGCGCTCTCCATGTCGAAGCCGGGGTTGTGGGTTTTCACGTCGTGGACGAGCTCCAAACCCGATTCGCCGTTGTTCAAGCACGAGCACACCGCTCTGCCGGCCGCGACGGCCGCGGCCGGGTTGGGATCGCTGATGCCGGCCGTGTGCAGGGCGGCGAGGAAGCCCGCGTCGTCACCGTCCGGGACCGGAGGGGGATCGGCATACGCGGGTGCCGCGAAGCCGATCATCGCGGAAATACCGAGTAGCGCCAGTAGCGATTTCATAACACACCATACTCCCGATTAGGTTGCCTACCCCAGTTGTGCATCCGAGGGCACGACTTGGGGCTTGTTGCCTTTTTTGAGGTGGACCGCGTGGATTCCGGGTTTCTTGGACAATTGCTCAAGCAGAGCGTCCAGGCCTCCTTGATCGACACTGTGGTGCTGCACGCTCTCGGGCTTCTCCGAGATCTGTGCGACCACCTGCTTCAGTTTCTCCGGCGAAGTGCCGCCTTTGAGGTCCTTGAGCGGGGTGAGACGGTTTCGGACACCCGCTTTGACCACGGTGGGACCACCCGCGCCGAGGGCGCTACCGAGCATCCCCGCCACCGACATCGAACTGAGCAGCCCGCCCGCGCCGAGCGCGGCCGCCGGCACCGCTTCCGGCCCCGCGGCCGACAAGGCGGCCGCGACCGTCCTGATGGCCGGGGTGGCCGAGGCCCAGCTCGGCGGAACGGTCAGCGATCCGACCAGCGTGCCCTGACCCAGACTCGCCGCCACCGGGCTTACAGCGTTGAACAGCGTGCCCCGGCCGAAGCCCAACGCGCCCAGCCCCGCTCCGAGAGCGTCTTTCGGGAGCGCGCCATAGGGAATGCGAGGGGCGAACTTGAGGACCTGCGAGACGGGAAGGTTAATGGCCAGCCCGATCCAGTTGTACTGCGTGGTCCAGCTTTCTATGTTCCTTGCGATCCCGTACATCAGGGTAAAGCTCGAGGCCCAGGTGGGCCCTACGAGGGTGTCGATGATGTTGTTGAAGAGTTTGGTGTAGTCGGTGGAGAAGGTTGCGGCCGCTTCCAACAGCGCCGACACGGGGTTGGGAATTGACGACAGGATCGATTGCGCACTGCCGGCCGAGGTGCTGGCGGCTTGGGCCGCCGCGGCCGCCTGGGTAACCAGCCCGCTGGCATTTGTCGTCTGCGGCGGCGCAGTGAACGGCGTCAACTGGGTGGCGGTCGCCGACGAGCCCGTGTAGCTGAACATCGCGGCGACGTCCTGGGCCCACATCTCCATGTATTGGGCTTCGGTGGCCGCGATAGCCGAGGTGTTCACCCCGAAAATGTTGGTTGCCAACAGCGACGCCAGTTGGCTGCGGTTGGCCGCGATCTCCTCCGGCGGCACGTGGGCGGCGAATGCCGCCTCATAGGCACTTGCCGCCGCGGTGGCCTGGGTCGCGGCTTCGGCGGCCTGTGCGGCGGTGCCCTGCATCCAGGTCAGGTAGGGCGTGACCGCGGCCGCCATGCTCAGCGACGAGGGACCTACCCAACCCCCGCTCGTCAGGGTCGAGATCACCGATGAGTAGGAGGATGCTGTGGACTGCAATTCGGTGGCGAGCCCGTCCCAGGCCGCCGCAGCTGCGCGCATCGAACCCGATCCCGGACCGTTGTACATCCTGCCTGAATTGATCTCCGGCGGAAACGCTGCGAAAAACATGTCTCTACCCCTTACCTGGTGGCCTGGGTGGTCCGTGTTGGGCTGTTGTCGATCATCTCGGCGGTCATCGCTGTCAGTCCTCGAGTGCCGGTATCACGATGATGGTGGCTGTGGCGGGGTCAGCCGCGGCGACGACACCACCCAGGGAGCCGGCCGCACTACCGCCGCTGGATCCGACCGCACTGGCGGCAACCGCGCGTCCTGCCAGGCTCGACAGGGCCATCTGGCTGAAGACGCCGCCCTCGCCGGCGAGTGACGCGGCCGGGGCGGCGGCCAGGTTGGTGGGGATCACGGAGGCGAGTGTCCTGATGGCCGGTGCGGCTTCGGTCCAGCCCTGGGGCACCGACATACTCCCGACCAGGGCCGCCTTACCCATAGCCCCCGATACCGGTGTCGCGCCGGAGACCGCGGAGAACAGGGTTCCGCTCGACGGACTCGTCAGCGGGGCCAACGCCCCGGTGATGGATTTGACGGCGCCAAACGCGGCGACACCCTGCGCGTTTTGGGCGTAGGCGTACGTCTGCCCGAACGACAGGAACGGCCCACCGCCCAGGGAACTCCACCCGAAGAACGGGGAGTAAATCCCGTTGATGGTCGCAAGGGTTGTGTTGAGGTTTGTCAGGTCGGTCGTGATCCCCGCCGGCAGTGGTGGCAGCGGTGGCAATAACCCCCCTGCAGCGGACGTGGGGGCGCTTGTCGCCAGGTTCTGCAGCGTAGTCGGCACCGAGGTGATCAGCTGAGATAGCTGTGTGCTGACGTTCGAGGCGGCCGAGGTGCCGGACTGAGTAACCGCGGCCGCTTGCGTCGGTGCGGCCGAGTTGGTGGTCTGCGGCGGCTCGGTGAACGACGTCAGCTGCGACGCCGTAGCCGACGAGCCGGCATAGGCGTACATGGCGGCGGCGTCCTGGGCCCACATCTCCATGTACTGGGCTTCGGTGGCTGCGATCATCGGCGTGTTCTGCCCCAGGATGTTGGTCGCGATCAACGCCGCGAGCAGGGCTCGGTTGGCCGCGATCACGGGCGGGGGCACCGTCGCCGAAAACGCCGTCTCGTAGGCCGCGGCGGCGAGCTTGGCTTGCGTGCCGGCGAGCTCGGCCTGCAATCCGGTCGAGTGGATCCAGGTGACGTAAGGTGCGGCCGCGGCTGCCATCGCCATCGCCGACGGACCCGTCCAGGGCCCCGTCGTCAAGCTCTCAATGGTCGAGCCGTACGACGCGCCGGTGGACTGCAACTCTGCGGCCAAGTCGTCCCAGGCCGCCGCGGCGGCCAGCAAGGGTCCCGAGCCCGCACCGACATACATCCGTCCGGAATTGATCTCCGGCGGTAGCGCCCCGAAATCCAGAAACATCTAGTACCTCCCGTCCCCGTCGGTGGCCGTCATGGTAAGCACGGCCCGACCGCCCCGCGCCCGACCGATCCGGAATTCTAAAGAAACCCATGAAATTCACCGATGAAGCCATGCGATGATGTCCCGAGCTCACGACACAACGGCGCCCCTGCCCCATGATTGAAAGCCGCTAGCCGATCAGGCGACCATCCTGAAGGAAATGTATCTACGCCGCGTTCCGACTCAGTAACGCCAGCGTTAAAAGTTAAGATCACGAGAACAATTCTTCATGTGAGGACGACCTTCTAGCTAATTAAATGCGCAGCGTACCGCCGTTCAAACCCCCTGTTAATAACGAACGGCAACTGCACTTAATATCCGAAGTGCGGAGGACTATTATGAACACCTACCCGCGGATACTTGCGCGGACGAGGTTCTATTATCGGCTGTTTGTGCAGTGGTTCGGAATACCCCCTAGGTCATCAATAACGCTTTGGTGGCAGTGCAACTACTTTGATCGCGCAGAAAAGCGCTAAGTATGTCGACTGCGGCTTTCGGGCCGGCTGCTAGCTTTCGCGTCCATTAGCGAGTAGGTCCGATCAGGCCCGACTCGAACCGGCGAGCACCGTCAGCGGCGACCGGCACTTGGCGGACGACGGCCGGGTGCTCGGCTTCCGGCGACGCGGCTTGCGCGCGCGCGGTACCGCCGCGGGCGTCTACGCCGCCCCACTGGTAGCTGGTGGCCATCTGTTCTCCTAAATTTCAAACAGAAGATTAGACGAGTTAAACTGCCGTGCAGCTGATTAGCTGCTGGAAGTTTCCTGTGATACCAATACGACCTGTTGATGGTGGTCAACGCCACACCCGTGCCGCGACTCACTCGCCAGCAGCTCGACTTCGCCGTTGCGGACGGCTCAGTTTCCCGATTCGCCCGTGCGCGGCTGCGACGTCGGCACTCGGCGGCAGCGCCGCATCACCTGTTCGATGCGTCACCCGGCGGCGGGGGGACGTGCCACAAAGGTTGGCCGGAAGCCGTACTGAGGCACGGCACGTCCGGAAACCTGGGCACCCATGCCGCCGATCGGCAGCCCGGGCATGCCGGCCGCCATGGCGGGCGGCGCGACCATCGGCGTGCCGCCCAGCGTGGAGCCCAAGGGGCCGGCCGCCGCCGCGGGCGCGGTCCAGCTCGGCGGCACCGACAGCGGCCCGATGACCGACGCGTGTCCCAGGCCGGCCGAGACCCCGCCGCCCAGACTCCCGATGCCGCCGACCGGAGCCAGGGCCTCGCCCAACGCACCCGTGGCGGCCTGCCCGGCAGCGTCACCCACCGCGTTGCCCGCCGCCTGGGCGCCGAGCAGGCCCAGGAACGGAGCCATGGTGTTGCTGGGCATGTAGAACCCCGAGGAGAAGACGGTGTTCCACAAGTTGGCGTTCATGAACTGGCCGAAAGCCGTGTTGGACCCGCCGAAAAGGTTCAGCACGCCGTTCAGGCCCGTCGTGTCAGCCGCGGACCCGGCGGCGAACGGATTCCATCCCCCGGGGAACACGCTCCCGAGCGCCGATGCCGGGGATGAGGAGGATGCCGGTGACGCCAGGTTCTGCAGCGCGGTCGGCAGCGCCGACATCAGCTGCGTCAACGCTGATTGCTGCGTCCCGGCCGGGTCGTCGCCGCGGCCTGGCTCACCGCCGCCGATTGAGCCGCCAGCCCGCTCGGAGCTCGTGTTCTGTTGCGGCTCGGTGAATTGCGCCAACTGCGTGGCGACTGCCGAGGAGGCGGCGTAGCCGTACATGGCTTCGGCGTCTTGCGCCCACATTTCGGCGTACTGCGCTTCGGTGGCCGCGATCGCCGGCGTGTTCTGCCCCAAGACGTTGGTGGCAATCAGCGTCATCAGCTGCGCGCGGTTGGCCGTGATCACCGGCGGCGGCACCGTGGCGGCGAACGCCGCCTCATACGCCGCCGCGGCGGCCTCCGCCTGGGCGGCGGTCTGCTCGGCCTGCGCCGCCGTCGTGCCCATCCAGGCGATGTACGGCAGCGCAGCCGCCGCCATCGATGCCGCGGCCGGCCCGTGCCACTCCTCGCCGGTCAGCGCCGAAAGCACCGAGTTGTATGACAAGGTCGTGGACCGCAGCTCCGCGGCCAGCCCCTTCCACGCCGACGCCGCCGCCAGCATCGGGCCCGAGCCCTCCCCGGAATACATGCGGCCGGAGTTGATTTCGGGCGTAAGCATCGCGAAGTCCAGCATTGCGGTCATGATCGGCCCCCTCCCTGGCGCCAGGCGAAACTGTTATCGATTTCGGTGGCTGCGTATGAGCCGCCGCCACCAGTCGCGGCCGCCCACGGACCCCGCGAATGGGCGTCGTACACACTGAATGCGTTGTGCCAAGAGCGGTAACGCATGGTGCAGCTCAACTCGTCACCATACCGGTCACGGCGCCCCGCCGGGCAGTGTTCAAGACCGGTCAAACGGCATGAACTTGTCCCCACGGAAAGCGACCGGGCGCCGGGACCACTTCCGCGCATGCCTAACGCACGCGTGACGAATAAGCCTGCGCGTGAACTGTTGCGGGAAAACGGGTTACGCTGCGGCGAGCGGACCGGGGCCGGATCGCAACGAAACGGTCGTCGATCTCGGATACGGACTATCGTCGCGACTCATCTCGTTCTCACCTCCTCCCGGTCGGGGCATGCGGGGATGCCACAACATGCACGCGGGGAGAAGAGCCGAGCAGGAAAACCCGCCCTGCGCACCCCTCTCGTCAGAGCTTTGGCACCACACGGCGTATCCGACCGAGGCCGGAAGCCACTTGGGCTCAACCCTTAAGCCGGGAAGAGCTGTCCTGACCCTGGGCGTCTTTCGACGTTCGAGGTCAGTGGCCTGTGTCCGTGCAGACGCCTCACCTAGCGAGGTGCTTGCTAGAGCCATGGTGGCACTCGAGCGCAAGTGAGTCAAGCCGCACCGCGTGACGCTTGCACCACGGTTGCTTCGCTCAATGAAAATCATTGGCAGACAGGCGGATCCACCGAGGCCAGCAACCGGCGGCCGGTCACATCGGATCGCTGGAGCGCGGCAACCCACGCCGGCCCGAGCGGCTAGCTCGTCTTGTTCTCTGCGACCGCCGCGCTGAGACCCTCGGCGAGGTCTTCGCCGGTCAGTCTCGTGAACCGCATCAGCTGGGCCTCGCTGAATTGGGTGAGATCGCTTGCCAGCACATCGTCGAGGTCCTCGTCGTCCAGGCGGAAGCTACGGTGGTCGCGGGCCTTTTCCACCACGTTCCGCACGAACCCCGCATTGCCGAGGGTGTCGATACCGCGGATCAGGTCGCCCTCCTCCGAATAACTCTCGTCGAGGTAGAACTTGCTGTACGACGGCAGCAACACCTCGGCGTCTTCGTCGGTGATGATGTCCTCGTTCTCCTGGCCCATCAGCTTGGTCAGCGCCAGCAACTCTTCGGGCGTGTAGCTGAAGAACTCGATGACCGTTGAAAAACGCCGCCGCAGACCCTGATTCACTTCGAGCATCTTCTCCATCGCCTTGGCATACCCGGCGCCGAAGACGACCAGCTCGTCGCGGTGATTCTCCATGTAGAGCAGCAACGTGTTGATGATCGCGTTGCCGTAGGGGTCGCCCTGGGAGTAGCCCTTCTCGTGCAGGGTGTGCATCTCGTCGAAGAAGACCGCGCCGCCCAGCGCCCCCTCGAGCATCTCCTCGGTGTTCTTCTCGGCGTCGGCCATGTACCGGCCCAGCAGCTTGGTGCGGCTCGTCTCGACCACCAGCGGCTTGCGCAACACGGTCAGCCCGCACAGTTGCTTGGTGAAAGCGCGTGCCACCGACGTCTTGCCGGTCCCAGGCGGTCCGAGCAACAACGTGTGGCGCGATGTCACCGGAACCGGAAGACCCATCTTGGCGCGGGCCAGGTTGACCTTGGTGGTCGACTTGATGAGCTTTATCTCGCGCTTGGCCCGTTCCATCCCCAACATCGCGTTGAGCTCGGCGTCGCCTTCGGCCAGATACTTGGCGGCCTCCTCGGCGTGGCGCGCGGCCTCGGTCTGCGCACGAGTCGGCGCACTGTCCGGATCCCACGGGTCGGTGCGGGCCTCGATCGTCTCGGGGTCGGTGAGGATGAGCCGGTAGTTGGGGTTGTCCAGCGCCTCGCGGGCGGGACCGAATTTCGGATCCCGCGAATAGACCCGGCGCAGCAGCTCGACGGCCTCGTCTTCGCGGCCGACGTGTCGCAGGCACATGCCCTGGGTGTAGAGGGCGATGTTGGCAGCGCCCGGCACCCGGTCCCCCTCGACGGCCGCCTCGCCGCGCCGGAAGGCCTCCTCGAAGACGCCCAGCGATGCCAGCGCGGTGGTGGCCATCGCCGCGCCCGCGGCCTTCAGCTCGGGTTGACGCCACTGCTTCCCCTCGGGGAACTGCAGCAGCACGTCCGGCCACCGTCCGGTGCGGAAGTACAACACGCCCCGCACGTAGTCGAACAGCTCCTCCTCGAACGGGTGGCGTGGTTCGACGCTGTCCAGCAGCTTCGCCGCCTCTTCGTAGCGCTTCGCCTCGGCGAGGGCGGCGGCATAGGTGCAGGCGAGCGACTCCACGCTGGTGATCGCCAGCCGCAGGAACAGCCCGTCGGACACTTCCGGACGGAACTGGAGGTCCGTGACGCCCAGCCGCCGGGTCTCCCAGCCGAACGTCCGGATCGCGGCCCAGGCCCCGGCGAGCACCTCGATGCTCTGCTCACCGGCCAGCACCCGCGCCAGCCAGGCGTCGCACATGCCGGGGTCCAGGGTGGTCGCGGTGGTGAACATCTGCGACGCAACCTGGGGGTTGTGGCTGGGCTGCAGGCCGTTGACGGAGATGCCCGACGCCAGCAGGCCGGCGACCAATGCGTTTCGGGCGTCTTCAGCGATTGATTGCGGCCGCGTCATTGCGCCACGGGCACGCCCGGTGAGCTCTCCGGCGCCTGACCGACAGACAGGACCAGCTCATCGTCGTCGTGCAATCCCCGGCTCGGGACGGCCAGCGGTGAGCGGATCGTGGGGGCGGGCAGGCTCGCACGCACCGCGGCCAGCTGGCGGCCGGTGAGCCGGTTCAGCCCCGCGGAGACTTCCTTGGGCAGCCGGCCGTCGCTGTGGTAGCGCACCCATGCCGACACGTACGGCCGGCCACCCACGCTGACCAGCCGGATGGTGAGCACGGTGGCCCCGATGTCCGGGCTGTCGGTCCGGAACAGGTCGTCCAGCGTCTCGGTGTTGATGTCCGACGGCGTCAGCCAGAAGCTGGTCGCGAACCCGTTGAAATGCTTGAGATGGCGCCATCCCGGGCGGCTCCACGTCGGCTCCAGGTCGGCGAGTACGGCCTTGTCGACCTCAGCGAGCTCGTCGGCGGTCAGTGGGCGGGCCGCGCAGTGCTGGCCGTCGAGGTCCTGGGCCAGGCGCTCGGTTGCCGCGACCAGCGTGGCAGCCAGGGAATCGCGGGCAGCCACCGCGGCGACGTTGCGCTGCGGGTTCATCCGAAGTACCAGCCAGGTACGACGCACGTACGATGCCGGCTGGTCCCCGACCAGCCCCCACTCCTCGGGGCCCCAGTCGTCCAGCTTGGACAGCTCGGCCGCTCGGACTTCGGGGCCCCCGCGACGCACCTTCAGGGAGACGATGTCGATGCCGTCGAGGTGGACGTCGAACTGCCGCAGCCCGGCCGCGACGGCCTGGACGAGCAGAGTGGCGGCGGGCAGGGTCCGGTGACGGTGACGCCCGGTGGGGTCGTCCCCCACCGTCCACCGCGATGACGGTGACCAAGCGTCCCTCGTACCCCCGCACCCCCACCTTGTCGCGCCCGAACTTGCGCTGGTAGTCGACCGCCGGCGTGCACCCCGCGGCCAGCGCGGAACCCGGGTCCGCGGACCAGTCCCACAGCCACGACGCCAGCCCCGAGGTCACGGTGAGGCCGTGGTGGGTGACCAACGACAGCAGCGTGATCACGACCGCGAGGGCGACCCCGACCCAGAACGCGATGCGGTGCTCGCCCTGCCACGACTCCGGGCAGTGGCTGGCCACCACCAGAATCACGATGTCCAGGAGGAACACCGCGGTGACGCGCGACCACGCCAAAGACAACCCAAAACTGCGCTGAGCCTTCATAGCTGTTACTGCTCCGCCCTTATTGCTGCTTTCGCGATCGCTTCATCAGCGTTGTTGTACCGAATACCGCGCCGCCGATCAGTAGTGCCCCGAGCAATCCGCCGCCGGCCACCCACACTGGCACCATATCGCGGTGCGGGGCCGGTTTGGGCAGGTGCAGCGGCGCCGACAGTTGCTGCGGCGGCTTTGCCGGACCGTCGGGGACGTCCCAGGTCAGCGCGGCGACCGGGTCGATGATGCCGTGACCGACCTGGTTGTCCACGCCACGCGCCGGTGCCCGGGCGGTGCGCTCCAACCGGTTGATCACCTGGTACGCCGAAAGCTGGGGATACTTCGCGCGGACCAGGGCGGCCACACCCGACACGATCGCCGTCGAGAAGCTGGTGCCGGCCGGCACCAGCAGCGTGTTGTCCGGGCCGTCGATCGCGTTGATCAGGCCGTCGTCGCGGGGCGAGAGCCCGACGACGTCGGTCCCGGGCGCGGCTATCCCCACCCAGGGCCCGGCGACGCTGGTCGAACCCTGCCCCTGACCGCCTTGGGTGAGCGGGCGGCCCTCGGTGTCGACCGCCCCGACGGTCAGGACGTAGTCACTGAACCACGACGGCGTCACCACGGTGGTGACCCCGCTCCAGTCGCGGGGATCCTGCGGCTGCATGGGATCGAAGGCCGGGTTCTGCTTGCAGTCCTTCTTGCTGGTGTCGCCGGCCGCGGACACGATGACGACGTTCTTGTCCACCGCCGCGTAGCGCACCGCGGCGCCCAGCGCGCGCTGGTCGACGATGTTGCGCGCGCTCATGCACGTCACGTCGGAGATGTTGATCACCGAGGCGCCCATGTCGGCGGCGTGCACGATGGCCCGCGCCATCGTCTCGACGTCGTCGATCTTGGCACGCGTCTGCGGATCCTCGTCGCCGGTGTAGGCGTCTTTGAGGCCGAACGCCTGGCTGGACTGCCGGATCGAGATGATGTCGACGTCGGGGGCGATGCCGCTGTACGCGTCCGGGGCCTGCGGCGGCGCCGGCGGTGGGGGCGGTGGCTTCGGCGGATCCTGCGGAAGCGGGCCGCGCCGATGGTCAATGGGCGCGATCCGCCCGCCCCCGGTGTAGCCGGGAATCGTGACCGTGCCACCGCCGTGGCTGGCCGCGCCCGGAGCGGCGGGGGGCGGTGGCGGCCCCGCGGGCGCCGGTGGTGGGGGCGCTCCGAACGGTCCGGGCGGAGGTTGCTCCGTGGGCGGCACCATCGTGACGGTCTGCGGCAACGGTGACAGCGTCACCGTCTGCGGTGGCGGCGCTTTGGGGGGCGGCTCGGTCGTCGGGATGGTCACCGGCTTGCGGGGTGCCGCGGGCGGCGCCGCCGCGCCATTGGCGGGGGCCGCGCCGATCATCGACGCGACGATGGTGCCGTGCGCGTCGCAGTCCGACAGGCCGTCACCGCCCATCACGTAGTCGCCGCCGGGTATCAGGTGCGGAAACCTCGGGTGCGGCGTCACACCGGTATCGATCACCGCGACCTTCTGCCCGGCGCCCCGGCCGAATTGCCACGCCTCCTGCAGGTTGAGCATCTCCATGTACTTGGGCGGCAACCGGAAGTCGGTGCCGGGCAGGACGCCCACCTCGGTGCAGTACGAGTTCTGCTTCATCGGCGCCGGGGGCCCGGGCGGGCCGTCGGGCGGCACCGCGGCCGGGTCGATCGTCGGCGGCGATATGGCGGACGCCGGCGGCAACCCGGCTAATGAGCCCGACGCAAGCAAAATCGCGGCGATGGTCGCGCGGGAAGCGCGACCACGCCACGACTTGCGACTAGCGGTATCGGATGGCTGCATAAACGTTCATCAACCACAATGCCAAGGGGAAGATCGGCATGAGGCAGAGGTATTCGACCCATTCCACCAGCTTGCGGAACAGCGGGCTGTAGATGGTGTTGGGCACCACGGCTGCGGCCGTGAGGCCGGCCGCCGGCAGCAGCACCAGGATCGCGACGCTGATGGACACCGCCAGCGGCGACTGCAACACGAGCGCGTACCTCACCACGACGGCGCCCACGATCAGCACGGAGGTCGCGGCCAGGGTGATCGCCTGCCAGCGGTCCACGTACGAGCGGCCGCGCAGCATCAGGAAGCCTGCGCTGAAGCCGGCCAGCAGCAGCGGCAGCCAGCGTTCCCCGGTGCGCGGGTCCGACAAGGCGGTCAACGACACCACCATCAGCACACCCAGCCCGACGAGCAGCCCGCTCAGGAAGGACCGGGCGCGCTCGGCCTGCAACACGACGTCGCGCACCGACGCGGGACCCTCCAGGACCGGCGGGCCACCCTCCGAGCGCACCATGGTCGTTGGCAGGTCGGGCCGGGCCTCGAACACCCAGCGGCTGGTCGCCGACGGGAAGACGGGCAGCCGGATGCCGGCCAGCCGCCGCGACAGCGCCGGAGCGGCGTGGTAGACGAGCACGCACAGCAGCACCACGCTGGTGAACAGGGTCACCGCGCTGGTCATCGCGACCATCCGCGACAGCGCCGCGATCGCCGCCACCAGGCTGATGGTGACGATCGCCGTGTAGAGCGCCAACCGGCGCCCGGTGAAGCGCAGCGCGAGCGCTGCGGCGATGGTGAGTATGCCGAAGCCCAGGACGGCCTGGGGCGAGCCCACTCCCCCAGGCGGCGCGGCGGCCGCGGCCACCGACAGCGGCGCCAGCGTGCTCAGCAACATGATGTCGCCGACGCGCCGGTCCTGATCCGTCCGGGCCCGCATCAGCAGGAGCAACGACACGCCCAGCATGATCGCGGCGACCACCGCGGCGTAGACGGTCGGCAGCCACGAGTTGTGGTGCCAGCGGTACCAGCCGAGCAAACCCGACGCGGCGGTAACGCCGATGGCCACCATCGAGGCGCCGACGTGGACCGCAACCACCGGGTCGATCGCGGCGAAGCGTTTGCTGAGATTGGACGCGACCGCGGTGGAGATGTGCTCGATGACCTGCGACCGGTGTTCGGTGTCCGGAATGAACCGGATCCAGAGCCGGTCGCCGTCATAGACGTCCTGCTCGGTCAGCGATTGGGTGGCCCGCAACGGGGTGCCGTCGACGACGCACAGCGCCCATCGGCCCCGGCCGGTGGCCTCCAGCGGGGTTTCACCCAGCTCCCGCAGCCGGCTGTTGATCACCTTGAGCAGCGGGTCGGTCATCACCGACACCGGCGCGTTGGCGTCAAGCAGGACGCCGATCTGGACGCCCTCCCCGGCCATGATTCCGACCACCACCGCCCGAGGCTGTGACAGCCCCTCGACGTCAGTCTGTGGCGCTTCAACTACCGCGGTCATCGCACTGCACCCCCTGCCGTGATGAATGAGTAAGCCCGTGCCTCCAGCGCGTCAAGCGCGTTCGACGGAATCGCCGAGGCGCTCAAGTCCCCCGGAAGATGCAGCTCGACTAATTCGGATTTCATCTGCCTCGCCTTGCGATCAGGAGTCGTGTGACCCTGGTTGGGATTTGCTGATGATTCTAGAGAAGTATGCCGTGTTCGCATCTCGACCGCCTCTTATCAGCAAAAGCATTGGTAAACATTGTGTTTCGCGGCCGGTTTCACACCCTGCGGTGTGTTTTCCATTCGCCGTACGGCAGCGTGTCCAGCACGGTCTTGATGCCGACCTGCACCAGCTGGGGGGTCGCCGGGCAGATCGCCAGCCAGGCCTCCCCCGAGCCCGCCGTTCGGGCCTGCTGGTAGAGCGCTATGCGGCCACCGGAACCGTCCTTGAGTGACAGCACGGAGGCGCTGGGACCCTTGGCGTCGTCGCGGTACTGACGGGCGTACACCGCGACCTCGGCCGCCGGATCGGACAGCGCCTGGCCCAGCGCGGCCACCGTGGCGGCGCTGATACCCATCCGGCGCAGATCACCGCCGGAGAAGACGTTGAATCCCGATTCCTGCCAAGATTTGGTCGCCTCGAGCATTTCCTCCAGCGGCACGTTGACGGCGTTGATCGCCGCAGGCTCCGCGTGGTGAATCGATTCCAGGCCGTCCATGACCAATGCCGCAATGGAGGCGCTGTCGGCGATGGCCACGTCGTCGACCGTGATGTCGCTGCCGACCCGCACCGCCGAGACCCAGTGCTGGCCGCGGCGGGCCAGGACGACGCGGAACTCGTTGTCGGGGATGTCCCGCGACCCGGGTGGCTGGTTCTCGTCCTCGACGACGCCGTAGAGCAGCTTGCCCCGCGACAGCAGGCCAACGACCTCGATGTCGGGCGCGGCGAGCACCCGCAGTCGGGCGGCGACCTGCTCCTGCACCTCGTCACCGACGACGATGCCCTGCTCGCGCATCACCGCCATCCCGGGGTGGTTGTTGAGCCAGTCGTTGGAATCGGTGGATACGTACGGCCGGCACCGCAGTTCTGGCGCGACGTGCCGGATGTCCAGGAGTGCCTGGAGCATCCAGAAACCGTCGACGTTGACGGTGATGTCGGTGCGGGTGCTCTGTTGGTCCATCTATCCCTCGAGGTCTTTCAGTGGTCGGAAACCGCAGGACGCGGCAGCACACCGAACTGTGGTGTGCTGCCGCGCCTGGAGTTGGAAGTTAGGCCCAGCTGGAGCCGACGGCGCTGTCGGTGCTCGCCATGTTGCTGCCGGCGGTCTGCACCTTCTGGCCGTGGGAGTTGGCCTGCTCGTAAATCACCTGGAAGTTACGACCCAACTGGGTGATGAACTCCTGGCAGGCCACCGAACCGGCGCCACCCCAGAAGTCACCCGCGGCAAGCACATCACGAACGATGGCCTGGTGCTCGGCCTCCAGCGAGGCGGCCTGAGCGCGAATCGTGGCGCCGTGGGCGTCCACATCGCCGAACGAGTAGTTAATGGTCATATCGATGTTCTCCTAACGTCTGAAGGGTACGCAGCCTCGCGCCTTAGCGCTAGCTGCCGAGAATTTGCTGGGAAGCCTGCTCTTGCTGCTCGTAGTTGTTCGCGTCGCGGATCAACCCGTCCCGCACCCCGTGCAGCATGTTCACGATGTTGCGGAACGCCTGATTCATCTGCCCCATCGTGTCGTACGACGTCGCCTGCGCCTGGCCACTCCAGCCCGCACCGGCAATGTTCATCGACGACGCCCACATCTTGCGGGCCTCGTCCTCAACGGTCTGGGCGTGCACTTCGAAGCGGCCCGCCATGGCCCGCATCTCGTGCGGGTCGGTCATAAAGCGTGTTGCCATGCTGTCTTTCTCCTTGTTGGGTGATCACTGGGATATTTGCTGTGTTAGCAAGAATGGCCGGACCGGTTAAATCACCGGCCACTGGCCACCGCATAGCGCGGTGGCCCGTATGTCGCCCCGAACTGCGGCGTTGGGGTCGACCGGGGTTGTCATCACATACCGGCGCGCTGCCTCCGCGTGGCAGCCGGCCGTCGAGGTCATCGAAGGCCGGGTGGTTGCCAGAGAAGCCACGCCGGTGACGGTCCGTAAGCCTTGAGCGAGGGAGCCAGGTCAGCCGGCGGCGGCTGCGTTGGCGATCTCGGTCGCGGCGTACGAGCCCGCACTGGTGGACAGCGTGTTCACGAACATCTCGTGAATGGCGGCAGCCTGAGCGCTCACTGCCTGGTACATCTGCGCGTGCGCGGCGAACTGGGCCGCGGTGAGCGCCGAAACCTCGTCGGCAGCCGCCGGCACCACGCCGGTCGTCGGGGCCGCCGCAGCCGCGTTCTGCGCGTTCATCGCCGAGCCGATGCCCTGCAGGCTTCCGGCTGCCGCGGCCAACGCCTCGGGCTGTGTCGTCACGAACGACATATTGTTTCCTCCTTGATCGGTCCTCCACCCTCGGACAGAGAGTAGATGACGGCTTGCCCCGCCGCCCTGTTCGGAGCGGCCTGTTGGCAATTGTTCACTGAACGGTACGGCGAATTCACTTTTCTTAACGACACAGTAACAGCGAGGCACCCGGCCGCGGGGTGTTCTCAAGACAGTCACAGCAAACCATCAGACGTTCCGCGTAGCGGCGCCGGCTTAACTGCCGCTGAGCAGCGGTTATAGGCGATGTACGGGCCGGCCTGCCCGTTTGCCCGAGCAAATGCGGCGTCCGCCCGGTGCCCCCCGCCTCGCAGCAATCGAATGTCATCACGGTCGCAGCGGTTACCCGCCGAGTGGTGGGCGGGCCATGACGGTGGGTTTGAAGCCGTAGCGGGGTCCGGCGCCGCCGGCGGTGCCCGAGCCCACTCCGGCCAGTGGCATGCCGCCGAGCAGGTTGCTGGGGCCCGCGGATGCCGCCTCGGGTGCGGCGCTGACCGTGCTGACCAGCTGGGGCGCGGCGTGGCTGAGGCCCGTGGTGGCCCCGGCCCAGGTGGCCGGCACCGACAGCTTGCCGATCGAGCCCGCGCTGCCGATCGAGGCCGCCGCGTGCGCGATGCCCCCGCCGCCGAGCATCCCTCCGAGGGCGGGCAAGGCCTTGGGCACCGCCGCCGCGGCGGCCGGCGCCGCCCCGGTGAGCGCGCCGGTGGTCTTGGCGATCTGCACACCGAAGTTGCCCATACCGACGCTGAAGTACGGCAAACCCTCGGTGTTATAGAAGAAGCTGGAATAGTTGTTGTAGCCCTGCAGAGCCGTGTCCCAGGTTGGTGGGCAGGCGGTCTGGCCGGTCAACAGGAACCAGCCCTGGGTGAGCCACGGGTACTGGGTGCCGGCCTGCGTCGCCAGCTTCGCCGTCCCGCTCGGGTTGGACAGCAGGCCCAGCTGGCTTTGGATCTGGGTCATGAACCCTTGCAGACTCTGCTGCAACGACGCCGCCGGGGTGGCTTGCGCCGCGGCCACCGCCGCGGCCTGGGTACCGGTGGCCGACGGGTTCACGATGCTCGGCGCGTTCTGATACGGCGTCACCTTGGTCGCGGCCGCGGACTGGCCCGCGTAGTTGTACATCGCCGCGGCGTTTTGGGCCCAGAACTCGGCGTACTGGGCCTCCAACTGCGCGATCACCCCATTGTTCAAGCCCAGGATGTTGGTTTGCTGGGCCTGGATCAGCTCGGTGCGGTTGAGCGCGATCAGCGGTGGGGGTACCACCGACGCCAGCACGTTTTCGTAGGCCGCCGCCGCCGCCGAGGCCTGGCCGGCCGCCTCCTCGGCCTGCGTCGGCCGTGGTCGACATCCACGTCACATACGGCTGCACCGCCGCGGCCATCGACGCCGACACCGGCCCCAGCCACTCCTCGCTCGACAGCGCGGTGATCACCTGGTCATAGCCCAACGCCGCCGAATTCAACTCGGCCGCAAGACCATTCCACGCCGACGCCGCCGCCACCAGCGACGACGAACCCGGACCCGCATAAATCATCGCGGAAGTGACCTCCGGAGGAAACGCACCCAAATCAATCGTCATGTCCTGACCCCCTAGCCGGCCGCGGCCGCGTTGGCCGCCTCGGTGGCGGCGTACGAACCTGAGCTCACGCCCAAGGTGTTGACGAACATCTCGTGAATCGCCGTCGCCTGAGCGCTGACGGCCTGATACATCTGGGCGTGCGCGGCGAACTGCGCCGCGGTCAGTGCCGACACCTCGTCGGCGGCCGCGGGCACCACGCCCGTCGTCGGGGCCGCCGACGCGGCATTCTGCGCGCTCAACGACGAGCCGATGCCCTGCAACGCGCTCGCCGCCGCCGTCAACGCCTCCGGCTGCGTAGTCACGTACGACATGTGAATTCCTCCTCGAGTCTGATACTCGGTGACCGGTTTGCTCTGCTGCTGAAGTTCACTTCAGACATGGCTTGCTAGTCAGACTAATTGGGTGCGGTCCGGTCGCGCCTCCTTAGCGCCAACTGTTCATTGGTGGACAACTGGTGTTCATCTGGGGGCAGCGATGCCCTCGATCCCGATCGGACGATCATTCGCGTGCGCCCCTTATCCGGCCGACGGTGGCCGTGTGAGGACGCTGTGTTTGAACCCGTACTTGTTGGTGTAGCCGTAGCCGGCGGTGCGTCGGCCGACCATTCCGGTCGGTATGCCGCGCAGCACGGCGTTGCTGCCTGCGCCGGGGGCTGCACCGGGCGTCATGGCCCCAGGTTGTACGGGGGTCTCCTCCGCCACCGCGCTGACCAGGGTTGCCTCCGACGTCGGTTCGGCCCAGTTCGCCGGGACCGACAACATCCCGACCTTGCCCGACGAACCCGCACTCGCCAGCACCGACCCGCCGCCGTCGCCGCTGACCGCGCTGACCCCGCTGACACTGCCCAAATGCAGACCCGCGAACTGCGGCGTCGGGTACCACGCACCGCCCGCACCGGCGGTTGCACCAGTACCGAAGGTCAGCTGCTGACCGATGCTGTAACCGAAGTTTCCTACGCCCACGCCGAAATAGGCCTGCAGGGTTTGCTTGATGATCGCGGTGTAGCTGGCGGTGCTGATTGCTGTGTAGTTGTTGGTCGGGGTCGGCATGCCATAGGTCAGGAAGTTCTGGATCGTGTTGGTCAGCCAGGTGAACGGCCCCGGTGTGCTCGAGGTAGCCGCCGGCGTCGCAAGCTGCTGAAGCGCGTTCGGCGTCGCCAGGGGCAACAGCTGCGACACGGCGGCCGCGTTCTGCCCCGAATTGCCGACCGGCGTGGCCGCGGCCTGGTTGACCGCGGCGAACTGACTGGCCTCCGCGTCCGGGGTGGTTGTGTTCGGCGGCGCCTGATACGGCGTCAACTGCGTGGCCGCCGCCGAGGACGCCGCATAGCCGTACATCGCGGCGGCGTCCTGCGCCCACATCTCCATGTACTGGGCCTCGGTGGCCGCGATCGCCGGGGTGTTCTGCCCGAAGAAATTCGTCGCGATCAACGTCATCAACAACACCCGATTGGCCGCGATCACCGGCGGCGGCACCGTCATCGCGAACGCCGCCTCAAAAGCCGCCGCGGCCGCCCGCGCCTGCGCCGCGGCTTCCTCCGCCTGGCCGGCCGCGGCGCTGACCCAGCTGACATACGGGCCGACCGCGGTCACCATCGCCGCCGACGATGGCCCTATCCAGGGCCCGTTGGTCAGCTCGTCGACCACCGAGTTGTAGCCGCTGGCCGCCGTACCCAATTCCGCCGCCAGCTCGTCCCAAGCCGACGCGGCGACCATCATCGGCTCTGATCCCGGCCCCGCATAGATACGACCGGAATTGATTTCGGGTGGTAACGCCCCGAAGTCGAACACCGTGTCCTCCTCAGTAGGCCGGATGATGATCCGGCCCGTTGGCTAAAGCGATTTCGGCCCTGGTTGCGACGTCCTCAGCGAGTCGCGCCCTCGGGCCCCCGTTGGCTCATGGCACGTCACTGACGGATTCGGGTCCTTCCACCAGCAAACTGCTTGAGGGGGTAGCCGGTAACCAGAGCCGCTCGCGGTCCCTGTGCCCGGATTGGTGATAAGTCATCATGATTCCCGAATGCCCGATGTGGAACGACATGCACAATCTGCCTTGAACACCCCATTGTCAGCAACCGAGCGACAGCCCCGTCTTGGCAGAACTGCCGCTCGTCAACGAGATTAGCTGGTCAGCTGAGGAGACACCGACCGGCGATGCCAACTGTTCATTCCAGGCCAACCAATGTTCAATTCCGGACAGCCACTTGTTCATGGCAATCAACTGAATGTTCACCTACGGTTTGCTTTTCAGTTCACCAGCGGCCGGAACCGTATTTGTCCGCTAATCATCTTCGATGATGAGCGCCATCTCGGGGCAGGAGGCCACGCCGTCGCGGGTCACCTGCTCGTCCTCCGGTCGTACCTCGTGGTCTTCGAGGATCGAATAGCCGGAGTCGTCGATGGGGAAAAGGTCCGGATCGACGGCGTAACACTGGGCGTGGCCCACGCACTTGGACTTATCGAGACGAACCCTCACGCTGTTTCCTTCTGACGATCGGAGTTGCACGGCGACAGCAAGGTTAGCCGTTCTTTCTGGCCCTTATCCGCCCACCGGCCCGATTGGTGGCCTACTGCGGCGCGTGCCATATTGGTGTGCCAACCGGTAACCGGTGACGAGGACCGTCTCCAACCGGCCCGGTCGACACGAAACCAACTAGACAAGCGGAGATCAGGGGCGCATGAGCATTCT
This sequence comes from uncultured Actinomycetota bacterium, assembly GCA_963824505.1. Lineage (GTDB taxonomy): Bacteria > Actinomycetota > Actinomycetes > Mycobacteriales > Mycobacteriaceae > Mycobacterium. The sequence goes on from CAWGPS010000010.1 coordinate 172,757, forward strand.
CGGGGGAACTCAGCCGGGCTCGTTCCACCTACCGCGGCTCGAATACTCCAAGCTACCGATGGCCGACGACCGCGGTGTCGGATGGAACACGTTGCGCGACGCCGGGCCGGTGGTGTTCATGAACGGCCACTACTACATCACGCGCCGCGAGGATGTGCTGGCGGCGCTGCGCAACCCGAAGGTCTTCTCCTCGCGGCTGGCGCTCCAGCCGCCCGGAAGCCCACTGCCGGTGGTGCCGCTGGCGTTCGATCCGCCGGAGCACACCCGCTACCGGAAAATCCTGCAGCCGTACTTCAGTCCGTACGGCTTGAGTAAGTCCCGCCCCGTGCTGCAGCGGCACGCCGCAGAGATGATCGCCGGGCTCGCCGCCCGCGGCGAGTGCGAGGCCATGGCGGACCTCGCCAAGCTCTACCCGTTCCGGGTGTTCTTGGACCTCTACGGCTTTCCACTGGAGGACCTCGACCAGATCATCGCTTGGAAAGAGGTCATCGTCGCCGACAAGCCATACATGGCCGCGGAGGATTTCGCGCAGGGCCAGAAGCTGTTGGAATATCTGATGGAGGCCATCCAGCAGCGTCGGCAGAACCCGGGCACCGACATGCTGTCGCAAGTCATGACCGGCGAGGGCAACTTCAGTGACCTCGAGCTGCTGGGTATGAGCCACCTGTTGATCCTCGCGGGCCTGGACACAGTCACCGCCGCGATCGGGTTCTCCCTATTCGAGCTGGCGCGCAGGCCGGAACTGCGCGACGCGCTTCGTGACAATCCTAGGCAGATCAGGGTTTTCATCGAGGAGATCGTCCGGCTCGAACCGTCCGCGCCGGTAGCCCCGCGGGTCACCACCGAGTTCGTCACCATCGGCGGGATGGTGCTCCCTCCGGGCACGCCGGTCCGGCTGTGCATGGCGGCCGTCAACCGCGACGGCAGCGACGACGTGTCCACCAACGAGCTGGTGATGGACGGAAAGGTGCACCGGCACTGGGGATTCGGTGGCGGACCGCACCGCTGCCTCGGTTCGCATCTCGCGCGAATCGAACTCACCATCATCGTCGCGGAATGGCTCAAGCAAATCCCCGACTTCGAACTGCCCCCGGGGTACACACCCGAGATCAAGTTCCCGTCGAAGACGTTCGCGCTCAGACAGTTGCCCCTGAGCTGGAAATGAGTTGGGGCTGACGCGAATCTCGGGTCAGCCCCAACTCAACTCGCGGACTACTTGCGGAACTCGGTCGCCGCGACCTGAACGAATACCCCGGTGTCCTCGGCCATCAGCAGGCCTCGGCCTCGGGGCAGCGGGCCGCCCTTCATCTTGCCCCGGATGAAGCCTTCGTCGGGGTCGGCGTCCATCACCAGCAGCGGCGCGTTCGCCTGGTGCAGCGCCCGCAGCATCGGATCGCTGCCCGCCGACGACCAGCCGCCGAAGGTACGGGTGACGAGCACGTGCAGCCCGACGTCGGCGGCGCGGTTCACCCAGGGCGCGGCCTTGTGCAGCGGCGAATCGAAACCCGTTGGCAGCTGCTGGATGTCGTCGACGATCAGGAAGATCTCCGGGCCGCTCCACCACGACCGCGACAGCAGCTCCTCCGCCGACAGGCCAGGCGGTGGTTCGCGGCCGGCCAGCATCGCGGCCAGGTCGGTCATCATCGCGTTCACGCCGTCGAGGTTGTACGCGAATTTCTCCACGTACTCCGAACCCAGCACCGTCAGCAGCTGCCGGCGCGGGTCGACCAGCCACACCTGCGCCGACGGTTGTGACGTCGGCGGTGCGCTGGTGGAGCCCGGCGCGTACAGCCGGCCGATCTCGGACATGATGGTGGCCAGCGTCGTGGTCTTCCCGCATTCGCGTCGGCCCGTCACCATCAGGTGCGAATTCTCTGCGAAGTTGAGATAGACCGGCGCCAGGTCCAATTCCGAGATGGCCCAAGCGATTCCGCCCGCACCGACGCCCTGGCGGGTGTCCCGCGCGGCGAGCTCGCGGACCTGCTGCACGCCGAAGATCGCCGGCAGCCGGCGCACCGGCGGCGCCTGGGCGCTGGTGAGCCGGCTGACCGCGTCGACGATGCTGTCCGACTCGAAGACGTTGTTCGGCGTGGTGGCCAGCGCCGGCCGCGCCACCAGCGTGTGCAGGCCGGACTGGGGGTCGGCGTCGAGGCGGACGTAGTTGACCGCGACCATGCCGCGGCCCGGCTTGACCGGCACCTCCTTGGCGAACCGCGACCGGACCAGCTTCGCGTCCTCCACCGCGGCCAGCCGCAACTCGACCCGGGAGCCGAAGCCGCTGCGCACCGGCGGCCGCAGCTCCGACTCGCGGTCCGCGGTGACGATCACATGCACGCCGAACGACGGACCCTGGTTGATGATCACGTTGACCTGCTCGATCAGGACCTCGTTCTCCTCGGCCAGCGCCCGATAGTTGTCGACCACCAGGTAGACGTCGCCGAACCCGTCGTTGGGCACCGGGCCGGGCTCCCCGCCGAACTTGCGGCGCCGGAACACCTCCATCGACGCGATCCCGTATTCGAGGAACGTCCGCTTGCGTTCCCGCACCAGCGCCAACAGCTCAGCGACCGTGCGCCGCACGCCGTAGGGGTCGGTGGGTCCCGCCACCTCGCCGACGTGCGGCAACCGGGCCACGGTGGTCAACGCGGTGCTGCTGTAGGCCAGGCAGTAGAACTGCACCTGCTCCGGGGTGTGGGTCATCGCCGCCGAGCAGATCAGCGTCTGCAGGGCCGTCGTCTTGCCGGAACCGCCGGCACCCAGGATCAGGACGTTGGCGCCGGGGCCCGAGGTGTCGACCGTCCACGGCGGCTGGTCGTGCTTGAACGGGCGGTCGATGATGCCGATCGGGAACACCAGGTCGCGCGCGGTGCCGTAGTCCTGCTGCCACGGGTGTCCCAGGAACCGGTTGACCAGCTCGTCGATGGCGACGGGCTGGTTCAGCGGTGGCTGCCACAACCGGTAGGGCTCGAAGTCGATCCTGCGCAGCTGATCGATGATCACGGTGCCGACCTTCGGGACCCTGATCCCTTCCTCGTCTTCCTCCTCGAGGGGCTCCGCCCCGAGCAGCTCGCCATTCGTGGGCATCGGCGGAGCGACGTCGGGGCCCTGGACGCTGACCTCGAGCGGGGTGAAGGAGTTGGTGAACAACTGCGGGCGGACGTAGTCGATGCTGTGCACGAGGGCCGGCGCTTCCTCGCCGTCGACGCTGATCCCGCGGGGGATGTAGTCCCGCCACAGGAACTCGGCCTGGAACCGGATGATGTCGTCGAGGCTCTTGCGGAAGTACCCGAGACCGGCCTGGGCCGGCAGGTTGACCGCGTTCGGTACGCCCGCCGCCTGCGCGGCACCGGCGGTGCGCGCTTTCAGCACCAGCCGGTAACCCATGTTCTCCATGAGCTTCTCGGCGCGGCTCTCGATGGTCTGCGATGCCATCATCAGGTGGATCCAGTAGGCGCGGCCCTGACGGCCGATCGAGTCCAGCACGTCGACGGCGGTCGGCATGATGCGGAACCACTCGTAGAACTCGTCGATCACCACCACCAGCATCGGCAGCGCCGGCATGTCCTGCCCTCGCGCCCGCATCCTGCCCCGCACCGAGTTGTACTCCTTGGCGTCGTCGACGCCCGCGCTGTCGCAGATGGCCTTGCGGCGCGCGATCTCGCCCCACAGCGCATCCAGGAAGCGCTCCATCAGCGCCTGGTCTTCTTCCAGGTCGGTGATGATGCGGGAGACGTGCGGCACCCCGGCGAAGGGCTTGACCGCGGACCCACCCTTGAGGTCGGCCAGGACGAACTGCAACTCCTCCGGCGGGTGACCGAGCATCAGCGACTCGATCACCGTCCGCACCAGTGTCGATTTACCCGAACCCGTGGTGCCGGACATGACGCCGTGCGGGCCGTCGCCGCCCTCGTCCAGGGACTTCATGTCCAGGAACAGCAGTTCGCCGTTGTCGGAGCGGTTGCCGAACGGCACCCGCAGCCGCGAGCGGCCCATCGAGTCGGTGCGGCTGCCCCACAGCGCGTCGAAGTCGATGTCGGCCGGATCATCGACGCCGTAGTAGGCCATGATGTCCCGGGCGCCGATGTGGGCCACCCGCTGACCGATCTCCTCGTAGGCCTCGGCGAGCCGCCAGCGCGCCAGCTTCTGCGCGAACTCCTCGGCCTCGGAGATGCTCAGGTGGTCGGTGAGGGCGAAGAACCACGGCTTCTCGTCGATCACCATCCAGGTGTCGCGGTCGCGGGGCAGCGCCTCGATCACGCCCCGGTCGTCGAACCGCAGCGTGCGCTCGGGGACCGACGACCACATCTCGGCGCCGGTCAGGTCGAAGAACGTGACGCCGTCGATGCCCTCGGCGCTGATCACGTACTCCCACTGGGGGTCGGTGACGTCGGCGATGATCACCGTGTGCGGAGTCGGCGTCTGGGCCGACGAACTGGCGTGCCGGGGCGTGAAAGATCCGCGGCCGGCGAACAATTCGGCCTGTTCGGCGGCGAACTCGCGTACCGAGGCGTAGACCATCCGCGCGTTGCCCGCCGCGTCCTGGCGCCGCGGGTCGCCGAAGTGCGGAAGCCACTTCACCCAGTCCCACTCGTCGAGATCCGCGCTGACCACCACCATCTGCACGTGGTCGGGCCCGTGCGAGAAGGCGAGCTGGCAGACGATCGCGCGCATCAGCCCCAGCACCTGCTCGCGCTCGCCGACCAGCGAATACCACGGCTCGACCAGCAGGGAGATCATCTTGGGCAGGTTGTAGACGACGCTCTGGTAGCGGCCGAACTCCTGCAGCGCCTTGCCCGTCACCGGCTCGAGCTCGATGTCGGTCGGCATGTTCTGGGGCTCACCCCAGGTCACCTCGGGGCGGGTCATGCCGACGCCGACGCGGACGACGCCGAAGTTCAGGTCCTTGCCGTCGGGCTTGCGCTCCCACATCCGCGGCGACCCGACCGCGGCGGTCAGCGTGGTGGGCGCCGGGTGGTACCACCGGTAGTTGGCGTCCATGCTGTCGGCCGACTCGTGCGCGGTTTCGCGCAGCATGTCCAGCATCAGCATGAACTGCGCGCGCATGGCGTCCAGCTTCGGCCGGCTCATCTGCTGTTGGCCGCCGCCGACGCCGCGGAACATCATCATCATCATCCCGCCGACCATGAAGATCGGGAAGATCGCCCCGACGCCCCCGAAGACGTGTGATCCGCTGGCGAACACCATGGCGACCATGCCGCCCAGCAGGCCGATCACCACGACGCCGACCACCACGATCCACCAGGGCTTGCCCTCCGGTGGCGGGATGCTCAGCGGCGTGGGGAGGACAATGTTCTCCGGCTTGATGACCGGGGGCTTCTCCGGTGTGGGGCGTGCGAATCCGCGTTTCACTTCGGTACCACCAACTCTGCTGGGGACATGTCCATCGGTAGGGTGTCGTGCTCCACTAAAGCATCTGCTCGGGACAGGGTCGGGCCCTGCGGCAGGAGCCGCAGCGCCACCCAGGGCGCCAGGCTCGGTGGGGTCTTCAAGCCCAGCGCCTCGCGCACGTCGCGGGTGTCGTCCACCCCGAACCGGGCGCCCGCGTCTGTGAGCCACCAGAGGGATTCCATCGTCTTGGCGCCGGGGTCGTTGCCGGTCACCGCGACGAAGTTGGCGAAATCGGGGCCGAAGTAGACCTGGTCGGCTTCCCGGCCGGTGGTGTCGGCCTTCACCAGGGACACCACCCTGGCCATGTCCTTCTGGGCGATCGGAAGGCTCGGCCCGGAGATGACCTGGATGCGGGCGCGGTTCTCACCCGAGGTCTTCTGCCACCACCAGCAGGTGGCGGGGTTCTCCCGGATGTCCATCACGTTCAGCGGCGTGTCCGGGTAGGAGGACAGGTCCAGCTTGTTGACCACCGGCATCTTCGCCAGCGCGGACGGCTCCACGGTCACCGGCTTGGTGTTGCCCGGGCCGGCGTTCTGCAGGATCTGCGCCACCAGGGGCGGCAGCGTCTGCACCCCGTCGGCCAGCACCAGCGAATACTGTTGCGGCCCACTGATCTGCGGGGTGACGATCACCGTGCCGATCGGGCCGGGGGCGCCCGGGAATGCCGCCGGAGAACCCGCGTTCTGGATCTCCGGGACCGCCAGCTCGGGACCCACCGGCAGGGCGTCGAACAGTGCGCGGCTCATCGGCTTCGCCATGCCGACCTGTTCCGGCGTCAGCCCGAGGGGCAACAACACCGACCGGTTCGTCGAGTCGATGCGCGACCGTCGGCCCTGCCGGATCACCCACGCGTCCCCGCCGTAGCTCAGCACCACGGCGTCGGATCCGTTCACCACCTGGCGGTGGTTGGTGAGGTCCGGGGTGCCGTCGATCACGGTCACCGTCACGCCGGACGGCGCCGCCGTCCCGGTCGAGCCGGCGACGTTGTCGCACACCAGCCACGACGAGGCGGGCGGAGTTTTCGGCGCCATGTTCGTCGGGGCGCCCGGGATCCCGACGAGCGGGCCGCGCGGCATGTTGGCGATCTGGCTGCCCTTCACCAGGTGCGGGTTGTCCGGGCGGCCGGTGATCAGCCGCGCCGAAGCCAGGTTGAGCGCCGGGTACAACTTGGCGCCCACGCGGACATACAGCGCGCCGGAGTCCCGGTCGGCGATGATGGGCGACTCGTTGATCTGGCCGGAAGGGCTGATGAACGAATACAGAAGTGCGCCCAGGCAGATCACCAACGCCGCCGAGATCGACGCCACCACGGCCAGCGTCTGCCGGCGTCCCGGCTCGATCTCCATGCGGACGCGCCACCGGGTCAGCGCCATCGCGGTCCGGCGGGCCAGGAACTGGTAGCCGGTAACCTGCGTCCGCGTCGACAGCCCGAGGCCGTACCCCGTCCCGCGCTGTCCGCGACTCTCTTCCGCCACGTTATTTCACCATCCGGTCTGCTAGAACGCCTGGATATCCGCTGTTGCGCGCGTTGCTTCCATTGCCGTGACCACCGTAAGGCACCCGCATGAACCTCGCCACGCGGCGCCGTTGTCGTCCTTTATTACATCTCGCCGAGCGCGCGAATCCGCCACTTTTCGAGTTGTCGGGGGACCGCCGAATCCACGTCCGCGGTGCGCACGGCTGACCTGCGTTTTTCGTGTTCCCCACTGACCCCCCGACCGGATTCGCCGGTCTCATCGTAACCGCGAACCGCCGACTCGTCCTGTCGAACGCCGACCCCGAAGTCGGGTCGAAACCTGCAAGATGACCGATATGACCGAGCCCGCCCCGTCGCTGGTCGAACTTGCGCACCGATGCGGCATCGCCACCGAGTACGACGACTGGACCGGCCGGCGGCTACCCGTCCCCGAGACGACGCTGGTCGCCGTGCTCGCCGCCGTGGGTGTCTCCGCGGGCACCGAGCAGGAACGCAGGGACGCCCTCGACGCGCGGGTGCGGTCGTATTGGGCGCGTCGGCTGCCGGCCACCATCGTGGGGCGGGCCGGCGCCCCGACGACCTTCTGGGTGCACGTGACGCACGGTGACCCCGCGGAGGTGTGGCTGGAACTGGAGGACGGCACCGTCCGGGGCGGGGTAGAGCAGGTGGACAACTTCACGCCGCCGTTCGACCTGGACGGCCGCTGGGTGGGCGAGGCCAGCTTCGTGGTGCCCGCCGGCCTGCCCCTGGGTTACCACCGGGTGCACCTGCGCTCCGGCGACACCGAGAGCAGCACCGCGCTGATCATGCCGCCGGACTGGCTCGGACTGCCCGAACGGCTCGGCGCCCGCCGAGCCTGGGGGCTGGCGACCCAGCTCTACAGCGTGCGGTCCCGGTGCTCGTGGGGCGTGGGCGACCTCACCGACCTGACCGATCTGGCGGTGTGGTCGGCCTACCGGCACCGCGCCGACTTCGTGTTGGTCAACCCCCTGCACGCGGCGGCACCGACCCGCCCGATGGAGCCGTCGCCGTACCTGCCGACGTCGCGTCGCTTCGTCAACCCGCTCTATCTGCGCGTCGAGGCCATCCCCGAGTACGCCGACCTGCCCAAGCGCGGCCGGGTGCGGCGGCTGCGGTCGGAGCTCCAACGCCGGGCTTCGCGGGTCGACGCCGTCGACCGCGACGCCACGTGGGCGGCCATGCGGCAGGCACTGGAGTTGCTGCACCGGGTGCCGCGCTCGGCGGGCCGGGAACTGGCGTACGCGGCGTTCCGCGAACGGGAGGGGCGCGCGCTGGACGACTTCGCGACCTGGTGCGCGCTGGCCGACAAGTACGGCGACGACTGGCGTCGCTGGCCCGAACCGTTGCGGCACCCCGCCGGTCCGGGCGTCGCCAGGTTCGTCGAGAAGCACGCCGATGCCGTCGATTTCCACCGCTGGCTGCAGTGGCAGCTCGACGACCAGCTCGCCGAGGCCCAGGCGCAGGCGGCACGGGCCGGGATGGCGTTGGGCATCATGCACGACCTGGCCGTCGGCGTGCACCCCACCGGGGCCGACGCCTGGGCCCTGCAGGACGTGCTGGCGCCGGGCGTGACGGCGGGCGCGCCCCCGGACGAGTTCAACCAGCTCGGCCAGGACTGGTCGCAGCCGCCGTGGCGGCCGGACCGTCTCGAAGAGCAGGAGTACCGCCCCTTCCGCGCGCTGATCCGGGCCGTGCTGCGGCACGCCGGCGGCGTGCGCATCGACCACATCATCGGGCTGTTCCGGCTGTGGTGGATTCCCGACGGCGCCAAGCCCACCGAGGGCACCTACGTGCGCTACCAGCACGAAGCGATGATCGGCATCGTCGCCCTGGAGGCGCACCGGGCCGGGGCGGTCGTCGTCGGCGAGGATCTCGGCACGGTCGAACCGTGGGTGCGCGACTATCTGCTGGTCCGTGGCTTGCTGGGCACCTCGATCCTCTGGTTCGAGCTGGACCGCAACGGCGGCGGCGGGCCACCGAGCCCACTGCCGGCCGAGCGCTGGCGCGAGTACTGCCTGTCCTCGGTGACCACGCACGACCTGCCGCCGACCGCCGGCTACCTGGCCGGCGACCACGTGCGGCTGCGCGACGCCCTCGGCCTGCTGACCCGGCCCGTGGCGGACGAGCTGGCGTCCAGCCGCGCCGAACTGGCGGCCTGGACGGCCGAACTGCGGCGGGTTGGGTTGCTGGGCGCCGGCGACGACGACCCGGAGTCGGTCGTCACGGCCCTGCACCGCTACCTGGGCCGCACGCCATCGCGGCTGGTGGGGGTCGCGCTGACCGACGCGGTGGGCGATCGCCGGACGCAGAACCAACCGGGCACCACCGACGAGTACCCCAACTGGCGGGTGCCGCTGACGGGCCCGGACGGGCGCGCCGTGCTGCTCGAGGACGTGTTCACCGACGCCCGGGTGGCCGGACTGGCCGAGGCCGTGCGCGCCGCGATCGCTCCCCCGGCCGAGGCGGACGCCCGTTAGCGGCCTGTAGCTTCACAAGCCATGAAGTTCTCGGTCCTGGCCCCGGTTGCCGACGCCGTCACCGCGGAGCCCGCCTGGATGGCGGCCTTCGCGGGTCACCTCGAACTTTGCGGGTTCGAGTCGATCGTCGTCGTCGAGCACACGGTCATGGTGAACCGCTACGACAGCGTCTATCCGTACGACGACTCCGGGCGGGTCGGGCTGCCCGCGGATTGTCCGATCCCCGATCCGCTCGACCTGCTGGCGTTCCTGGCCGGATGCACCAGCCGGCTCGGATTGGCCACCGGGGTGCTCGTGCTGCCCAACCACCATCCGGTGGTGCTCGCCAAAAGGGCGGCCACCGTCGATGCGCTGTCGGGCGGGCGGCTGCGGCTGTGCGTGGGCGTGGGCTGGCTCAAGGAAGAGTTGCAGGCGTGCGGTGTGGATTTCGACAGCCGGGGTCGGCGGGCCGACGAGCAGCTGGCCATCTTGCGGACGCTGTGGGCCGACCGGCCGAGGGGGGCGTCGTACCGCGGCGAGTTCTTCGGCTTCGACGACGTCATGTGCTACCCCAAACCGGTTGCACGCGAGAGGCTTCCGATCCACATCGGTGGACACAGCAAGGCCGCCGCGCGCCGCGCCGGCCGCCTCGGCGACGGGTTCCAGCCGCTCGGCGTGGCCGGTCCGGAACTGGAATCCCTGATCGCGTTGATGCGCGCCGAGGCCGAGTCGGCGGGCCGCGACCCGGCGGCCCTGGAGATCTCGCTGGGCCACACGGTCGCCAGGGTCGACGCCGACCGCGCCGCGCGGCTGGCCGAGCAGGGAGCCGACCGCCTCGTCCTGTCCATGCCCCCGACGACCGAGATCGAACGGGCCAAGGACGTGCTGAGCGCATGCGCGCAGCGGCTGTCCCTCACCTCGTGAACCGGGCCGCTTCGTGACATCGCTGTCGGCCGACACGCGAGCCGCCCTGGGCGACTTGGTCCATCGGTATGCGGCCCACGTGGATGACCGCGATTTCGAATCGGCTGCGGGGCTTTTCACGCCGGACGCGGAGCTGGCGGTGCCGGAGCCGCCGGCGAACCTGCGGCCGGTCCATTCCCACCGGGGACCGGTTGCGATCGGCGCCGCGCTCGCCGCCGTCGCCGCGGTATCCCGCACCGAGCACGCGATCGTCGGCGAGGTCTATGACGCCGCCACACGGCCGGGCAGCGCCACCGGGCGCATCACGTGCGTGGCGCACCACTGGGACCGGCGCGGCGAGGAGCTGGTCGACGTGGTGTGGCACCTGCGGTACGACGACGAGTACGAGTCGACCGACGCCGGGTGGCGGATCAGCCGTCGCCTCCTGACCGTCAACGCCATCGAGGCGCGTCCGGTGCGCCGGTTGCTGCCGCGCGACCCGTCCTAGCCGGCCGGCGCGCCCCGCGCGCGACCCGAAAGTCGGCCCGGCGGCCGCACTTTGGCGACGCCGCGGACCGTTTGCCCAGGCGGCGTTCCGGGTAATTCCACCTCCGACACCCGAACGCGACAGCACAGGAGTGGCCCATGGGGCAGATCACGCGTGGCACTGTCGATCACGAATCGACTGCTGATCCGTCGTGCGCAGGGCCGGTGCGGCACCCTCGGCGATCGCCGGGTCTCCTCGTCATCGCGGCCGCCGCACTGACGTTCGTGGTCTGCGTGACGAACTTCGCCCTGGGTCAGGCCGGTGCGGGCGTCGCGGCGGCCATTGTCGCGATGCTCGCGTTTGGGGCGGGCCTGTCCTGGCTTGCCATGGACCGCAGGCGGATTCGGCAGGCCGAACGGGACGGCGTGATCGAGGACCCGACGCGCTAGCGTACTACCGCGCTGCGTGCTACTGCAGGGCGGCGAGGTTGCGCACCGATTGGCGCACGTCGCCGCGCAGCACCCGAGCGACCAAGCGTCCGACCGGGCCGCTGAGCACGCCGCCCGTCAGGTTCGCGGTGAGGTGCAGCTCCGAACCGCCGTGATTGCCGTCGATGTCCATCGCCACGCCGATCCGGACGCCACCCCGCCCGCGGCCTTGCAGCTCAACCACTTTCGGCTCGTCGTAACGGGTCACCCGCCAATGGATGACATTGCGGAACCCCTTGACCTTGATGCACGACGAGACACGGGTGCCCTCCTCGACCGTGCCCGGAACCTCTCCGCGCCAGCCGCCGAAGATGGTCATCCACTCGTCGAACCGACGCAGGTCGGACGCCCGTTTCCACGCGGCCTCCGGCTCCAGATCCGACGACATCGAAACCTCTACCCGTGCCAAGTGTCTTTCCCTCCCCAGACGTGTTGCCCAAGGGTGATACCCGGGCGCGGTGGCCGGAAAACCCGGCGCACCCGGCGCGCTAGGGCCAGGCTTGCTCCAGCTGGTGCGCGACATCGATGACTTGCGCCGCTTGCGAATGCGGCGCGTCGATCTCCTCGGCCACGTACTGCGCGATGAAGCGCCGGATTTCGCCGTCGACACCGGCGAGAATCCGCAGCACCTCCCCGCGGATGGACTTGGACGACACGTTGACCGTGATGTCGGACGGCCGCGGCTTCGAGACGTCCACGATCAGCAGCAGTGGCTCGGCCGCCCGCGCCGTCGCGCGCAGCGCGATGTCGCCGGACACCACGAACCGCTGCTTGTCGAGCCTGAGGTCGAGGAGCAGGTCGATCGACAACGGAATGTGGATGGCGAACGTGATGCTGTCGCCCAGGCGCCGGGTGACCTGCGGATCCTGGATCTTGACGTTCGCGCTGACCTTGGCGATCTTGCCCGGCCCCTGCGCGATCGGCTCCATGGCGAACTCACTGCCCGCGATGTCGGCGAACGCCGCCGCGACCCGTTCCGGCGTCACCGCCACCTCGAAGAACCTGCGGCCGAACTCTTCGTAGGTGACATAATCGAGATTCTCCATAGGCTTATACCGTCTCATGTCCCCAGCCGGAAGAGTCGCTGATCCGCCCTCGCGTCGCCGGAATTCGCGTCGGATGTCGCCGGAATGCGCAGGACTTGCGGGTGCCGCGGTGGCCCGATCTTTCGGCGCAACCTGTGAAGAACGCCACAGCTGGGCGCCTCGGTTCGGTGTGTCGCCCGGCCGGCTGGGAAGCTGAACGCCGGGGTTCCGGGACGTGCCGAGAGGTGCCGGAAGGCGCCGGAAGGTGGTTGTAAGCGTGATGGGGGCTCACGAAGTCACGGAGTCGACGTCGGCCGCAGCGCGGGCCGACGGGCTGCTCGCCCGGCTCGGTGGCGGAGACCGGCGCGGGATTGCCGGGCCAGACCCACGGTCGTCCCGTACCGTCGCCGGCGCCGTCGTCCTGCTCGGAGCCGGGTTCGCTTGGCTGGTCGCGACCGTCGCCGTGAGCGAGTCGGGGCATTGGCCCGCGCCGGCCGTCCTGCCGCTCACCCTGCTGTTCGGCGTGCTGGTGGGTTCGGTGACCCGGGCGACCGCCGGCACCTCCCGGTCGGGGGTCGCCGGCCGCGCCGCCGTCGCGGTGGTGGTCGGTGCGGTCGTCGGCGAGCTCGCGGCGCTTGCCGTGTTCTCCGGCGCCATCGACCACCGCCTCGCCGAACGGGCCCTGCACGATGCCGACTCGACGCCGGCGGTCCTGCAGGCGTCGGCCAGTCTGCGGCAGGCCAAGGATGCGCGCGCCGCGCTCGACGCGGCGGTCGCCCAGGCCCGCGAGCGGCAGGATCAGGCCCTTGTCGTCGCACGCTGCGAGTACCATCCCACACCGGGGTGCCCACAGACCCGGATCACCGGCGTCCCCGGCAGCGGCCCCGAAACACGCACCGCCGACAAGCTTCTCGCCGACGCGCAGCATGAGCTGGATGACGCGCTGGCGGCTCGCGAGCGGCGGGCACCCGAAGTGGACGCCACCATTGCCCGCGACGAGCGGGCCCTCACCGACGCCCGAACGGTGACGGGCGGCGACGCGGGCCTGGGTGGGCGCTGGCTGGCGATGAACGACGTCACGCTCGCCAGCCCAGGGGCGTTGACACTGCGGCTGGCCACGCTCGCGGCGTGCGCGCTGCTCTACCTGTTGCCCCTGATCCTCGGTCTGTGGCGGGGCCAGACGACCGATGATCGCCGGGCGTCTGCGCGTGTCGAGCGCGAACGCGCCGACCTCGAGGCCGACACCGCGATCGCGGTCAAGCGGGCCGAGATTCGTCGCGAAGCCGAAATCCTGTGGGCGGAGCACCAACTCACGCAGGCGCGGCTGGCCATCGAGGCGCAGCTCGAAATCGACCGCGAGCAGCAGCGCCGCCGGGTCCGGGAGACCCTGGACCAACCGATCCGCGCGTCGGCGCAGCGGCGGTTCGAACCGGTGGACGAAGAAATCTTCCTCCCGATCGCGGCCGCAGCCGAGGCCGCCAGCCGCGCGGTCAGCCAACCGCCCGTCCGCGCGGACACCGCCCAAGCGGAGCTTGTGCCGGCGCAGGTTCACTCGCCCGCCGCACCGCACGGCGAGGGCGGTGCCTCCTTGATCCCGTCGCTGCCCGACGCCACCAAGGCGGCGGCCCGCTGGATTCGCCCCCTGGTGCCGACCTTCGTCGCGCGGGTGATCGACACCACGACCCGCCCCCTGCGCACGGTGTTCGAAGAGGCCGAGGAGATCACGTTCTCGCTCAAGCGAACTCGCAGGGTGTCGGTCGACGCCGAGAGCGCCGGCGTACCCACGTCCCCGACCGGTCGAATGGCCCCGGCGGCCGGCCGGCGGCATCCGCCGCCGGGGGAAGCGTCGGCCGAGGGGGTGGGACGGAGGTCGCTCGAGTCGGCAGAGCGCGAGGACCGTCCCGAGTTGGCGGAGCGGGAGGGCAGCCGGAAGCTGAGCGCTCCCGATGGTCCGCGTCAACTGCCGCCCGCGCAGTAGCCGTCCCGATCGCCGAGTGGGTCTGCCGCACAGAGCCGTTCACTTTTCACTTGGCAGAAAGCTGCCGTTAAGGCGCCGTTGGTCGCAACGGGTGCGGTCGGATCGCGGCTTTGCGACAATCACAAAATTATGAAGACCGCACTGCTGCTGGCGGGTGCCGCCCTGATGATCGGGACGGCCACGCCCGCCCACGCCGACGTCACCGCCCGGGATGAAGCCTTCCTGAATACCCTCAGCCAGGCCGGACTGGTCTACATGAGTCCCGACCGCGCGATCACAGCGGCCAAATCCGTGTGCACACTGGCCGACAACGGGTTGGACGGCACCGAAATCGTCCAAGAACTGCAGAAGCGCAATCCGGGCTTCCAAGGCGACGGCGCCGCAAAGTTCACGGCGCTCGCGGCCCAGGCCTATTGCCCCGAGAAACTGACCGCCGGGGACCAGGCTCCCGCGCCGAAGAGCGGCAACGCCTAGCCCTTCGCGACCGCATGCCGTGCGGCGGACTGCCGAGGCGCGCCGGCCCCCCGGCGAGAGCAGGCTACGATCTCCCTGGGTTGCGGCAACGGGAGGACGGTGTGGCGCGGGTGAGAACGGGAAGATCGACCGTGGCTCCGGCCAACGCATGAAGGTCAGCCTGTTCCTCGCGGACGCGGCCCAGGCCGACGCCCAGTCCGGAAAGGTTCATGCCCTCGGGCTGGGGTGGCGCCAATGCCAAACGCCCACTCCCCCTTTCGCGTTGGTGCTCTTCCTCGACATCGACTGGGACGAGACCAACAAGCAGCACAAGTTGCTGTGCCAGCTGCTGACCACCGACGGCGAGCCGGTGGTGGTGATGGGGGCGCAGGGCCCGCAGCGGATCTCCTTCGAGGCCGCGGCGGAGGCCGGCCGGCCACCCGGCGCGATCCACGGGACGTCGGTGCGGATGCCCCTCACGCTCAACATCCCCGCCGGTATCCCGCTGGAACCCGGGATGTACGAGTGGCGGGTCGAGGTCGAGGGCTTCGACCAGGCCACCGTCGTCGAGGCGTTCGTCGTGCTGGGCCCCCCGGCCACGCCGAACCCGTCCGGGTAAGCGCCCCCGCTTACTCGTCGCCGAACGCCTCGTAGAGCTCCGGCAAGAAGCCGGCCAGGTGGTTCATCTCCTGCGCGCAGTGCACCAGCAGATTGCGCGCGGTCGATTCGGGGTTGCCCAGCACCCGCGACGCGATCGGGCGCACCGCGCGCGAAGCCACGCCCGGAGCCTTCCGGACGGCCACGTGCGGTCCGCCCATGAAGAACCGGGACCGCATTTCGGACCCCGAGGGCGTCGACCGGACGTGGTGGATGAACCATCCGACGTCCACCGGGGCGTCGCCGGAGCCCAGGCGGGCGCAGATCGAAACCGCGCCGGCGCTGTCGGGGGGACAACCCAAAGCCTCGGGCGCGACGAACTGGATGGCGCCGTTGAGCAGGGTGGAGCCGATGTACTCGCTGATCATCGACCACCGACCGACGTAACGCTCGGCGCCTGTGCGGCCCGCCTCGTCGCCGTCCTTCCAGGCGGCGGACAGGTGAGCGCGGGGGTGCCACAGCTTGTAGCGCCGGGTGTCGCACCCGTGCCAGCCGAACCACCAGGCCCACATCGCCGGGGTGACACCGGGCATGTCGGTCCGAACCGACACCGCGAAGCTGCCGTCGTCGAGGACCCCGTAGCCGTTCTCGGTTCGCTGGTAGCCGTCCTCGGCGACGCTGGCGGCGTCGTCGAAGGCCAGCAGCGCCATCCCCCCTTGCGGGCCGTGTTGCAGCGCCTCGACGACGTGCCGCGGCAGCGGGGCCATTTCGGGCCGAAAGAACCTGCCGAACGGGGTCTTGGCGTCGTCGTCGCGGTAACCCAGATAGAGTCCGCCGGTCATCAGGGCCGTCCCATCCAGCTGTTGAACAGGCCGTCGGGGTCGTAGGCGGCACGCACCCGGTCCAGCTTGGCCATGGCCTCGTCGCTGGCGAAGCGCGCCGGACGCTGGCCGAGGTTTTCGTCCGCCAGCTGAATCCCCTTGGCCAGGTGGGACATCGCCGCCATGTTGGACCGCGCCCAGTCGGCGTATTTCGCCTCGTCGCCCGGGTCCTTCCAGGAGCCGTAGAGCGCCAGGTAGATGTCGGCTTCCACGCTGTACGCCATGTCCTGGCGGGGCGGGCAGGGGCCCCAGTTCAGCCACAGGAAATGCGCCGGATGCGGGGGCAGCGTGTCGAGGATCGTCCGGATGCCGGGCAGCAACTCCTCGGCCGACGCCGACGTCCACATGTTGTCCACCGCGTAGTGGTGGTCGGACAGGTAGTGGCTCATCGCGACGTCGTACCAGGTCGGCAGGTCGGTCGGCATGTAGGGGACTTTGACGAGCGCCTTGTCGGCGACCGGGCAGGTGCCGAACAGGGCGAGGGCCTTCTCGGCCTCCTCGTCGGAGTCGGCGAACGCCGGCGACGCGAACGAGATGACGGGGGTGTCGATGCCCATGTTCGGCTCGCCGCGGGAGGCGACGGCCTGCAGTTCGACGCGTGGGTCGACTTCGGCGCCGACGGCGCGGGCCCAGGTGAAGACTTCCTCGGCCAGGTCGAACGGGTACAGGTACACGCTGGTGCCGCACGCGGCCGGTCGCGGGTAGAGCTTGAGGTAGAACGACGTGACGACGCCGAAGAAGCCGGGACCGGCGCCGCGGGCCGCCCAGTAGAGATCGGGGTGCTGGTCGGAGTTGCAGTGGACCTGCTCGCCGTCGGCCGTGATGACGTCGAGGCCGACCACACTCTCGCATGCCGGGCCGTAGATGCGGCTGTTCCAGCCGTAACCGCCCTGCAACAGGTAACCGCCGAGGCACACGCCCTTGCAGTGGCCGCCCGGGAAGAACAGGCCCTGCGCCTCCAGTTCGGCCATCAGCAGGCTGCCGCCCTTGCCCGGGCCGGCGACGGCGGTTTTGCTCTCGGCGTCGATGGCCGCGTGATCGAGGCGGCTGACGTCGAGCAAAACCGAGCCGTCGCGCAGGTGATTGGCCGCGAAGCTGTGCCCGCCGGAGACGACGCTGACCCGATGACCGTTGGCCCTGGCGTAGCGCAGACCGGCGACGATGTCGGCGGCGTCGACGGCCTGCACGATCACCTCGGGGTAGCGGTCCGGCACCCGTTGGTGCCACACGGTTTGGTGGCGGGCCGCTTCATACCCGTCGTCTCCTCGGAAAAAGTGCCGGCCGGCCGGTAGCGCGCCCATCTGGAACTCCCGTGATCCGTATTTCGGTTCTTCGTGATCCGTTATGCGGCACACTATAGTGGCGTCGTGCCCCAGACAAGTGAAATCTCGGCGACGGGTCGCGACGAAGGCATTCAGGTGCTGCGTCGCGCCGCCGCCGCGCTGGACGAGATCGCCGCCGAACCTGGGCGACTGCGCCTGGTCGATCTCGGCGAGCGGCTGGGGCTCGCGAAGTCGACGGCTCGCCGCCTGCTCGTCGGCCTGGTCGAGGTCGGTATGGCCAGCGTCGACGCCCAGGGCCGGATTTCGCTGGGCGAACGGCTCCTGGGGTTTGCGCGGGACGACAGGGCACAGATCTCCGCCCTCTTCCGGCCGACGATCGAGCGGGTGGCAACCGCGACCGATGGCGAGACGGTCGACCTGTCGGTCCTGCGCGGCGGGCGCATGTCGTTCGTCGACCAGATCGAGTCGTCGCACCGGCTGCGCGCTGTCTCGGCGGTCGGCGTGCGATTTCCGCTGGAGTCCACCGCGAACGGGAAGGCGGCGCTGGCGGCGCTCGATGACGACGCCGCCCGGGCAGTCATGTCCAGATTCAGCCCCGAGATCGCCGATCGGCTGCGCGGCGAGGTCGCCGAGATCCGCCGCACCGGAATCGCTTTCGACCGCGACGAACACACCCCGGGCATTTCGGCGGCGGCCACCGCGCGACGCACCGCGGGCGACGTCGTGGTCGCCATCTCCGTGCCCGCGCCCACCGAGCGCTTCCGCGCCAAGGAGCAGCGCATCGTCGCGGCATTGCGCGCCGCGGCCGAGGCGCCGGTCTGGGCGCGTTGACGGCGGTGTAAGCACCGAAAATCGGGAATACCGCAGTATCGGGCCCGAAGGTGGCCCCGCGACGCGGTGCTGCAATTTCCGGGGCCCGACGCCGTGAATCTCATACGGGAGGCTCGATGCCGTCGGCGACAAGGCGCAGTCAACTCAGCGACGCATTGCTCACCCGACTGTGGCCCGTGCCGTTGATCGGCGTCGTCGTCGCGATCGGCGCCGGGCTGAGCTTGCCGGCGCTCGACCGGGCGATCGATGACTCCCTGCCGGACCTGCGCATGATTTCGGGCAGCACCATCGATGACGCCCGGGAGTTACTGGGCACGATCACGACCGCCATGATGACGGTCACCTCACTCACCTTCTCGCTGACGGTGGTCACGCTGCAGCTGGCCAGCGGGCAGTACTCGCCACGCCTGTTGCGCACCTTCGCCCGTGACCGGTTCGTGCAGACGACGATGGCGCTGTTCCTGGCCACCTTCGCGTATGCGCTGACGGTCTTGCAGAACGTCCAGAACGGGCCAAGCCAGAGTGCCTACGCGGTGCCGCACATCGCGACCAGCGTCGCCGCGCTGCTGGCGCTGCTCAGCGTGGTGGGTCTGGTGTTCTTCCTCGCGCACCTGGTGGCCGAGATCAGGGTGGAAACCATGATGCACACGGTGTGCGCCGACGCCATCGAAGCCGGGACTGAAATCTCGGAGGCGCTGGATCCGGTCGGCGAACCGGAGCCGGTACCCCAACCGCCGCACAACGCCGCCCTGATCCGGGCATGCTCTACGGGATTCTTGGTCAGCGTCGACGAGGGCACCTTGCTCTCGGCCGCGGAGCAGGCCGGTGCGGTCGTGCTCATCAACCGCATGCCCGGGGACTGGCTCATCGCCGGCGAACCGCTGGGCTACGCGTGGCTGTCGCACTCGCAGGACCGCCTCGAGGGTGAGGTCTTGGAACAGCTCAACGAGCGGATGACAGCCGCCGTACACACGGGGAACGAGCGCACGCCGGTCCAGGACGTGGCCTACGGGCTGCGGCAACTGACCGACGTGGCGGTCAAGGCCCTGTCCCCCGGGGTCAACGACCCGACCACCGCCGTCCACGCGCTGGGCTACAGCTCGGCGCTGCTGTGCTGCCTCGTGCAGCGCCGCCTGCACTACAACCGGCTGCGGCGCGGCGATGTGACGCGGGCGGTGATCCGCCTGCCGAGCTTCGCGGAGCTTCTCGATCTGGCCGTCGCGCAGCCCCGGCGATACGGCGCGGACGACCCCGCCGTGCTCGCCCGTCTGTTCACATTGCTTCGGGAAATTGCCTGGCAGACAACGCATCCCGAGCACAAATCGGCGATTGCCGGCCAGCTCGCGCGGCTTCGGCGGACCGTTTCCAAGCAGGACTTCGACGAGGCCGAGACGGGTGGGCTCGCCGATCTGGGACGGGACGTGGAATGCGTGCTCGCGGGCGACTGGCGACCTTCGGTGAAAGTCAGCACCGGCTAGCCGCGACCGGGATCCGTTGCGCGGCAACGTGTAAAGGTGGCTGAGTCGATCCCGGCCGCGGTACCCCCCGAGGACCCCGGCCGGGCCGACTCAGCACATGGCCGGGGCAGGACTGTTGAACAGCGAACCCCACTCGTGACGGGCCGCGGACTGCGCATCGACGAAGCTGGGCGTCTTCGCGCCGCCACCGGCCAAATGCACCAGCGCCCAGGCCAAGGCGAACACTGGCACCTTGTGACGGACTGCGGCACTGTGCAATTCGTCGAATGCGGCGTCCGACGCGCATCGGCGCAGGCCGATCAGAATGCCCCGCGCGGTGTCGAGGATGCGACCGGTGTTCGGGCCGCACGAAGTCTGGGTGGGTGCCCAGTTAGCCATCATGCTTCGGTTACCTCCTGGCGCGCCATGGCGAATCCGCAACTGGCTCGGCGGAAGAGGACCCGTGTGGTGCGCGTCGTCGCGGCGGTGGATCCTGCAAAAGGCGCTCTATGCCATGATTTGTCGGCTGACCGCGTTGTACCAGACTGTCGGCCCATATCGATATGCGCTTGTGACCGTTTGGAAATCGGTTGTCAGGCTGCCGTTCTCCTGGATGGGCTGCGCGAGAAGATCAGCGCGCCAGAGACAGCACCTCGTCGAAGCCCGCGACCAGCGCGTCGTGAAACACGTCGAAGTCGGGGATCGCCGCGGTGTCGACATTGATGCCGAGCGCGCAGGTGTCGACGTAGGTGAGCAGTGTGACATTGACCGAGGCGCCGATGGTCGGGCCGAAGGCGTATTGGGCGCGGACCGGGGCGCCGCCCAGGTAGACCGGAACCGGCACGCCCGGCACGTCGCTGGCCAGAAAGTCGACATGGCGCAGGATCGAACCGATGTACCACCGCGGCATCAGGTTCAGCGCGGCGGCGATCAACTGCGTGTAGGGCAGCGACTCCTCGTCGCGCACCGAGTTGGTGCGCAGGTGGATGGCCCGGATCCGCGCGGCGGGGTCGGCCTCGCCCACCGGTACGTCGAACCGCATCAGCGTGATCCGGTTGCCGCCCGCCGCGTCGGCCTTCGTCCGGAGGCTGATCGGCATCGTCAGGTGCAGGTCGCCGACCGCGACGCCGTGCTTCTCGTGGTACCGGCGCAACCCGCCGGCCACCCCGGCGACGAATGCGTCGTTCAGCGCCCCGCCGTAGCGGTGCGCCGCCTCCCGCAGGAGCGGCATCGGCACCTCGTGTACGCCGAGCCGTCGGGTCAGGCCGCGGTCCGTCACCAGCGGTGACCCGGGCCGGTTGATCGGACGAATCGTCCGGTAGACCGACGCCGCGGTGGCCACCGCCGACCGAGCCGAGGCGACGGGCCGCCGCATGCCTGCGTACGCGAGGCGCGGCGCCAGCTTGGCCGCGCCCACCGCCGCGCTGCCGACCAGGCCGGCGTTGTAGCGCCAGGTGTCCCGGTAGCCGCTCAGTGCGGACCGGCTGGACACCACCGGCTCGGGCGGTAGCGGTTGGTGCTCGTAGTGCTCCGCGGAGAGGTTGAACAGGTTCATCGCTATCTGGACGCCGCCGATCCCGTCGGTGAGGGCGTGGTGGAACTTGCAGATCATGGCCGCGCCGCCGTTCTCGAGTCCGTCGACGACCGTGGTCTCCCACAGCGCCCGGGCGCGGTCGAAATCCTGCATCTCGGCCACCCGGGCCATTTCGAGTACCGACTCGAGACCGCCGGGCGCGGGGACGACCGCGCGCCGCACGTGGTAATCCAGCTCGAAGTCGCGGTAGTACTCCCAGCGGGGCGGGGCCGGCGGGGGCGACTCCACCACGCGCTGCCGGAACATGGGCAAGGTGCGGCTGACGATGTCGAAGCGTTCGCGAACCTCGTCGAAGTCCGGGGGCCGCTCCAGCAGCACCACGCTCACTACGGTCGACCGCAGCCGCGGATCGGTCTCCATCGCCCACGTGAAGGCGTCGCTCGCGCGCATGAATGCAGTCATCTGTGCTCCCGGGACCAACCTACGACGGGAGGCGGCAAAGGTCAGCAGGCGATTGGCACACAAGGACTTTGGTCCTCGCAGATAGTGCCATTCGTCGCCCGCCCGGGACGCGGCGAGGCCTGCCCTGGTCGGGCCCGCGCTACGACGGCTGCGGCGCGGTCGCGTCGGCGAATTCGCAGAACGCCGAGTAGGCGCGGGCGCCGTAGATGGTGGCCGGGCCGCCGTGCATGAGGAAGGTGACGCCGATCGCCTCGGCGGCCTCCTCCGGTGTGGCACCGGCGCGTGCGGCCGCCTTGGCGTGCGACGCGATGCACCCGTCGCACCCCTCGATGACCCCGATCGCCATCGCCATGAGTTCCTTGACCTTGCGGCTCAGCGCCCCCTCCGTGAAGGCGGCGGTGCTGAGTTCCGCGAAGCCCTTGTAGACGTCCGGGATCTGCTTGCGCAGCGCGCGGTGCTGGGGCAGCAGGTCCTCGAGGACCTGGTGGTGGTGTTGGTGTTCGTCGGACATGCCGAAGCCCTCTTTTCTGTCTCTACGCTTGCGCTATTCGCCGGCGGCGACCGATGCGGTGCGGCTCAGCGAGTCGATGGCGGCCTGTAGCTTCGCGGTGACCTCCTCGGAGACCGGACGCAGCGCCGGCTCCCCGGTGACCTCCACGAGCATGGCCGGGTTCATCGCCTCGACCAGGACGGTGCCGGCGTGGTCGGGGTCGGAGCGGACCACGACGTTGCACGGCAGCAGCAGGCCGATCTGGCGGTTGGCGTCGATCGCCCGATGCGCCAGCGGCGGGTTGCACGCACCGAGGATCAGGTAGTCCTCCATGTCGTGGCCGAGTTTGGCCTTCAGGGTGGCCTGCACGTTGATTTCGGTCAGCACGCCGAACCCCTGCTCGGCGAGCGCCTCGCGGGTCCGCGCAACGGCGTCGTCGAAGGACGTGTGCAGCGAGGTCGAAATTCCGAGATCCATGTCAGCTCCTCAGGTTTGTAGTTTCCGTGGTGAATCCAGGCCTGGATTCAGGCCTGGATTCAGGCCAGAGCCAGGAACAGCTTCTCCAGCTCGGCTTCGCTCAGAGGTGCCGAACCGTCCGCCGTGGTGCCCGTGACGCACTCCTTCAACCCGGTCGCCACGATCTTGAACCCGGCGCGGTCGAGTGCGCGGGACACCGCGGCCAGCTGCGTGACGACCTCCTTGCAGTCGCGGCCCTGCTCGATCATCGAGATCACACCGGCCAGTTGCCCCTGGGCGCGGCGCAACCGGTTCAGCACCGCGGCGATGCTGTCTTCGTCACCAATCACTGGAACCTCCGTTCGTAAGGCTAGCCCCATAGTACCCAGGGGGGTATCAAGGCCACCTCCGGAATATACCCCACCGGGTATCAGTTGTCACGGGCATCAAGCCGATCCGGAAGGAAAACAGATGAGCACCATCAACCTCACCCAGGACACCTTCGAGTCCACCATCACCGACAACTCACTTGTTTTGGTTGATTTCTGGGCCGGGTACTGCAGGCCCTGCCAGGCGTTCGCGCCTGTCTACGAGCGGTCGTCGCAGGCCCATCCCGATGTCGTGCACGCCAAGGTCGACACGCAGTCCGAGCCGGAACTGGCGGCCATTGTGGGCATCCGCTCGGTCCCGACCATCATGGCGTTCCGCGACGGCGTGCTGGTGTACAGCCAGCCCGGCGCCATGCCTGCCGGCGTGCTCGACAACCTGATCATGCAGGTCAAGGCCCTGGACATGGACGACGTGCGAGCCCGCATCGCCGCGCGCAAGGCGGGCTGACGGCCCGCCCTCAGAGGATGGCCTTGACGTCCTTGGCGCGGGCGATGTCATCCCACTGGACGTCGAGTTCGAGCAGAATCTCCTCGGTGTGCTGGCCGTGTTCCGGGGCCCGCGCCGGTCCCGGCGGCGTCTCGTTGAACTGCACGGGCGCGGCGACGATCCGATATTTCTCACCGTGGTCGTCGACGTTGGTGATGACGTAGCCGTTGGGCTCGACCTGCGGATCGTTGAGGGTTTCCCGTGGTGTGGCCAGCGCGCCCCACACCCCCGGCTCGTCTTCCAGCGCCTTTTGCCAGTGCGCAAGGTCATGCGCGGCGAAGGCTTTGGTCAGGATTTCGGTCGCCGCAGCCGCGTTGGCGATGAGGTTGCTCGACGGCACGAACCGCTCGTCGGTGGCCAGCTCCGGCAGACCCATGCGCCGGCAGAAGCCGGCCCAGAACTTGTCCGGCTGCAGGAACACCAGTTGGATCCACCGGTTGTCTTTGGTTTTGTACCGGTTCACCAGCGGGTTGATGGCCAGTCCGGGCGGCGCTCCCGGTATCCCGTCGATGTCGAAGAAGTCGGCCGCACAGATCGACGGCGCGATCGCCCACATCGCCTGGGCCAGCAGTGAGGAGTCCACGATCGTCGCCTCCCCGGTCCGCTCCCGGTGAAACAGCGCCGCGCACACGCCGCCGGCCAGGGTGGCCCCGCCCTGCAGATCGCCGAACGCCGGGCCCTGGACGGCGGGCGTCTCCGTCCCGAACGGGGTCAGCGTGTAGGCGACGCCGCCGCGCGCCAGATACGTTGCGGCGTCGAAACCCCCGCGGTCCCGGTCGGGGCCGCGCACCCCCAGTCCCGTCCCCCTCGCGATGATGATGTCGGGGTTGAACGCGCGGATGTCGTCGACGGTCAGCCGGGCCCGCTCCAGCGCGCCGGGCAGCCAGTTCGTCAGGAACACGTCGGCGCTGGCCAGCAGGCGGCCGAACAATTCGCGCCCCAGGTCGGTCTTGATGTCGATCCCGATGCTGCGCTTGCCGCGGTTGCCCAGCTCGAGGATGAAGTCGGCATCCGGGCGGGCGGCCTCGCGGGTGAACCCACCGACGACGAGCGCGCGGCCGGGGTCGCCCGAGGCTACGCCCTCCACCTTGATCACGTCGGCACCCCAGTCCGCCAACGCGGCGCCGGCCGACGGCACGTACGTCCACGACGCCAACTCGACAACCCGGACACCTCGCAGGACGCCACCGTGCACGCCGGACATCGCAACTCCCTGGGCCGTCTATCTTTCTTGCTATTTTAGATATTCTAGCTACTGTAAGGCGTATCGAAAGCCCCGCTGCAGCCCACGCGCAGTTTCCGCGGAAGAGATGCGATGGAGCCGAACGTTGAATCGATCCCCGGCCGTGAGTTCCCCTGCGCTGCAACGTGCGTCGTGCGGACCGGAACGCTGAGGGAGGGCTTCCGATGGGCAGGGTGACGGGCAAGGTCGCGGTGATCAGCGGCGCCGCACGCGGTCAGGGTCGGTCCCACGCGCGGTTGCTTGCCGCCGAGGGCGCCGACATCATCGCGGTGGACCTCTGCGCGGACATCGAGACCAACGAATACCCACTGGCCCGGCCCGAGGACCTCGACGAGACGGCGCGCCTGGTCGAGAAGGAGGGGCAGCGCGCGTACCCGGTCGTCGCCGACGTGCGAGACCGCGTCGCACTGGCGGCGGCCGTCGACGCGGGCGTGGCCGAGTTCGGCCACCTCGACATCGTGGTCGCCAATGCCGGCATCTGCCCGCTGACCGCGGGCCTGCCGCCCCAGGCGTTCGCCGACGCGGTCGACGTGGACCTGGTCGGCGTGCTCAACCTGGTGCACACCAGCCTCAAGCATCTGCAGGCCGGCGCGTCGATCATCGTGATCGGGTCCAACGCGGCCTTCATGTCGTCTCTGAGCACCTCCGGCGCTGGGAGTGGGGTCGGCGGGCCCGGCGGAGCCGGCTACGCGTTCGCGAAAATCGCCGCGGCACACTATGTCAACGACTTCGCCCTGGCGCTGGCGCCGTTCTCCATTCGGATGAATGCCGTTCATCCCACCAACGTCAACACCGACATGTTGCACAGCGCACCGATGTACCGGGCCTTCCGGCCCGACCTGAAGGAGCCGACCCGCGCCGATGCGGAACCGGTTTTCCCGGTGGTGCAGGCGATGCCGATCCCGTATGTGGAACCCGAGGACATCAGCGAGGCGGTGCTGTTCCTGGCTTCCGACGCGGCCCGGTACATCACCGGCCAGCAACTGCGCGTCGACGCGGGCGGCTTCCTCAAGGTCAAGCCCTGGTCGGGGGGTTGAACCGGGTTGGCGCGCAACATAACTGGAGGCAACCGGTGAGCGACGGTTCGACTGACGTACAGCGTCGCCTCTACGAACTGATGGTCCTGATGAAGACGGCCGATGACCGGCTCAGCAAGGGCATCAGCACCGGCGAATTCATGTGCGTCTACTGGCCGTCGCGCGGCCAGGAGGCCATTGCCGCCGCGATGGGCGTGTGCCTGCGACCCGACGACCAGCTGGTGACGACCTATCGCGGGCTGCACGACCTCATCGGCAAGGGGGTCCCGCTGGTGGAGATCTACGGCGAGATGCTGGGACGCACCGTCGGTGCCGGCCGCGGAAAGGGCGGCACCATGCACATCGCCAAGCCCGAGCTGGGGGTCATGCTGTCCACCGGGATCGTGGGGGCGGGGCCGCCGGTGGCCGTGGGCCTGGCGCTGGCCGGCCGGCGCAAGGGCCTCGACCGCGTGACCGTGGTCAGCTTCGGAGACGGCGCCACCAACACCGGCTCTTTCCACGAGGCCGCCAACATGGCCGCGCTGTGGGACCTGCCGCTGGTCTTCGTCTGCCAGAACAATCTCTACGCCGAGATGACGCCCACCTCGGCCACCATGAAGCTCGAGCACGTCGCCGAGCGGGCTGCCGGCTACGGCATGCCCGGCGTGCGCGTGGACGGCAACGATCCGCTGGCGGTGCGGGCGGCGCTCGACGACGCGCTGCGGCGGGCGCGCGGCGGCGGCGGCCCCACCTTCCTCGAATGCGTCACCTTCCGCTTCCGCGGCCACTACTTCGGCGACCGGATGCCCTACATCCCCAAGGGCCAATTGGCCGCGGCGATGGCGGCCGACCCGGTCCCGCGTTTCCGCGCTCACCTCGCCGCGTCGGGCAGCTGCACCGAGGACGAGCTGGACCGCATCGACGGCCGGGCGGCGGCCGCGGTGGAGGACGCCCTGCAGACGGTCGTCGGCGCGGAACTCCCGCCGGTCGACGAGCTCGACCGCGACGTGTACGCCGTCCCGATCGTGTTCCCGGTGTAAGGCACGGACGCGGTGGACGAAAAAGAGATGACCATGCGCGAGGCGCTGAACCTGGCGCTGGACCAGGCGCTGCAAGCCGACGAGCGGGTCTTCTTGCTCGGTGAGGACATTGCCGATCCCGGCGCCTCGGGACCGACCGCCGGGCTGTCGACGAAGTACGGCCATGACCGCGTGCTCGACACGCCCATCTCGGAGGCGGCCATCGTCGGCGCCGCGATCGGGGCGGCGATCGACGGGATGCTGCCGGTTGCCGAGATCATGATCATGGACTTCATCGGCATCGCGGCCGACCAGCTGATCAACAACGCCGCGAAACTGCGGTTCATGACCGCCGGGCGAACGACGGCACCCATCACCATCCGCACCCAGGTCTACGCGGGACTGGCGACCGGCGCCACGCACTCCCAGAGCCTCGAAGCGTGGTTCATGCACATCCCCGGGATGAAGGTGATCGTGCCCGCCACCCCGCGCGACGGCAAGGGGCTGCTGACGGCCGCGATCTTCGACGAGGATCCCTGCCTGTTCGTCGAGACGATCCGGTTGCAGAGCAAGAAGGGGCCCGTCCCGCTGCAGCCGGGCTTCTCCATTCCGCTGGGACAGGCCGACATCAAGCGGCCGGGCACGGACGTGACGCTGATCGCCTACGGGCGAAGCGTCCACGACGCGCTCGCTGCGGCGGCCACCCTGCAAGAGCAGGGCGTCAGCGCGGAGGTCGTCGACCTGCGCACCCTGGTGCCGCTCGACGTCGAAACCATCGTCGAATCCGCGCGCCGCACAAAGCGGGTCGTGGTCGTGCATGACGCCGTCCAGTTCGCCGGTCCGGGAGCCGAGATCGCCGCGATCCTGCAGGCCGAGCTGTTCGGCGAGCTCGCCGCGCCGGTCGCACGGGTGGGCGCCCGATTCGTCCCCAGCCCCGCAGCGCCGACTCTGGAGGCGCAGGTGTACCCGTCACCGGGCCGGATTGTCGCCGCGGCCCTCGGCACCTTCGGTCTCGCCGGCTCTGATCGGACGAGAGCCCGTGGCTGACTTCGTCATTCGCATCCCGCGCGTATCGGTGGCCGTGGCCGAAGCGGAGCTGACCGGCCTGCTGGTCGATGCCGGCGCGCGCGTCGAGGAAGGCACGCCGATCTACGTCATCGCCACCGAGAAGGTGGAGCAGGAAGTCCCGGCCGGAGCGTCGGGCACCGTGCACTGGACCGGCCAGGTGGGGACGGTCTACGACATCGGTGCCCAAATCGGCGTCATCACCCCGTAACCAGAAAGGCAAAGCTTATGGATCTCAACGAAACCCGTGAAAGAATCATCTACGAGAAAGAGGGCCCGATCGCCCGCGTCACGCTGAACTGGCCGGAGAAGGCCAACGCCCAGGACCAGAAGCTCGCCGAGGAGGTCGACGCGGCGCTGCTGGACGCCGACCGCGACTACGACATCAAGGTCTTGATCCTCAAGGCGAACGGCAAGGGATTCTGCTCCGGGCACGCCATCGGCAACAACGCCGTGGACTATCCGGCCTTCGTGGAGGGGGCCAAGGTGATGGGCACCCCGTGGAAGCCGCAGACCGACCTGTTCGTGAAACCCGTCCTCAATCTCTGGGAGTTCGCCAAGCCGACCATCGCCCAGGTGCACGGCTACTGCGTGGGCGGGGGCACCCACTACGGCCTGACCACCGACATCGTCATCGCCTCCGAGGACGCCTACTTCTCCTACCCGCCCCTGCAGGGCTTCGGGATGCCGTCGGGCGAGTGCTCCATCGAGCCCTGGGTTTTCATGAACTGGCGGCGCGCGGCGTACTACCTGTACCTCGCCGAGGTCATCGACGCGCGCAAGGCGCTGGAGTACGGCCTGGTCAACGAGGTGGTCCCGCGCGAGCAGTTGGGCGACCGGGTCGAGGCGATCGCCCGGCACATCGCCCAGGCGCCGATGACGACGCTGCTGGCGACCAAGGCCAACCTCAAGCGCGCCTGGGAGCTGATGGGCATGCGGGTGCACTGGCAGAGCTCCAACGACCTGGTCGCCCTGGCCTCGGTCAGCAGGGACGTGCAGGAACTCATCCAGCAGGTGTTCAAGGACAAGGTGCTGCCCTCCGAACAGGCCCGCCGCCAGGCGGCCGCGGCCGCCCAGAACGACGGCGCCCCAACCAGCTGAGCCCGACGCGCCCGTGAACATCGCCGATCACGCCACCGGGGCCGCCGACGCGCCGGCGGTCATCGTCGCGGGCGGCGGCACGATCTCGTACTCCCAGCTGTACGCGCGCAGCCGGCGGGTCGCCGCGTTGCTCCACGCCGCGGGGCTGCGCCGCGGCGACGGCGTGGCCCTGGTCCTGCCGAACCGGCCGGAGTTCTTCGACATCACCTGGGGCTGCCAGCTTTCCGGGCTCTACTACACCGCCGTCAACACCCACTTCACGCCCGACGAGGTCGCGTACGTCGTCGACGACTCCGACGCCAGGGCGGTGTTCCTCGACGCCTCGATGCCCGAACTGGCCGGGCACCTGCTCCGGTCCTGCGCGAGGGCGGAGACCCGCGTCGCGGTCGGCGGCCCGCTGCCCGGATGGTGTTCCTACGAGGACGCCGCGGCCGCGGCCGGCGACGCGCCGCCGCCCTGCGACGGTTCGGAGATGCTGTACTCGTCGGGCACCACCGGGCGTCCCAAGGCCGTGCGGCGGCCACTGCCGAGCGACGGCAACGGCTCCTGGGCGCAGGCCGTGCTGGAGCTGGCGCTCACGCACAAGTACGGGATGGACCGCGACAGCGTGTACCTCTCCCCCGCGCCGCTCTACCACGCCGCCGGCGTGAACTACACCATGGCGGTGCACCGCGTCGGCGCGGCGTCGATCCTGCTGCCCAGGTTCGACGCCGAGACGGTGCTCCGGCTGATCGAGACCCACCGAGTCACGCACGCCCAGTTCGTGCCGACGATGTTCGTGCGGATGCTCAAGCTGCCGCGGGCCGTGCGGGAACGCTATGACGTGTCCAGCCTGCGGTGCGTGATCCACGCGGCGGCCCCGTGCCCCGTCGACGTCAAGCACCGGATGATGGCCTGGTTCGGGCCCATCATCCACGAATACTACGGCGGCACCGAGGGATTCGCCGGCACCACGATCGGGCCCGAGGAGTGGTTGGCCCATCCCGGTTCGGTGGGCAGGCCGATGTCCCCCGTGCACGTGGTGGGTGGCGACGGCAACGAACTCCCGCCCGGCGAGCCCGGCGAACTGTATTTCGAGGGCGGACCCGCGTTCGAGTACTTCAAGGACCCGGTCAAGACGGCGTCGGTGTCCAACGACCGCGGGTGGCGTTCCCTGGGCGACATGGGCTACGTCGACGGCGACGGTTACCTCTACCTCACCGACCGATCGACGTTCATGATCGTCTCCGGCGGCGTGAACATCTACCCGCAGGAGGTGGAGAACCTGCTGGTGATGCATCCCAAGCTCGCCGACGCGGCGGTGTTCGGCGTCCCCAACGACGAGTTCGGCGAGGAGGTCAAGGCGGTGGTGCAACCCGTCGCCGGCGTCGCGGCGGGCCCGGACCTCGCGGCGGAGCTCATCGAGTACTGCCGAAGCCGCCTGGCCGGCTACAAGTGCCCCCGCACTGTCGATTTCGACGACCTGCCGCGGGACCCGAACGGGAAGCTGTACAAGAGGCGACTCCGGGAACGGTACTGGCAGGGACGGGCGTCGCGGATTCTGTGAGCGGACGAAGGATGGCGTAAATGGCGTCCAAAAGAAACCCGGAGACGGGCTCGGCCGATGTCAACGGCGCACCGCCGCCGGTGCCCTGGGCGGTGCGGACCGCGGACCGGATTCCCAAACAGCGCTATTACGACCCGGAGTTCTACGCGCGGGAAGCGGAGATGCTGTGGCCGCGGGTGTGGCAGATGGCCTGCCGTCTCGAGGAGATTCCCGCGCCGGGCGATTACGTCGAGTACGAGATCCTCGACCAGTCCATCATCGTGGTCCGGGTCGACGACCGGCTCGTGCGGGCGTATTACAACGCGTGCCGGCATCGCGGCGTAAAGCTGGTGGAGGGCAACGGCAGCCGCCGCGCCTTCGTCTGTCCCTTCCACGGATGGTGCTGGGGCATCGACGGACACAACACCTTTGTGCTGCGACCGGAGGTGTTCGCCGAGGACAACAAGCGCCCGGCGGATCTCGAGCTCGTTGCGGTCCGGTGCGAGCTTTGGGGCGGGTGCGCGTGGATCAACCTCGATGACGGCGCACCCGCGCTGCGGGACTGCCTGGAGCCGTTCGCATCGATCTACGACGCCTGGAAGGTCGAATCGCTGCGCGTCGAGTGGTGGCAATCGTGCCGGCTCCCGGTGAACTGGAAGCTGGCGATGGGGGCGTTCATGGAGGGCTACCACGTCCCGCAGACGCACCCCCAGCTGCTGCCCTCCGCGCAGGCCGCTGCACCCCCGGCCCCTCACCCGGGTCCCGTGCATCCCGTCGTCGCGAGCAGCCTGTACTTCATGCGCACGCTCGGTGCCGGCATGGGCGGCATGACCCACGAGAACGACATCCGCGTCGCGGAGAGCCTGCAAACCATGGAGCTGCCGCCGGACCCCGCCGAGGCGTTGGCGGCCTGGCGCGGCGCCCTCAACGACGCGGTCGTCGGCTGGCATCGCGCCCGCGGCAGCCAGATGCCCGACCTGAACGAGCTTGCCCGGCAGGGCATCACGGACGCGATCGGGTTCTGCTTCCCGCACTACTTCATCCTGCCGACCTACAGCAGCGCGTCCTCCTACCGGGTCCGTCCGCTCGGCCCCGAGGAGACGCTGTTCGAGATCTGGTCGCTCACGCGCCTTCCCGATGACGTTTCCGCCGGCAGGCCGACGCCCCCGCAACCCATGGCCCCCGACGACCCGCGCTGGCCGCCCATCCCCGCCCAGGACTTCTCCAACCTGCCCCGCCAGCAAAAGGGCCTGCACTCCAGGGGTTTCGAGTACATGCGGCTGTCGGACCGCATCGAGGGGCTCATCTCCAATTTCGAACGCGTCGTCGACGGGTTCCTGGCCGGCCTGCCCCACGACGCGCTCGTCCCCGCGATCCACAAGACCAACACCACCATCGACGTCCCGATCGCCGACTTGGGACTTTCGGCGGACTCCCGGGAAGAGGCGCGATGAGCACCCGGTGGGACCGCTCGGTCGACCTGGTCATCGCGGGCAGCGGCGGGGGCGGCATGGTGGCCGCGCTGGCCGCCGTCGACTGCGGGCTCGAACCGCTCATCGTCGAAAAGCAGTCCCTGGTCGGCGGATCCACGGGACTGTCGGGCGGCATCGTGTGGCTGCCGAACAACCCGTTGATGCGCGCCGACGGCATCAGCGACTCGCACGAGGACGGCCTGGCCTACCTGGCCGACGTCGTCGGCGACGTCGGCCCTGCCTCCTCGTCCGAGCGGCGCGAGATGTTCCTCACCGCCGGCTACGAGATGATCAACTTCCTCGTCCGCAAGGGGGTCCGGCTGATCCGGTGCGCCGGTTGGAGCGACTACTACCCGAATCACAAGGGCGGCAACGAAGCCGGCCGGGCCGTCGAGGGGGTCCCCTTCGACGCGGCGCGGCTGGGCGACTGGCGGGACAAGGTGCAGCCCCCGCTGGCCAAGAACTACGGGTTCGTGGTGCTGACCAACGAGCTGCGCTCGGTCCAGTACTTCAACCGCTCCCCGCGCGCGTTCGCCGTCGCCACCCGGGTCTTCCTGCGCACCGCGGCCGCGCGCGTCGGCCGCCGGACGATCCTGACCAACGGCGCCTCGCTGATCGCCCAGATGCTCAGGGCGCTGATGGATCTGAGCGACGGTCGCCCTCCGCTGTGGACGAACGCGGCGCTGGCCGACCTCATCGTCGAAGACGGACGGGTCGCCGGGGTCCGCGTCAGCCGCGACGGGGCGTCGCTGAACGTCGAGGCGCGCAAGGGGGTGCTGCTGGCCGCGGGCGGGTTCAGCCGCAACAAGGAGATGCGCCGCCGGTACAGCGGTGACCAACCGAACGAGGCGCAGTGGTCGATCGCCAACGCCGGGGACACCGGTGAGGTGCTGCAGGCGGCCATGCGGCTGGGCGCGAAGACCGACCTGCTCGACGAGGCGTGGTGGCTGCCTTCGGTGTTCATCGCCAACGGCGGGGCCGCCGCCGCGTCCCTCGGGTCGGGGCGGCAGCGGCCCGGCGCCATCTACGTCGACTCGACCGGCCGCCGGTTCTGCAACGAGTCGAACTCCTACGTCGAGGTCGGCAAGGCGATGTACGCGAACAAGGCGGTGCCGTGCTGGATGGTCTTCGACGACGGCTACGTCCGCCGGTACGTCACCAGCACCAATCCACTCAAACCCCTCAGGAGAGACCAACAGCTGCCGCCCGCACTGCTCGAGAGCGGCGCGGTCAAGCGGGGCGAGACCATCGCGGACCTCGCCGGCCAGATCGACCTGCCCGCCGCGGAGCTGGCCCGGACGATCGAGCGGTTCAACGCGTTCGCCGCCAAGGGCCTGGACCCGGACTTCGGCCGGGGGCAGTCGGCGTACAACGACTGCCTCGGCGACCCGGGCCATCGGCCCAACGCCGCGGTCGGCCCGCTGGACCGTGCGCCCTACTACGCGACACGCGTGTTCCCCGCCGACGTCGGGACGTGCGGCGGCGTCATCACCAACGAACACGCACAGGTCCTCGACGAGCAGGGCCGCGTGATCGCGGGTCTGTACGCCACCGGCAACACCACCGCGACCGTGATGGGGCGGACGTACCCGGGCGCCGGCGCCAGCATCGCCAGCTCGATGGTGTTCGGCTACGTCGCCGCCCGGCACGCCGCGGGCCGCCGGGTCGCCGGCGAGATGAGCCGTTAGTCCTGCGCGGTCCTCGCCGAGCGTGACGCTGGTGTCACGCTCGGCGTCGAACGTGAAGCCAGCTTCACGTTGGCGGATCGTCCTTTTCGTCGCGCTCGACGAATTCGCGCGGCTTCATCCCGGACCGCTTGAGCTCGTCGCGCCGCGCCTGCACGTCGGACGCGGCGCCGACCATGTTGGTCAAGATGTGGCTGACCTGCAGGTGCACCCGCATGCCCATCAATTCCCACGCGCGCTTCACGTTGTTCTTCACCGCCATCAGGGTGGTCAACGGGATCTGCGCGATCTTGCGCGCCATCTCCTCGACGGTGTCTTCGAGGTCTTCGCGGGGCACCACCCTGTTGAGCAAACCCCAGTCGAGGGCCTGCTGGGCGGACAGCGTCGGCGCCAGCAGCAGCCAGTCCATGGTGCGGTGCCAGTTCATCAGCAGCCACGGCTCGATCATGGTGTGGCCGCCCGGCTCGCCGAGGCTCTGGGCGAGCGGCATCTGGAAGTACGCGTCGTCCGACGCCACGCAGAAGTCGGTCAGCAGGCCAAGATAGATGCCTCCGCCCATGCAGTAGCCATGGATCTGCGAGATCGTCGGCTTGGGAAATTCCCACAGGTACAGCGTCGGCCACAGAAACAGGTCGGCGGTCCCCTTGTACAGGCCCTCGAACGTGTTCCCGAAATCCGGGTAGGGGTTTTCGTCGGGGCCCCAGCGGGCCACGTGTCCCCCGCAGAAGCCCTTGCCGTTGGCCTTCAGGATGACGACCTTGATCTCGTTGTCGCGGTCGGCCTCGTGCAGGCACCCGTCGACCTCCTCGACCAGCACCGCATCCTTGGTGTTGGCCTTCTCCGGCCGGTTCAGGATGATCCGCGCGATCGGCGGTTCGCGTTCGTAGATGACCGCTTCGAGCACGCGACGCTCCATGCGCGAGACCTTACGCGCGACGTTCACCGGCGTGCCAGCAGCCAGGCGTGCCCCCGACCCTCGCCGGCGGCGAGCGGATCGAGATCGGCGAACGCGGCCGGTAATTCGCCGGCCGCGGCGCGGAACGGCCCCGGCGCCGCTCCGACTTCGCTGAGCACGACGATGGCGAGCACGCCGCCGGGTTTCAGGCGCCCGACGAGGGCGCGGTAGAGGCGCTGGTCCCGGAACTTGTGGCAGAGAACGACATCGGCGGGAGGCCCCGGCGGCAGGCCGTCGTCCAGGTCGGCGACGTCGAAGCGGCAGCGGTCCCCGACGCCGGCGCGCTGCGCCAGTTCCCGCGCCTGACCGACGGCGACCGGCGAGATGTCCCATCCCCACACGTCGAGCCCCCGCCGGGCGAGCCAGACGGCCGCCCGTCCCTGCCCGCACGCCAGGTCCAGAGCCTCTCCCCCGGCGGGAAACAGCTTCGCGTGGCGCGCCAGGATGTCCGGGGGCCCAACCTCACTCACCCGCGGCGGCCCCTGGGCCGTGTACCGCTCATCCCAGCGTCGCCGGTCGGCCATAGGCGCAACCTTAAGGCCGATCCCGGATCGCCGGGCCCTGCGCCTCTCTACACTGGTCCGGTGTCTGAAACGGCGGCTTCCCCGGCGGGCCCCGCAGGCGCCGGCGCGGTCCGCCGGTCGGACCGCCGGCCGGGCCAGACGATTCGCAATGTCCTCGACGCCGGGCTGGAGGAGCTGCGGGAAACGCCGTACGCGAAACTGACGATGCGCGCGGTCGCGACTCGCGCCGGGGTGTCACCGGCGAGCGCATACACCTACTTCCCCTCGAAGAGCGCGCTCGTCGCGGCCGTGTACCTGCGCTTCCTGCGCGAGCTGCCGCTGCATACCGACGTCAACGACGCGACCACCGCCCGGGTCAGCGCGACCATGCGGGACATGGCCGTGGCGGTCGCCGACGAGCCGAACCTCACCGCGGCCTGCGGCGCGGCTCTGATGGCCGACGATCCGGCGGTGAAACCGCTGCGGGAGCAGATCGGCGCCGAGGTGTCGATGCGGATCGGCGCCGCGCTGGGGCCCGGCTGGCCTCGCGCGGTGAAGTCCACCCTGCAGATGACGTTCGCCGGCGCGCTGATGACGGCCCGGTTCGTCAGCTTTCCGGAGATCGCGGGTCAGCTCGACGAGGCCGTCAACCTCATCCTCGGGGCCGACGTGCGCCCGGCGCGCAGGAACTGACCGAGCTTTTCGGTGCCGAGCGCGGGTGCGGCCCTGCCCCCGCCGAACGCGAGCCGCCCGGAGACCAGCACGGCGCTGACGGTGTCGTCGTTGCGATTCACCATCCGCGGCAACCCGCCGTACGCCTCGACGGGGTGCTCGGCGTAGCGCTCGAGCGAGTCGTCGAGCTTGTCGGGATTGAGCACGACGATGTCGGCACGATCGCCTTCCCGCAGCGTGCCCGCGTCGATGCCGTACCAGGAGCCCAGCTCACCCGTCAGGCGGTGCACGGCGCGCTCGATCGACATGAACGGGGCGCCCCGCCGGTCGGCCTCGTGCACGTGCCGAAGCAGGCGCAGCCCGGAGTTGTAGAACGCCATGTTGCGCAGGTGCGCGCCCGCGTCGGAGAACCCCATCTGTACGGTGTCGCTCTGCGCGAGGGTTTTCAACAGCTCCGGTCGGTGATTGGAAATGGTTGTGCGCCAACGTAACTGATCGCCGTACTGCACGACCAGGTCGAGAAAGGCGTCGACGGGGTGCAGGCCGCCGCGGTCCAGGCCGACCTGTCCGAACGACTTGCCCACGACGGATTGGTCGGGGCAGGCCACGATCTCGGCGTCGAAGAAGTCGCGGTGCCACACCCGCGGCCCGAACTTCTTGTCGTAGTCCGCGCGGAACCAGCGGCGGTATTCCTCGTCCCGCATCAGCTCGTTGCGGGCCACTTCGTCCTGCAGGTGCAGCGCCGCGGCGCCCGCGCCGAACTCTTCGAACACCACCAGCGAGATGCCGTCGGCGTACACCTCGAACGGCACCGGCAGATGCTGCCAGCGGAAGTCGGCGCCCAGCGCATTGACCATCCGGGCCAGCGCCTCCATCAGGTGGATGACCGGCGGCAGGGCCTTGATGTCGGCGGCCGAGAGCAGGCTGGTCTTCAGCCGGCGGCGTCCGATTCCGAGAGATGTCAGCAGTTGCGACAGGACGGACAGCGGGTTCTTGATGTCCGGGCCCGACTGCAAGATCTTGTCGCGCCGCCGCAGGACCGCGTTCAGGCGGCGCAGTTCCCGGGGGCGCGCATACGTCGACGGGAGGGTGCGTGACCTGCACACGTCGCCGTCGAGCTTGTCGAAAAGCAGTTGTTGCGAGGACATCCCGACGAATCCCTCGTCAAGGGCCTCGTTCAGCATCGCCTCCATGCGCGCCAGCTCCGCCGGAGATGGCCGGACGCCCTTGCGGGTCGCCCGGTCCAGGCCCATGGTCGCGGTCCGCAGGTCGGAATGCCCGATGAACGCCGCGACATTGGGGCCCAGGTTGAGCCGCTCGAGCGCGGCCACGTACTCCGCGGGATTGCTCCACGAGCGCGCCCGGTCGAGGGTTTCGATGACGTAGCGCCTGGGGATGGCTTCGACCCGGCCGAAGATGTCGCCCGCGTCGACGTTGTCGAGATACACGGTGGACAGCGAACACGATCCCAACATCACCGTCGTCACACCGTGCCGCAGCGACTCCAAAAGCGATGGCGCGCAGAGAGTTTCGATGTCATAGTGAGTGTGGATGTCGATCATGCCCGGAATCACCCACTGGCCCGACGCGTCGATGACGTCCGCGCCCGTTGCGTCGAGCGGCCCGGTGGCGATGGTCGCGACGCGGCCATCGCGCAGGCCGATGTTCCGCACAGCCGATGGCGCGCCGGTTCCGTCGAACCAGCGTCCGTTCGCGATCACCGTGTCGTAGCGCATCGTTTGTCTTCCTGGTCGCTCACGCTGCAAAGTCCTGGTGAGCATACATACCGCCGACAACGTATTGCCATCGGCGACCGGGCCCCGCTTCCCGGCGCTATGATCCAGCCGTGGGGTTGATCGATTACGGGCACGCGGTGCGCTGAACCATGCGCAGCCACGGTTGGGCGGGGAACACGCCCGCCTCCGACGAGGAGGCGATCGAGCGCATCCTCGACGCCGCCGACAGGATCATCGAGGAGCGCGGGTCCGCGATGCGGATCGCCGATGTGGCGCGGGCGCTGGGCGTCACACGACAGACCGTCTACCGCTACTTTCCGGGGACCGAGGCGCTGTTGGTCGCCACCGCGATGCGGTCGGCCGACGGATTCCTCGACCACATGGCCGAACACCTCGACGGGATAACCGACCCGGTCGTGGCGATGACCGAAGGCATGGCTTTCGCCATCGAGGAGCTGGCCTCGGACAACCAGGTCGAATTCGTACTCAGTCAGCGGCAACGCGGCGGGAAAAAGGTCTCCATCATCTCCGACACCGCCCTGGCGTTCGGAAGGTCCATGCTGCACCGCTACGACATCGACTGGGAGGGTTACGGTTTCGACGAGTCCGGCCTGGACGAACTGAACGAATTCTGCCTGCGGGTACTGCACTCTTTCCTCGCCGACCCCGGGCGGCCCCCGCGCGGCGGCGCCGACCTGCGCCGCTACCTCACCCGCTGGATCGGACCCGCGATCGCCTACCCGCAGATCATGCGGGCGATGGACCCGTTGCGGGGTCCCGAGCCGCAGGGGCGCCGGCGCCCCGTCAAAGCCTCCTGAGAGGCGCGCATATCGCTTTGCGCAGGGAGTTGATCCGGCCCCGCGGTTAGGCGATTCTCAACGAGCCGACTCTCAACGGGCCGACAAACGACGACCCTAGGAGCAACCGTGGTGGGTCTGGGACAGCTGGCGTTGAACAGCGCACCCGTTTTCGGCGGCGCGATGCTGGCCATCGCCGCCGGTCAATTCAGGGCTCCGGACTATCGGGCGCTGATCAAACAGGATATGGAGCTGCTGGACCGGCTGCCGCCGGACGCCACCAAGAGGCGCGCCGAGCTACAGCGCACCATCGACGAACGCATCGACGATCTCGTCGAGGCATCCGACCGGAGCCGCGCACTGCGCATTGCCGCCCTGTCCTATCGGGGCAACTGGCGCGACATAGTGCTGTTGCTTTGCGTCCTGTTGTTCACCGTGATCTGGTGGGACGTCAATCACAGCCGGAGCAACTGGCTGCCGATGTTCGTCCTGCTCATCCTGCTCTGCATCGTGGCCGCCGTGTACACGTTCCGCGGCATCCTGCACTCGGGCCGCGCCCTGCTGCACCGGCCCCGTGGCTGAGTGGAGGCGCCACGCGCGTGCCGCGCGACCGTGATCGCCCTGTGACAAGATTTCGCGTGTGCAGCGACGTTCCCTCAACGGTCTCCTCTGGGCCCTCCTCTGTTTCGGGGTAGCGCCCTTGCCGGTGCTGCTGCAGCGCACCCGTCCCGTCCGCGTCCGCCGCACCGTGCCCCGACGTGGAGGTGGTGTTCGCCCGCGGTACCGCCGAGCCTCCCGGTGTGGGGCGCGTCGGCCAGAGTTTCGTCGACTCGCTCCGCTCGCATGTCGGCGCCAAGTCGATCGGTGTGTATCCGGTCAACTATCCGGCGACCACCGACTTCCCGACGGCGGTCGACGGCATCGCCGACGCGGGCACCCATGTCGAGCACATGGCGGTCACCTGCCCCAGGACTCGGATGGTGCTGGGCGGGTACTCGCAGGGGGCGGCGGTGATGGGATTCGTGACCGAGAACGCTGTCCCGGACGGAGCCCACCTCGTGCAGCCGCTCCAGCCGATGCCGCCAGAGGTCGCCAACCACGTCGCCGCGGTGACGCTGTTCGGCAAGCCGTCCAGCCAGTTCATGGGCATCCTCAACGAGCCGCCGGTAACGGTCGGCCCGTTGTACGCGCCGAAGACCATCGAGCTGTGTGTGCCGGGAGACCCCGTCTGCACCGGCGGCGGCGGTGTGGACCCCACCGCGCATCGTCGGTACGTGGAAGCGGGAATGGTCGATCAGGCGGCCGACTTCACCGTCGGTCACCTCTAGTTGAGGGGGTGAGGAGTGCACGCGGGCAGCGTTGATTTCGACGTCGCCGACCGATTGGCGATCATCAACCTGTTCGGCGCCTACGCCCACAGCTACGACGAGGATCGGCTGGAGGAATTCCGGGCGTTGTTCACCGAGTCACCTCGGCTCGTCCTGCTGCACGAAGGCGAGACGGCTGTCGGACGACATCGAGACGGTGATGAGTCTGCTCGCGGCCCGGAAAGCGGCGTTCAAGGCCGAGAACAACCAGCGGCGGCACGCGCTGAACTCGTTCTGGTTCTCCAGCCAAACGGCGAATGAAGCGACCGGGCAGTGCTACTACCAGGTTTTCGCGATCAAGGACGGCGGCCGGCCCAGCGCAGACCTGACCGGCCGCTACGACTTCACCGCGGTCAAGCAGGACGGCAGGTGGCGTTTCCACCGGTGGGTGGTGGGCACCGATCAGACGCGGTCGCAGGCCGGGGAGTGAGTGGCGCGATCGGGTCAGAGGTCAGTCGGGGGTCAGGAGGAAGGCGCGGCTTCCAGGACCTCGAGCGCCGCGTCCACGTGCGGAATGATCGTCGGACCGTAGTTGGTGACCAGTTGGCCGAGCGCGCGGGCGATGTGCGGACCGACCGCGCCGGCCGGCAACACCTCCTCGGCCAGGACGATGGCGTTCACGACGTGAGCGCCGCTGAGGCGCCCGTCGGCGGTGACCTCGTAGCGCCAGTCGCCGATCTGGACCCGCTCGGGCTGTGACCGGAAGAGGCCGCGCCGCGCCGGGGTCAGCACCACCCCCGGAACGCCGCAGAACACCCGCACCACCAGGCCCACTCCGCCGGGACCGGCCAGGGCGGCCCCGACGGCGCGGCTGGCTCGTTCGTGATCGAAGTCCGTCATCAGTCGCGGTTCACATCGTGCCTCAGTCGTGCGTCAGTCATCGAGGGGCAGCACGAACGACGGCGTCAGCGTCTGCGGATCGCCGCTGCGCCGCACGGCGGTTCCGGCGGAGTAGAACTCGACGGTGTGCTGCCCCCACGCGTAATTGGAGATCGCGAACTGCACTCCCACGATGCCGTTTGCGCCATCGCGCTCCGCCTCGCTCTGCATGCGTGACATCGCCAGCTCGCGGGCCTGGTAGTTGCCCTGCGTCCACTGCGGCATCTCGGCGTTGCGCCCCATCTGGCTGAGCGTCCGCAGAAACCCCTGCACCGCGACGTGAAAGACGCAGTTGCCCATCACGAAGGCGACCGGCGCGTAACCGGAACGCAGCAGGGTGGTCATGTCCTGGCCGGACAGGTGGCTGGTGAACGCCTGCCCGTTCGGCCGCCGGTATGCCCCGGGCTTCGGGGTGTAGCGGACGGCGGTGCCGACAGCGATGAACTC
Source organism: uncultured Actinomycetota bacterium (assembly GCA_963824505.1). Lineage (GTDB taxonomy): Bacteria > Actinomycetota > Actinomycetes > Mycobacteriales > Mycobacteriaceae > Mycobacterium. The sequence continues at coordinate 213,803 of CAWGPS010000010.1, forward strand.
GAGGTGCTCGCCCTCGCCCTGATGGCGCCAGTCGAGCCGGACGCCGACCACCCCGTCGGCACCCAGCGAGTCGGCCTCGGACTGCATGCGCGACATGGCGTTCCAACGCGCGCGGTAAGTCGCCTCGGTCAGCACCGGCAGCTCCGATTGCTGCCTGATTCCGGTGAACTGGTAGCCCACGTGGTACACCGAAACACCCATCACGAGCTCGATCGGCTCGAATCCGGCCCCGTGTAACAGGGCGAACTCGTTGATGGAGAGATCGGAGGTGAAGACCTTGGCGGCGTGCGACAGGCGTTCGCTGGCGACCGGGTCGAGCGGATTGGGCTCCATCGTCAAACAACCTCCTGCGGTTGTGGGATAGCGTAGGCCCACCGTCGAGGGTCGGTGGTGTTCGTCACCCGGTCGCGATCATCTGGTGCAGCTCGCCGATCGACCAGGGCTCGGAGTCATGGTGACCGCGGTATCCCAGGAGTCGCGGTGTCGGCCGGTCGAAGCTGCCCACGAAGCCGCCCGCGGCGACCAAGATGCGGCCCGTCACGTTCCGGGCCAAGTCGCTGGCGAGGTAGGCGTAGACGGGGGCCACGTAGCCGGGCGGGGCACTGTCCAGCGAGGCACGCATGGTCATCTCGTCGAGGAGCCCCCGGCGATGGAGGTCCTGGATGTGGTTCTCGTACGCGGCCCCGGTGGAGAGCCGGGTCCGGGCGCCGGGGCACACCACGTTGGCCCGCACGCCGTAGGGCTTCAATTCGGCCGCGACGGCCATGGTCAAGGCGTTGACGGCGCCCTTGCCCGCGGGATAGCCGGTGCCGCCGTAGTCGCCCAGGAACGCCACCGAGCCGGTGTTGATGATGGCCCCGTGCCCTTGGCGGGCCATGACCTGCGCCGCGGCGCGGCAGGTGTGAAACGCGGTGCCCAGGTGAGCACCGATGAGGCGGTCGAAGTCCTCGGGGGAGATGGTCAAGATCGACGACCCGGCAGGCTCGGCGATCCCCGCGCAGTTGATGAGGATGTCCAGCGCACCGAACGCACTCAGGCATTCGTCGACCAGGGCGCCGGCGACACGGCCGTCGTTGGCCGGTCCGACCACCGCGGTGGCGCGCCCCCCGAGATTCGTGATTGCGTCGACGGTGTCCGCCGCCGCGTCGGGATCACGGCCGTTGACGACCACGCCCGCACCGAGGCCACCCAACAGCTCGGCAACGGCCCGTCCGATCCCGCGGCTGCCGCCGGCGACCACCGCGCCGCGCCCGGCCAGCAGCAGCCCGTCGCTCATCGGCACCCGAAAGCTTTGCGGGCCAGGGGATTTGGGGGCGCCGCAGCGGCGGTGCGTTCGGCGGCGGTGATCGACATCAGCCGACAGTACCCAGCGAACACGGAAATGAGAACTGCCGCCGGATCAGCGACCGTTGCCGCGCGGCCGGGTGCCCGGCCGAATCCCCACGGGCGCGATGCGCGGACGATGAAAACGTTGGCCAGGAGCCAGGTAGCCGGAGCTGACGAGAGCTTTGAGCTTTGCCGCGACGCGGCCCTACGAGGCCTGACGACGAATGCCGGGCCACCGATCGCCGCTTCATGCCAACAGGCGTATAGTCGCAGTAGGTCCTTTAAGGATCTGGCCCTTTTAAGGGCTTGTCGCCGTTTAGCTCAAAGCGGCCAGCCAGCCGCATGGCTGCTGGGAAGGGCTCCGGCGATAGGAACCGAGTCCTCTCCCCTTTGGTGGCGCGTGGGCTGCCGATACCCAACCCGACCTTGTGACACGGGTGCAGTGGAGGCGTCGTTGCCCACCACTCAGCGCGCCGTGCACGGCTCAAAGGCATGTGCTGCATCAGTGGGATTCAGTGGGATCCAGCTGGGATTCAGTGGGATCCAATGGAATTCCATTGGCGCGCCTGCCTTTACCCGATAGGCCGGGCTCCGAGGAGACGCTTTAGCCGATGACCGACGTGATTACCCGCCCGACTTCCGCCCGCACCGCGAGCACCCAATCCGACGATTCCTACGACGACGTTTTCGAGATGTTCGTGGCGCTGCGCCAGATGCCGGCCGAGTCCCACGAATACAAGCGGCAACGGGAGCGGATCGTGGCCCGATGCCTGCCCCTGGCCGACCACGTGGCCAGCCACTTCGCCCGCCGCGGGGAGGGCCTCGACGACCTGACCCAGGTTGCGCGCCTGGGGTTGATGAACGCGGTCAACCGGTTCGACCCGGAAAAGGGCCCGAGCTTCATCGGGTTCGCCGTGCCCACCATGATGGGCGAGGTCCGCCGTTACTTCCGCGACTACAGCTGGGGCATGCGGGTACCGCGGCGCCTGCGCGAGTTGCACGTCCAGATAAGCAGGACAACCGGCGAGTTGGCGCAGAAGCTGGGACGCGCGCCCACCGCCGGCGAGTTGTCCCAGGTGCTGGAAGTTCGCCGCGAGGAGATCATCGAATGCCTCGTCGCCGGGGATGCGTATCGACTGGATTCCCTGGACGCACCCCTCGGTGCGGACAGCTCCGGGACCCCGCGGCTGGTCGCGGACGCGGTCGGTGAGATCGACCCTCAGATCGAGCACATCACCAACCGCGAGGCGGTGCGCGTGCTGGTGGACGGGCTCCCCCAGCGCGAACGCGACGTCTTGCGCATGCGGTTCTTCGAATCGATGACGCAGAGCCAGATCGCGGAGCGAATCGGCGTGTCGCAGATGCAAGTCTCTCGCATCCTGGCCAGCACCCTGCGCTGCTTGCGCGACCGCCTCGAATAAGTCGCCGCCGCCGCCAGGTCGCTGACCCGCGTCGGCTCCCACGCGATGTACTGTGCGTTTCGGGCTGCGAGTGTCGCAGGTCCGGATGGGAGCGCGATGCGATGAGGATTTCTCATACTGCGGTCGCCGGTTTGGCGGCGGCGGCGCTGGCGGCCTCGGTGACCGGCTGTGCCGGCAAGTCGACGGCCCCGCCGTCGACGTCGACGTCGAAATCGACGGGGACGGCCACCAGCAGCAGCTCGGCGCCCGCCACGTCGTCGGCGTCCGCGCAACCGGGCGGCTACGCCGGGTTGTTGATCCAGGCCAGCGACATCGACGCACCGATACCGTTCACGGGCAGCCCGCCGACCGCCAATCCGAATGGGCAACCGGGTGCCGCCACCACGTTCAGCACCGATGACGGCAGTCGCGTCATCAAAGACACCATTCTGGTTCTCGCCGATCCTGCCGCGGCTACGGACGCGTTGAACGCCGCCAAAAGCGGGCCGGCCATCAAGAATCCCACCACGCAGCCGTCCAGCGTCGGCACCGGCGGCACCACCTTGCTGGGCAACTCCCCCGACGGGTCAAAGGGCGTGACGCTGTTGCTGTTCACCGAGGGCAAAGCGTTCGTGACGCTGGAATTCGACGGCCCGCGCGACATGCTCGCGCCCCCGGACTTCGTGACCGACGTCGGCCAGAAGCAGGACGCGGCCGTCAAGAAGGGCCTTGGCGGCTAAGTCGCGAGGGCAACGCCACCCGGCTCACCCATCACCGCGAGGAGTTTTATGGACATCATCGGCGGCCTGCCGGCTCACGCCCTGCTCCTGCACCTCATGGTGGTGCTGGCGCCGCTGACCGGCGGCCTGGAGATTCTGTGCGCAGTGTGGCCGGCCGCCCGGCGTGGCCAGTTGATGTGGCTGACGCTGATGATGGCCGCGGCCACTCTGGTGTTGACGCCGCTGACCACATCCGCCGGGCAGTGGCTGTACGACTTGCATGTCAGCCCCAGCCCGATCCTGCGCGAGCACGCCGAACGGGGCAGCCAAATGATCTACTTCTCCGTTGCGCTGCTGGCCGTGGCCATCGCACTGGTAGTCCTGCGCTTCGTGGAACGACGATCCGAAAAGCGCCGGGCGGCAACGACTGTCATCATGATGGTGGTCACGCTCGCCGTCGGGGTCGCGTCGATGATCCAGATTTACCGGATCGGCGATGCCGGCGCCCGGTCGGTGTGGGGCGGTGAGATAGCCCGGCTGGAAAAGGCCCGCGGACACTAACGGACGGGGCGCACCCCGCCTCCGCCTCTGTCGCGAGCACACCGGGAATTCGACGCCGTGCGGTCAGGCCGTCGGGGTGAGAAGAAACAGCCGGAACCGTCGGACGCCCGCGCGTTCCTGGGCCAGTTGATAGTTCGGCCAGTGCGCCACGGCGGTGGCCCATGCCTGGTCGCGTTCGTCCCCGGTGAGCAAACGAACCTTCGCGACAAAGCGATGCCCCCGCCTGCGCACGGTGACCCGTTCGCTGGCCATCAGGTTCGCCGACCACGACGGATGGCATTCGCGTCCCCAGTTGGAGCCGACCACCAGCAGTCCCCCGTCAACGGGGACGTCCTGCACGGTCACCGTGCGGGCCAGCCCCGTTTTGCGGCCGGAGGTGGTGATCTGGACGTTCCGAAGCCCCAGCAGGTCCAGCACGCCCAGTCGCCCACCGCTGACGAACCGCAGCAGCGCCTCCAAACGTTCGGCGATCGCACTCCCGTTCAGAACAACCCAGCGGTATGCGGTCGGGTTTCGCGCCACCCGCTGCAGCGGATTCATGGCACGACTCTAGTGTTCACGCGACCCGCGGTGACATCGGATGGGTGAAATCGTCGTGACGACTGCGGGATTCGATGCGAGGCCCGACCCGGCCCGGCGGCCTAAATAAATTGCTTGATTTAACGCGATGGTCGGTGTTCACTGGGGCGATGACCGCCGAGCGGATGGCCCGCTCCCCACGTTCGACGAGCACGCGCGAGGCGATTCTGTCGGCCGCGGAGGTGTTGTTCGCCGAGCGCGGCATGTATGCGGTGTCCAACCGGCAGATCAGCGAGGCGGCCGGGCAGGGCAACAATGCCGCGGCCTGCTATCACTTCGGGACGCGGACCGACCTGCTGCGTGCCATCGAGAGCAAGCACCGCGAGCCGATCGAGGACCTGCGGACACAGATGCTCGCCGACGTCGGCGACTCGGACGAATTGCGCGACTGGGTAGGGGCATTGGTGCGCCCACTGACAGAACACCTGGCCGCCCTGGGCACGCCCAGCTGGTACGCGCGGTTCGCCGCCCAGGCGATGGCAGACCCCACCTACCGCCAGGTCGTGACCAGGGACGCGCTCACCTCACCGATGCTGGTGCGCACGATCGACGGCATCAACCGCTGCCTGCCGGACCTGCCCCGGCGCGTGCGCTCGGAACGCATTGTGATGGTCCGCAACTTGCTCATGCACACCTGCGCCGAACACGAGGCGGCGCTGGCCGAAAGCGGGCCGCGGTCGCGGTCGTCGTGGCCGGTCGCCGGCGAGGGCCTGATCGACGCCATCGTCGGGCTCTGGCGCGCACCGGTACATGTGGGCGCGGCACGCCGCTGACCAACCTGAGGAGCATCATGACCGACGCATCCACCCAGACGGAAATCCCGGACTTCCCGATGACGCGGGAGCCGGGTTGCCCGTTCGCGCCGCCGCCAAAGGTGTTGGAGGCCAACGCCACCGGGCAACTGAGCCGGGTGCGGATCTGGGACGGCAGCACGCCCTGGCTGATCCACGGATACGACGCGATCCGGTCGCTTTTCACCGACTCGCGGGCCAGCGTCGACGATCGACTGCCCGGCTATCCGCACTGGAATGCGGGGATGCTGGCGACGGTGCATTCGCGGCCGCGTTCGGTGTTCACCTCCGACGCCGAGGAACACACTCGCTTCCGCCGAATGCTGTCCAAACCGTTCACCTTCAAGCGTGTCGAGGCGCTGCGGCCGGCAGTGCAGAAAATCACCGACGAGCACATCGACGCCCTGCTGGCGGGGCCGAAGCCCGGCGACGTCGTGAGCACCGTGGCGCTGCCCGTCCCCTCGCTGGTCATCAGCGAACTCCTGGGGGTGCCCTACGAGGACGCCGACTTCTTCCAAGAACAGGCCCAGCGCGGCATGGGCCGGTACGCCACCGCGGAGGACACCGCGCAGGGCGCCGCCTCGCTGGCGAAGTACCTGGCCAACCTGGTCCGGGCCAAGATGGGCAGCCCGTCGGAGGACCTGGTCTCCGACCTCGCCGAGCGGGTCAACGCCGAAGAACTGAGCGTGCGCGAGGCCGCCCAGCTCGCGACGGGGGTGCTGATCGCCGGGCACGAAACCACCGCGAACATGATCAGCCTGAGCGTCGCCGCGCTGCTCGACCATCCCGAGCAGTTGGCCCTGCTGCGCGACGCCGACGACCCGAAGGCGGTTGCCACCGCGGTCGAGGAGCTGATGCGCTACCTGAGCATCATCCAGACCGGTCAGCGCCGCATCGCCGTCGAGGACATCGAGGTGGGCGGTCAGACGATCCGGGCCGGTGAGGGCATCATCCTCGACGTCGCGCCGGCGAACTGGGATGCCCGCCAATTTCCGCATCCGGAGCGGTTGGACCTGCGCCGCGAGGACGGGCCGCACGTCGGGTTCGGGTACGGCCGCCACCAGTGCGTGGGCCAGCAGCTGGCGCGCATGGAGCTACAGATCGTCCTGCCCACGCTGCTGCGCCGCGTCCCGACGTTGCGGCTCGCGGTCCCGCTCGAGGAGCTTCCGTTCAAACACGACGCGCTGGCGTACGGCCTCTACGAGCTTCCCGTGACATGGTGAGGGAACAATGATGTCCAGTCACCCCCGAACGCTTTATCCCGACGGCGTGCTCGGTGCGCCGAAGCACCGCCGGGGACACGCCGCGGAATCGACCACGGGTCTGCCCGCCGGCACCGAGGTGTTCTCGGCCGACAACCACATCTCGGTCGCGCAGGACATCTTCTACGAGCAGTTTCCCGACGACCTCAAGGACTACGCGCCGCGCATCTGGTACGAGGACGGCGCATACTTGCTGGGCCGCCCGGGCCAGTCGATGGTGGTCGGCGACTTCAGCGCGGTGCTGATGCAATACGACGATCTGCCGGGCGCCGTCAGCAACAACGTCGACGCCCGCATCCGGGAACTCGCCGAAGACGGAGTCGACAAGGAACTGGTGTTCCCCAATGCGGTGCTGGCGCTGTTCCACTACCCCGACAAGGACTTGCGCGAGCGGATATTCCGCATCTACAACGAACACATCGCCGGCGTCCAGGAGCGATCGAACGGTCACTGTTACGGCGTCGGCTTGATCAACTGGTGGGATCCGCGCGGCGCCCGGCGCACCCTGCAGCGAGCTGAAGTCGCTGGGGCTCAAAACTTTCCTGATGCCGCTGAACCCCGGCAACGACGACAATGGCCGCGTCATCGACTTCTCCAGCGCGGAGGTGAGCGCGGTATGGGACGAGATCGAAGACGCCGGGCTGCCGGTCACGCACCACATCGGCGAAAGCCAGCCGAAGTGTCCCAGCGAGGTCAACAGCGTCGCCGTCGCGATGATGGTCAACATCGACTCGTTCCGGGAGATGTTCTCCAAGTACATCTTCGGCGGCATCCTCGACCGGCACCCCCGGCTGCGGGTCGGGTGGTTCGAGGGCGGCATCGCCTGGGTGCCGCCCGCGCTGCAAGACGCCGAGCATGTGCTGGCGTCCTACCGGCACATGCTCAAGCACCACCCCGAACACAACATCCGTCATTACTGGGACAGCCACATGTGCGCCTCGTTCATGGTGGATGGTTTGGGTCTCGACCAGATCGAGGAGATCGGGATCGACAGGGTGATGTGGTCGTCCGACTATCCGCACAACGAGAGCACTTTCGGCTACTCGGAACGGTCGCTGGCCGCGGTGGTCGACGCCGTCGGCCCGGAAAATGCCGTGCGCGTGGTCAGCGGCAATGTCCGGAAATTCCTGGGGGTCTAGATGACGGGCTCGCTCACCGCGCGCGGCGCTTCGATCAACTCCGGGCTCGACATTCCGGACGAGCCGGACTGGGCCCGCATGCGTTCGGAGGTGGGCGCGCGGCTGCGGGCCGCGATGGCCGACCACGGGGTTGACGCGCTGATCCTGTTGCTCAACGGCCATGTCGGTTACGCGACCGGTGCCAGCTGGCCCCTGCTCGACGCGGGCCTCTCGCACGTGGAGCGGCCGGTGGCGGTGGTGCTCGCCGACGACGAGCACCCGCATCTGTTCCTGCCTTTCCGCAGTGGAGCGGCCACCGACCCTGCCCTCCCGGCCGACCACCTGCACGGACCGGTGTATCTCGAATTCGACTGCGGCGTAGCGGAGTTCGTTCGCGCGCTGGGCGACCTGATCCCGCGGGGCGCGACAGTCGCGGTCGACGAGCTAACCGGCGCGATGCGGCGGTCGGCGGCCACACTGTTCCCGTCCGGCCCGCCCTCCGATGCGGCGGCGGTGATCGGCGCAGCGCAAGTGGTCAAGACGCGCGACGAGATCGCCTGCCTGCGTCGGGCCTGCCGCATCACCGAACGGGCCATGGTGGACGTGCAGCACGCGTTGGTGCCGGGCGCGCGGCAGAGCGACCTGTCGGCCACCCTGGTACGGCGCGCGTTTGAACTGGGTGCCACGACCAACATGCTGGAGGCCATCTGGCAGGTGATGCCGAGTTCCCGCGAGGCCGGGGTGTGGACGACCCATGGCGATCTCGCGCTGCCGCTGCTGCCCACCGAACGTGAGCTGGCCGCGGGCGACGTGCTGTGGACCGACATCAGCCTCAGCTACGCCGGATATTGCTCGGACTTCGGCCGCACGTGGCTGGTCGGCGAGCGGCCGTCGTCGCGGCAGCAAGACCAGTTCCATCGATGGCGGGCGATCCTGGACGCCGTGCTCGCGGTGACGAAGGCCGGGGCCACCTCGGGCGACCTCGCGCGTGCGGCGATCGCCGCCAACGGCGGAAGTAAACCCTGGCTACCGCACTTCTACCTGGGCCACGGCATCGGCACCTACCCCGCGGAAGCTCCGATGATCGGCACCGACCTAGGCGAGGAGTTCGACGACAATTTCGTCTTCGCGCCCGGCATGGTGTTGGTGTTGGAACCCGTGGTGTGGGAGGACGGGACCGGAGGCTACCGCAGCGAAGAAATCGTGGTGATCACCGACGACGGCTGCACTCCGATCACCGACTACCCCTACTCCCCCTATGGCGACTGAAATTGTGCCCGACGCACCGGCATTGCGCGCGGGGCGTCGGCAGCGGGCACTGGAACAAATGGACGCGCACGATCTCGACATTCTGGTGCTCGGCCGGCAAGCCAACGTGCGCTACGTCACCGGTGCCCCGCAGTTGTGGATAGCCGGGACGCGACCGTTCGGCCCGGTCTGCGTCCTGGTGCGCGACACGGGGGACATCTACCTCAACAGCACCGACGACGAGGGCGTCCCGGAGGAGATCGGGCACGACCACCTCTATGGGTTGGCATGGAACCCGCTCACGCTCATCGGCGTGCTCGAGCGCATCGACGGTGCGGCGACCGCGCTACGGGTCGGAACGGACGCGATCACACCGACATTCGCGGCACTGCTGCCGACGGCCTTTCCGAAGGCGGAACTGGTGGATGCGGAGCCGGCCCTGCGGGCGGCGCGCCGCATCAAGACACCGGAGGAGATCGAAGCGATGCGCCTGGCGCTGCGGGTCGCCGAGCGCGGAATCGCCGCCGGCGTGGCCGAATTGCGCGCGGGAAGGTCCGAGCGAACTCTGGCCGCGGCGGTGCTGGAAGCCATGGCGACGGGCGGTGTGAGCACGCCGGCCACCCAGGATGCGGCGTGGATAACGTCGCGGGAACACCCGTGGCGACGGGCCGACGACCACAATGAGGTATGCGCCGGCGACCTCGTCGCCTTCGCGGCCGGCGCCTTGGCGGACGGCTACGTGGCCGAGGTGGGTCGGACCTGGCCGGCCGGCGGTGCGGCCGGCCGATCTGCCGCCGGTTTGTTCCGGCGGTCCGACGCATTGTTCGACAAGATGATTGCCGCCTGCCGTCCCGGTGCCGCCGCCTCCGGCCTCCTCGCGGCCTACCGCGCCGCGGGCGAGCCGCTGCCGCCGATGCCCGTCGCGCACGGGCTCGGGCTGGGTTTCGATCCGCCGGTCGTCTCCGAAGCGCTTTCGGCCGCCGGTGAGGACGAACCCCTCGCCGCCGGCATGGTCCTGGCGGTCACTGCCTACGTGTGGGAAGAGGGCGTCGGCGCCGTGTTCCGCCGCGACACCGTGCAGATCACCGACGACGGAGCCCGGCTGCTCACCGACAGCCCATCGTGGGATGGTGGCGCCGCGCCTTCCACCTGACGGTCGTCGAACCAATGGTCGCCGAACCCGTTGCGATGTAGGCGATTTGCTCCGCCGCTCCTGCGAGAACCCTGCCTCCCCGGTTCGGCACAAATTGCCGCTATCCCCCATCCACATGGCTGCCTGAAACGTCTATTGCATTAGCCGTAATTCGGATTGAAGGGTGTCAGCCAGTGAAATGCGTGGATGTTGAAGAAACCCGACTGTCCGGTACCGCCGTTGAAGTAGCCCGAGTTGGGACCGCCGCCCCAATTGAAGAGACCCGTGTTGCCGTCGCCTGAGTTGAAGAAGCCCGAGCTGCCGATGCCGGCGTTCCCGAGGCCCGAGTTGCCCGTACCGAGGTAGAAGCCAACGTTGGCGAGGCCCGTGTTCAGGTTGAGGGAGTTGAAGAGACCGGTGTTGATGTTCCCCGGGTTGAAGAACCCGGTGTTGAAGCTGCCCGCGTTCCACCACCCGGTGTTGAAGGAGCCGGTGTTGCCCATGCCGGTGTTGTTGTAGCCCGAGTTCAATATGCCCCAGTTGTTGAAGCCGGCGTTGAACAAGCCGAGGTTTTCGCCGGTGCCGGGGAGGTAGGTGGGGGTTAGCTGCGAGCCGGGTGCCGTCTGCTCGGCGCCGCCCGAGTTGAAGAGACCGAAGTTGTGGCCTCCGCTGTTGGCCGGGTCGTGGACGGGGCTACCGGAGGTGTTTCCCGAGTTGAAGAAACCGGTGTTCCTGTCGCCCGAGTTGAACCAGCCGTTGTTGTGGGTACCCGAGCCCAGCGGTGTCATGAGGCCGGTGTCGTAGTCACCGTTCCACCCGATGCCGGTGTTGCCGGTGCCGGTGCTCCACAAGCCGATGTTGCCGGCGCCGGTGTTGGCGATGCCGATGTTGTTGTGGCCGGTGTTGGCGATGCCGTGTTGTTATTGCCGGTGTTGGCGATGCCGAAGTTGTTATTGCCGTTGTTCCCCAAGCCGATGTTGCCGCTGCCGGTGAGCCCGATGCCGATGTTGTTGTCGCCGTTGTTCCCCAAGCCGATGTTGCCGCTGCCGAGGTTCCCGAGACCCAGGTTCAAGCTCCCGGTGTTCAGCGGGCCAACGTTGATGTGCGCCGGGTCCGCGGCGGCCGCCTCGATCGACCGCAACACGGTGGCTGGCACGATCGCCTGGGCGGAGCCAGGGGCCGCGCTCGTCAAGGCCTGCACTGTATTGGCCTCGGCATTGGCATACCTGCTCGCACCGTCGCCCAGGAGCTGGACGAACTGCTCCTGAAACGTCAACGCCCGGGCGCCAAGCGCCTGATATGTCTGGCCGTGCGCACCGAACAGCGCGGCGATCGCCGCCGACACCTCGTCCTCCGCTGCGGCCAGCACGGAAGTGGTGGGGGCCGCAGCGGCCATGTGCGCGTCAGCCAGCGCCGCGCCAATGTTCGACAGATCCGTCACCGCCGACGTCATCAACTCCGGGACCGCCACCAGATACGACATCGCCATCCTCCCAATCCGGCTACCACCGAACCCTCCGCGGAAGCAGCCTACCGCCGTCCCACCACCCATTTGGCGTTTCCACCAAACGCCACCCCCTCCCGCTACCGGCAAAACGCCGAAACCGGGCGCCGAGCGGCATGGCCGCATCGGTCAGTGGCAAACCAGGGGCAAACCAGTCGCTTAACCCTGGGCAATCTCACTGCCAGGCAGGCGCGGGAACGGGATGGGGGCTAGCCATGTTGGCCTCTCACACACCGCACTGCATCGTCGGCGCGACCGGCGTCGGCGGCATACCGGGTGAACCGGTCCACTTCGGCGGGGAGGTGGGCAAAGACGCCCTCCGACGCGGAGAGCCGCGGTGCGACGGCTGAAACCGCAGTGGCACAGGTGATTACGGGGACGCGCATTCGGCGAGGGCGGCATCCAGCCAGTCCCCGACCGGATACCGTTCCCAAAGGATCAGCAGGTTTGCCAACATCCGCAGCGGCGCGCGCACGCTCTCGTCGTCCCGGATGCGCGGATCCCGGTGGTTGTCGGGCATGGCGGCCCCGAATCGCTTGCGCATCAACGCCGGTACGTCCAGCAGCCACCTGGTGCCCATTGCCGCGGCGTAGAGCAGCGTGTCCCGCAGGAGCCGGTCAGGATCGAGACCCGGCCCACCGCAGCGACGCACTTCGGCGACGAACCAGCCCAGCAATTCTTCGAGGTGCCGTTCCCATAACTGCGCTTCGGCGCCGGACAGTGCACCCCAGACGGCCATGCCCAGGTTCATCTGGCCGACGCAGCCCCAGTCCATCAGGCCGCACCGCAGTACGCCGCCGGCGTCCCGCCAGAACCAGGCGTTGTCGATGTTGGCGTTCCAGTGGCACAGCGCGACGTGCTCCGAGTCGGTGGCGAGTTGGTCCAGCACCGCCGCTTCGTGAGATGCGACTCGAGGCACGTCCACGCGCAGGCGCGCCGCGAACTCCGGCGAGCCGACGGGCAGCAGCCCGGGGTGCGCCGCGGTGAAGTCGATCAGTTGGGTCAGGCGGCCATTCAGCTTGCCGGCGGGCAGCGGTGCCCGGTCCCCCACCGTCGCGGCGCCGATGTCCAACGGAAACTGCGCGACCAGGTCGGGCGGCAGGCACCCGCAGCGCTGCGCGCCGACCAGGCCGGCCAGCGCGGTCAGCAGCGCGCGGTAGTGCTCGGGCGGATCGGGCATCTCGTAGTCGAGGCACTTGTGGTATTGGCGTTCGATCCCGTTGTGGCCGAAACGGATTCGCTCGGTGACCAGTATCCCCGTGCCGCTGGCGCGGTGGTAGTCGGCGAAGTGCACGCTGGGCACGGCGATGGGAAATTCCGCCGCGTGCGACAGCGCGGCGAACCGCACCTCCGGTTCCATCTGGGTTCTGCCGACGTCCCGGACCGGGTTGTCGAAGTCACGGGAGAACTTGACGAACAGGTCGGTGTGCAGATCCGGCTGCGGCCGCTCGTATTCGACCGACAGCACGGCCTTGCGTCCGGTGCTGCCGCCGTTTACCTCGCTGAAGCTGGTCACGCGGCGGACGGCGTTGTCCCGCAACGCGCCCGACATCCGGAACGCCTCCGTGAGGAACCGTTCGCCGGCGTCGCGCAGCGCGGCGGGATCGGCCGGGAACGCCAACCCGTACCGGTCGCCGACGGCCCACCGGTCGCGCGGATGGGCGTCGCTCACCACGTCTGTTCGGCCGCTCGCACCAACATGTGGTTGACGGCCACCCGGCGCTCGCGGGTCACCATGAACAGCACCGCGTCGGCGATGTCCTCCGGCAGCAACTTGACCATGTCAGCGGTCTGGCGTTCGAAAGCCTCGCGTGAGGCGGCGTGCAGATGACTGAAGATTTCCGTGTCCACCGTTCCGGGGCCCACGACGCCGACGCGCACCCGCTTGCCGAGCACCTCCTGGCGAATGCCTTCGCTGAATGCGTTGACCCCGAACTTGGTCAGCGAGTAGACGGCGGTGTTGGGCCGGGCCACCCAGCCGGCGGTCGAACTGATGGTGACGAGATCGGCGACCCCCCGCCGCGAGTCGGCGGCGGCGTCGATCAGGTGCGGCAGCGCCGCCCGGGTGACGTAGAGGACGCCCAGCACGTTGACGGCCACCATGTCGTCCCAGTCCTGCAGGCTGGCCTCGGCGGCGGGGCCGGATTGCATCAGGCCCGCGTTGTTGACGACGATGTCGAGGCGCCCGAGTTCCGCGACCGTTCGCTGCACAGCGGCCGCCACCCCGTCGGCGTCGGTGACGTCGGCGGCCAGCGCCAGCGCGCGTTCCCCCGGCGGATTCGATGTCGGCCTGCAGCCCGGCGAGCCGGTCGGCGCGCCGGGCGAGGAGCGCCACCGTGGCCCCTTGTGCGGCCAGCGCTTTCGCGGTGGCCGCGCCGATGCCGCTGCTGGCCCCGGTCACCAGCGCGACTGTCCTCGCCAGCGGCGTCGTCATGCCCTGCCCCCCGTCGCCGATCGCGCACCCAGGATCTCGTGCATGACGTAGTCGGTGTCCTCGCCCAAATCCGGCGCGCCGCGAGCGATGCGCGCCGGATCGCGCGTCATCCGCCACGACGGTCCCACGATCGGGCGCTGCCCTTCGCGGTGGTCGGTGACGAAGCGGTACAGGCCGCGGTCCCACAGTCGTCGATCGCCCATCACGTCGAGCGCCGTGGCGCTCTTGTTCGCCGCCACCCCCGCTTCCCGTAGGCGCTGAGCGAGGAACTCGGCATCGACGTCGCGGGTGAGTGCGGCGACGTCGGTGTCGAGCGCCTCGGCGTGCCGCTGTCGGCCCGCCATCGTGGCGTAGCGGCGATCAACGGCGAGTTGCGGGGCGCCGAGCACCTCGCAGAACCGACGCCACTGCGCGTCGTCGGCCACGGCCACGGCGACCCAGCGGCCGTCCGCACACGGATAGCAGCCGTGTGGGCACAGCTCGGGGTGGCGGTTGCCGTTCGGGCCGAGCGGCACCCCGGTCAGGCCCTGCTCGACCAGGCAGTCCCCGATCATGGTGGACAGGGTTTCGACGGCCGACAGGTCGACGAACTGGCCCGCGCCGGTGAACTCGCGGTGCAGCAGGGCGACGACGGCGGCGTAGGCGGCCGCCGCGCCGACCGTCGAATCCCCGTAGCGCATGCTCATCCCGAGCGGCGGACCACCCGGGTAGCCGACCAACGACGCGAGCCCGGCCAGCGCGGCGAAGCATGGCGCGTAGCCGGTTTGGTGACCCAGTGGTCCGTCGTTGCCCCACATCTTGATCGACACCGAGATGATGTCCGGCTTGATCGCCGCGAGGTCCGCGTATCCGAGGCCCTGCCGCTCCATCGCGCCCGGGCGCAGGTTGTTGATGACGATGTCGCTGCGGGCGATCAGTTCGCGCAGCCGGGCCATGCCCTGGGCCGATTTGATGTCGAGGTCGACGCTGAGAATCTCGGGATTGATGCTCAGGAAATAGGGCGCGTGATTGATGTCGGTGCCACCGTAGGCGCGCATTTCCTCCGGCGCGGAAGCGGTTTCGACCTTGATGACTTCCGCGCCCAGCAGGGCCAGCAGCTTGCCGGCGTAGGGTCCCGCCCACACTTTGGTGAGTTCGACGACACGCACGCCTTGCAACGGGCCGCCGCGCGGATCGCGGGGCGGCTTGAGTTGCGCCGACTTGACGCTCAGCGGCAGGCGCGGTCTGTCGAGGCTGTCCATCACCGCGGCGGTGTCCTGACCGAGCGCGGGTGCGGCGGACGTGATTCGAGCCGGTGAGGCGCTGAACGTGTATGGCACGGTGGGATATGGTGCCTCCCCGAGCACCGGGTGCCGCACCTGGCGGAAGAAGCCGCGGTGGCGGTACTGCGGCGAATGGTGCAGATCCACCGCGCCGTTCACCGGCACCAGCGGCACGCCCAGCCGCTGCGCGGCGTCGGACGCGGCGTCCTTGGCCAGGCCGCCGACCCACCCGGCGAAACCCCGCTGAAACGCCGCGACCTTGTCCGGCGTGACCGAAAACTCCAGCCAGTCGTCCTCGAAGGCGTCGAGCCAATCGGGATGCCCCATCAGCTCTTTCAGGCCGCGCCAGTGCGCGCGGCTGGTCATGTACAGGTAGACGAAGCCGTCGGCGCAGGCGAAGAAGGCCGCGGGGCCGGCCTGATCGTAGTCGCCCCGCTCGCCCAAGGGCTCGACCTCGCCGGTGATGAACCGGCCCACGATGCAGTCCGCGCGCGATACCAGTACGGCCTGCTGCGAAATGTCGATGCACTGGCCGCGGCCGCTGCGCAGCCTGGCGAACAGCGACGATGCGACGCACAGCGCCGCATCCAACCCCGCCTCGTAGTCCGCGAGGAACCGGCCCGGGCCCTGCAACGGCGGTCTGGCCGGATCGGCATGGCTGGGGGTGTGATATCCCCAGCCGCTGGCGTGCAACACGTTGAGGCTCTTGGCGTCGCCGCACTCGGCCGTCGCCGTCGCGGCCGTAGGGCGTGATCGAGCAGAAGACCACAGCTGGGTGTCGGCCGGCGCACCCGATGGCCCGGTCTTCCACCACCGCGTCCGCGGTGGCGATCAGCTCGTGCAGCCGCTCGGCACCGGTCGCCGAGGTGACATCCAGCGCGACGGAACGCTTGTTCGTGTTCAGGTAGGCGAACAGCGCGCTGCCTTCACAGCCGGGCCCGAGGATGGGTGCCATTGCCCGAGTTGGGCTCCCGCGCCCGGGCGCCTCGACCTTGATGACCTCGGCGCCGAAGTCGGCGAGCAGCTTACCGCAGTACTCTCCCGCGACAGACCCGGCTAACTCGACGACCCTGATGCCGGTCAGCGCCGACATGCCAGCCCTCCCAACGCGGTCAGGGCTTCGCGCGCCCCGAGCGACTGAGGCGCCACTCCGGCGGGAAGTTCATGTCGTTGTCCTTGACCACATTGTTGAGGCCCTTTTCGAAGGTGCCCTCGGTGAGGTCGACCTCTTCCGCGTCGTTTTGGATCATCGGCAGCATGCCCTCGACCATGCCGGTCAGCAGGCTGCCGAAGTACTCGCCCTTGTGCTGCTTATAGAGCTCGAGAAAGGTCTTCTGCACGGCGACCGTGTCGGTCGGGCGCGACTTAGAGCATGCCATCGCATACTTCAGGGTCTCGGCCTCCAGCTTCTCCCGCGGCACAACGCTGTTGACGAACCCGCACTCGTACATCTCTTTGGCGGTGAACGGCCGCCCGGTGAACAACATTTCGGAGAACTTCCGCAGCCCCATCGTCTCCGCCCACCACCACAGCCGCGGCCCCCAGCCGACGTAGCGGAACGCCGGATGACCGAACAGGGCGTCGTCGGAGGACACCACCAGATCGGCGTCGCCGGCTTGGTAGAAGTGCCACCCGTAGCAGTAGCCCTTGGCCTCGATGATGCTGATTTTGCGCAGTTCCTGCAGGGGTCGGTTCCCCGCGCGGGCCTTGGCGTAGAAGTCCGTCACGGTGGACAGGTAGCGGTACGACCCGCCCGGCGGGTACTTCACGTCGTCGTCGTTGATGGCAAGTTCGTGATGCAACGGCAGCCCCGGGTTCTCCAGCATCGGGCGCTGCTCGGGTAGGTCGCCGCCGCTGCCGAAATCCTCGCCCTCGCCGCGGATCACCACCACCTTGACGTCGTCGTCCACGTTGCACTTGTGGATGAGGTCGGCGTAGTTCTGCCGCATCCCCAACGTGGTGGCGTTTTGCGCGTCGGGGCGATCAAAGGTGATGTAGGCGATCCGGTTCTTCTTGTCCTTCTCGAACTTGATGAACTGCTCGGCTTCTTTCTTCAGCTTTTCGTAGTCGTATTCGGGCATGGTCTTTCCCCTTCGTTACTTGAGCAAAGCGCCCGCGTCGACGGGCAAGGAAACGCCTGTGACGTAACGCGATTCGTCAGAGGCGAGGAACAGGACGGCGTTGCTGACGTCCACGGGCTCCACCCAGGGCACCGGCAGGGTGTGCATCATCTGCGAGATCGGGGCGAAGTCGTCGGGGCCGGGGTCGGCCAAGTCCGGGCGGAACAGCCGGTAGGTCTGGTCATTCATCACCATCGTGGTGCTGACCTGACTGGGCAGCACGGTATTGACGCGGATCATGTGTTGACCCAATTCGACCGCGAACGCACGCATCAGGCCGACGACGCCGTGCTTGGCCGCGATGTAATGGCCGGTGTTCGGGTAGGCCTTACGCCCGCCGACCGAGCTGGTGAGAATGATCGAGCCGCCGCGGCCGCCCGAAAGGATGTGTGGGACCGCGGCTTTGACCGTATGCCACACCCCGGTGAGGTTGATGTCGATCATGTCCTGCCAGACGTTCTCCCGGATCTTGTGCAGCTTCCGGCCGTCGGTACCCACGCCCGCGTTCGCGACGACGATGTCCAGGCGGCCGAGCTGTTCCACACCGCCGTCCACCGCGGATTTCAGCGCCTCGTGGTCGCGAACGTCTACTTGCGCGGTCACGATTCGACGCCCCTGCGCCTGCACCAATTCGGCGGTCTCGGCCAGCTCTTCGGGCGTCGAGTGCGGGTAGGCCAGGTTTTCGATCGGCCCGCAGACGTCGACGGCGATGATGTCGGCGCCCTCCTGGGCCAAGAGCACCGCGTGACTGCGGCCCTGGCCTCGCGCGGCGCCGGTGACGAACGCGACCTTGCCCTTGACCCGGCCCTCCGCCCGGCCGGCCATCACGGCACCAGCGCCGGAAGAGACTCCCAACCCCGAACCGTCGACGTCGGGCTCAGCGTGGCCTTGCTCAGGTCGACCTCCCACTCGGGAAAGCGCTTCAAGATCTCTTCCAGCGCGACGCGCCCTTCCAGCCGCGCCAGCGCGGAGCCGAGGCAGAAGTGGGCGCCGACGCTGAACGTGAGGTGCGGGCGCGGGGGGCGATGGATGTTGAATTCACTCGCGTCGGGGCCGAACTGGCGCTCGTCGCGGCACGCCGCTCCGAGCAGCATCATCATCACGCTGCCCTCGGGCACCGTCTGGTCGTAGAGGCTGACATCTCGTGTCACGTACCGCGCCATGTGGGGTGCGGGCGGCTCGAAGCGCAGCAACTCCTCGATCGCCTGCGGGATCAGCGCGGGATTGTCGACGAGCTCGCGACGCTGGTCCGGATGCTCGGCGAGAACCTTTCCGGCCCAACCGATCAGCCGCGTCGTCGTCTCGTTTCCCGCTCCGGCCACCACGTTGAGGTACACGAGTATTTCCTGGCGCGTGAGCCTCCTCGTGGTGCCGGTCTCGTCGACGAACTCGACGTTGAGCAGTTCGGTCATGATGTCGTCAGAGGGGTGCTCGGCCCGCCAGTCGATGTAGGCCTCGAACTGTTCCCCGACGGACAAGCCCTGCGAGTGCTCCATGGGTTTGCCGGCCTCCGTGCGAAGCTGGGCATTGACGCGATCCCTGACCATTTCCTGGTCGTCTTCGGGAATGCCGAGCAGCATGCTGATGACCTTCATCGGCATGATCGCTCCCAAGTCGGTCACGAAGTCGAATCGGCCCGTACCCACGAACGGATCCAGCGCCTCGGCGCAGAAATTGCGGATCAACGGCTCGAGCGCGGCAATTTTGCGGGGAGTGAACATCCGCGACAACAGCTTGCGGTGCACGTCGTGGATCGGCGGGTCCTCGAAGATCAGCATGCCCGAAGGGATTTCGAGGTTGGCCTTGATCAACTCCAGGATCACGCCGCGAGCGGAGCTGTAAGTGCCGACGTCAACCAGCGCCGTGTTGACATCGGCGAATCGGCTCAGCGCGAAGAAGTCGTATTCGGCGTTGTAGTAGAGAGGCGCCTCGTCCCGCAGGCGCTTGAACATCGGATACGGGTCGGCGATCAGCTCGACGTCGTATGGGTCGAAATGAACATCGCTGTCGGTGCTCGTCGTCACCAGAATCCTCCTACCGCCGCCAGTTACGGTGACCCGCAGACCCGGACACTTTTGTACGTCCTGCCTAAGGCTGCCGTTCGCCCGCGGCGCTTGAATAAGCTCACTCTATTGTTGTAGAGAACCATACGACGGGTGCCGTGGCAAGACCCCGCGCGGGCCCGTCCGGTGGGCGCTCACCCGGAGGCGGCCGCGTGACGCCGGCCGCCGTCCCCGGTCAGCCGGCCTTTCTCCGGGCTCTTGAGGATCCCGGCCGCGATGGCCGAGAGGATGCCGTCGAGTTGCCCCGGAGTGTCGATGACCCGGTCGCCGTGCGCGAACCGGAGCAGCAGGCCGTTGATGAATGTCAGCGTGACGTTGCTCAGGTCCTCGACCACTGCCGGATCCAGCTCGGCGCCGTGCGGCATCAGCTGCACGAGAATCTCGCGGTGCAGTTTGGTGAACCCGTCGGTGGCCCGCTCAAGAATCGCGGCCAGCGCCGGGTCGCGGGCGGCCTGCATCGTCAATTCGTATCTGGCCTTGGTCCGCGACAGCTGCGGCTGCGTGCCCGCTTGAATGACGACCTGCGACAGCCGCGACGGCGCGGCACCGGGAGCATCGGAGCTGTCCGCGACCGACTGCAGGTCGGCGAGGTCGAGCTCCGCGAGCCGTTCGGCCACGGCGCGCAGCAGCGCCGAGCGGGTGCGGAAGTAGAAGGAGGTGGTGCCGTCGGGCACCCCGGCCCTGCGGTCCACCTTCAGATGGCTCAGCCCCTTGGCCCCGTCGTCGGCCAATAGCCGGATGGCGGCATCGCACAGGTCCCGGCGGCGTTCCGCCGGGTTGGGCTTGCGTCGTTTGTCCATCGCACTTCCGTGATCTCCGACCGGGACCTCACTCTATATTTGTAGTGTTTTTGGCCGCAATACCGATCGGCGCGGCTGTCACTTACCCTGACCTCAAACGTTCGACGGGAGGCCGTGCCGATGAGCAACGAGTTCGATCGCCTGGCCATCGGCTTCCTGGGCGGATTCGGCCTTCCGCCTGTGGAATTCGTGCATCTCACCGCGGACCTGGGCTGCCGGTACATGTCGACCGTGACACAGGGCGCGCCCTTGATCCCGCTCGACTATGCCCCGTTCTCGCTGAAGGACGACCCCGGGTTGCGGCGCGCCATGCTGGCCGCCATGGACGACCGCGGAGTGAGCATCAGCCTCGGTGACGGGTTTCTGGTGCTGCGCGACGCCGACGTCCAACGGTTCGCCGGGGATCTCGACACCCTGGCCGAGCTCGGCGCTCCCCGCATCAACACCGTCAGCCTCGACCGGGATCTGGGCCGCACCTTCGACCAGTTGGCGGCCCTCACAGAACTGGCCGCGCAGCGCGGAATCCAGACTGTCGTCGAGCCGGCGCCCGGGTTGTCCATCGGCGACCTGGCCACCGCGCAGGCCGCCCGCGAACACGTGGGGCGACCCGACTTGCGCATCTTGATCGACACCATGCACCTGGTGCGGTCCGGGTCCACCGCCGCCGACGTCGCGGCCGTCGACCCCGATTGCATCGGTTACGCGCAGCTCAACGACACCACACTGCGGCCGCGCATGGATAACTACCTGCAGGAAGCCATGTTCGAGCGCATGGTCCCCGGCGAGGGCGAACTCCCGCTACCGGACATCCTCGCCGCGCTTCCCCCCGACGTCGTCGTCGAAATCGAGGTGCCCAGACGATCACTGGCGCTGGCGGGGGTGAGCCCGATCGACCGCCTGCGCCCGTGCGTGACGGCGGCGCGCCGGCTGTTGTCCGACATTCAGCCCGGGTAGCGCAGCGGCAGGCCGGCGGCGCGGTAGATCGCGTCGATGACGGTCATGTTCTCGATCGCGTCGCGCGGGGGGGTCTTGACCGGTTCGCCCCGAAGCACGGCCGCGGCGAACGCATCGAGCTGATACGCGTAGGAGGGTCGGCGGGAGAACCGCTCGACGCGCCTGCCGTCGGGGGAACGAACCGCCAGCCGGTGGAACAGGTTTGGCAGTATGGGATTGAGAACCCGCACCTCGCCGTGCTCCCCGACCACGCGAACGCTCATCCGCAGCAGCTGCGACGACCACATCGAGCAGTTGACCCGGCCGGTGTGGCCCTCGGCGAAGACGACTTCGGCAGCCATCGCGCGGTCGATCTTCGGGTCGCGCAATTTGGCCTGCGCCCAGAGCACCTCGGGAGTCGAACCGCCGAAGGTCCGGACCATGTGGACCGCATAGCAGCCCGGCATCCATGGTGGCGCCGCCGGCGAGCGAATAGTCGTAGCGGATGTCGGAGAACCTCGGCAACGGGAAACACATCGCGGCTTCCACCCGCATGAGCCTGCCCAGCTCGCCCGACGCGATGATCTCCTCGACCCGCAGGGTCAGCGGGTGGTAGCGATAGTGAAAGGCCTCCATCACCACCCGGTCCGAGTTCTCCACCAGGTCGGCGATCTCACCGGCCTCCTCCGCATTGGCGGTGAACGGCTTTTCGCACAGCACGTGCTTGCCGGCGGCCACGGCGGCCCTCGTCCACCGGCCGTGCAAACCATTGGGCAGCGGGTTGTAGACCGCGTCGATCTCCGGGTCGGCGACCAGCGCCTCGTAACTGTCGTGCACTCGCCCGATGCCATGTTTGGCGGCGAACGCCCGCGCCCGCGCAGCGTCGCGCGCCGCCACCGCGGCCACCACGACGTCGTCGTTGTCCTTCGCCGGGTCGACGAGGGCCAGCGGCGCGATGCGGGCCGCACCCAGGATGCCGATCCGCAGCGGGGTCTCAGACACGGTCAGGAGGCTAGCACTTCACCCACCGGGGCGGGATTTATCGGGGCGGGCCGGCCCTTCGACGGGCGAACGCCGGTGCGTGTTCAGGGCGGACCCCGACGCCGATGAAGTAGGCCGGCACGACCGACAGCCACGGCAGCCGCCGGACCAGGCCCAGCACCGCCGCCGGAGGGGTGGGGTCCTCGCCCCGAAGCAGCGGCCCGAGCAAGCCCCTGTGCAGCACCCGCTGCACCGCCTGGGTCAGCGCGGTGGGAAACAGCCGACGGCGGCGCACCCGCGCCAGGTCGGCGGCCGGTGACGCGGCGCCGGCGCAACGGGCTCGGCCAACAAGCGTCGCGGCGGCGACGGCGTCTTGCACCGCGAGGTTGATGCCGACGCCTCCCAGCGGCGACATCGCGTGCGCCGCATCGCCGATGCACAGCAACCCGTCGACGTGCCAGCGGCGCAGCCGATCCACGCGGACGTCGAGGTGCTTGACGTCGTCCATCGACGCCAGTGCCGCCACCGACTCGGTCATGTCCGGCAGTAACGCGCCGACGTCCCGGCGGAAGGCCTCGATGCCCTCGCGCGCGCAACTGCCCGTCCGTCCCCTTGGGACCGAGGTAGGCGATCTGGTAATAGCCTTCGCGGGGGATGACGGCCAGGGCCTTGCCCGGCCCGACGCGCGGCAGGAAGGAGTAGGCGGCGTCTCCCCTGCGCGGCAGCCTGAACCACCACACGTCGAACTTCACCGGGTATGCGCGGGGCTCTCAGCCCGGGCTTCCCGGCGCGCGATCGACCACCGACCGTCGCAGGCCACGGTCAATTCGGCCCGCAATTCCCCGGGCCCGTCGGGTCCCCGATAGCGCACCCCGACGACCTTGCCGCCCTCGCGCAGCAACCCGGTGACCTCGGCGTTCATCCGCAAGGTGAAGCTCGACTCGGCCCGCGCGGCGTCGGCGAGCAGGTTCAGCAGGTCCCATTGCGGCACCATCGCGATGAACGGATGTGGCTGGCGCAGCCGCCCGAAGTCGACGTAGGTCACCGGGCGGCCGCTGACTTCGATTGTCGCCCTGCGGATTTCGCTGTGCGGCAGGGCGGCGAAGCGCTCCCACAAACCGAGCTCGTCGAGCAGGCGCATCGTGCTCGGGTGCACCGTGTCGCCGCGGAAGTCACGCAGGAAATCGCCGTGCTTTTCCAGCAGGCTGACCTCCACGCCGGCGCGGGCCAGCAGGAGGCCGAGGACCATGCCGGCCGGGCCACCGCCGACGATCGCGCACGTGGTCGTCTCCACGAACGTCAGGCGTCGGCGGGCAGGACGTGATCGGCAAGCCTGTCGGTGGACAGGCACAGTGAGCAGACGTGCGCGTCGTGGGTTGCGCAGGCCAAGACATCTGGCCGCTCGTAGTTGTGCTGGCAGACATGGCATTTCAGCTGCTCGGCCGAGGGGTTGCCATATTCGTCGTGCATCGGCAGGTCGATGCCGTCATGCGTGCGCCGCAGGTAGTACTTGCCTCGGGTCGCGATCGCAAGAATCGGCGGCATGACCGACGCGACGACGATGGCCACCAGCGGAGAATAGGGCCGCACCGCCCCGCCCAGACCGCCGAAGAAGGCGACGATCGACAGCCCCGCAGCCAAGATCAGCGACCCGAATCCGACCGGATTGATCGCGTACAACATGCCCCGGCGGAACTCCGGCGTCTTCGGTGAGAGCTTGAGCAGGTATTTGTTGACGACGATGTCGGACGCCACCGCCACCACCCATGCCATGCCGCAGTTGGCGTAGAACCCGAGGATGGTGTTCAGGACGTCGAACATGTCGGCTTCCATCATGATCAGGGCGATGACGAGGTTGACCGCGAGGAATACCACTCGGCCGGGGTATCGCTTGGTGACGCGGGTGAACGAGTTGGTCCACGCGAGCGAGCCCGAATACGCATTCGTCACATTGATCTTGATCTGGCTGAGCACCACCAGGATCACGGCGAGTGTCAGGGCAAGCCACCCGGGCATGAAGTTGCGGTAGACCAGCAGGAATTGGTGCACCGGCTGATCGGCGATCGACGTGGCGCCCGCAACGTCGGAAATCAGGTAGACCGCCAGGAACAACCCGATGATCTGTTTGGCCGCCCCGAACAGCACCCAGCCGGGGCCGGCCAACAGCATCCAGGCCCACCAGCTCCGTGCGTTGGCCGGGGTGCGGGGCGGCATGAAACGCAGATAGTCGATCTGCTCGGCGATCTGCGCGATGAGCGACAGGCACACCCCGGCCGCCAACAAGGTCGACCCGATGTTCATGTCGCCGTTACCCTCCCGGCCGCTGTACGCGAAGAACCGGCCAATGGAATCCGGGTGGCCGGCCAGCAGGTAGACGAACGGCAACACCATCAGGACGAGCCACAGCGGCGTGGTCCACAGTTGCAGCTGCGACAGGACCTTCATGCCGTAGATCACGAGCGGGAAGATCAGCAGTGTGGAGGCCGCGTAACCGAGCCACAGCGGAAGGTTCAGGCCCAGTTTGAGTCCCTGCGCCATGATGGAGCCCTCGAGGGCGAAGAAGATGAACGTGAACGTCGCAAAGATCACGTTGGTGACCACCGAGCCGTAGTAGCCGAAACCGCTTCCGCGGGTGATGAGGTCCAGGTCGATGTTGTAGCGCGCGGCGTAATAGGCCAGCGGCAAACCGGTAAGGAAGATCACGACCGCGAAGACGCCGATGCCGCACAGCGCGTTTCGCGTGCCATAGGCGATCCCGACGTTGGCGCCGATCGCGAAGTCGGCGAGGTAGGCGATACCACCGAGCGCCGAAATGCCCACCACCGCGGCCGACCACCTTCGGTACGTACGCGGCGCGAAACGCAGCGTGTAGTCTTCCAGCGTCTCCCTGGTCGCTGACACCGTGTCGAGATCGACCAGGGCCATCGTCGAACCCTCGGTACCTGCGTCCGCTTCGATATCCGGCGTCACGTCACCCCTTCCCTGTGCGCACCAGCCGAAGATAGCCGATCCGGGTTGCGGGCCGGTGACGCCGCGTTGTCGCCGCTCCGGCGGCTCGCGCGCTAGGGGTGCTGCGGGTCGCGGGTGAGCGTCCCCAGGTCGATGTCGAAAACCGATGTCGGCTCGAGGAGCACGCCGTTGTCCTCGACGTAGCGGTCCCAGAGCTCGAGCAACTCGGCCAGCTTCTCGGGGCGCGCGGCGGCCTGGTCGTCGAGCTCCCCGGGATCGCGGGACAGATCGTACAGCTGCCAGGCGCCCGGGCCGTAGGGTTCGGGCAGGTAAAGCGCCTTCCAATCGCCCTGGCGAATGGCGCGGCGGCCGAACAACTCCCAGCCGGTGCCGGTTTCGGCGTCGTGCACCGCCTCGCCATCCCGCGACAGGTACGGCACCAGCGAGCGGCCGCGCATGGGTTCCACTTCCCGCCCGCGGTAGGCGGTGCCCGGATGTTGCGCGCCCGCCAGCTCCAGCACCGTCGGGGCGATGTCCATGACGGTGCTGAACGCCGTGCCGATCTCCCCCTGCCGTGCAAAGCCCGGCCAGGTGACGAAGCCCACCACCCGGATCCCGCCTTCGGTGGTGAACGCCTTGTGCAGACGCGACGGCGCGGTCGCGGCTTGCGCCCAGCGCGGGCCGTACCAGACGAACGAGGTGGGCCCGCCCAGGTTGTCGAGGCTGTTGTCGCAATGCCGGGCGATCCGCGCGACGATCTCGGGGCCGCGCAGCGGCATGGCCTCGACCATCGCGCCCTCGGCGCCGTTGTCCGACAGGAAGATGATCACCGTGTTGTCGAGCTCGCCGGTCTCGGCCAGGTAATCGGTCACCCGGCCGACGTTCCAGTCCATCCGGTCCACCATCGCGGCGTAGACCTCCATGGTGCGGGCCGACAGCGCGCGCTCCTCGGCGGTCATGTCCGCCCACTCGGGGGCGCCGTCGGCCACGACGGGATGCGCCGCGACATCGGGCGGACACAGGCCAAGCCGCTTGAGGGCCGCCAGGCGTTCCTCGCGCAGGGCGTCCGGCCCGGCGTCGTAGCGGCCGCGATAGCGGGCGACGGATTCCGCCGGGGCCTGCAGCGGCCAGTGCGGCGCCTGGAAGGGCAGGTAGGCGAAGAAGGGTCGGTCGTCCTTGAATTGGGGGTCGGATTGCGGGTCGGCGTGGCGTTCGCGGAAGTAGCGGAGCAGCGTGTCGGTGTAGTAGTCCGACGAGTAGAAGTCCT
Source organism: uncultured Actinomycetota bacterium (assembly GCA_963824505.1). GTDB lineage: Bacteria > Actinomycetota > Actinomycetes > Mycobacteriales > Mycobacteriaceae > Mycobacterium. The sequence continues at coordinate 240,252 of CAWGPS010000010.1, forward strand.
CGCCCACCGTGACGAACTGGTCATCTTCGGTGTACAGCGTCGGTATGGGGGAAGAGCCGCCGCCCGCCGTGGCGGAGTAATGGCTGGCGCCGGCCGGCAGCAGGGCGAAGGAGCGGTCGAAGCCGCGTGCCCACGGGGACCTGTCGATGGTGTTGCCGAGATGCCACTTGCCCGACATCAGCGTCAGGTAGCCGGCGTCGCGCAGCAGCTCGGGCAGCGTGACGACGCGATCGTTCAAGTAGCCCTCGTAGCCGGGCGCGCCGCGGAATCCCGGGGCGGCGACCTCCAGCATCGTGCCGATGCCGGCCACGTGGTGGTCCGTTCCGGTCAGCAGCATCGCGCGCGTCGGTGAGCAGGCCGGCGCCGAATGGAAGTCGGTCAACCGCGTTCCCGAGTAGGCCAGCCGGTCCAGGTTGGGCGTGTTGATCTCCCCGCCGAATGCACCGATGTCAGAGAAGCCGAGGTCGTCGGCGACGATCACCAGAAAGTTGGGACGCTTCACGCTGAAGCATCCTGTCACGCCGATCGCCCGGCGGACCGGCGGGCGGGCGTTCCGCGTGCGCCGATATCGTTGACGCGGGTCCGCAGCCTTCGGAGGGGGCCGTGATGTTGACAGAGCTCGGGATGACCATTCCGCTGGTGGCCGCGCCCATGGCGGGCGGCCCGACGACCCCGGCCATGGTGCTGGCGGCGACGCGGGCGGGGGGCCTGGGAATGCTCGCCGCCGGCTACAAGACCGTGGCGGCCGTCGACGCCGAGATCAAGCGCGTTCGCGGCGAGGGAATTGCGTTCGGCATCAACCTTTTTGCTCCCAATCCGCTGCCGGTGGACCGGGCGGCTTACCGGGCCTACGCGGAGGTTGTGCAGCGGGAGGCCGACGCATTCGGGCTCACACTGCCCGCCGAGCCGATCGAGGACGACGACGCGTTCGACGAGAAGATCGCGCTGTTGCTCGACGACCCGGTGCCGGTGGTGTCGTTCACCTTCGGCATACCGACGCGCCCGGTGATCGCCGCGCTGCAGCGGGCCGGCACCGTCGTCGTGCAAACGGTGACGAACACCGACGAGGCCGCGCAGGCGCATGCCGCCGGGGCCGACATGCTGGCCGTGCAGGCCAGCGCGGCAGGTGGGCATTCCGGGACGCTGTCACCGCGCGAGCCGTTGGCCGCGGTCGCCATCGCCGACCTCGTCCGGCGGATCGCCGCGGCGGCGCCGCTGCCGATCCTGGCCGCGGGCGGCCTGGCGACTCCCGGCGCGGTGGCCGAGGTGATCCGCGCGGGCGCCGCGGCCGCGGCGGTGGGAACGGTGCTGCTGCGCGCCGACGAGAGCGGCGCCTCGGCCACCCATCGGGCCGCGCTCGTCGATCCCGCGTACACCGAGACGGTGCTCACCCATGCGTTCACCGGCCGTCCGGCGCGCGCTCTGCGCAACGCGTTCATCGACGCCCATGAGGCCGAGGCGCCGCTGGGCTATCCGGCCATTCACCACCTCACCAGCCCGCTCCGCAGAGCCGCCGCGGCGGCGGGCAAACCGGATTGCGTCCACCTTTGGGCGGGCACCGGCTACCGGCACGCGACCGCCGAACCCACCTCCGCGATCCTGCGCCGGCTGGCCGCCGAGCTTTGAGCGCACCGTTTCAGAATGCGAAGCGGTTCACGACGTCGTAGGCCCGCATGGGCGTCGCCCAGATCAACCGGTACACCAGTCGTACCGCGGCCGCCGGGATTCGCTGGTAGCCGGCGACAGCGGGTACCTGCTCGATGAATCGCAGCCGCGGATTCCAGGTCTGCAGCTCGCGCGCGTCGCGGATGCCCCATTTGGTGATGCCCTTCGTCAAGACCTTGGACAGCACGGGCGCCACCGCGGCGGTGGTGTCGAAGAGCATTTCGCCGGAGTCGAATCGGTCGGTCAGCCGCGTCAGCAACTGGCGCACTTCGCCCGCGCTCAGATACATCAGCAGGCCCTCGGCAACCACCAGGGTGGGGCGACCGGTCGGGATGCGGTCCAGCCATGCGGACCCGGTCACCGACGACCCGACCATCCGGTAGCGCTCGGTGTCGGAATACAACCGGCGGCGCAACTCGACGACACCGGGCTGGTCGACGTCGAACCACTGCACCGCCGGCGGCACGGTCAGCCGAAACGCGCGTCCGTCGAGGCCGCAACCGAGGTGCAGCACGACCGCGTCGGGGTGGCGGCGCAGGAAGTCGGCGCACCAGTCGTCGATCCGCCGGGCGCGCAGCGCAACCAGGTATTGATTCGACGCCGGCAAGGACACCCGGTGGATTCGCTTGAAGTCGTAGTCGATCCGGTCGACCGCGTCGGCGGCCGCCCGGTCACCCAGAATGGGTTTCGCCGAACGGCTTTCGTATGCGCGCAGGTAGAGCGTGACGAGGTTCGTCCATTCCACGGAACCCCAGCGGACGGAGCTGAAATCAACCTTCGGCGTGGTCATCCGCTCTCCCCCGTCAAGCATTTGTGCGCATCGTGCGCTCAGAACGCCTCGGGATCCCGCTGTACGTTCTCCGGCACCGGGTGGCGATACAGGCGCGCGGCGTTTTCCCACGTGACCTTGCGGATGGCGTCCGGCGGCAGGTCGCCGATCTCGTCGTGGATCGTCTCCTGGGTGTGCGGCCACGTCGAGTCGCAGTGCGGATAGTCGGCTTCCAGCATGATGTTGTCCACCCCGATCCGATCGCGCTGCACGAACGACGACTTGTCCTCGACGGCGCAGAACCAGAAGTTTCTGGTGAAAACCTCTGCGGGAGTGAGCGTTTCCCCGAGCGCCTGCCAGGTGCCGTACATCGCGTGATAGCTGAGCATGTGGTCGAGGCGATCGAGCAACCCGGCCACCCAGCCGATGCCGCCTTCGGACAGGCAGATCTTGAGGTCCGGGAACCTGCTGGGCAATCCCGAGTACAGCCAGTCCACCGCCGCCGAGATGGCGTACGCGAAGAACAGCACGCCCTGCACGTCCGGGGGCGCGTCGTCGGTGGTGGACGGAGAGGATCCCGACGATCCGATGTGCAGGTTGACTACGGTGCCGGTCTCGGCGCAGGCGGCCATCATCGGATCCCAGTGCCCGGAATGGATACTGGGCAATCCGAGCATCGCCGGATTTTCACTGAACGTGACGGCGTGGAAGCCGCGTTCGGCGTTTTCCCGGATCATCGCTGCGCCGAGCTCCGGGTCCAGCAGCCAGGGCAGCTGGCAGGGAATGATGCGCTCGGGGTAGGAGCCGGCCCATACCTCCAGGTGCCAGTCGTTCCACGCGCGGACGGCGGCCAATGCGAGGTCGCGGTCCGTGGTGACCTGCTGCAGCCGCTGGCCCGCGAAACCCGGCAGGAAGGACGGGAAGTTGAGCGAGGCGTAGATGCCATTGATATCCATGTCTTTGATTCGCTCGTGGATATCCCATGCCCCGCGGCGCATTTCGTCGAAGCGGACCGGCTCGAAGCCGTACTCCGACACCGGCCGCCCGACCACGGCGTTGAATCCGACATTCGGCAGTCGCTGGCCGTCGTAAACCCAGGTCTGCCCGCCGTTTTCGGTGTCGACGACTCGGGGCGCGCGGTCGGCGAACTTTCGCGGGAGGCGCCCGGTGAAGGTGTCCGGCGGTTCGACGATGTGGTCGTCGGCGGAGATCACGGTGTAGCGGCGTCGCGCCCGGGGCGGATCCGGCAGGAACGTGACCGAGCGCGCGTCGCCGGTCTTGGCGGTGGTGAAGTCCAGGTTGCCGGCCAGCTCGTCGATCGATTTCACTCGTCAGCCTCCTCGGGGGAACGTCGCGTTGAGTGTGCAGCTTCGGGAGTGCGACGGCGGCGGGGCCGGTCGGCGTGTCGCCGCCGTGGATACACACCGCGCGGCGACGTCACGTGAGCACATCGGGATCGCCCTTGATGGTCATGCGCGCGGCTCCGGCCCAATACACGTCGGCGGCCCGTTCGATGAGCGACCGCTGCATGCCGGCCATGTCCGACCAGTCCATCGCAACCGGCTCCCTGCCCGGTGAGCATCACGTCGTAGGCGAGCTTGCACACCCGCTCGATCGATGCCGCCCGGTAGACGGCCTCGGCAAGGTTGCGCCCCGTCGCGATCACGCCGTGATTGGCCAGGATCGTCAGGTTCGCCCCGCCGATCCGCGCCGCCAGATCCGCTGCGCGGGCGGGACTGTCGATCTCGCCGTCGTAGGTGTCGACCAGGCAGAGGTCGTCGAGGAACAGCGACCCCGTTTGGTGCACCAATTCGGGCAGCCTGCCCAACGCCGCGAGCACACACACGTAGTAGGGGTGGTTGTGGATCACCACCCGCGCGTCGCCGCGGACCCGGTGCAGCTCGGTGTGGATGTGGATCGCCGGGGTGACATCCCAGCGCCCGCGGACCACCCGGGCGTCGCTGTCGACCACGCAGATGTCCGACGCGGTGATCTCCTGCCACCACAGCCCCCACGGGTTGACGAACATGTCCGTCTGCCCGTCGAGCTGCCAGGTGATGTGTCCGGCCATGTTCTCGGAGAATCCCGTCGAGGCCAGGTGGCGGAACGCCACGGCCAGCGCCTGCTCGTGGGAGAGCTGCACGCCGATCGGGGGCACCACCGACGGCGCCCAGACCTCCAGGCCACCCCGCCGCGCGTCAGGAACGTTCACCATCATGGGCCTCCATCCTGACTCGAATATCCTCCCGAAGCCGGCCTTTGGCGATCTTGCCCCCCGAGGACCGGGGCAGCTCGTCGACCACGATCAGTCGCTCGGGCAGCAGCTCCTTGGAAACGCCCACGGCCAGCAGGTGTTCGGCCAGGCCGGGCAGGTCGATCGGCCGCCCGTCGACAACCTCGGCGTACAGGCAGACCTTCTCCCCGAACACCGGATCGGGCATGGCGACGGCGGCGGCCACCGCGATTGCAGGATGGGTCATCACGGCGTCTTCGACCTGGCTTGCGCTGATGTTCTTGCCGCCCCGCAGGATGAAGTCGGATGTCCGGCCCGTCACCGTGAGGTAGCCGTCGGCGTCGAGTTCGCAGATGTCGCCCATGCGCATCCAGCCGTCGGCGGTGAACAGCTTGTCGTGATCGGTTCCGCCCAGGTAGCCCAGGCTCGTTGCGGGCCCCCGGCATGCGGGCTGGCCGCGTCCCGACTCGGTGACGTCCCGGTCACCGTCGAAGAGCCGCACCGCCATGTCGGGGACGATCCGGCCGGCGGTGCGCAGCCGGCGATCGCGCGAGTCGCCGAGGGTCGTCGCGCTCAGCAGCCCGGTCTCGTTGGACCCATAGAACTGCAGGATGGTCGCGCCGGTCAGCTCCTCGAACTCGGCGGCAGGCCGGTAGGGCAACGCTTCGCCGCCGGTGAAGACCACGCGAAGCGAACTGAGGTCATGATCGCGAGACGCCGGGTCGGCCATCAGCATCGTCAGTTGCGTGCTGACACAACACAAGACGGTGGCGCGGTGCCGGGCGATCGCCTCACACGTCGCCGCCGCGCTGAACCGCTCGGTGATCACCGCGGTCGCGCCGAGGAAGATGGGCGTGGTGTGGCTGGTCCACAGGCCGAAGCCGAACGGGGTGGGTATCACCGGCAGGAATATGTCGTCGGGGACCAGCAGGCCGTTCGCGACGGCCTGCTGATGGAAGTAGTGCCAACGGTTCTCGGTGTGCACGACGCATTTCGGCAGCCCCGTGGTGCCCGAGGTGGAATTGATGAGGAAGACGTCGTCGGGGCCGAGTTGGGACTCGAATCCCAGCGCCACGGGCTCCGCGTCGACGTCGAGGGCCAAGTGGTCCAGCACCAGCGACGGCAGCGCAATTTCATCGGCCACCGAGGCCGCGGCGACGCGGCGCTGTTCATCGCTGATCACGAGGTGCGGCTGCGAAGTGCGCAGTATCGCGGTGACTTCGCGGGTGCCGGCACGCGCGCCGATGCCGACGACGACCGCGCCGCAACGTTCGATGGCGACGAACAGCACGTGCAGCGCCGCGGAGTCGCGGTGCCACACCGCCACCCGATCACCGCGCCCGACGCCAACGCCGGCCAGCTGGGCGGCCAAAGTGTTTGCCGCCACGTCAAATTCACGCCATGTCAGCGACTTGCCGGGATGGTCGACGTAGGCAAGGCGGTCCGGGAACTGCTCGGCGTTGCGGCGCACCGCATCTGACAGCGTGTCATCGGACCACCAGCCGACGGCACGGAATCGGGCCGCGTCCCCGTCGGTGAATGCCGGCGAACCCACGGCATCCAATCCACCGGCGCTCATCACCAAATGATAGGAAACCACGCCGTCCGCGGTCAGGGAACCTGCCTACCGGGCAAGCTACGGATCATGCGGGGCGGGGGCGGGGCGGCGCGCTGCAGATCACCGGTGGTATCCGGAGGACGAGGGTGCGGCTTGTGGCAATTGTGGACGCAGCCGCAGTTGAGGCCGATGATGCACCCGCCACCACCGGCGGGTTGGACCGGCAGGGCGCCGCCCGGAGCCGGTGGCGGCGCGGGGGTCACGGCGGACGAACCGGCGGCCGTGGTCGTCGCCAGTAGGTCCTCGGCCGACCAAACGCCCGCCAACGTGAGCGCGGCCACGCAGGCGCCCAAGCCCAATGCAGCGGTAGCCCTCGCCTTTGTGCCCCTCATGACCGCCAAGCTGTAGTTTCTCCAGCTCGTCTCCGCAGTAACGCCCGCCCGAGTCGAAGGCGTTTCACAGCAGGCCCTCAGGTTGGGATCGGTAGCCGCGCCGACGGTCTCCACTGGCCTCGGCGGGTACCGGCGAGAGACCGGCGAGAGAAAGGAAACGCCACGGATGAAAGCGAAGGTCGTCGTCCTGCTGGCCGGCCTGATGATCGCCCTGCTGCTGTTGTCGCGCTACGTCGCGCTCAGCAGGGCCGGCCTTCCGATGGGGTGGATGCTCTACCTCGGACTGCCGATCACGGCCGCCGGCGTGGTGTTTGCCTGGCGGCTGGTCAACCTGGCCGCGGGGTGGGGTTCCGGGGCGGAGGAGGCGAAACACGCGGCGCGGCCACCATCGGGCCCCTCGCTGCCCGAGCGTCTGAAGGAACTCGACGACCTGCGCGCCCGCGGCGGGATCTCCGACGCCGAGTACTGCGCACGGCGCCTGCACATCATCGCCGACAGGTGACCCGCGGTCGACCGAACTCGGACGGCACATCCGGGTAGTCCGGTAGTCGCTGCCGGCCGCGAGGAACCGCTAGTCGGCGCCGCGCGGGGGCGGCTGCACCGACACCCCGCCGGAATCGTGCTCAGGGCCCGCGGCCGGATGCTCGGCCGGGACACGATCGCGGGACCTGGTGCCCTCGCTGGGCCGCCCGGGGTCGGGCCGATGGACGTTGCTGTGGTACGGACCGGGCTTCGGCCGCGGCTTCCCGCCCGGGAACGCCAACCGGAAGATGCTGCGGTGCACCATGAACCACTGCTTGCCGAACCGGCCGGAATTGTAGGGCAACTCGTAGCGATCGCAGATGTCCTTGACTTGCGGCGCGATCTCCGAGTAGCGGCTGCTCGGCATGTCCGGGTAGAGGTGGTGTTCGACCTGATAGCCCAGGTTGCCGCTGATCAGGTGGAAGAGCGGGCTGCCCTCGATGTTGGCCGCGCCGAGCAATTGGCGCACGTACCACCCGCCGCGCGTCTCGTTCTCGGTTTCCTCCTGCGTGAACGTGTAGGCCTGGTCCGGGAAGTGGCCGCAGAAGATGATGGCGTGCGCCCACACGTTGCGGATCACGTTGGCCAGGGCGTCGGCAGCCAGAGTGCGCAGGTAGGTGCTCTCGACGCCGGGCGCGACCTTGTCGAGGAACGATGCCGTGGCACCGACGCGGCCCTTGCTCGACACCCTGCGCAGCCTGCTTCCCAGGCGGGACCGCGCCGGCTGTTCGAGCCGGCCGCCCGACGCCAGCTGGACGAGCCCGAACGCCCCGGCGCTGATCAGCGGCCAGCCGAGGTAGTCCTTGACGATTTGCGCGCGCGCCTTCACCCCGATGCCTTTGAGGTCCTTGCGCACTTCCGACCACGGCTTCTCGCGCTTGCGGATGGCCTCGATGTCCATGTCGTGGACGGCCACGCCCCACTCGAACAGGAGCGTCAGCAGCAGGTTGTACAGCGGCTGGCCCAGATACCGCGGTGCCCACTTCTGGTTGGGGTCGATCCGCATGATCTCGTAGCCGAGATCCTTGTCCTTGCCGAGGATGTTCGTGAACGTGTGGTGGATGTAGTTGTGCGAGTGCTTCCACGACTCGGCGGTCGACGCCGTGTCCCAGTCCCACACCGACGAGTGGATGTCGGGATCGTTCATCCAATCCCATTGGCCGTGCATGACGTTGTGGCCGATCTCCATGTTCTCCAAGATCTTGGCCATGGAGAGGCACGCCGTGCCCAGCAGCCACGCGGTCTTCGAGCGCGAGGCCAGCAACAGCACCCGGCCGGCCACGACGATCTGCCGTTCCGCCGAGATGACGTTCTTGATGTAGCGCCGGTCGCGGTCGCCGAGATCGGCGAACACGTCGTCGTGGATCGCGTCGAATTCCTTCGCGAGCTTTTCGAGTTCTTGCTCCCCCAGCCGGGACAGCGGGCTCTCCCCGGCCCTCTTCACGGCAGTTGTCACCAGCCGCTCCTTTCGATCACAGTTGAAGTTCCACGTCGCCTTCGGCGGTGTTGATACAGATCCGCACGTCCTGGCCAGTGGGTTCGGTCACGTCGCCCGAGCGCAGGTCACGCAGCTTGCCCGATTTCAGCGTGCCGACGCAGGTATGGCAGATGCCGATCCGGCAGCCGAACGCGAGGTTGAGGCCGGCCTTCTCCCCCGCCTCGAGAATCGATGTGCCGCCGTCACATTCGGCTTCCTTATCGCTGTCAAGGAAGCAGACCGTGCCCCCCTCGCCGGCGTGGGCGTCGCCGCCGATCTTCGGCTGGAACCGCTCGAAGTGCAGGCGCTCGCGGTCCCCGTGCTCTTCCCAGTGCTCGATGAGGGCGTCGAGCATTTCGCCGGGTCCCGAGCAGAACGCCTCGCGCTCGCGCCAGTCGGGACACAGGTCATCGAGATCGGCGGGCGTGAGTCGACCGCGCTCGGACGTGAGCCGCAGGTCCAGCCGCATTCCGTCGTGGCGGGCGGCAAGGTCTTCCAGGACCTCCAAGAACATGACCTGCTCGCGGGTGCGCGCGGAGTGGATCACCACCACGTCGCCCACTCCGTCCTGGCTGTCGAGGCTGCGCAACATGCTGATGATCGGCGTGATGCCGCTGCCGGCGCTGATGAACAGCATCTTCGCCGGCGCGGGCTCGGGCAGCGTGAACACACCCTCGATCTCGCCGAGCCGCACCAGGTCCCCCGGCTGAATCTTGTGCACGAGGTACGGCGACACGGCGCCACCGTCGACCCGCTTCGGCGTGACGCTGATCAGCCCGTCCTTGGGGGTGGGATCCGACGTGAGCGAGTACGCGCGCCAGTGGTAGACACCGTCGATGACCACCCCGAGGCGCACATACTGACCGGGCTTGTGGCCGGGCCACTCGTATCCCGGGCGGATGAGCACGCTGGCCGCTTCCGAGCCCTGTTGCTCGATGCGTTCCACCTTCCCGCGCAGCTCCTTGGTGGTCCACAGCGGGTTGATCAATTCGAGATAGTCGTCCGGCTGCAGCGGACTGAACAAGCGACGCACCGCTCGCAGGAACAGCCGACGACCCCGCGGGACATTGGGTTGCGCGCCGCGCTCAGCCATGACGTCAGAGTACACATTTGTGCACTGATCTTAAACATCAAGATCAATAGCACTGCTAGGAAAGCATTTTCACTTTCAGTGTTGGCACACTCGTGCATGCATACCCGTTCACTGAAACGGCGGGGTGCGGGCGGGTGCGCGTCACTTTGTATGTGACGTGCCCCACAACGGCGGTGCGCAAACATTCGGCCGCGCCCTATGGCGGACGGCGCCCTATCCTCGGTGTGGTGCTGATCGGCTTCCTGCTCGCCCTGGGCTGCTCGATCTGTTACGGCACCGCATCGGTGTGGCAAGCCGCAGCGACGCGATCAGTGGAGGCGGGCAGCGGCTCGGGCGTCGACACCGTGCTGCTCATGCGCGCCGTCCGGCAATGGCGCTATCTCGTCGGTATGGGCCTCGACGCGGTCGGCTTCCTGCTTCAGGTGGCCGCGCTGCGCCTGGTCCCGATCTACGTCGTGGCCGCGGCGCTGGCCGCCTCGATCGCCGTGACCGGCATGGTGGCCGCGTGGGTCCTGTCGGCGCGGCTGTCGGCGCGCGAATGGACGGCCGTGGGCGTGGTCTGCGCCAGCCTGGTCGCGCTGGCTGTTGCGGCCGGACCGGCGCACTTTCGGCGCGCGCCGGCCGGGCTCGCGTGGGCGCTGTTGGGTGTGGTCGCGGTGATATTCGTTGCCGGCGCGGCCGCCGGCCGCCTCCCCGACCGCCCGCGCGCACTCGCGTTGGGACTGTGCTCCGGAAGCGGCTTCGGGGTGGTGGAGGTCGGCGTGCGCCTGATCGAGGTGACCGACCCCACCAGGCGCTCCTTCTACACCAACCCGGCCCTGTACGCGGCCGCCGCGGGCGGGATCGCGGGATTTCTCTTGCTCACCTCCGCCCTGCATCGCGGGTCGGTGACCGCGGCCGTCGCCGGGATGGTGGTCGGTGAGACGATCGCGCCGGCGTTCGTGGGGGTGGTGTGGCTGGGCGACACGGCGCGCGACGGACTCGGCTGGCTGGTGGTAGCGGGATTCGTGGTCGCGGTGTGCGGCAACCCTGATGCTGGCGCGGTTCGGCGAAGCGCCTCAGCGATCCGCCGAAGCGGCCTGAGCGTCGGCCCGCCCGGTGGCCGGACCGTACGTGGTGCCCCGCGCCGGCCGCGTCCACAGCGTGCCGCCCTGCGCGCTGACCCCCGCGGCGATCAGGGCGCGCTTGAGGGTCTTGTTGGTCGCCGTCGCCGGTAGGTCGTCGTTGATGCGCACGTACCGCGGCCACGCCTTCGGCGAGAGGTCGGGCTGCGCGGCGAGGAACTTCTCGAAGTCGGCGGGCTCGAGGTGGGCGCCCCTCCGGAGCACGAGGGCGGCCATCACCTGGTCACCCACCCGGTCGTCGGGCACCGCGTAGACGGCGACCCGGCTCACCTGCGGCAGCCGTTCGAGAATCCGCTCGACCGGCCCCGCCGCCAGGTTCTCGCCGTCTACCCGCATCCAGTCCGCGGTTCGTCCGGCCAGGTAGATCCAGCCGTCGGCGTCGCGGTAGGCCAGGTCGCCCGACCAGTACATGCCGTGCCGTAGGCGCTCGGCGGTGGCCGCCGGGTCGTTGTAGTAACCGACGAACGGTCCGGCGCCCTGCGTGTTGACCAACTCGCCGACCGCGTCGTCGAAGTTGACCAGCGCGCCGTGCTCGTCGAATTCGGCGACGGCACATTCCCGCAGTGTGCTCGGGTGGTAAATGCTCACCCCCGGATACGGCTTGCCGATCGAGCCGGGCGGGGTGCCGTCCTCCCGGACGACGATCACCGCGAACTCGCTCGACCCGAAGCTGTCCACCACCCTGCAGCCGAAGCGGCGGGCGAACTCGGCGATGTCGCGGTCGGTCGCCTCGTTGCCGAACGCCACCCTCAGGCTGGTCTCCGCGTCGTCCGGGCGCTCGGGAGTGGACAGGATCAACGCCAACGGCTTGCCGACGTAATTGAGGTACGTCACGCCGTAGCGGCGCACGTCGTCGAGGAAGGCCGACGGCGAGAACCGGGCCGGGACCATGGTCGCGCCGCTGCCGATCGCGACCGCCCAGCCCGCCGCGATGCCGTTGGAGTGGAACAGCGGCATGGACAGGTAACAGACGTCGGCGGCGGTCACGTCGTACTGGTAGATCAGGCTGGCGCCGCACATGATCGCCATCCCGTGGGCGAACCGGACGGCCTTGGGGTCGCCACTGGTCCCCGAGGTGAAAATCATCATCACGGTGTCCGCGGCGCTGACCTCGCGGTGGGCGACCAGCGCCGGCGCGCCGGCCACCGCCTGGGCGTAGCGGGCCCCGTCGACGTCGAACACCTCGATCCCCGCGAGATCGAGGCCGTCCAGCAACGGCGTGTGCGCGCGGTCGACCAGCAGCATCTGACAGTCGGAGCGGCGAATGTCAGCCAGCAGCGCCGCACCGCGCCGCGTCGTGTTGATGCCGCAGAGCACGTAGCCGCCCAGCGCCGCGGCGGCCATGGACCGCAGCATCGCGGGTGAGTTGAGGAGCACCGCGCCCACGTGCAGCGGACGCGCCGGGTCAGCGCGGGCGATCAGCGCGGCGGCTTCCGCCTCGGCCTCGGCCAGGTGCTCGCGCCAGGTCCACGTCCGGTCGCCGTAGGCGATCGCGCGACCGTCGTCGAGCCTGCGCCGGCGCAGCAGCTGCTGAACCGTTTCCGGCGCCTTTTCCGGCAACGTCGTCAGGCTTCCGTGCGGGTGGTCAGCACCAGCCCGGCGTAGCCGCTGCGGGCCACCTCTTCGCAGTGGCGCCGGTAGGTGCCGAACCCTCCGGCATACGGCATGAAGGTCCGCTTCTTGCCCTCGATGTTGGCGCCGAGGTACCACGACGACGCCGCTCTGGGAAACAGGGTCTGCTGGGCGGCTTCGTCGACGTGATCGGTCCAGGCCCGGGCGGCGTCGCTGCGCGGCTCGACCTCGGTGATGCCGCGGCCGCGGGCCTCCGTGATCAGGTCGACCACCCAGTCGACCTGGACCTCGCCGTGCAGCACCATGTTGGCCAGCACCGAGGGGCTGCCCGGGCCGGCGATGCTGAAGAGATTGGGCAGGCCGGGGATCATGAGACCGAGGAACGTCACGGGCCCGTCCGCCCAGATGTCGCCTAACCGCTCTCCGCCGGGACCCGTGGGGTCGATACGGGTGAGCGCCCCGGTCAGGGCGTCGAATCCGGTCGCGAAGACCAGCACATCGCACGGGTAGGTGGCCTCGCTGGTGCGCACGCCGTCGGCCGTGATCGCGTCGATGGGCTCCCGGCGCAGGTTCACCAGCCGGACGTTGTCGCGGTTGAAGGTGGCGTAGTAGCCGGCGTCGGTGCAGATTCGCTTGGCGCCGATCGGGTGATCGACGGGAATGAGATCGGCTGCCACGCCGGGATCGTCGACGATTTCCCGGATGCGCTCCTCGGCGAACTCGCGGGCGATGTCGTTGGCCGCAAGGTTGCTGTTCTGGTCGGGAAACGTCTTGGCGAACAGGACCCCGCCTTCTCGCCAGCGCCGCCACAGCGCCTCGACGCGCTCCCGCGGTTCGGTGTCCACGGCGTTCTGGTGGTACGTGCCGTGCGGCGTCCCGGCGGCGGCGTACGCGGACAGCCTGCGGCGTTCGGGGTACTCGTCGCGGATCCGTCGCTGCTCTTCCGGCGACCACGGGCGGTTGGGCATGGGGATGCTGTAGTTCGCCGAGCGCTGGAACACCACGAGCCGGTCCGCCTGGTCGGCGATGATCGGAACAGCTTGAATGCCGGACGAACCCGTGCCGATCACCCCCACCCGCTTGCCGCGCAGGTCGGGGTTCTCGCGCGGCCACGCGGCGGTGAAATACACCTCCCCGGCGAACTCGTCGGCGCCGCGAATGTCGGGTCGGTGCACCGCGGACAGGCAGCCGGTGGCGCAGATCAGGAAGCGGGCCGCGTGCGTGTGCCCCCGGGCGGTGCGCACCCGCCAGCGACCGTCTTCGAAGGCGGCGCCGACGACGTCGGCGCCGAACTGGTAGTGGCGGCGCAGATCGAAGCGGTCGGCGACGTGGCGCAGGTACGCCAGGATCTCCGGCTGCGCCGCGAACCGCTCGGTCCACGTCCAGCTCTGTTGCAGCTCTTCGTCGAACGAGTAGGAGTAGTCGACGCTTTCGACGTCGCAGCGGGCCCCGGGATAACGGTTCCAGTACCACGTGCCGCCCACGTCCGGGGCCGCCTCGATGCCGACGACCGACAGCCCGGCCGAGGCGGCCCGGTGCACGGCGTAGAGCCCGGCGAAGCCGGCGCCGATGACGATGACGTCGGTCATGCGGCCGGGCTCCCGATGGCGGCGGGGTGCAGCAGCGAGCGCAGGTCGCGGTGAACCAGGCGCAGCGCCGACGCCGCCGGCGGGAACGACGGGTGCGTCATGAAGCCGTGGTACAAACCGGGATAGTCGCGGTGCACGACGTGGACGCCCGCCGCGGACAAGCGGCGCGCGTAGTCGCATCCCTCGCTGTGCAGCGGGTCCAGCCCGGCCGTCACGATCACCGCGGGCGGCAGGCCGGCGTGGGACTCCGCGCGGGCCGGGGCCACCAGGTGCGGCGGCTCGGGAACGCGCTCGCCGCCGAGGTATTGACCCCAGTACCACTGCATCGCGGCGCGGGTGTTGAAGTAGCCGGTGGCGTAGCGCCGGTAGCTGTCGGTCTCGAACGAGGGATCGATCACCGGGTAGAGCAGAAGTTGCGCGGCGGGAACGGGAACCCCGCGCTCCCGGCAGAGGAGGGCGGTGACCGCGGCCAGGTTGCCGCCGGCGCTGTCACCGCCGACGGCGCAGCGCGCCGCGTCGATCCCGAGTTCCGCCGCGTGGTCGATGACCCAGCGGTAGGCCGCGAAGCAGTCGAGCGCGGCCGCCGGCGCGCGGTGTTCGGGGGCCAGGCGGTAACCGACCGACACGACGACCGCGTCGCTGCCGCGGGCCAGGGCGCGACACAAGCCGTCGTGGGATTCGATGTCGCACAACACGAATCCACCGCCGTGACAAAACACGATCGCCGGACGACCGTCGGACCGGTCCCCGTGCGGGTGGTAGATCCGCACCGGGATGTCGGCGTCGGGACCCGGCACCGACGCGTCGACGGTGGCGCGGACGTCGTCGACGTTGGCGGCCGGGACACGGCGTTCCGCGATCGCGGCGCGCGCGTCAGGGGCGGCCATGGTTTCGATGCGCGGGAACCCGGCCTCGAGCTCGCGCAACATCGCCTGGACAGTCCCGTTGACGGGGTCCTCCATCGGTGCCTCCCGGGGGTCGGTCATGCCGGCCGGTACTTCAGCAGGGTGATTCCGGTGTCCGGCAGATCGTAGAACACCGGCTCGACCCGCATGCCGATGTGGATCTGGCTGGGCTCGGCGTCGACCAGTTCGGTGCTGAACCGCGGTCCGGCGTCCCACTGCACCACCGCCAACACCTGCGGCGGGCCACCGGCCCACGGCGGGCCGGTCGGGCGGCGTGCGATGGTGAAGGTGTACAGCGTTGCGGCGCCGTCGATCTCGCGCCATTCCAGGTCGTCGGCCAGCGTCCCCGGGGCCAGGGTGCGCGGGTAGAAGACGTGACGCTGCAGCGACGGCGAATACTGCACCAGGATGCGGTGCCGCGCGAGGGCGTCCCAGAAGGGTTGCGAGACCGGCGTGGGTTCCGGGATGGGAATCGGCTCGCTCATATGCGCCGCTCCTCCTCATCGCTTCGTCCCCCGCTAGCGGGAGGTACCCCCACTGCATCGTCGCTGTCGCGGCTCATCCGTCAAGCCCCCCGCATCAGCAGCGCGACCTGTTCGCTCATGATGCCGCCGTTTCCGGTGACGAAGGCGGTGTGGCAGTCGGGCACCTGGGCGTCGCCGGCCCGGCCCATGAGCTGTCGCGCGCCGTCCACGACGTGGTGCATGCCGCCCGCCATGCCGGCCTGCCCGAAGGACAGCTGGCCGCCGGCGGTGTTCAGCGGGAAGTCGCCCCGGTAGGTCAGGTCGTGGTCGGTGATCCACGACATCCCCTCCCCTTTGCCGCAGAAGCCGGCGTCCTCCAGGCTCATCAGCACCGTGATGGTGTAGCAGTCGTAGACCGACGCGACGTCGACATCGGATCGGCTCAGCCCGGCCATCGCGAATGCCCGCTCGGCGGCGCGGGCGATCGGGGTGGACAGCAGGTTCTCGGCATAGGTCGGGGTCTTGAACGCGATGTGCTCGCCGAAGCCGGCGATCCACACCGGGCGATGGCGGCTGCGCCGGGCGATGTCGGCGTTGGCGATCAAGACCCCCGCTCCCCCGTGTACCCGCATCACCGTCTCGAGCATGTGGATGGGGTCGGCGATCATCGGGCTGGCCAGGACGTCGTCGACGGTGATCGGGGTGCCATGGAACACGGCACCGGGGTGGGCGCACGCGTTGGTGCGCTGGTCCACGGCGACCTTGGCCACCGCCGACGGCTGGTAGC
The DNA here is from genome assembly GCA_963824505.1 of uncultured Actinomycetota bacterium. Lineage (GTDB taxonomy): Bacteria > Actinomycetota > Actinomycetes > Mycobacteriales > Mycobacteriaceae > Mycobacterium. Next base: position 256,402 of record CAWGPS010000010.1, read on the forward strand.
CGAACTCGGCCGCGTACCGCTGGGCGATCTGGGCGTACGGCGCGTTCTGGCCCACGTTGCCGTAGGGGATCTCGAACTCCGCCTGCGGTGATCCGTAGTTGTTCGACGAGGCCCCATACCAATTCGGGGCGGGTGGCGGGTGGCGCCGCGACTGCGGCACCGATGCCGATCCGGGGACCACGGCCAGCACCGCGTCGCACACCCCGAGCTCCACCGCGGCGGCGGCGCGCCACACCATGCCGGCCGAGGTGGCCCCACCCAGATCGACGCGTTCGCCGAAGTCCATTGGCAGGCCGAGGTATTCGCACAGCGTCGCCGGAGCGAACATCGCCGACTCGGCAACGCCGTGCGTGATCAGCCCGTTGACGCACGAGGGGTCGACACCCGCGTCCTCGATGACCATCTTCGCCAACCGCGCGTACTGGTCGAGGGTGAACGACGGCGGCCGCGTCGGGCGCCGCTGCGCCGGCAACTCGGCGATGCCGACGACGGCTGCCTCGCCGCGCAACCCCGTCACGACGGCATTCCGCGACGGGGCAGTTCCACGGTGGCCGTGCCCGGCATCAGCACCGTGTCGTCACGGCGCCCGGCGATGTCGAGATCGACCAGTCCGGCGCCGTTTTCGCCCGCGCGCTTGCCGGTCACCCGCCCGCCGAAGTCCAACCGCTGGCCGGGATGGGCGACCGCGCGGTTCTGCACGGAAAACGACACCAGGCGTCCGCGCCCGCCCATCCAGTCGCCGAGCGCGCGGGCCAGCAGCGCCGCCTGCAGCGGCCCCTGCACCAACACGTCGTCGTAGCCCTCGGTGCGCGCCCACTCCTTGTCGTAGTGGATCCGGTGGCCGTTGTAGGTCGCGGCGCTGAAGAAGAACATCTGGGTTTCGTCGACGGTCACGCTGAGCGTGGGCAACTCGTCACCCACGGCGACGTCGTCGTAGAACGGGGCGGTCACTGGTCACGTACCTTTTCTAACGGGGCTTCTAGGGCCGGGCGATCATCGACGTGGACGCTTCGGCGAGCAGCTCGCGGTGCTGGTTGTGGTACACCGTATGCCACGTGACCAGCACGAACGGCCCCGAACGGCCGCGCTTTTCGACGATCGACTCGATGGTGCGCACCATCTGCACCTCGTCGCGGTGATAGGCCGGCAGGTGGAAGGTGAAGCTTTCGCCGCCGGCCATTCGCTTGGGTGCGCGGGGAAACGCGAGGCTGCCCGACACCGCGCCGGAGGACCCGTCGGGCCGCAGCGCGTCCAAGTGCGTGACGCCCAGGATGGCGTACTGCAGATACAGCGGCGGGCAGGTAACGTCGCGAAAACCGTTGGCGCGGGCGTAGTCCGCGTCGAACCACAGCGGGTTGTGGTCGCCGATCGCGGCCGCCCAGCGCTGCCAGTCGCGCCGGGTCACCTCGCCGGTCGCGGACGCGGCGACGGTGCCCACGCGCGACGCCGACCGCTCGTCGATCAAGGTGTCATGTTCCTCTGAGTTCACCGACTCTCCTCGTCATCCATCGTCTCCTCCAGCCACGCCGCAGCGACGTCCGGCCCGCCGCCGAGGGTCGAACCCCACCGCGCCCGCTCGCTCCACAAGTGCAGGTCCGTCTCGGTCACGTAGCCCATGCCGCCGTGCAATTGGTGGGCGTCCAGGGTGATCAGCCTGGCCGCGCGCGCCGCGTGCATGCGCGCGATCGCCGTCTCCTTCGTCGCCACGCGGCCGCGCGCTACCCAGAAGACCGCCGAGTGCGCCGCCAGGCGCGCCGCGGACAGGGCGATGTGCATGTTCGCGACCAGGTGCTGGGCCGCCTGGAACGAGGCGATCGGCCGGCCGAACTGGTGGCGCAGCGTGGTGTATTCGACGGTGCGGTCGATGACGGCGTGACCGACGCCGACCAGGTCGAGCGACAGCAAGGCCACGGCGGCATTGGCCACCCGGCGCAGTGCCGCGGGATCGGTGCGGCAGACGAGCGCGTCGGCGCCGACGACGACGTCGTCGAACCGCACGACGCAGGCCCGCTGGCCGCCCGCCAGCGCCAGCGGTTCGGCCGTCACCCCCCTCGCGTGCGCATCGACGACGAACACCAGGGTGTCCTCGCGCGTGGCGGCGGACACCAGCAGGATGTCGGCGACGTCGGCGTCGGCGACGAAATCGACGGTGCCGCCCAGCCGCCACTTGCTCGCCGTGGGCTCGGCGCGCAGGACGGGCGAGACGCCGGCCGCGTCGCGGGCGCTCCACAACGCCGGGGCGGCGCGGACGGTCCCGGCGGCCAGCGGTGGCAGCCACGCGGACTTGGCGTCCGGTGTGCCGAGCCCGTCGATCGCCACGCCGGCGTAGACGGTGCTGTGCACGGTCGTCGGGCACAGGGCGCGCCCGGCCTCGATGTGGAAGACGGCGAGATCGTCGAGCGAGCCGCCGGAGCCGCCGAACTCCTCGGCGATGGCGAGGCCGAACACGCCGGCGCCGGCGAGCGCCTTCCAGAGCGTGGGCGTACTGCGGTCGGCCCCGGGTGCGTTCAGCGCGCGCACCAGGCTCACCGGGCTTTCGGCCTTCAGCAGCGCGCGCACCGCCGAGGCGAACTCGCGCCGCTCGGCGGTCAGCATCGCTCTCACGAATCACCTTCCATACGAAGGCATTCCGTGGCCACGCTGGGCGATGATGTCGCGCAGGACCTCGTTGGTGCCGCCCCCGAACCGCATCAGGGGGGCGACCCGGTACAGCCGTTCGAACTTGCCGGCGAGCGGCGCCCGGTCGCTGCGGTGCGCGAGCAGGCCGTCGGGGCCCAGCAGGTCGAGCGCCAGATCGGCGATGCGCTGGCGCAATTCACTGGTGAACACCTTCTCGACACTGACCTCCACGGTCGGTATGACACCGCTGTCCAGGATCGACGCGGCCTCGTACCCCATCAGGGTGGCCACCGCGACGTCGGCTTCGGCCTGCGCGAGCCGGCGGCGCAGCGCCGTGCTGTCGGCGGGCACGCTGCCGTCGCGTCGGGGACGTCGGGCGAGTTCGCGTAACTCGTCGACGGCGCGGCGCAGGTCCCCCGCATTGGTCAGGGCGCCGCGCTCGAGATCCAGCGCGCCGGTGATGTAGGTCCAGCCGCGGTTGACCTCCCCGATCAGGTTGGTGGCGGGGACGCGGACGTCGCGGAAGTGCACCTCGTTCGTGCGGTAGCCCGACCACGCGTAGAGCGGCCGGATCTCGATGCCGGGGCTGTCTATCGGGACGATGACGACCGAAATGCCGCGATGCCGAACGCCTTTGGGGTCGGTGCGCACGCACAGCCACTCGTGGGTGGCGCGCTGCGCCCCGCTGTTCCAGATCTTGGTGCCGTTGATCACCCACTGGTCACCGTCCAGGACCGCGCCGGTGCGCAGGCTGGCCAGATCCGTTCCCGCGTCGGGCTCGGAATAGCCGACGGCACAGATCATCTCGCCCCTGGCGATGAGCGGCAGCCATTCGTTCCTGTTCTTCTCGGTGCCGTGGCGCATGATCATCGGGGCCACCGACGTGACCGTCAGGTCGGGTCCGGGCACACCCCAATACTCGAATTCGGTCATCAGCAGGTGCAGATGCACCGCACTGAGCCCCAGTCCGCCGTACTCGCGCGGCCAGTTCAGCCCGAACCAGCCCTTGTCCCCGATCTTGCGTCGAAACCGCGCCACCTCACCGCCCGCCAACTCCAGGTCGTGTTCGGCGAGCTCCGCCCTGAGTTCGGGGGTGACGTTGGCCTGGAGGAACTCGCGGACCTCGGTCAGCCACGCGCGCTGACCCGCGTCGAGTTCGAAATCCATGCCGGCCCCTTTGCCGCTTCGTCAGGCTGCGCCAGCGTAACGCCGCCGCGAAATCCCGCCCGTCATTTCGCGCTGACGTTACGCTCGACGCCACCCGCGACCGCGGAAGGGCGGCAACTGTAAAAACCTTGTCAATCTCCGGTTAAGACGCCTACGGGCCATCGCGGATGCATGCCGGCGCTGGGAAGATCTTGATATTCAGTTCCCCGCCCCCAGGGAGAGACCCATGCCGACCGCTGAGACGCGCCTCCGCCAACATCTGCGCGACTGTGCCATCGAGTTGCGGCAACTGGCCTACACGCTGCCCAACGGCGTGGGCGAGCACGGGCTGCTGCAGCTGTCGGACCGCATGCGCGCGGCCGCCGACGAGGCGGCGCGCAAGGGGGCCTAGCCTGTGCGCGCAGGGCGACGACACGCCGGTGAACATCGCCCTGCGCGCACACCGAAAGCCGTCAGCGCACACCGAAAGCCGTGACCAGCCGACCGCGCCCCACGGGTGTCAGCCGCCCTTGAGCCGGATCTTCCAGCGCACGAAGCCGAGATAGATGCAGCTGAGCGCGATCAGCATGCCCATGTCGAACCACCAGGCGCCGAGGGTGTGACGCCAGTGCGAATCCTGCGGGACTGACGGGACTTTGCCCTCCAAGTCGAGCAGGTCGACGGTGGAGGCCGAGGCGGCGAAACCCCACCGTGCCGGGGTGGCCCAGGACATCTGGTCCAGCCCGATGCGCGCGGTGACGGGAATCATGCCGCCGGAGAAGACCAGCTGCGACATCACCGCCACCACCAGCAGGGGCATGATCTGTTCGTTGGACTTGGCGATGGCCGACAACACCAGCCCCAGCATGGCCGAGGCGACGGTGGTCATCGCGACGTCGACGAACAGCTCCAGGCCGGGGATGCCCAGTGCCACGGCGCCCTGAGTCGGTCCGCCTTTGCCGATCAGCGCTATGACGGTCACGATCGCCGACTGGACGACCGCGAACACCGTGTAGACGCACACCTTCGCCAACAGGTAGGCCGACGTGGACAGTCCCACCGCCTGCTCCCGCAGGAAGATGGGGCGCTCGCCGATCAGATCGCGGATCGTCAGGGCGGTGCCCATGAACACCGCGCCGACGTTGAGCAGCACCAGGATCTGGCCCGGCTCGGTGGGCGCGGCGCCCATGGGGTTGGGCCTGCCGAAGCCCACGTCGCCGGGCACCGACATCGACAGCGACCCCATGATGAACGGCAGCACGGCCAGGAAGATGAAGTAGCCGCGGTCGGAGATGATCAGCCGCACCTGGCGCCGGGCGATCGTCGAGAACTGCCGAAACAGGCTCGTGTGCGACGGGTCGCCCAGCTCGGCGGGTCGCTCCGCCGGTGGCGGCGGCGGGGGCGGGCCCGTCCGCGCCAGATAGCGGGCCTTGGCCCCGTCGGGGTCGCCCGCGACCGAGCTGAAGATGTCGGCCCAGTTGGTGGTGCCCATGGTCGGGCCGATCTGGCTCGGCGGCCCGCAGAACGCGGTCTTGCCCCCGGGGGCCAGCAACAGCACTTGGTCGCAGACGTCCAGGTAGGTCAGCGAGTGGGTGACGACCAGGACCACGCGGCCGGCGTCGGCCAGCTGCCGCAGCATCGTCATGACCTGCCTGTCCAGCGCCGGGTCCAGGCCGGACGTCGGCTCGTCGAGGATCAGCAGCGACGGCCCGGTCAGCAGTTCCAGCGCCACGGACGCGCGCTTGCGCTGGCCGCCGGAGAGCTTGTCGACCCGGGTGTGCAGGTGCTGGGTCATCTCCAGCTCCTCGAGCACCCGCGCCACCACCTGTTCGCGGTCCTCCTTCGTGGTGTCGGGCGGCAGCCGCAGTTCGGCGGCGTACATCAGCGCCTGCTGCACCGTCAGCTGGCCGTGCACCACGTCGTCCTGCGGGACCATCCCGATCCTGCTGCGCAGCGAGGCGTACTCGGCGTGCACGTTGTGGCCCTCGAACGACACCGTGCCTCTGGTCGGGTGCGTGTACCCGGCCACCAACCGCGCGAACGTGGACTTCCCGGCCCCCGACGGACCGATCACCGCGGTCAACGTGCCGGGCTGCGCACCCAACGAGATGTCGTCCAGGAGCGTCTTGTTGTTCTCGATGGTCCACGTCACCCCGCGCACGTCGAGGCCGCCGGTGCGGGTCGCCGTCGCGGTCTCGTCGCGGCGCACCAGGGTGCCGCCGGAGAAGAGCAGGTCGATGTTGCCGATGGTGACGACGTCGCCGTCGCGCAGCACGGCGACGTCCACCCGCTGGCCATTGACGAAGGTGCCGTTGATGCTGCGGTTGTCATGGATCTCGGTGCCACGGCCCGTCGGGATCAGGGTGGCGTGGTGGCGCGATGCCAGCACCTCGGGGATGACGATGTCGTTGTCGTTGGCCCGGCCGATCTTGATCGCGCCGGGTGTCGACTCCACCGCTTTCCCCGGCCGCAGGATCTTCATCATCGAGGTGGCGATGTTCGCCGCGTCGCCCCCGACGCGGCCGGTCTCCGGCTCGGCCGCGCCTTCGCGCGCCGGACCCGGCGGCACGTGCATCGGTGGCGCCCGGTAGATCTGCGGGGCGTGCTGCGGTCCGCTCGTCGGGTGGGCGGGCTGCCCGCCCGTCGGATGCCGGGGCTGCGGGCCGGACGGCGGCGACGGCGTAGGCCCGCTGGGCGGGTGACCCGCCTGCTGGCCGGCGGGCGGATGCGCCGGCTGGCGGAGCGTGCCCGTCGGCTGCGGCTGAGGTTGGCCGGGCCAGTGCGGGGGCGCGGGAGGCTGGCCGTGGGGCACCTGCACGCTCGGGCCGCTGGGCGGGTTGAAGATCGGGATCGACGTCGTCAACGGCGGCCGCCCGGCAGAGCCCTGGTGGCGGCCCACTTCGAAGGTCACTGCGGGACCGTCCGGATTGCCGATGTTGATCCGCTGGCCGTCGTGGATTTCGACGACCGGCACACGGCGATTGTTGACGTACAGGCCGTTCAGGCTCCCGTTGTCGATCGCGACCCATCGCCCCTGGTCGAATCGGACGATCAGGTGCGTCCGGGAGATCAGGGGGTGTGCGACGCGGACGTCTGCGCGCAGGTCGCGCCCGATGACGACGTCGTTGCCCGCCGCGAAGGTGCGCTCCGATCCCTCGTACCGAACGGTCAGCACAGGGGGGGCTGGTCGGCTCACGAGGATCAACTGTATCGGCCGGATCGCCAAATGGGGCCCAGCAAAATGGGCCTGTCGGGTCGGCACGGTCGATCGCACACCCGGTCACCCACCGCGAAGCGGGCGCGAACTCGGCGGTCAGCGGGCCCGCCGGCCGGCGAAAGATGCTGCGCCGACGCGGCTTCGGTGGTGTTTGTCAGACCGCCGTGGCGGTCAACCGGCGCCACGACGCCGCGTCACCGGCCGCCGTGACTTGTTTGATGAAGTCGCCGATGTAGCGAATCGCCCGCCGCCCTTCGGGCAGCACGTCGGCCGCCAACGGGAAGTCGTGGATCTGTTTGTCCCAGAGGTGCAGATCGCAGCGAACTCGGCTGGCCTCCAGCCGCTCGGCCATGAGTTCGGCGTCCGGGAGCAGCAACTCGTCATTGCTCGCATGGATGGTCACCGGCGGCAACGAGGACAGATCTGCGTCCACCGGTGACACCACACGGCCCTCGGGGGTTGCCCGGTCACCCGGCAGATGAGCCTTGCTGAGGTACTGCGCGAACATCGACAACGCGCCCCGGGTGAACATGGAGCACTTGCGTGCGTTGCGGTGCTTGAGTTTCCGAGTCGGATCGGCGTCGGTGAACGGCGAGATGGCGACCACCCCGGCCGGCCGGACGCCCTCGTTCTCGATGGCCGCGAGCGTCGTCATGAACGCGAGGTACCCGCCGGCCGAGTCGCCGGCCACGACGACGTCGTCGCCGTCGTAGCCGAGTTCCTGCAGCCAGCGCAGGCCGCTCAGGCCGTCGTCAATCGCGTCAGCTATCTGATGGGTGGGCAGTTTCCGGTATCCGACGGTGAGCACGGCGGCGTCGGCGGCGCGCGACAGCCGGACCACCAGCGAACGGTGGGTGTTGAGACCGCACGTCAAGAACGCCCCACCGTGCAGGTAAAGGACCGCTCGCTTGGCCGACGCGCCCGGCGCACGAACCCATTCGGCGGCGCAGTCACCCAGGTTGACGGGTTCGATGTGCGCGGCGGAGCCGAAGCGAGGGAGCAAACCCGCGACGCCGTCCACGTACTGCAGGGGCCAGTGCAAGTTCGGCTGGAAAGCCCATGCCCGGACCGCGTTCTTCACGATCAACCGACTGGCCAAGGACACGGCAACCGATTGCGGGCTGTGGCGATGGTGGATCCGCCGCGTCATCGCCTGACTGGGCAACAATTGATTACGCAACAATTGGTATGGATCTGTCGTCATCATTGGCATCAGCTCCTAGGTGCGGACCGAATACCCGCTCCCGGGAATGGAAAACGGCGCGTAAAAACGCCGCGAATGTCGTGTTGATCACGTTTGCCGGGCCGCTGGGCGGGGTACCGGCGGCTTGCGTTTGGCCGCTGGCACAAGATGGGGGCCATGGGCGACACGATGGGCGACACGACAGACGACACGCTGGGTCCACTGTTGGCCGACCGGGTCGCGGTGGTGACCGGCGGTGGTGGCGGCATCGGTGCGGCCACCGCGCGCCTGTTCGCCGCGCACGGCGCCCGCGTGGTCATCGCGGACGTCGACCCCGAATTGGCCGGGCGGACGGCGTCCGACATCGCGGACCTCGGCGGATCGGCCGCCGCGCACGTCGCCGACGTGCGTGACGCCGACCAGGTCGCGGAGCTGGCGCGATCGGTGCTCGACCGCCACGGGCGGGTGGACGTGCTGGTCAACAACGTGGGCCACTGGCTGCGTCACCCCGGCGACTTCGTCGACACCGATCCGCAACTGTGGGACGAGCTCTACCGCATCAACTTGCATCACGTCTTCCTGGTCACCCACGCATTCCTGCCCGCGATGATCGGCCGGCACACCGGAGCGATCGTCAACGTCTCGTCGGTCGAGGGGTGGCGCGGCTATCCGGAGGATCCCGTCTACGCCGCCTTCAAGGCGGCTGTCATCCACTTCACCCGGAGCCTCGCCGTCCAGGTGGGCCGCGACGGCGTCCGGGTCAACGGGATCGGCCCCGACGTCACCGAATCCCTGCAGGTGCCGTATTCGCAGTGGTTGTCGGCCGAAGAGCAGACGCAGTGGCCGCAATGGGTGCCGGTCGGCCGGATGGGGCACCCCGACGACCAGGCCCGGGTGATCCTCTTCCTGGCTTCCGACCTGTCGGCGTTCGTCACCGGCCACACCATCCCGACCGACGGCGGCACCGGCGCGGCGGGCGGTTGGTTCCGCTCGTCGCGCCGGCCCGGGCGGCAGTGGACGAACCGGCCGATCGCACCGTAGGCCGCGTCACACGTAGCCGAGCGCCGCGTTCTCCGCACGAATCCGCACCGTCAACACCGAGGCGTTGGCCACGCTGAACACGATGGCCGTCAGCCACGCGGAGTGGATCAGCGGGAGCGCCGCCACCTCGGCCGCGACGGCGGTGTAGTTGGGGTGCCGCACCCATCGGTACATGCCCCGGCGTACCAGCGGCGCGCCCGGGATCACGATGAGCCGCGGGTTCCAGCGGCGGCCCAGCGTGGCAACGCAGCGCCAGCGGACGATGGTGCTCAGCACGACGACGGCGAACATCGCCCATCCCAGCCAGGCGATGAACGGCCTGTGCAGTGACCACACCTCGGCGACGCACGAAACCAGCAGCAGCGCATGCATGCTGACCATGACCGGGTAGTGATCGCGGCCGAACTCTCTGCCGCCGTTGGCGATCGACCATGCGGCGTTGCGCCGGGCGACGACGAGTTCGACAAGACGTTCGGCGGCCACCGCGAGGATGAACAGGTAGTAGGGCATGTTCACCACTGCAGCAGCAGGACTTCGAAGCTGAAACCTGGACCCATCGCGAGCATCACACCGAAATCCCCCGCGGCGGGCGGCTGGGCGACGGTTCGGCGAAGCACGTCCAGCACGGAGGCGGACGAAATGTTCCCGTTGTCCCGCATGGAGCTTCGGCTGTGCGTCAGCGCCGCCGGCGACAAGCCGAGGGCGTTCTCGATCGAGTCGAGCACCTTCGGCCCGCCGGGATGGCATATCCACGAGGCGATCTGGTCGATGGACAGCCCGTGGTCGGCGAGGAAGCCCTCGACCTCCGCGCGCAGGTAGGCGTCGGCCATCTTGGGCACATCGCGCGTCATCACCAGCTGAAATCCGCTGGAGCTGACATTCCAGCCCATGACGTCGACGGTCTCCGGAACAACCCGGCTGCGCGTCGCCAGAATTCGCGGACACTCGACTTGCACTGCCGGAGAATACCTTTCGGCGCGAACCGGTGGCGACGACGGCGGCGGCGCCGTCTCCGAACAACGACACCCCGATGAGGGCGGGGATGGAGGCGTCGTCGCGCTGCAGCGTCAGCGAGCACAGTTCGACGGACAGTAGCACGGCAACATCCCCCGGGTAGCCGTGCAGGTAGTCGTGGACGCGGGCCATTCCCGCGGCGCCCGCCACGCAGCCGAGCCCGAACAGCGGAACCCGCTTGACGTCCGGCCGCAGCCCGACGCGCGACATCAGCCGCGCGTCGATGGTGGGCACCGCGATCCCGGTGCTGGACACCATCACGATGGTGTCGACCTCGTCGGGTTCGATGCGCGCGGTGCCCAGCGCCGAGCGTATTGCCTGCTCACCCAGGTCGACGGCGACTTCCAGGTAGGCGTTGTTCGCCTCGGTGAAGCCGCTCAGTTTCGGGTAGCGCGACAACGGCAGCGCCAGGCTCCGATGGTCGACACCCGTCGTGTGGGCGAAGCGCAGGAAGTCCGGCTCGGCGAATTCGGTTAGTTCGCGGGCGACTTCGTCCTGGTTGTACCTGTGCGGCGTGAAGGCCACGGCCGTGCCGGCGATGCGCGGTGCGCGGCGGTCCTGCCGCCGCGCCCGTTGTGGAGATGGGTAATGCGTGGTTGCAGTCATGCTTAGCCGACGACGCCGGTCCTGCGATCGTTCACCGCGGGTTCTTGTGCGTGAGCCGAAGCACACTAGCGCCGGGCGACCACATCCAACACGATCTCGCGGCTGGGCTTGGTGGCGATACCCCGGGCCACCGCGCGCGGCGGTTTGCTGCGCCGCTCCCGGGCCGGTGCGCGCAACTCGACGGTGGTCAACACGGTGCCGATCGCCACGGCCAGCTCGGTCTGGGCAAAAGCGGCGCCGATGCAGCGACGATAACCGCCGCCGAACGGTGCGTACTCGAACGGCGACGGCTTCCCGCGCAGGAATCTGTCCGGATCGAAGGACTGCGGGTCTTTCCACGCGCTCGGGTTGAAATGCAAAGCGGGAAGGGCGATTCCGACCACGTCGTCGACCGAGCAGGGAACGCCCGCCACCGTGAGCGGCCCGGTGAGCCTGCGTAGGACGATCGGCACCGCCGGATGCATGCGCAGGGTCTCCTGGATCACCGCTCCGAGGTAGGGCAGAGCCGCCATCTCCCCCGCCGTGGCCGCGCCCGCCAACTCCTCGACCAACCGTGTGCGGACGCCGTCGTCGCGGTGGATGTGATACAGCGCCCACGCCAACGACGTCGAGGTCGTATCGTGGCCCGCCGCGAGCATCGTCCGCAACTGGTCGTGCAGGGCGTCGTCACCGAGGGCGTCGTCGTCCTCGTCGATCGCGGTGAGGATCAGGTCCATCACATCGGTGCCGTGTTCGCTTCTGGCTCTGCGCTCGTCGATCTGCTCGGAGAGCAGGCGATCGAGTTGCGCGCGGAAGCCGACCAGCCGCGCCCACGGCCCTCGCCCGGCGATCTCGCGGCGCAGCCAGGGCACCAGCATCAGCGGCGCGCTGCCAGACCGCAACAACTCCGTTGTCACGCAGGAATATTCGGCACGACGGTCGCGGTCCGTCACGCCGAACATGATCCTGATCGCCACCGCCAGCGTGATGGCCTGCGCCGCTTCCCCGACCAGCAACCGATCGCCGGGCCGCAGCGCCGCGATCTCTTCCTTCGTGGCGTCGGCTATCAGGTCGACGTAGCTGCGCATGAGTTCGCCGCGAAACGGGGGCATCAGGATGCTGCGAGTGCGCCGATGCGCCTCACCGGAGAGCAGGATCACCGAACGCTTTCCGACGACCGGTTCGATCGGGTTGGGCAGTGGCGCGCGGCACAACGTTGCGGGAGCGGTCAGTATGTCGCGGGCGCCCTCGACCGTCGAGAAGAACAGCACTTCGCCGAGTCCCGGGAACCGCACCGAGAAAGGTTCGGTATCGGAAGCGTGACGCCGGAAGAACCCGTCCGGGTCGAGGCCGGCCCAGGCGGCGCGGGCAATTGCCGACACACCCGACAGCGGCGACGCGCGGCTCACGCGGGCCCCGTCGTGCCGGTGCGGCTGCGCTGCGCGAGGACAATCTGGTTGCGACCCAGTCGACCGAACTCGACGGTGATGGCGGGGTCGGCGTGCGCGGCCAGCGCGCGGAATCCCGAGGGTCCATAGGCGCGCAGCGAGCTGATCAGCCCGTCGTGGGCGAAGGGCCAGACGAGCGCGAAGGGAAGAAACGACGCCAGGCGCAGCAGGTGCAGCGGGGCGGGCGGCCGGCGCATGTCGCAGATGAGGAGCCGGCCCGCCACGCGGGTCCCCTCGGCCAGCACCCGCGCGGCGAGGGTCGGCGGCAGGTGGTGAAACGCCAGGGCGAACACCGCCAGGTCGTAGGAGCGGTCGGGCGCGTCGATGTCGGTGGCATCCAGCCGGCGCACGTCGGCGCGCGGATGGCTGCCCAGGGGGCCGGAACGGAGATTCGACACCGATACGGGGTCGACGTCCGTGACCGCGACGTGCGCCGTGGGGTGCAGGTCCAGCAGCGTGCGGGACAACGCTCCATGGCCCGCCCCCAATTCCAGGATCTTCGGATCCGGGTTGTCGGCGACCAGCTCCAAGGCGCGCGCGGCGAAGCGATCGTGGTCCTGCAGGATCCGGCCCATTCGGTCGAGCCAGCGGATCACGCCTTGTTTGACGCGGTCGTCGACGTCGTCGCGGTCCAGGTATTCCGGGCGGTCCGTCTGCAGCCGACGATCCAGCCACGAGGCGTCGAAACCGCCGCGCGGCATGGTTGCGATGTCCATCCGAATCTCCGATCGTCGGGCGGGCGGCGGCTACGTCGTTTCGTGGGTTGTTTGTGGGCAGTTCCGTCGATGACGGCCTCGACCACACTCAGCGGCGAGGCTGTCGGAACCACCCGCGTCATCCGGAATCCGGCCTGGCCGAGCAGTTTCCGGTACTCCTCCGCGGTCCGTTCGCGGGAGCCCAGATTCACCAGCATCTCCAGGTCCACCCAATTCTGCGGTCCGTCGCGGCCGTCGTCGCGAACCACCATCTCGACCAGCAGCAGCGTGGAATGCGGCCCGGCCGCCGCGCGCACGTTGCGCAGGATCTGCAGGGCCTTCTCATCGGCCCAGTCGTGGATGATGTTCTTGAGCAGGTAGGCGTCGCCGCCCGCCGGAACACCATCGAAGAAGGATCCGTCGGCGATCCGCACCCGGTCCGCGACGTGGTTCTCGCGCAACACGGTTGGGGCCGTCGCCACCACCTGCGGCAGATCGTAGAGCACGCCGCGCGAATTCGGCGCCGCAGCAAGGATGGCGGCGAGCATCGCGCCCTGCCCGCCGCCGACGTCGACGATGGTGCGGTGGGCCGCGAAGTCGTAGCTGCCCACCACGATCGCCAGCGTCATCTGCGCGAGACTCGTCATCGTCTGGTTGAAAAGCTCGGCGTGCTCGGGTATCTCGGCGAGGTAGTCGAACCCCTCCTTGCCGCGCAATGCCGGGACGATCGATCGGCCGGTCCGGATCGAATCAGTCAGCAGCGTCCAACGTTCGCGCTGCTCCTGCGATCCCTGAAACAGCGCCGCCCCCTTCAACGAGATCGGTGCATCGGAACGCAGCGTGGCGGCAAGGGAATTCAGTGCGTAACGCCCGTCGCGGCGCCGACGGAAGATGCCCCGGCCGATCAGCGCACGCAGCAGCCGCCCCAGCGCATCCGCGTCGGCGCCCACCTGGGCCGCCAGCTCATCGAGCGGCAGCGGCCCGTCCGCGAGCGCATCGGCGATACCCAGCTGGGCGGCCGTGGTGATCGCCTGCGCGGGCCAGCCGGAAACGATCAGCTCCATCATCGACATGGGTGCGGGCAACAGCCGTTGATGGAGCCGAAGCAGGTGGTGACGCGCCCGCCCGACCGCGCGCCCCACCTTCGCGGGTGGCACGAAGCCGGTCCGGGAAAATCTGGGGGCCCGTGACATTCGCGCCTCACCGCCCCCCGGATCCCGTTGACGCGGGCTCGCGAATGCCGATCCGTTCATGCAGGCGCCCCAGCAATTTCGGCGCCCACCAGTTGGAACGGCCCATCAGGTGCATGAACGCCGGAACGAGCAGGATGCGCACCAGGGTAGCGTCCGCCAGGACCGCCAGTGTGAGTCCGACGCCCAGCATCCGAAGGAACGACACCTGCGCGCCGGAGAGCGCCGCGAAGGAGATTGCCATGATGAGCGCCGCGGCCGTGATCACGCGCGCGGTGCCGGCCAGTCCCAGCGCGACGCTCTCGTCGTTGTCGGCGGCCCCCTGGCCGCTCGCCAGCCAGTATTCCCGGATGCGTGACACCAGGAACACCTCATAGTCCATCGACAGCCCGAAGGCGATGCAGAACAACAACACCGGGATGCTGATCGCCAGCGTCCCGGTGGCCGTGATACCCAGGGCGCCGAGATGGCCGTCCTGGAAAACCCACACGAGTGCGCCGAACGCGGCGGTCAGCGACAACACGTTCAGCAGCAATGCCTTCAACGGCACCACGACGCTGCCGGTCATCAGGAACAGCACCACGAAGGTGACCGCCGCGATGATGCCGAGCACCACCGGCAGCCGGGACCTGATGGCGTCGGCGGTGTCACGGTTCACCTGGGCGGTCCCGCTGATCAGCACGTGCCGGCCGGCTGGGCCGGGAGTGGCCGCCAGGCGGTCCAGCTGCGTCTCGGAGGCGTGGGAGTACAGGGGCGCGGTGCTGGCAACGGTGACGAACGCGCGACCGTCCTTGACGGCGGTAGCCGATGACGGCGGTCCGACCTGCGCACCGGCGACGAAGGTGCCGCCCGGCGCGGAGACCGACGACACGTCGGCTAGCCGTGACAACGCTGCGGCGTAACGGTCGAGCTCTGCCGGGGCGACCCCCGTCGGCGTCGGGTATCACGACCGCGAGGTTGGTGGCCAGATCATCGGTGAACCGGGTGCGCATCTGATCGCCGACCAGGTGCGCCGAGCTCGAGGTGGGCAGTACCCGATCGTCGGGTACGCCCCATTTGGCGCCGGTGAACGGAGCACCGAGCGCGACGAGAAGCGCGACGATCACGATCCCGATCGGCGCGGCCCGGCGCATCGCGAACATCGCCAGCCGGTACCAGAGGGTCTGGTCGACCGGGCGCGGTGCCGCGATCGGGCGCCGCAGCCACCGGGGCAGGTTCAGTGAGTCCAGGCGGTTGTCCAACAGCACGATCGCCGCAGGGGTCACCGTGACCGCGGCGACGGACGCGAACGCGACCACGGCCACGCCGGCGTAGGCGAACGATTTCAGCGCATAAATCGGGAAGAGCACCATCGCGGACATCGACAGCGCGACCGTAATGGCGGAGAACAACACCGTTCGTCCGGCGGAAACCATTGTGCGCAAAAGGGCTTCGTTCCGCTCCGCGCCGGCGGTCCGCTCGTCACGGAACCGGCTCAGCAGCAGCAACGTGTAGTCGATGGCCAGGGCCAGTCCCATCGCGACAGCGAGATTGAGCGCGAAGATCGAGACATCGGTGGCGAAGCTGATGACGCGCAATACCGCCATCGACCCGAAGATCGCGAAACCGCCGACCGCCAGTGGCAGCACGGCCGCCACCAGGCCGCCGAACACCCAGACCAGCACCAGAAAACTGAGCGGGATCGCGACGCCTTCCATGGTCTTGAGGTCTTTTTCGCTCTGCTGGGTGATCTGGAGTTTCATCGGCGCCTCGCCGCCGGCGCGCACGGTGACCCCGTCGCGATCGTGAACCACCTGGTTGATCAGCGCGTCGGCGTTCTTGGGCGCGCCGTTGTCCCCGCCGGTGATGCCGGCGACGATCACGCCGGTCTTTCCGTCCCTGCTGACCAGCGGTGCGGCCGCGGCCTGCGGCGCGGTCCATGGCGACGTCACCGTTGCCACGGCCGGCGATTGCGCAAGGGCACGCACGATGTCGGTGCCCACCGCCCGAGATGCGGTGCCGTTGACCCCGGTCGGCGGAGCTGACGGTGATCAGCATCGGCATGTCGCCCTGCGCGAAGGCGCGCGCCAGCAGCGTCTTCGCCTGGGACGACCCCGAGTTGGGGTCGGTCAGTCCACCGGCGGAGAGCCTGCCGGCCACCGGGACGCCGACGACCGCGGCGCCGACAAGGACAAGCAGCGCGCCCGCGACCATGCGTCGGGGGGCACGGACGGCCAGCCGGACGACGGCCGCTAACAGGGTGTCCTCCTCGGCGACCGTGCGTGCCCGCGCCGCGAGCACAGTGCGCGCGCGTGGGCGATTCGTCCCTGAGCCGCGGTCAGCAGCAGCCGCAATCCGGAAACCCGCTGCGGCGGGGCCAAAGTCCCTGCCAGCCATTGCGTGCGTGCCTCGAGCCGGCGCAGTTTTCCGCTGGAGGTCCGCGGCAATGTCCCCGGCGCCAGCAGTTCCACGTGCTCGACCGCGATGCCCGTGCGCTCCAGAACACGCGCCGCGACGTCGGTCGCCAGGCCCGGTGGGGCTCCAGGGGTCGTCTCGACCAGCATTGCCAGCGCCTCGCCCTCCGCGTCGCTTCCCTCAGCGAAGGGGAGGTAGCCCACGGCCACCGCGCATCCGGTGCGAACGCCGGGCAGTCCGTCGAGCGCGGCCTCGAAATCCTGCGGCGCGTGGTTGGCGCCGCGGATGATCACGGTTTCCTTGCTGCGCCCGCACACGAAAAGCTCACCGTCATGGACGAATCCGAGGTCACCGCACTCCAGCCAGCCGTCGCGCAGCACCTGATCGGTGAGGTCTGGTCGGGCGTAGTAGCCCGCCATCACGTTGGGTCCCCGGACAAAGATGCGCCCCACCCGGTCGGGCGGCACGGGCCGCGAATCGTCGCCCCGGATCTCGACTTCGACCCCCGCCAGCGGGCGACCCGTACTCACCAGTTCCTTGCTGCCGGGTTGGACGACGCCGGCCGACACCAGGCTTTCGGCCCGCGCACCAATGGTGGTGAACATCGTGTTGGGCGGCTTGAACGTCACCGCCAACGCAGCCTCGGCCAGCCCGTAGACTGGCGTGAACGCCGACGCGTTAAATCCCCAGCTTCCGAAACGCTCGCTGAATCTGCGCTGAACGTCGGCGCTGATCAACTCCGCGCCGTTCAGACACAGGCTCCAGGAACTCAGGTCGACGCCTGCCAGTTCTTCATCGCGAATCCGCTTGAGGCACAAGCCGAAAGCAAAGTTGGGCGCGGCGGTGACGGTTCCGCGATGACGCGAGATGGCACGAAACCATGCGGCCGGAACGGCGAGGAACAGCTCGGGTGGGAGCAGCACCAAGGGTCGCGGAAGATAGAACGCCGTCAGCAGGTTCCCGATCAATCCCATGTCGTGATAGAGCGGCAGCCACGTGACGCCGACCGCATCCGGCATTCCCCCGGCGGCGAAGTAGTCCGCGATCGCGGCGAGGTTGCAGAGCAGATTGCGATGGGTCAGGGCGACCGGTTTCGGATCGTGCGTGGTGCCCGAGGAGAATTGGATCAACGCGACGTCGTCGGCGCCGATATTGGTCTCGGGGGTGGTCTCGGGATCGCCCGCGCCACCGAGCCCGGACGCGGTGACGCAGCCGAGCCTGGGGGCTGCGTCCGCGACGGCGACCCCGAGGAGCGGCCGGATACGTTCGTCGGTGACCACCAGGGCCGCCTGCACCGCCCGCAGCATCGCGGCGGTGCTGCCGTGGTATTCGCCGAGCTTCCCCAGCCGCACCGGTGGATACAGTGGCACGGGTATGCCGCCCGCGCCCAGCACGCCGAACAGGGATGCCACGAATTCCGGTCCGGTCGGCAGTACCAGCGCGACGCGGTCGCCGGGCGCCACCCCGGCCGCGCACAGGCCGGCCGCGAGTGCCCGCGCCTGCCGCTGGACGTCATCCATCGGGACCTGCCGGTCGGTCTCGTCGCGACCGACGAAGAACAGGCTCTCGCCACTGCATGCGGCCGCATCGAGCATCTCGTTCAGCGTCGTCGAACGTCGGCGGGATGGCTGGAGCCCCCTTCACGAGCGCTCCTCGATGCGGCGCAGGACCAGCCGCGCCAGGTCGGCGACCGTGCGCAGGTCGTCGCCGTCATCGGCGTCGAGTTCGATGTCGTATCTCGCCTCGATCCGGAAGACCAGCGACAGCACCTTGGCCGAGTCCATGCCCGCGTCCTGCAGGGCCGAATCCGCTCCGACGCGCACCCCTTGGGTGTCGGCTGCGATCAGGTCGATGATCTCCCGGGTCACGGCGGCCAGGGTCGCCGACTGCCCGCTCGGCAGGGTCATTTCGCGGTCATATCCGCCGTCCGCCCCACCGGATTGCGGCTGCCGCCGCGAAGTCCCCCGCGTGCGCGAAGCCCGCCATCATCACGATGTCGCCGGCGCCGATTTGGCCGTCGGCGACGGCCGCGTCGAAGTTGATCGGTATGCCGGCGGCGAACAGGTTGCCGCACTCGTGGAACGTATCGCGATGGCGTTCGGGGGCGATCCCGAGGGCTTCGTTCCAGTTGCGCAGCAGCAGCCTGTTGGGCTGGTTGGTCACGAGCAGGTCCAGGTCGCCCGACTTCACCCCGATGCGGTCGCACACCGCGCGTACGACCTCGGGCACCTGACGGTTGCCGCGGGCGAGCACCTTGATGATCTTGCCCTCGTTGAACCCGACATAACCCTCGCCCGGGCCCGCCTCCCACCACCGCCGCGGCGGATCGGCGGCCAACGTCATCTCGGCGGCGTTCCGGCCGTAGTGGCGGCACTCGATGTCGAGAATCGGAGACGTGTCCGACAATGTGACCAGGCCCACCGCAGCGCCGTCACCGGGCACCGCCGCCTGGGCCAGCTCCCGAACCTGTTCCTGCACAAAGATCTTGCCTGCGGCGTTCTGGGCGACCGCGATCAGCGCGGTGCGCCCGGCGCCGCCGGCCAGCAGTTGGCGGGCCAGCTTGAGCATCAACACGAACGCGGCGCAGCCGCCGTTGTGCACGTCGATGACCCACTCGGGAGCGATGCCGAGGCGGTGGGCCACTTCGCCGCCCGCACCGACGATGGGCAGGTCGGGCAACTGCGAATGGGTGAGCAGCACATCGACGTCCGTCAGCACCCCGGGCCCGTGCCGGGCGATCAGCGCCGCGGTGGCCCGCTCGATCATGTCGACGTTGGACTCGTCATCCGCCGCATGGTGGCGGTGGTCGGGTGGCCGGAACATCGGGTTGTCACGCAGGTCGTCATCACCGCTGTAGCGGGTGAACCACTCGGCGGGAACCCGGGTTTCGGGCAGATAGGTGGCGACGTCGATCAGGCTGACCGCCGGTGGAGTCGTGGCTCTGCTCATCGCGCGACGCTCACCCGGCCGCGCCGGTGCCCGGGACGTCGCGCATCCAGGCCGGGGTGATCGGCAGCCCGTTGTGGTGGCGGTATTCCGCAATCGCCTTGAGATTCTTCAGCTCCAGCAGATGGCCGGCGCCGAACATGTCCCAAAAGTCACCGACCCACACCGGCCGTTCCGGCGGGGCGGTGTCGGGATAGGGGTTGTCGTCGTAGAACGGGTGGTGGCAGTTGGTCCACAACACCACGGAGCCGGGCTTGTCGAACACCAGCTGCGCATCGACGACTCGCATCAGGTAGATCATCCACAGGTGCTTGCCCTGGTCCCAGGCGCAGTGGTAGTCGACGGTGCGGGCGTCGCGGTTCGCGACGGTGCGGGTGAAGATCTTGGTTTTGTTGCCGAGCCGGTCATAGGCGGCCCACAACCCCTGCTCGTCGGCGGGAGTGAACCCGCGCAGGCTGTAGGTCCACTCCTCCAGGCATCGGGTGTCGGCGAGATAGTCGAACAGCTCATCCGGGGGGCAGTCGACGAAATCGCTGACGCTGCAATACTGTCCGAACACCTCGTCGTGCGGGTAGACCGCGTGGATCATCTCCATGATGATCGGAGTCGCCTTCTCGCGCGGCGAGGTCTCGACGCGGATCAGCCCGGGAATCGGGTCGGCGCTGCCGCTGTGGGCGGCGATGTCCTCGAGTGCGGGCAGTGTCATCAGCGTTCCCTCGGGGTGATCCGATGGTCTTCCATTTCACCTGTTTCCGGGATGAGTCCTTCCAGAAACGGTGCGAAGGGTGGAATTTCGTCGGCCGAGCACTCGACGGCCACGACCGACGGTCCACGTACGTCCAGCGCGGCCTTCATCGCCACACCGAATTCAGCGATGTTTGTGACGTCCGCCGCGGGCAGGGTTGGGAACATCGCCGAAAGGCCGGCACCGAGCCGGCTGGGGCCGAATCGGTTGTAGCTGTAACGGTCGCCGTAGAACAGTTGCTCGCGGGTCACGCACATGGCATGCGCGTGGTTGTCGAACAGCACGAACGTCACCGGGAGCTGGTGTTGCACCGCGGTGTGGATTTCCATGCCCTGCATGAAGAACGCTCCGTCTCCAGCGATGACCACCGAGCGGCGCCGCGGCTCCCGGGTTTCCGCACCCGATCGGGCGAACGCCATCCCGATGCCCAGGCCGAAGCTGTACCCCATGCCCCCCATCCCGAGGGCCGCGAGGAAACGGCCGTCGCGGCGCGCCGGCAGCCAGTGGATCGCGGCCGCGCCGACGTTGCCCGCATCGACCGCGATGTCGGTCTCCGGCGGCAACAGCGCATCCAGCGTGACCATCGCGTCCCGGTATCGCACGCCCACCCCCGCATGCGGCGGGGGAACCAGGTCACCGTCCGCGACCCGAGCGGGCGAACGCCGGGGAGTCGTGTGACCGCCGTCGACCACCGCGGTGGTCAGAGCCCGAAGCGAGACCCGCAGGTCGTCGCTCGCCACATGCGTGCACGGCAGATGGGGGGGCGCCGCCCCGATCGAGGCCGTGGGAGTCGATCCCAGCGCCCCGTCCAGGCCGCTGCGCGTCATGTGTGGCAGCCGAGTGCCCACGACGAGGCACAGAGCGCTCTCGGCGAGCACGCTCCGCACCCCCGGGTGACCGATCACCCCGGTCACGCCCAATGCGGCCGCGGCGACGTCCTTCGCATCGGGAGCCGTGACCACTCCCGCGCCCAGTACCGCCCGCAACTGCTCTAATTCCGCACGGGCGTCGTCGCGGGCGACCTGGTCGCCGGCGACGATCAGCACCGGGCCGTCGGAGTGCCGCAGCAGCTGGACCAGCGGGGCGATGTCGCCGCGCCGTGGCGGCGGTTCGGCGACGTCGGGGGCCATCCGGAAGGAGGTGGCATCCACCAATCCCTGCTGAATGTCCTTGGGCAGCAACAGAACCGCCGGCCCACCCAGGCGCGTCGCCGCCGACAGCGCACGGGGCAGCGCGATGACGACGTCGGCGGGGGTCAGCACCCGCTGGCAGGAGACGGAGACCGCGGAGAACAACGCCATCCCGTCGAGGGCGCCGTTGACGCCGCTGGTGTCCTGAAACGCCCCGCTGCCGTCCAACGCCATCGGTGGCTGCCCGATGAGCGCCAGCACCGGAATCCGGCTGGCCAACGACTCCCCCAGGCCCGGGAGGGTGTTGAGGGCTCCGCCCCCGGACGTCGCGGCGACGACGCCGATACCGCCGACGGTTCGGCCGCTGGCCGCCGCCATGGCGACGGCCGAGAACTCGTGCTTGGCCACCACCGCGGTGATATCCCGGCGGGCGTGCGCGGCGTCGTAGAGATCCTCGATATTGGCCCCGTCGACGCCGAACACATGCCGGATGCCGCGACGAGCGAGGCGCTCAAGGATGTGGTCGACCACCCGCGGGTGCCCGTACCCCGCGCCGTTGCGCTCAGGACTGACAGGCATGGAGTGGGGTTCCCCCCGTCACGTACACAAAAACAGCGCTTGCCATGAAACCTGCCTAATGGGCTGCCCAGAACGAACCCTAACAGCAGGTTTACGCGTTTCCTCGCGGGTTAGTTCGATCTGGCGACGGAGAGGACCGGGCTTGGACTCAGCTGATCGTCACGGGTATGCCGTTGAGGGCGCCGTTCCCGGACGGTTCGTCGAGAAACGTCGGCGGGGACAGCACGTTGGTGTTGACGCCGGGCGAGCCGTTGGCCACCGACATGCGGGTACCCGGCATGCCGTGTCCCCAGCCGTGGGGCATCGACACCACGCCCGGCTTGATTGCGTCGGTGACCTCGACGGGCACCTTGATCTCGCCGGCCGCCGATTTGACCGTGACGACGTCGTCGGCGGCGATACCCCGGCGCGCCGCGTCGTCGGGATGGATCAGCAAGGTGCACCGGTCCCTGCCCTTCATCAGCGCCGGCACGTTGTGCAGCCAGGTGTTGTTCGATCGCAAGTGCCGGCGGCTCACCAGGACCAACGGCTCGGTCGGGCGCTCCAGCCGCGCGGCCAGCCGCGGCAGGTCGTCCAGCAGATACTGCGGGGCCAGCCGGATCTTCTTGTCGGCCGTACCCAGGATGTCGGGCAGTTGCGGCACCATCGGGCCGAAATCGATTCCGTTCGGATTGGCCTTGAGCAGGTCCAGCGTCAGCCCGCCCGGGTTCTCGCCGTACCGGTCTCCGAAGGGGCCGGTACGCAGCGTGAGGTCGAGCATCCGCTCCGGGCCGCCCCGGTCGTAGAGTTTGCGTATCGCCGCGCCGTCCAGTCCCCGGGTGAAGGCCAGGTAGTCGAAGAAGCCGTCGTCGATCGCCGTGACGTCCACCTCCTCGGCCGGCGTGCCGGTGCACAGGCCGGTGAGCCGGATCAGGATCTCCCACTCGTGCGGGCGGTCGCCCGGGTCGAACACCGGCGCCGAGTAGTTCGCGATGCTGTGCACCGCGAACTGCAAGATCAGGTCGTCGTGGTGTGGCTGCTCGAGGGGGGACAGCCCGGGCAGGAACACATCGGCGTGCCGGGTGGTCTCGTTGAGCCACAGGTCGACCGCGATCATCGCGTCCAGCAGGGGCAGCGCCTCGTCGAGGCGGTCACCACCCGGTGTGGACAGCACCGGGTTCCCCGCGATGGTGATCAGCGCCTTGAGCTGTCCCTCCCCCGGTGTGGCGATCTCCTCGGCCAGACACGAGACCGGCGCCTGGCCGAGCACCTCCTTGGCGCCGCGCACCCGGGTGCGCCAACGGCCGAATTCGGGCGCGCCGTCCTCCAGGCCGGGCAGCGGTTGTGTCGTGATCGACCAGGCGGCCGGCTTGGGGAACATTGCGCCGCCGGGGGTGTCGAAATGTCCGG
The DNA here is from genome assembly GCA_963824505.1 of uncultured Actinomycetota bacterium. Lineage (GTDB taxonomy): Bacteria > Actinomycetota > Actinomycetes > Mycobacteriales > Mycobacteriaceae > Mycobacterium. Next base: position 279,723 of record CAWGPS010000010.1, read on the forward strand.
TCAGAATGTTGATCACGTCGACCAGCCAGCTGGCGAGGCTCCCGAACTCCTGGTTGCACAGGCCGATCCGGCCATACACCACCGACTTGGGAGTGCCGGCGAGTTCGCGGGCCAGCCGGTGGATGCGGTCCTCGTCGATGCCGGTGACCGCACTGACGCGGCTCGGCGGCCATTCCGCGGCGACACGGCGCATCGTCTCCACACCGTCGACATGCGGCCCCGGATTCACCAGGCCCTCGTCGAACAACGCGTGCGCGACGGCCAGCAACAGGGCCGCATCAGTGCCCGGAACGATCGGCAGCCACTCGTCGGCGCGGGCGGCGGTCGGCGTACGCACCGGGTCGATGACGATCACCTTGCCGCGCTTGCGGATCGCGTCGATCAGCCCCATCACGTCGGGCGCGGCCAGCAGCGACCCCTGCGACGCGGCCGGGTTGGCGCCCATGATCACCAGCAGATCGGTGCGTTCGATGTCGGGCACCGGAAAGGTCCACCAGCCGCCGTACATCAGGTGCGACGAGAGATTCTTCGGCCATTGGTCCACCGTCCCGGGTGAATAGGTGACCGGCATGCCGGACATGCCCAGTAGCACGCCCGCGTAGCGCGCCAGCGAAAACGAGTGCGCCAGCGGGTTGCCGGTATAGGCGGTGACGGCTGAAATCCCGTGCTCGTTCGATCACCGGGGTGAGCAACTCGGTGCAACGGCGGAAAGCCGCGTCCCAGCTGACCTCCTGCCACCGTCCGTCGACCTTGATCATCGGGCGCCGGATGCGGTCCGGGTCGTCGTGCAACGCCCCCAGGGACACGCCCTTGGGGCAGAGATGTCCGCGGCTCCACACGTCGTCGCGATTGCCGCGGATGCCGGTGACTCTCCCGCTTGTGGGCCCGCCTTCGACCTGAATCTCCAAGCCGCACATGGCTTCACACAGTGGGCACGTGCGCAGATGCCTGCCGTCTTCGCCTGTCACCCTCCCACTGTATTCCGCTACCCGCAGTATCGGAAGCGGCATCGTCCGAGCCGCCGAACACCGGTGGCCCGGTCACGATCGTGACCGGGCCACCTGGCGGACGGCTACTCCTGTTCGGCTTTTTGGCGAGCCTCGTTGGCGTCGGCGGCTTTCCGCGCGGCTTCGGCTTCCGCCTCCTTCTGGCCCGCCTCGCGCTGCGCGTCCGCTTTGTCCTGCTGGGCCTGGCCTTCGCGGAGCAGGTCCTCACTGCCGGTGACCGCACCAGCGACTTCCTTGACCTTGCCCTTCACGCCCTCGACGAGGCCCTCGACGGCTTCCTGGGGACCACTCTTGTCCGACATACATACTCCTTCGTTGTCATGTGTCTGCCTCGGGTTGTTCCCCGGCGCGCACATGACCGAAACGCCGTTGACGAGTAGCGTTCGCCACATCGCCCACGGTTCGGTCACCGCAGGATGACCAGCTGGTCCACCGAATCCTTCGGTAGCTCGCCGTCCACCACCGCCGTCACCGTCATGTTCGTCAATGTGATGGCGCCGCCGTGGTTGTCCAGGAACGCGGTGTCGGCGGCGTCGCGACCGGTGGCGATGCGCACCATGGATTGCCGCGGCGCCAGGCAGGTGGCATCGACCACGCACCAGGCGCCGTCGACGTACGCTTCGGCCACCGCGTGGAAATCCATGGGCTGGCATCCCGGCGCGTAGACGGCCACCAGGCGGGCGGGGACATTGAGCGCGCGCAGCAGCGCGATCACCAGATGCGCATAATCACGGCATACCCCGGAGCCGGCCAGCAAGGTGTCGACGGCCCCGTCGATCGGATCGCTGGAACCCGGAACGTAATTCAGGCGCGTGCCCACCCACGACGACACCTTCTCGAGCAGCCCCCTCGAGGCCCCGTACTGCTGGAACTCCGTGGCCGCGAAACCGAAGAACTTGTCCGCCTCGGCATATCGGCTCGGGCGCAGGTACTTGATCGTGTCGATGTCGCTCGCCGGCTCGGGATCGGCCCGGCCCGTCACCGTGGCCGAATACGACAGCGTCAAAGCCCCCTGACCCGCCCGCAGCGTGTGGATCCGCGTCCCGTGCTCGCCGATGATCTCGCGAGACTGAATTGCTCTGCCGTCCAAGGTGATTGCCCAGGATTCGCTGACGTCGACGCCCGGCCCCCGGGCGACCGCGATCTGGAAGTCCAGGGTGGTCGGTGCGTCGACCTGGACTTCGATCTCCGCGCCCACCTCACGCTTGAACTTCGTCGTGCTGATGATTTCCCCCTTTTAGCGCCCGTCCGGCAATAATCCAACACGAGAATCCGCTCATACGCAGGGCGAGCCGCGATCGCCAGTGAGGAGTCGGGACGGTGCAGGTGTGGGAAATGGTAGCCCGCGAGCAGATCCGGGACATCCTGGCGAGGTACAACTGGTCGGGCGACGCGGGACGGCTCGACGACCTCGCCGGGACGTTCCGCACCGACGGCGTGCTCGAGATCCGCGGGAGGGAGCCGCTGCACGGGCGAGCCGAGATCGCCGCCTTCCTGGGCGGGGTCACGGCGGACGCGGCCGGCGCCGGCGTCGTCAAGCGGATCGTCCGGCACAACCTCGCCAACCTCTTGTTCACCGGGCTGACCCCGGACCGGGCGCACGTCTCGTCCTACTTCACCGTGTTGACCGAGATCGGCCTGGACCATTTCGGCCGCTATCGCGACACCCTGGTGCCCGAAGGTGACGGCTGGCTCATCGAGCATCGAAAGGTCACCACCGACTGGGTGTCGCCCCGCTCGACGATGGCGGCACGATAGCCGCGTCGCCCGCGACGCGCACGAGCCGTTGAATTGGCGACACGGCCCAGGCAAACCCGATAGGGGTTCCATGAATGCGGCGCGTTAAACCAACGACACGATAAGGGATTGCCAAATCTTGGGCTATCAGGTTTGCCGATGACCGCTCAGCGGCTACAAGTTCGGTGGGAATGAGCAGCCCGGTCGCTGCGAGGTCCCCGTCGTGGTGAGCGCGCACGGGCGCGCGGCCGACCACCACCCATGGTGACCACTGGTCATGCCGACACTAGCGAGACGAGCGGGTAATGCAGCGATTGAGCGGGCTGGACGCTTTCTTTTTGTACCTCGAGTCACCGACGCAGCCGTTGAATGTGTGCTGCGTACTCGAATTGGACACGAGCACCATGCCGGGCGGCTTCACCTTCGACAGATTTCGGGAGGCGCTCGAACTGCGGATCAGCGCCGTATCGGACTTCCATCTCAAGCTGGCCGACAACCAGCTCAACTTCGGCCACCCGGTCTGGGTCGACGACCGAGGTTTCGACATCGCACGCCATCTCCACCGCATCGGCCTGCCGTCGCCGGGGGGACACCAAGAACTCGCCGACATCTGCGGGCACATCGCGGCGCTGCCGCTGGACCGCGATCACGCTTTGTGGGAGATGTGGGTGATCGAGGGCCTGCACGGACCGGACCGAATCGCCGCGGTGGTCAAGGCCCACCACGCCCTGGTCGACGGGGTGGGCGCGACCAACCTGCTGACGCAACTGACCGGCACCGTCCCCGACGTCCCCGCGCCGAAGCCGGTCGCCCGCGCCGAAACGGCCGACCCGCTGAAGATGGTCGCGCTCGGTCTGGCCGGCGCCGCGCTGCGGCCGTGGCGTCTGGCCAACGTGCTGCCCACGACCATGGCGACGATGGCCACGACGCTGCTGCGCGCCCGCCGCGGTGGACACACCATGGCCGCCCCGTTCGCGGCGCCCCGGACGGCCTTCAACGGTCCCTTCACCCGCCGCCGCAACGTCGCCTTCAGCGAGCTCGACCTGGAGGATGTCCGGACCGTCAAGAACAGGTTCGGGATAACCGTCAACGACGTCGTGACGGCACTGTGCGCCGGCGCGCTGCGGCAGTTCTTGCTGAACCGCGGCGAACTGCCCGGCGACCCATTGGTCGCCAGCGTGCCGGTGTCGGTGCACAACAAGTCCGAGCGGCCTGGTCGTAACCAGACGACGTGGATGCTCTGCCGGCTCGAAACCCACCTCGACGACCCGGTCCAACGATTGGGCCACACCGCCGCCGGCAACACCTCGGCCAAAGATCACGCCGCGGCGATGGGCCCCAGCCTGTTGCAGGACTGGACGCAATTGGCCGGCCGGACCGTGTTCGGCACCGCGATGAAGCTGCTGCCCTGGATGCCGCTCCCCGACAAACCGGCGCACAACATGGTGCTGTCCAACGTGCCCGGCCCACAGGAACAGCTCTACTTCGTCGGTTGCAGGATCGACGCGATGTATCCGCTCGGCCCCATCATCGCGGGTGCCGGACTCAACGTCACCGTCATGTCGCTCAACGGCCGGCTCGGTGTCGGCATCATCTCCTGCCCGGACCTGGTGGCGGACCTGTGGGAGCTCGCGGACATGTTCCCGGCGGCCTTGAAAGAGCTGATGAACTGCGACCCGCCCGGACACGCCGAAGTCTGACCGGGCCGCATCGCGCCGCGCGGGAGCATGGCAGGGTGACATCCGTGTCAAACACTTCCGAACGACGCACGGTGGTCGAAGACGACCTACGCGAGATCACGACTCCGAAGGGCGCGTTGCGCTACTACGACTGCGGCTCCGACGGTGCCCCGGTGCTGCTGTTCCTGCACGGCTCCGGCCCCGGGGTCACCGGCTGGCGCAACTTCCGCGGCGTGCTGCCCGCCTTCGCGCAGCACTACCGCTGCCTGATCCTGGAATTCCCCGGCTTCGGCGTCAGCGACGACTTCGGCGGTCATCCCATGGTCGACGCGTTCGGCACGGTATCGCCGCTGCTGGACGCCCTGGGCGTGGCGAAAGCCCACATTGTCGGCAACTCGATGGGTGGCGGCGTCGGCATCAACTTCGGCATCCGCAACCCGGACCGCGTCGACCGCCTCGTCACAATTGGCGGCATTGGCACCAACATCTTCAGTCCCAGCCCCAGTGAGGGCATCCGGCTGTTGCAGGAATTCGTCGAGGACCCCACGCGGCAGCGCCTCGTCGATTGGCTCAAGTCGATGGTGTACGACCAGTCGCTGGTCACCGACGAACTCGTGGAGGAGCGCTGGCAGTCGGCGAGCGACCCGAAGACGCTGGAGGCCGCGCGCCGCATGTACGGGAAGGCGGCGTTCGCGGCGATGAACGCCGCGATGGCCGCCTCGGATCGGCCGCAGCCCTGGGCGGTCATGCACAAACTCGCGGCCCCGACCCTGCTGACGTGGGGCCGCGACGACCGGGTGAGCCCGCCGGACATGGCACTGCTGCCGATGCGCACCATCCCCAACGCAGAGCTGCACGTCTTCCCCAACTCCGGGCACTGGGCGATGATCGAGGCCCGCGACGCGTTCGTCAGCACCGTCCTGGCTTTCCTGTCGCGCCGGTAAGCCGTCGGCAGTGCAACCTGGGCGGCGACACGCCGGCGAGGCGCCACCCCGGCGGCACAGCGAACGCCGCGAATTCACACTCGGGGCGGCGATCCCGCGAGGCCGTCCCTCAGCAGGGCATGCGCCTCGGGATTTCCGTCGAGCAGCCGGCTGGTGCGCGCCGCGATCTGCCACCGGTCGCCGATTCGACGTAGCACGAAATGGTTTGCGGTAGAACGCCATACGCGATAGCCGTCCCCGTCGCGGACGAGCACCAGGGATTCGCACACCGCCACGGCGGAGTCACCGTCGACCGTCACGACGCATGGCCCGAGGAAATGGCAGCATCCTTCGGCCACCAGGTTCTGGTGAGCCGACGAACTCACCATGGCGTGCACGTCGGCCCGGCCCTGCATGCGCCAGCCGTCGACGTCGTAAGTGCCGTCGCTCGCCCACAGCCGGGCAACGGCGTCGGGATCCCCGGCGTCCACCGCCGGACCGTACGAGGCGATCAACCGCGCGATGTCGCGTTCGTCCTCGAGGCGGCGCAGCCGGGCCGCCAGATCCTGGACATCTCCTGGGTCCGTCACAGTGCTCCTCCTGGCTGAGTGGGGAACGTCGATGTGCCGATTTGGGTCCACTCACCCCGAATCGCTATCGGGTCCGGCACCGACTGCGGTACACCATTAGTACGCCAACACACGAAAAGGACGGCAGCATGGGCGAGCGGGTTATTGACCGGGTGTCGGCGATGGCCGACCAATTGCGCGACCAGGCCGCCGAGGCGGAGAGGATCGGCCGGCTCACCGACGACACCGTGAAGCTGATGAAGGCCGCCGGCCTGATCCGGCTGCTCCAGCCCACGAATTACCAGGGGTTCGCGGTCCACCCTCGTGAGTTCGCCGAGACGGTGATGGCCACGGCGGCGCTCGATCCGGCCGCCGGCTGGATCGTCGGTGTGGTGGGCGTGCACCCCTACCAGTTGGCCTACGCGGACCCGAAGGTGCCCGCCGAGGTCTGGGCGGACGACGTCGACACGTGGATGGCCTCGCCATACGCGCCGCAGGGCGTGGCCAAACCCGTCGACGGCGGCTACCTGTTCAACGGGCGCTGGCAGTTCAGCTCCGGCACCGACCATTGCGACTGGATCATCCTCGGGGCGATGCTCGGCGACGAGAAGGGCGTACCGATCATGCCGCCGCGGATGCTGCACATGATCCTGCCGCGCAAGGATTATCAGATCGTCGAGGATTCGTGGAATGTGGTGGGGCTGCGCGGAACCGGCTCGAAGGACGTCATCGTCAAGGACGCGTTCGTGCCGACGTACCGGACCATGGACGCCACCAAGGTGATGGACGGCACCGCGCAGCGCGAGGCCGGGATGACCGAGCCGCTGTACCTGATGCCGTGGTCGACGATGTTCCCGCTCGGCATCTCCGCGGCCACCATCGGCATCGCCGAGGGGGCGCTCGCCGCGCACCTGGACTACCAGCGGGAGCGGGTGGGCGCCACCGGGACCGCCATCAAGGACGACCCCTACGTCATGCACGCCATCGGCGAGGCGGCGGCCGACATCAACGCCGCTCGCCAGGAGTTGCTGGCCAACGCCGACCGCATTTACGACATGGTCGCCGCCGGTAAGGAGGTGTCGTTCGCCGACCGCGCGGCGGGCCGGCGCACGCAGATCCGCGCGGTGTGGCGCGCGGTGTCGGCGGTCGACGAGATCTTCGCCCGCTCGGGTGGCAACGCCGCCCGGATGGACAAGCCGCTGCAGCGGTACTGGCGTGACGTGCACGTCGGGCATCTGCATGCCATCCACGTCCCGGGCACCGCGTACCACGCGTCGGCGCTGAGCTCGTTGGGCATCGAACCCCCCGAGGGTCCCCTGCGGGCCTTGATCTAGCGTCGGAGCGCATGGTGAGCGACCTGAAAAGCCTTGGCTACATCACGATTTCGACGGCCGACATGGACCGGTGGCGGCGGTTCGCCTTCGATGTGCTGGGTTTCGCGGAAGGGAAGGGCCCGGACCCGGCGGCGCTGTACCTGCGGATGGACGAGCGGGTTGCCCGCCTGGTCGTGGTGCCCGGCGAGACCGACCGGGTGGTGAACGTCGGCTGGGAGGTGCGCGACCGCGCGGCGCTGCGACGGCTCATGGCCACCCTCGACGGCGCCGGGGTGGCGTTCAAGCAGTTGTCCCCGGACGAGGCCGACGCCCGCCGGGTCGAGGAGGTCATCGCCTTCGAGGACCCGGCGGGCACCGCACTCGAGGCGTTTCACGGCGCGGTGCTCGACCACAGCCCGGTGATCACTCCGTTCGGCGCGAAGTTCGTCACCGGCGATCAGGGCATGGGACACGTCGTCCTGCCGACGACCGATCCCGATGCGCTGTTCGACTTCTACACCGACGTCCTGGGCTTCCGGTCCCGCGGCGCGTTCCGGGTTCCGCTCCCCAAGGAGTTCGGTCCGGTGCGGATCCGCTTTCTCGGCATCAACGAACGCCATCACAGCCTGGCGATCGTCCCCGCTGCGCACCAGCGCGATCCCCGCGTGGTGCACATCATGGTCGAGGTCGACAGCCTCGATGCGGTGGGCCGGGCGCTGGACCGCGTCAACGCCAAGGGCTTCATGCTGTCGTCCACGCTGGGCCGCCACACCAACGACAAGATGGTGTCGTTCTACGTGCGGGCACCCGGTGACTGGGACATCGAATTCGGCACCGACGGCATGCGGGTCGACGAAACCTATTACACCGCCGAAGAAATCACCGCCGACAGCTACTGGGGCCACCAGTGGGTCGGAGAGATGCCCGCGGCGATGCGGCTGTGACGCCTGACGCTGACGTGACGCCGGTGCCGGCGGCGTCGATCACCTCCTGGGACGACGAGGCCGACGTCGTCATCGCCGGCTACGGGATCGCCGGCGCCGCCGCGGCGGTCGAGGCGGCCCGCGCCGGCGCCGAGGTCCTGGTCGTCGAACGCACCGGCTCCTGGGGCGGCGCCGCGGCGATGGCCGGCGGGTTCATCTACCTCGGCGGCGGCACCGCGCTGCAAAAGGCTTGCGGTTTCGACGATTCCGTCGAGAACATGGCGGCGTTCCTCAACGTGGCGATGGGACCGGGCGCGGACGAGAAGCGGATCGCCGACTACTGCGCCGGCAGCGTTGCCCATTTCGACTGGCTCGTCGGCTGCGGGGTGCCGTTCAAGGCCGAGTTCTTCTCCGAACCGGGCTGGGAGCCGATGGGCGACCAGGGGTTGATGTACAGCGGCGGGGAAAACGCGTACCCGTTCAACACCATTGCCACCCCCGCCCCCCGTGGTCATGTCCCGCAGATGTCGAACAAGAAGCAGGGCGAGGCCAGCGCCGGCTACATGTTGATGAAGCCGCTCGTCGAGTCGGCCGCCGCGGCCGGCGCGCGGGCGCTCTACGACGTTCGGGTGCAGCGCCTGATCGTCGAGTCCGACGGCAGGGCGGTCGGGCTCACCGCCCGCCGGTACGGCACGGAGATGACGATCCGGGCGCGCCGCGGCGTGGTGCTCGCGACGGGCAGCTTCGCCTACAACGACGCGATGGTGGCGCGGTTCGCCCCCCGGATCGCCGGGCGACCCGCCGCGTCCATCGAGCAGCACGACGGGCAGGCGATCCGGATGGCGCAGGCCCTGGGCGCCGACCTGGCGCACATGGACGCCACCGAGGTCGCGATCTTCATCGACCCGCAGCAGCTGGTGCGCGGCATCCTGGTCAACGGCCGCGGCCAGCGCTACGTCGCCGAGGACACCTACCCGGGCCGGGTCGGGCAGCTCACGCTCTACCAGCAGGACAACACCGCCTACCTGATCATCGACGGCGACGCCCAGGAGGAGGCGAAGGCCTCGTGGTCGCCCAAGTTCATGCTGCGGGAGGCGACCTGGGTCGCCGACACCGTCGCCGACCTGGAGCGGGACATGGGCCTGGCGCCCGCTTCGCTGCAGGCGACCGTGGCCGCCTACAACGACGGCGCCGCGCGCGGCGAGGACCCGTTGCTGCACAAGAAGGCCCAGTGGTGCAGGCCGATCGGTGCGCCGGTCGGGGCGATCGACCTACGCGAATCCACCGGCGGCTTCACCCTCGGCGGCCTGGCCACCACGCTGGACGCCGAGGTGCTGCACGTCAGCGGCGCACCCATCCCGGGCCTCTTCGCCGCGGGCCGTTCGACCGCCGGGCTGGCCGCGTGGGGGTACGCCAGCGGCGTCTCGCTCGGCGACGGCAGCTTCTACGGCCGCCGCGCGGGCCGCTCGGCGGCCCGCGGGTAGGCGCTGTCTACGCCTCGCGTCCGCGAGCGTAACGCCGCTGCGAAAGCCCGCGGGCAGATTCGCCGTGCGGTTACGCTCGCGGGCCCGGCGAATCGGCCATCTCGTCGACGATGGGCAGGTCGCCGCGGCGCACCGCGTCGGCGATCGACTCGCGCAGCGCCGAGCGCCCCAGAACCAGTTTCTGCCCGAAGGCGTTGACGCCGTGCGGCATGCCGTCACCGAAGTCCCGGATCAGGCCGAGGCAGTGCGAGCCGCGGGCGAACCGCGCCGGCGCGGCCTGAGCTTCGATGAGCCGAACTTCGTCGGGCTGCGATGTCATGCGCACGATTTAACTCCTGCGGCCGCCCCGGCGGGAGTAGCTTGGCCACCCGCGCGGCGGCGGCCTACCGTTCTCACCGTGAGCCCGCACAGCGCCACCATTCCCCCCGAACTGGACGTGGCCGATACCGCCGTTGACCTGCTGGTGGTCGGCGCCGGAACCGGTATGGCCGCGGCGCTGGCCGCACACGAGCTGGGATTGTCGGTGCTGATCGTGGAGAAGTCGCCGTTCGTGGGCGGGTCGACGGCCCGGTCCGGCGGCGCGTTGTGGTTGCCGGCCTCGCCGGTGCTCGAGGAGGCGGGCGCCAACGACTCCGCCGAGCGCGCGAGCACCTACCTGGACTCGGTCGTCGCGGGATCGGCGCCCCGGCGACGATCGGCCGCGTTCGTCGCGCAGGTGCCGGCGACCGTCGAACTGCTGCGCCGGACGACGCCGCTGCGGCTGTTCTGGACCCGGGACTACTCCGACTATCACCCGGAGGAGCCGGGCGGCAGCGCCGCGGGCCGCACCTGCGAGTGCCGCCCGTTGGACATCTCGATGCTCGGCCGATACCGCACCCGGCTGCGACCGGGCGTGCTGGACGCCGGCTTCTCCATACCGATCACCGGTGCCGACTATCGCTGGATGAATCTGGTCGCCCGGGTGCCGCGCAAGGGCGTACCCGCGTTCGCCAAGCGGATCGCCCAGGCGGTGGGCGGTCTGCCGTTGGGACGCCGCTATGCCGCGGGCGGGCAGGCCCTGGCGGCCGGGCTGTTCGCCGGTGTCCTGCGTGCCGGCATCCCGGTGTGGACCGAAACCACCCTGCTTCGCCTGCTCGGCGACGGTGACGCGGGTGACCGGCGCGGTCGTCGGGCACGCCGGCCGCGAGGTGACCGTCACCGCCCGGCGCGGGGTGGTGCTGGCGACGGGCGGCTTCGACCACAGCATGGACATGCGGTGGAAGTTTCAATCCGAGTCGCTCGGCGCCCATCTGAGCCTGGGCGCCGAGGCCAACACCGGCGAGGGGATCCGCGCGGGCCAGGAACTGGGCGCCGGGATCGCGTTGATGGATCAGGCGTGGTGGTTTCCCGCCATCGCACCGCTGCCCGGCAAGCCGCCCGCCGTGATGCTGGCCGAACGATCGCTCCCGGGCTCGCTGATCGTCGACCAGAGCGGCCGGCGGTTCGTCAACGAGTCGGCGGACTACATGTCGTTCGGGCAACGGCTGCTCGCGCTGGAGCGCTCTGGCAGCCCGGTGGAAGCGATGTGGATCGTCTTCGACCGCCAATACCGCAACAGCTATGTGTTCGGCGCCGAATTGTTCCCACGGATGCGCGTTCCGCGGGACTGGTATGACGCGGGCATCGCGGTGCGCGCCGACAGCCACGCGCGAACTGGGCGCCAAGATGGGGGTCCCGGTGGCGGAGTTCGCCAAGACGATGACGCGGTTCAACGAAAACGCCTCCGCCGGAGAGGATCCCGACTTCGGCCGGGGCCGCAGCGCCTACGACCGCTACTACGGCGACCCGACCGTCAGGCCGAACCCCAACCTGCGTCCGTTGCTCAAGGGCCCGTTCTACGCGGTCAAAATCGTGCTCAGCGACCTCGGCACGTGCGGCGGGCTGACGGTCGACGAGCGGGCCCGCGTGCTGCGTGAGGACGGCCGCGTCATCGGGGGCCTGTATGCGATCGGCAACACCGCCGCCAACGCCTTCGGCGCCGCGTACCCGGGCGCCGGCGCGACGATCGCGCAGGGACTCGTGTACGGCTACATCGCGGCCCGCGACGCCGCCGGCATGCAGCCGCGAGCGTGACCTCACTGCGATATCCAGCAGTGAAATTCGCAGCGGAGTTACGCTCGTGGACAGGCTGATTCACGAAGCCGGGAAGTTGACGTCCTTGGTGACGGACTCCCATTCGTCGATGGACGCGGTGAGCGCGGCGATCCGGTCGCGCATCGCCTTGAGCACGTCGCGGCCCAGCAGCAACCGCAGCGGCGGCTCGTCGAGCTTGGTCACCATCAGCACCGCCTCGGCGACCTTGCGCGGGTCGCCGGGCAGGTGGTCGGCGAACTGCTTGATCAGGTCCTTGCGCGCCGCCACGTCGGCGTAGTCGGCGATCGGGGTGGCCGACTCCTTCATCGACCGCGTCGCCCAGTCGGTGCGGAACGCGCCCGGCTCGATGGCGGTCACCTTGATGCCCAGCGGCCGCACCTCGGTGGCCAGCGCCTCGGTCACCGCCTCCAGCGCGAACTTCGTCGACGAGTAGTACGCGTTGGGCGGGTTGGCGACCAGGCCGGTCATCGACGAGATGTTGACGATGTGGCCGGACCCGCGGGCGCGCATGGCCGGGAGCACCGCCTTGATCATGTCGACGGCGCCGAAGTAATTGACGTCGAACAGCTTTCGCACCTCGGCGTCCTCGCCCTCCTCCACCGCGGACAGGTAGCCGTGGCCGGCGTTGTTCACCAGGACGTCGATCCCGCCGAATGCGTCTCCGGCCGCCGCCACCGCGGCCGCGACCTGGGCGGGGTCGGTCACGTCGAGGGCGACCGCCAGGGCCCGGTCGCCGAACTCGTCGGCCAGATCGGCCACCGCGTCCACGCGCCGCGCCGTCACCACGGCGCTGTGGCCATCCTGCAGTGCGGCGCGCGCGATTTCGCGGCCAAAGCCGGTGGAGCATCCGGTGATCAGCCAGCGCGCCATCTCAGATGGTCCCTTCCGGCAGGCGCCGCAGATACGCCGTTCGCCGGTCGGCTAGCTCGGCGGCCCGCTGCTCGGGAGTGACCCGCGGCAGGTTCGGCACCTCCGCGTCGAGCCGGTCCAGCTTGACCACCCGGCCGCGGGCGCCGAGGTCCTCGCGCGGCCCGGTCTCCCCGAACTCGGCCATCCGCAGCGTCAGGATGCCCTCACGCAGGCCGTCGGAGTCGATCCAGTTGGCCACGCCGGGGTCGGTCGGCGAGATCACGTAGGTGTAGGTGCCGTCCGCGTTGGGTACCGACTGCGCCTTGTTGAGGCTGCCGGTGCGGTCGACGATGTCCAGCGTGGTGCCCCAGACGTTGCTCAGCGGCACGGTGAAGTATTCGGCGCCGCCGTCGCTGAGGTCGACGACGAAGGCCTCGTCGGGCGCCAGCTCGAAGCGGCCCATGACGTAGACCTGGTTGCGCATCGCGCCGACCTTGTCGGCCGACCAGGCCAGGTTGAAGTGGTTGGCCGGCATCTTGTAGACGCCGTGGCTGAGCTTGCCGGTGAAGTCGGCGAAATACGCCATCATCGCGGCGGTCGCGTCGGCCTGCTCGTCGCGCGTGCGCGCCGGGGTGCCCGGTGGGCCGCCGAGTCGTTCCACGCTGAGGTAATTGGGGTCGTCACGGCCCCAGTCGAGCAGCACGTCGCGGATGTAGAACTCGTGCGCCTCGGGTGAGGTCCGCACGTGGTTGGGCCGCCCGTTGGCCGGCTCCGCGTCGACGGTGATGGTGAAGCTGCCGTCCGAATCCACCTGCATGGTCCGGCCGTTGAGCACGTCGACGGTGCCCATCTGGGCGTCCCAGAGGGTGAAGTAGTTCTCGGTCATGCGGTGGTCGCCGACCCGGCCGTGGATCTCGTAGCGTTCGTCGCCGGAGATGGGGATCACCCGGTACACGCTGTCGGGATTGTCGATGCCCCAACGGGATCCGGGGATCTTGCGGCCGTCCACCGGGTGCGCCAGCCGGGTGATGCAGCTGACCTTGGGGCGCAGCTTGTCCTGGTTGGACGACCACACGGCCGCCGAGAACATCACCTCGGCGAACGCGTCGTCGAAGCGCTCCCGCATCGCCTCCGACGCCTTGGCGCGGCCCAGCCAGGTCTGTCCCACGCTGCGGTATGCCGCCTTGACGGTCGGGTGCTCGACCAGTTCCAGCGCGGCCAGTTCCTGTTCGTGCTGCGATGCCGTCGCGATCGCGTCGTCAGACATCAACGCTCCTCACTCTCCGAGATAGTGCCCAAACCGCTTGTGGTACAACCTGAATCGCTCGTCGACCTGCTCGGGGCGCAGGCCGTAGTCCGCCAGGCCGTAGGGCGGGCGGGCCGCCTCGCGCGGACGCCCGGCCAGCCAGCTTCGCATCGCGCGTTCGGCCTCGGCGGTCAACGCCAGCCCGACGGCGTCGTAGACCCGGGCCACCTGCCCGATCGGGTCGGCGACCGCGTCGTCGAACGCGATGTCGGTCACCGGCCCGTCGTGGCTCCACCGCTCCCGCACCGCCAGCGCCCGGTCGTTGGCCCAGCCCATTCGCTGCCAACCACTCCTCCCCCACCCGGTGCAGGTCGACTTTGTCGGCGTGCATCGCGTGCAGGGTCGCGTTCAGGCTGGCGCCCGACGCGATGGTGGTGCGGGGGTCGCGATGCATGTGCACCAGGTGCAGGTCCGGGAACTCGGCTCGCAGCAGGTCGAGGTAGCCGAGGTGGGCCGGTGACTTGAGCACCCAGCGTCGACGCGGGTCAGCGCCGCCGGGGAGGCTCTGCCACTTCTGCCACTGCAGGAACTGCAGCATGCGGTGCAGGTAGGCGTAGGCGGGAGCGAAATCCTGCTCGTCCAGCCAGGACCGGTACACCGGCAGGTGCGCGCCCGATTCGGGGACGTGCGACAGGAACGCGTCGGCCAAAAAGACGATCTCCTCCTCGGCCTCCCGCGCGTACATCGGGTGGATGGCGAACAGTTCCGGCGCCAGCTCCCGGGATTTGGCTTCGCGGGCCTCGCTGACGGCGATGCGGGGATCGACACCGCCGAACCGGTGGTCGAGCCTGGGCGCGACCTCCACCACCTCCCAGCCGTAGGCGCAGTGAAAGCGCGGGTCGGCGGCGAGCAGCCGCTGCAGCAGCGTGGTCCCGCTGCGCATCATCCCCACGACCACGACCGGCGCGACGATCCGCTCGTCGAGGATTTCGGGGTGCCGGCGCACCCACTCCTGAGCCCGCAGCCGCATCCGCAGGCTGTGCACGACGCCGGAGCGCAGGATGTGGGTTCCGATCGCATTGAGTTCCGCGCCGGCGTAGGCGTCCAGAAGAACGCGCAACGGCCGTTCGAAATCGCCTGGCCCCCAATCGGTCAGCGATTCCTTGCGCTGAGCGTCGGCCAGCACTCCGGCGAGGCCGAACGCCCCCGCGTCGCCCACGCGGTTCAAAACTTCAGGTGGCGGCTGACGTCGCCGACCTGGTCGACGAACATTGTGCGGGTGTCGAACCACCACGCGCCGTCCAGCCGGTGAAACGTGTCTTTGTAATGCCCCGTCACGATCACCTGCAGCGGCAGCTCGGGGGTGGCCTGCGTGACGCAGTAGTAGGACGTACTGCGCGCGGTGCCCGCGGCCTCGTCGATGTGCAGCTGCACGTTGGTCGTGTTGTGCTTCGTTTTGGGGGTGCCGTCCTCGTAGAGCCGCGTCGCCATCTCGTACATCTGGCGAACCCGGGCGGCACCGGCGAACACCGTTTCCGGCGGACCGCCTTCGACTCCGCAGATCCGGCCGTGCGCGAACAACTCGGCCACCGCGTCCAGATCACCGGCGTCCAGGAGTTCGGCGTAGGTGTAGATCAGGTTGGTGATTTCGATCGCGCTCTCACCCATGGCGAATCACCTCGAATCGGCTCCGTTCCTTTTGCCAGGGCAATGCCGCTGGGTCGCAGACCATGATGGCAGAACCGCACGCGCCCGCGGCCGCGTTGCACTAATGCCACTAGTCTGACCGCCGTGACATTACCTTGGACGCCGAGCCGACTCGGCGACTTGACCGGCAAGCGGATCATCGTGACCGGCGCGACGAACGGCGTCGGCCTGGGCACCGCAAGCGCGCTGACCAAAGCGGGCGCCCACGTGATCCTCGCCGTCCGCAACACCGAACTCGGACAGCGACGGGCGTCGGCCATGTCGGCGATGGGCGGCTCGACGACGGTGGCCAAGCTCGATCTCGCCGACCTCTCGTCGGTGCGGGCCTTCCCGGATCTGATCGACGGTGACGTCGACATCCTGATCAACAACGCGGGCGCGCTGACCGACCGCCGGACCGACACGGTCGACGGGTTCGAGATGACGCTGGGCACCAACCTGCTGGGCCCGTTCGCCCTGACCAACCTGCTGCTGCCACGGGTGCGGTCCCAGATCATCAACGTCGGCTCCGACGCCCACCGCTCGGCGACCCTGCGGCTGGACGACCTGCACCTGCGCCGCCACAAGTGGACGAGGATCGGCGCCTACGCACAGTCGAAGCTGGCGGTCATGATGTGGGGCCTGGAGCTGGACCGGCGGCTCCGCGCCGCCGGTTCACCCGTGGCGACCCAGCTCACCCACCCGGGATGGGTGGCCTCGAACCTGTCGCACCTCTCCGACGCGCCGCTGATGTCGATCGCACACAAAACCGTCAAGGCCGTCGCCGACCGGTTGGCCAACGACATCAACGAGGGCGCGGCACCCACGTTGTACTGCATCAGCGAGCCGGTGCCGCCCGGCTGCTACGTCGGCGTCAGCGGCAGGTTCGGGCTGCGCGGCGGTCCCGTGCTGATCGGCCGCTCGGTGGTCGCCTGCGACTACGACGCGGCGGCCCGGCTGGTGGCTTGGGCCGAGGACGAGACCGACACGAAGTTGGCGGTGTAGCCGTGGGTGAACTGGACAACTCCGTCGCCGTCATCACCGGCGCGGCGCGCGGCCAGGGGCGCAGCCACGCCGTGGCGCTCGCCGAGCACGGCGCCGCCGTCATCGCCGTGGACCTCTGCGCGGACATCGACGCGATTCCGTACCCGTTGGGGACCAGGGCCGATCTCGACGAGACCGCCCGGCTGGTCGAGGCCGCCGGCGGCAGGGTGGTGCCGGTCGTCGCCGACGTCCGCGACCTGGCGCAGCTGGAGGCCGCGGTGCAGACCGGGATCGACGCCCTGGGCGACGTCGACATCGTCATCGCGAACGCCGGTGTGGTGGCGATCGGCGACCCCGAGGCCCGCGCCCAACCGGTGTTCGAGGCGATCGTCGACACCAACCTCAAGGGCGTGTGGCACACGCTGTTGGCGACGGTGCCGTCGATCGTCCGCAAGGGGCGCGGCGGCTCGATCGTGCTGGTGAGTTCGTCACAGGGCCTGACCGGCAAGGGCGGCGACGGCAGCGCGGCGATGTTCGCCTACGCCGCTTCCAAGCACGGCGTCGTCGGGTTGATGCGCTCGGCGGCGAACGCTTATGCGCCGCACAAGATCCGGGTCAACTCGGTGCACCCCAGCGGGGTGGCGACCCCGATGATCATCAACGACTTCGTCGCGCCGCGAATGCTGGAAAACCCGAATCCGGCGGTGTCGCGAAACCTGCTGCCCGACGTCCCGCTGGTGGAGCCGCGAGACGTCACCGAGGCGGTGCTCTGGCTCGTCAGTCCCCGGGCGCGCTATGTGACGGGCGTGACCATCCCCGTCGACGCGGGCCACGTCGTCATGTGAGTCTCACCTGATCACCAGGCCGCGGCGGCGCACCCACCACACCGCGGCGGCCGTGCCCGCCACCCAGACCCCGACCGCGGTGGCCAGGTGGACGAAGCTCTTCGTGTCGCGCCCGAAGATCGGCCAGACCAGCGTGGGCAACTGCTGCCACAGCACGCGGTGATCCACCCCGGCCATGGGGTCGGCCACGTAGTACAGCGCGTACGGCAGCGCCAGGGCCAGCAGCCAGCCGGCGGTGCGGTATCGATCGTGGCGCTGCCGCCACCGCCGAACCAGCGGCTCGACGCCCACCGGGTGCAGCGCCGAGATCGCGTTGCCCAGACCCAGCCAGGACACGATGGGCACCGCGACGGTCGGGACCGTGATCGCCAGCCGGCCCGGGGTCTCCAGCCACAGCGTCAACACCATCGCCGTCGCCAGCGTGGGCAGCCCGACGATCACCAGCAGCGCCAGGTTCTTGATCACCAGGATGCGCCAGAAGGGCACGCCGTTGGCCAGGGCCTGCCGGACGCGGTAGTGATCCGTGCCCAGCAGGTTGGTGGTGGTCACGTCGGCCAGCACCCACGAGGAGAAGTAGGCGCCCACCAGAACCGCCCAGTCGTGGTGTCGGTGGTTCCCGAAATTCAGCGGTTGCACCAGCAACCACACCGCCGCGAAGACCGTGTTCACCACCACGCCCATCAGCCAGGTGCGCGGCGGGGTGAAAGCCCAGCGAATCTCCGCGGCCACCGCCGAACCCATGCTCCGCTCGAACGTCTTCGCGGCGCGTCTGGCGGACGCGGGGCGAGGCGCGGACGCGCGCACCAGGGCCAGCGCAAGGGCCAGCAGGGCGGCCCGCACCCGCCCGGCCATCGGCGTCTGTAGCTCCATCATCTTTCCCCACCAGAGTGCCCACCAGAGTGCCCGCCAGAGTGACTGTGCGTGCGACCATACCGGGGTCGGGGCGGCGTTGCGGGACGACGGGCCGCCCGGCCGGCGGATCCGCTGAGGGCCAGGTAGAACGTGTTACAGTCGGCCGAGGGACCGGGGGGTCGGGCGGCGCGTTGAGGAGGCCCCACATGAGTTGGGTCGTCGGCGGTTTCGTTTGCCCGGACGCGACCGCCCCGATCGGCGGTCCGTGTCGATGAGCGCGACGATGACGAAGGCGCGGTCGCTGGCGCTGGTCACGTTCGCCTATGTGGTCGCCCTCGCCGCGGGCGGCTGCTGGCTGGCCTGGGGCCCGCCGACCGGCGCGCTCTGGCTGGACACGCTCGTGGCCGACGTGCTCGCCACGCTGGTGGTGTTCGGCTTCAGCCGGGCGTCCGGCAATTCGAGCTTTTACGACGCGTACTGGAGCGTCGTCCCGCCGCTGCTGACCTTCTACTGGTGGAGCCAGGCGGGGTCGTCCCGCCTGCGCTGCTGGCTGGTCGCGGCGCTGGTGCTGGCGTGGGCGGTGCGCTTGACCGCCAACTGGGTCTACGGGTTTCCCGGCCTGCACCACGAAGACTGGCGTTACTCGCTGATGCGGGAACGAACGGGACGCTGGGAATTCCTCGTCGACCTGGTCGCCATCCACCTCATCCCCACGCTTCAGGTCTTCGTGGGCATGCTTCCGGTGTACGTGTGCGTGACCCGCGTGGGCGGCGACGTCGGGTGGCTGACCGCAGCCGCGTTCGTCGTCGGCCTGGCGGCGGTGGCGTTCGAGTCGGTGGCCGATGTGCAGCTGCACCGGTTCGTCCGGGACCGGCGGCCGGGCGAGGTGATGGACCGCGGGCTGTGGCGCTGGTCGCGGCATCCGAACTACTTCGGCGAGTTCGGATTCTGGTTCGCCCTCGCGTTGTTCGGCGTCGCGGCGGCGCCGGCAGATGCCTGGTGGCTGTTCGCCGGTGCGCTGGCGATGCTGGCCATGTTCCTGGGCGCCAGCATCCCGATGATGGAGAAGCGCAGCCTGGAACGCAGGCCCGACTACCAGCGCGTCATCGACCGCGTCTCGCGCTTCGTGCCCGTCCCGCCGCGGCGGGCCACCGCATGAACCGCAAGCGCATCGTCGTCGCCGGGCTCGGGGACGTGGGCATCTTGACGGCCATCCGGTTGGCGAGGCACGCCGACGTGGTCGGCATCTCCGCCAAGCCGGCGCTGGTCAGCGGTCAGGAGCTCGGCATCCGGCTCTCCCGCCCGCAGGACTGGGCCCGCGACTACTGGATCCCGTTCGACAGGTTCCGCCGCCTGGACGGTGTGCGGATCATCCAGGCGCAGCTGACCGGAGTGGATCTGGCCGGCCGAACCGTGTTCGGTCGGGGCGAGGACGGCGGGAGCGTCGCCGAGGGCTACGACGCGCTGGTCATCTCCACCGGGGTCAGCAACGGCTTCTGGCGGCGCCCGACGCTGCAGTCCGCCGGCGAGATCGCCGCGGAACTCCGAGCGGCGCACGACCGTCTGGCCGCGGCCGGTTCGGTGCTCGTCATCGGCGGGGGCGCGGCGGCGGTCAGCAGCGCCCTCAACATCGCAACCACGTGGCCGGACAAGCGAATCGACCTCTACTTCCCCGGGGAGCGCGCGCTCGCCGAGTACCACCCGAGGAGCTGGAAGCGGATCCGAGACCGGCTGACGGACCGCGGCGTCGGCATCCACCCGAACCATCGCGCGGTGGTGCCCGATGGCTTTCTCTGTGACGAGGTCACCAGCGAGCCCGTCCAGTGGAGCACCGGGCAGCCCCCGGCGCGCGCCGACGCGGTGCTGTGGGCGATCGGGCGGGCTCGGCCCAACACCGGCTGGCTCCCGCCGGAGTTGCTCGACGAGCGCGGGTTCGTGCGCGTGACGCCCGAGTTGCGGGTCCCGGGTCACCGAGGCGTCTTCGCCGTCGGCGACGTCGCGGCGACCGACCCCCTGCGCAGCTCTGCCCGCAACCGTGGGGACGCGCTGGTCGCCAACAACGTCCGCGCCGAGTTCGCCCGCCGGCCGATGCGCTCCTACAAGGCGCCGGCCCGGCGGTGGGGTTCGCTGCTCGGCGCCCAGCCCGACGGCCTGGAAGTCTTCCTGCCCTCCGGCCATTCGTTCCGCTTCCCGCGCTGGGCGGTCGAACGGGTGGTGATGCCGGGGGTTGTGCGGTGGGGCATGTATCGCGGTGTGCGAGAGAACAATCCGTTCGAGTACGCCCTGCGCGGCTAAGCCGTATCAGCACTGTCGCGATCCGCCACGCAGCCAGGAATCCAGCTTGCTCGACCAAAGACCGCTCGCGGATATCTTCGATGCACGCACGCGGGCATAATCCAGAAGGTGTGAGGCGCTGGTGGCATCCCCAGGCAGCTGCTGTGGCCTATGCCATCAGCGAGGAAGGAAAGAATCGCGATGACTGCGGCCGTTGACCCATCGGTGCCGCCGAGCGGTACGGGCTGTGCCGAGTGTGATGCCGTCGGCGGCTGGTGGGTGCACTTGCGGCGGTGTGCTGCCTGCGGCCACATCGGTTGCTGCGATGATTCGCTCGCCAGGCATGCGACAGAGCATTGGCGGCAGAGTGGTCACCCAATAATCCGATCGTTCGAGCCGGGCGACGATTGGTTCTGGGACTACGAATCCAATGACTACTACGAGGGTCCCGCTCTCGCCCCACCGGAATGCCGCCCGGCGGATCAGACGGCCCCCGGCCCCCGTGGACGGGTGCCACACAACTGGGTCGCGCTGCTCCGCCAGCGAGACGGCTGATGAGATCGTGAGTCAGCGGCTGCGTCGCCTCCTTGCGTGGCCGGCCTCCGCCGCAGTTGGCCATGAGCGGGGTTCGGTAAACCGTGGGGGAACAAGGGCTTTGCGTAGTCGAGCACCCGTGGCGCATGGTCGGGCGGGCGGTTTTAACCTTTTTGATCCCTGCGCGGAAGGCCCTGCCCGCGGGCCAGAGATTGAACTCCGTTCGCCTTTGGTGCCCGCCCGGCCATTCCGGTTTGTTGCCGCAACGGAGGGCGTCGGTCGGCTTCGTTGTTGCGCCCCGGCCGGGCGGATGGCCCACCGATTATCGGTTTAGTGGTGAGTCAGGGTCAGGAGCGTGGCGACGCCGGGCAACAGTCAGCCTGGGCGCCGTTGCGCAGCCGCGTATACCGCGCCCTGTTCATCGCGCAGTTGGCCTCCAATATCGGCACGTGGATGCAGACGGTGGCGGCCCAATGGTTTCTGGTGGAGAAGCACAGCAGCGATGTCATCGTGGCACTGGTCCAGACGGCGACCCTTGGGCCGACGCTGGTGTTGGCTTTATTCGCCGGCGTTCTCGCCGATCTGTTTGACCGGCGGCGGTTGCTGATCGTTCTTCAGTCATATGCGGTGCTGGTGGCGCTGGCTCTGGCCGTGCTGACATACCTCAGCCGGCTCAGTCCGACGTCGCTGTTGTGGTTTACCGTGGCCATCGGTTGCTCGGCTGCACTGACGGGTCCGGCCTGGCAGGCGATCCAGCCCGAGGTTGTCCCGCGTGAGCAGATACCGGCTGCCTCGACTTTGGGCAGCGTCGCGGGGAATGCCGCCCGGGCGATTGGGCCGGCAATCGGCGGTGTTGTGGTGGCATTATCCGGACCGGCGGCGGCGTTCGCGATCAATGCAGTGTCGTTCGCGGGAGTGATTTTTGCCCTGGTTTCATGGAAACGACCCAAGCAATTCTCGGCGATCGAGAGAGAGCAATTCGGCCACGCCATCCTCACGGGACTGCTCTACGTTAATAACAGTCCCATCTTTCGGAGGATCCTTTTGCGCGCAGTCCTTTTCCTGTTTCCGGCGTCGGCCGTGTTGGCGCTGCTGCCGGTGGCCGCCGCCCGCCGTTGGCACCTGGGGGCGAGCGGCTATGGTGTCGCGCTGGCGGCTATCGGTTTCGGGGCCGTCCTCTCCGTCGTGTTTGCCGCAACGTTGCACCAGAGGGTGTCCGACAACGTGTTGCTCACGGGGTCTGCCGCTGTGTACGGTTTTGCGCCGCTGGCGATGGCCTGGCTGCCATTCGTTGCGGCGATGCCTATCTTGGTGTTGTCGGGGATGTCGTGGCTGATCACGTTGACGACGTTGAACGCCGCAGCGCAGCTGTCGTTGCCGCGGTGGGTGCGTGCCCGCGGGTTGTCGGCCTACCTGCTGGCCGCGACGGGGGCTCAGGCAATCGGTTCTTTTCTCTGGGGTGCCGTCGCCACACGGGCGGGACTCCACGTCGCGTTGCTTGGCTCCGCGGTGATGCTGGGGGCTGTTGCGCTCAGCGTCGTCGTCCTTCCGTTGCGGCCGTGCACCGGGATGCTGAGCGTCGACATTTCCACTGCCTGGCCGTCACCGACGCTCGTGTTCGAACCGTGTCCCGACGATGGCCCGGTGCTGGTAACCGTCCGCTACCAAGTTCCAGCCGAGAGCCTTCATGACTTCATCGAGGCGATGACTGCGGTGAGGCAGTCACGGCTGCGAACGGGCGGACACAGTTGGCGGCTGTATCACAGTGCCGGACAATCAGATACATTCCTCGAGAGATTCACCGTGGGGTCCTGGACCGAATTTGAGCGTCAGCGCACCGAGCGCTGGTTGGAATACGATACTGATGGCGTCAAAAAGGCGATTGGCTTCACCGTCGACCGCGACCGAATGTACGAGTACTTCCTCGCTCTGCGCATACGCCGATAGGCACCGCAATACTCATTCGACGTCGTCCGACTCACTGGTCTTGCAGAAAATACTTTGACCGGACCAATTGGGTTGTCTAGTCCTGATTCACTGTCGCGCGTTTCATGTTTCGTGGGACCCGATCCTCATCATCCTCATCAGCTGCTGTTGATCAGCAACATCAGGCCGTAGTCCATGTGGATCTGCTGATGGCAGTGCATTAGGGACAACCCGGGCTGGTCGGCCACGAAGTCGACTTCCATGCTCTGATAGCCACCCAGCATCGCGACGTCCTTGTGCACGCCGGCAGTCGGTGTGCCCGCGATGCGGGTGATTTCGAAGGTGTGCCGGTGCAAGTGCATCGGGTGCAGGTCGTCCGTGGCATTGCGGAAGCGCAGCCTATAGCGCCCGCCCCGCCGCAGATCCAGGACGGGTTGGTTGGCGCTCATGGAGAACGGCGTGCCGTTGATCGTCCAGACGTTGAAGCCGTTGTCGGCGGCGTTGCGCTTCTCGATCAGCATCTCGATGGTGCGGTCCGGGGGCGGGACGGATGCAGGGTTGGGTGGCGCGAACAGCCGGTAGTCCCACAGGAACGGCGGGGGCGCCGCCCACCGCGGATCCCCGCCCTGGCCCGCGTATTCCACGACGATGCCCATGCCGTGACCGCGGTCGTCGTCGTTGAGGTCCCCCAGCACCCATACCCCCGGATTCGTCATCGTGACGAGCGCCGAGATGCGCTCCGCCGCGCCGAGCCACAGCACCGGCACCGGCGCGGGGTTGGGTACCGGGTTACCGTCCAGCGCGACGACGCGGAACGTGTGACCCGGCAGGGCCAGGCTGCGGGTTTCGGTGGCGCTTCCGTTGAGGACGTGCAGCAGCACCCGCTGGCCGGTGCGCACCCGAAGGGGTTCGCCGTGGCCCAGCATGCGTCCGTTGACGGCGAACGCGCCGTAGCTCACCTCGTAGCCGTGCGGGTCGCCCCGGGCGAGCGAGGCCGCCATGGACGACTCGGCCCTTTGTCTGAGGTCGGGATCCTGGTCGCCGGCCAGGAAGTCACTGGCCATGTCGCCGCCCCTACTGAAGACGGGGTCGAATTCCTTGAGCGTGAGAAAGATTTCCTGGTCGTAAGCGCCGGGATTTGCGCTGGGTTCGATATAAGCCGGGCCGACCAGGCCGCTGTACTGCCCGCGGGACAGGTCGGCGCGCGGGACCACGTGGGTGTGATAGAAGCGGAAGCCGGCCGGACCGGGGACGAACGAGATGCGCCGGGTGCCGTGGGCGGGAATGTACGGCGTTCCCTCCTCGGCGGCGCCGTCGACGTCGGTGCCCACCTGCTGGCCGTGCCAGTGCAACTGTTCGGGCGAGTCGGTGTCGTTGGTGACGTCCACCCACGTCCGTTGTCCCTCCTGGAAGCGCAGGAGCGGGCCGGGGAATTGGCCGTTGTAGGTCAAGGTGGACACGACCCGGTCGGGCGCCAATTCGACGGTTCCGGTGCCAATCCGCAGCGTGTAGTCCGCTTTGCCGTTGGGCGGAAGCGGCATGCGGGGCACGTGGCGAGAACAGGCGGTGTCTGTGACGATGCCGGTACTCGCTGCCGTCAGCGCCAGCCCGCCCCACTTGACGAAATCACGTCGGGCGATCGACATGATCATCCCTCTCGCGGGTTGGCCTGCAGAGCAGGCAGCAGAAATCCGATGCGGGTGTTCAGTTCCTCTGCCACACGGCGGAATTCCGCATAGCTCGCGCGGTCGTCGGCGGCCGCCGCGGACGGGTCGGGCACGCTCCAGTGCGTTGTCGTGGCCGGACCATGCTCGGCGGTATATTCGCGGACCTTGTCGCACAACGTGATCACGCAATCGAAACGTCGTCGTGCGACCGCGCTCAAAGCGCGCGGCCGCCGCCCGCGAAGATCGATGTCGTACAGGTCGCGCATGATTCGTATGGCGTTGCGGTGTATGCGCGTTTTGGGATGACTGCCCGCGCTCGCGGCGCGAACGCGGCCTTGGCCCCGCTTCTCCAGCAGCGCCTCGGCCATCGGTGAACGCGCGCTGTTGCCGGAGCACAAAAACAGCACCGATCGCACCGCCGGCCTGGGGATGGGCGTGTGTGCCAGGCCCGGGTGCAGGGAAGCGGCAGCGTCGCCGAATGCCCTGGCGCACTTGGCCAAGTCCAGGCGGTAGTAGGTGTCGCGGCCGTCGAAACTGCTGCGGCGCGCGTCGATGAGTCCGCTGGAGCGCAGCAGCCGCAAGTGATACGAGACCAGGCTCTGCGGTTCGTCGACGGCGGCAGCCAATTCCCGCACCCTGTGGTCGCCGGCCGCGAGTTCCTCAGGAGCGCCCAGCGCAGCGGATGGGCCGCCATCCGCATCAGTGGCGGAACCGTTGCCCGATTGGTTGCCGCCACCCTCAGCACAATACATCAAATCGGTTTGATAGGTTTGGGGCCTGCGCCAGGCGACACCAGTTGTGTTCTGTTCTCAGCAGTCTGAGGAGACCGAGTGTCCGAGAGCAATCCTTTGACCCACGATGAGCTTCGTCGCAGCATCGGGGTGTTCGACGCGGTGGTCATCGGACTCGGCTCGATGATCGGTGCGGGGATCTTCGCCGCGCTTGGCCCCGCGGCGCGCGCCGCCGGATCGGGACTGCTGCTGGGCCTCGCGCTGGCGGCGGTCGTGGCCTACTGCAACGCCACCTCGTCGGCGCGGCTGGCCGCCATCTACCCCGCCTCCGGCGGCACTTATGTGTACGGACGCAAGCGGCTGGGCGATTTTTGGGGATATGTGGCGGGGTGGGGCTTTGTCGTGGGCAAGACGGCCTCATGCGCCGCGATGGCGTTGACGGTCGGCTCGTATGCCTGGCCGTCGCAGGAGCATGCGGTGGCCGTTGCCGCGGTGGTGGCGCTGACCGGCGTGAACTACGCGGGGGTGCAGAAGTCGGCCTGGCTGACTCGCACCATCGTCGCCGTGGTGCTCGCCGTGCTCGCCGCGGTGGTCGTCGCCGCCGTCGGCTCCGGAACCGCCGACACCGGCCAACTTCGCCTGGCCGGTGTCACGGTGGGCGGTGTCGTGCAGGCCGCGGGACGCTCGATGGGCTTCCGGCGGGGCGACAAGCCCACGTAGCAAGGTGCAACTCTCCGGACTGGAAGACTGGGTGGATGGCCGGTCGTGGATCCGAACCCTTCGAAAAGCTCGTGGCGCTGCTGAACTATCCGATGTTCGTGGTCACCACCCGGTCCGACGGCGACCGCGCCGGTTGCCTGGTGGGCTTCGCCAGCCAAACCAGCATCCACCCGCCGCGCTTCCTGGTCGGGCTGTCCAAACGCAACCGCACCTTCCGGGTGGCGGCCGAAGCGACCCACCTTGCGGTGCACGTCTTCGACCGCCGGCACCTGGACGTCGTCGAACTGTTCGGCAGCGAAACGGGCGACGAGACCGACAAGTTCGCGCGCTGCTCCTGGCACGCCGGCCCGGAGCAGATGCCCATCCTCGACGACGCGGCGGCCTGGTTCGTCGGCAAGATCGTCGACCGGGTCACCCTCGGCGATCACGTCGGACACCTGCTCGCACCCGTCGACGGCCGACGCGCCGCGGGACCTGACGGACTGGGTGTCCTTCGAGCGACGTCCACCACCTCGAGCCGGGCCACGAGGCCTGAGGCGTGCCTTCGCCACGGGTGGGCGTCGTCGCCGACGTCGCCGAACTCGCGTCTCGCTACGCCGACGCCCCCGACGGTGTGCGGGTCAACATGATCTTCAGCGCCGACGGCGCGGCCGCGTTCGGCGGGCGCGCCGGCCCGCTGTCCTGTCCCACCGATCAGCGGCTGCTGGGCATCCTGCGCGGCTTCGCCGACGTGGTCATGGTCGGCGCCGGCACCGCGCGCGCCGAAAACTACGGCCCGGTGCGACTCGCCGAAGCCCAACGCGACGAGGGCCGGACCACGCCGCCCCCGGTCGCCGTCGTCAGCCGGACCGGTGACCTCCCCGCCAAGCTGTTCAGTGCTCCCGACCAGCCTCCCATCCTGTTGACCTGTGCGCAGGGCGCGGCGCGCCGTGACGTCGATCCAAACCGGTGGGGAAAGGTGCTGGTGGCCGGTGAGGACGCCGTCGACGTGGCGCGCGCCGTGGCGCTGCTGCGCGCCCAGGGGATGCACCGCATCCTCTGCGAAGGCGGACCGACACTGCTCGACGAGCTCGTCGACGCGGACCTCATCGCCGAGATCTGCGTGACGATGGCCCCCAAACTCGCCTCGAGTCAGCCCGTCGGCCACCGGATCCAGCCGTCGCGACTGCCCACCCCGCGCGCGATGCGCCTGGAGCACGCGTTGGTGCACGACGACTACGTGTTCCTGAGATACCGGCGCTGAACCGGACCCGTGCCCACTCGGCATGCGAGCCGTCCCGCCGATTCCTATGATGGGTAGTCGGGGAAAGCGTCGATTCGCCTGGGGCGGCAGCACCGTCAACTTACCCGCCGAGTTGCGGTCGTCCAGATCCTCGCGATCGCACACAGGAGGACCATCGGCCACGTGAGTGATCCCAATGCCGAGGACGAATACCGCAACTTGGCGGTTAATCGCCTGCGCCCCAACGAACTTCACTGGGCGCTGAATCATGATGCCGTGCACGGGATCGCCTACGCGTTCAAAAACCCCGTGGCCGTCGCCGAGTCCCTCGACGACCCGGACGACGACAGGAAGACCTACCTCGTCCGGGTCAGGCGTCATGACCTGGCCCGGGCGCTGGAAAAGATCAATGACTGGATCGCCAAGAACCCCGGCCCGGCCGGCATGCGGGCCTACGGCTTTCTCCGGGCGCTCTCCAAGGAGGGGCAGAGCGAACCCCGAACGGGTGACGAGGGGCGCCGCTGAGGGCGCGCCCCCGCGCGCGGCCTCCGATTAGCTGGCTTTGGCAATACCCCGTTCCTGGGGGCCGCGCGAGCCACTAGCCTTATGCCTGGTAGCCGGTGTGCGGCACGCAACCGGCGGGGTAAGGAGTCGGGCGATGGGTGAGGCGACCGCGGATTCGCGGGAGGGCTCGCAGTTCGGGCCGTACCGGCTGCGGCGCCTGGTGGGTCGCGGCGGCATGGGTGACGTTTACGAGGCCGAGGACACCGTGCGGGACCGGATCGTGGCGTTGAAGCTGATGTCGCAGACGTTGTCCAACGACCCGGTATTCCGGTCGCGGATGCAGCGCGAGGCCCGCACCGCGGGGCGGCTGCACGAACCGCACGTGGTGCCGATTCACGACTTCGGCGAGATCGACGGTCAGCTCTACGTGGACATGCGCCTGATCGACGGCAAGGACCTGGCCACCATGCTGAAGAGTTACGGGCCGCTGTCCCCGCCCCGGGCGGTCGCGATCGTGCGCCAGATCGGATCGGCGCTGGACGCCGCGCACGCGGCCGGTGTGCTGCATCGCGACGTCAAGCCGGAGAACATCCTTGTCAGCAGGGACGACTTCGCCTACCTGGTCGACTTCGGGATCGCCAGCGCCACGTCGGACGAGAAGCTCACGCAGTTCGGCACCACCGTGGGCACCGTCAAGTACATGGCCCCCGAGCGGTTCAGCGACGCCGACGTCACCCCCCGGGCCGACGTCTACTCGCTGGCCTGCGTGTTGTACGAGTGCCTCACCGGCTCGCCGCCCTACAGCGGCGACCAGCTCAGCCTGATCGGCGCGCACCTGAACCAGCCGATCCCACGGCCCGGCACCGCGCGGCCGGGCATCCCGGCCGCCTTCGACGACGTGATCGCCCGCGGGATGGCGAAAAACCCCGCCGGCCGCTACGCCAGCTGCGGTGACCTGTCGGCGGCCGCCTACGCCGCACTGGCCACCCCCGACCAGGACCGCGCGACCGACATCCTCGCGCGCAGCCAGGTGGGGCATCTGCCGGCCGCGGTCGACGCCGCGCCGCCCAGGGGTTACGCGCCCGCGCCGCCCGCATTCGCGACGAACGCGCCCCCCGCCGGCCAGAATTGGGCGGGCCCGCCGCAGCAGCCGACGGGATGGGGCGGACACCCCGGCTGGGGCACCGGCGATGCCAGTGGCGCGGGACTACCGCCGTGGGCCCCGCCACCGCCCCGGCGCCGAACCAATCCGTGGCTGTGGGTGGGGGTCGCCGCCACCGCCGTGCTGGCCGTCGTGGGACTGGTTCTGGTCGTGGTGCGTCCGTGGCGTTCCCACGAAGCGCCGGCCGGACCGCCTCCCCCGCCCGCGGACGCGGTCGCGCTGCGCGTCCTGGACGACGGGGTGTACGTCGGCAGCTCGGCGGCCTCCACCACGATCGACATCTTCAACGAACCGATCTGTCCCCCGTGCGGGAGCTTCATCAGGTCCAATTTCAACGACATCGACACCGCGGTGGACAACAAGAAGCTGGCCGTGCGGTATCACCTGCTCAACTTCCTCGACGACAAGTCGCACAGCAAGACCTATTCGACCCGCGCGGTGGCGGCAAGCTACTGCGTTGCGGCGCAGGACGATCCAAAGGTGTATGCCAGCTTCTACGCGGGACTGTTCGCCAGCACCTTCCAGCCCTCGGAAGGGGCCCCCGAAGACCGCACCGACGGTGAGCTCGCCCAGCTCGCAAAAACTTCCGGCGCCGACGCCGCGGCGATCACCTGCGTCAAATCCGGCGACGACGTGGGGACCGCGAAGGCGAAGTCCGCGGCCGGATACACGACTTTATCCGGGCTCAATGCCAACGCCACCCCGTTCGTGTGGGACGGCACCTCGGCGGTCAATTACCAGGATGCGACCTGGCTCACCAAGCTGATCGGATAGCGACGCAGCCTCGACCCGTCGAGATTGCCGCCGTGGTCGTGCCCGGCGCCCGAACCACAGCCCCCACGGCGATCTCGGCGCGCAGGGCGGGCCCGCATCTCACAGGATGTACAGCATTTCCTGGTAGGTCGGCAGCGGCCACAGATCGTCGGCCACAACGCCTTCCAGCGCGTCGGCCGCGGTGCGCACCTCCGCCATCGCCGGCAACAGCGAGTGCTGGGCGTGCTTGGCCTCATCCAGGCCCCGATTCCGCCGAGTGATCGGACAGCGCCGCCTTCAGCGCCGCCAACGCGGCGGTGAGATCTGCCAGCGGCCCTGAAACCGCTTCCAGCAGGGCCGTGTTCGCCTCGACTCCGGCGGCCTTCAACGTGGCCACGTTCTGCGCGAGCTCGGTTTGGTAACGCAGCGCGGCCGGCAGGACGACGGTCGTGCCCATCTCCAGCGTCAGCTTCGCCTCCACCGCGATGGTCAGCGCGTACTGCTCCAGCCGCACCTCGTAGCGGCTGTGCAGCTCGCGGTCGTTGAAAACGCCGTATTTCTCGAACAGTTCGATCGATTCCGGCTTGATCAGCTCGGGTATCGCGTCCAGCGTCGTCTTCAGGTTCGGCAGACCACGCTCGGCCGCCTCGACCTGCCAGTTCTCCGAGTAGCCGTCGCCGTTGAACACCACGGCGCCGTGTTCGGTGATGACGTCGGTGAGCAGCTTTTGCACCGCCTTGTCGAAGTCCTCGCCGTCCTCGACCGCCTTCTCCAGGACGGTGGCCATGTAGTCGAACGAGTCCGCCATGATCGTGTTGAGGACGATCATCGGCACCGCGACCGTCTGCCCGGAACCGGGCGCGCGGAATTCGAAACGGTTGCCGGTGAAGGCGAATGGGCTGGTGCGGTTGCGGTCGCCCGCATCTGTCGGCAGGTGGGGCAGCGTGTCGACACCGATGATCATGGTGCCCTTGCCTTTTGACGAGGTGGCGGCGCCCTTGGCGATCTGCTCGAACACATCGGCGAGCTGTTCGCCGAGGAAGATCGAGATGATCGCCGGCGGTGCCTCGTTGGCACCCAGTCGGTGGTCGTTGGTGGCCGAGGCCACCGAGACCCGAAGCAGCCCGGCGAACTTGTGCACGGCACGGATCACCGCGGCGCAGAACACCAGGAACTGTGCGTTTTCGTGGGGCGTGTCCCCGGGAACCAGGAGCGAGCCGAGTTCGGAGTTGCCCATCGAGAAGTTGACGTGCTTGCCCGATCCGTTGACTCCGGCGAAGGGCTTCTCGTGGAACAGGCACTCCATCCCGTGCTTCTTGGCGATCGTCTTGAAGACCGTCATCAACAGCTGCTGGTGGTCGGAGGCGATGTTGGCCCGCTCGAACATGGGCGCTATCTCGAACTGCCCCGGGGCCACCTCGTTGTGCCGGGTCTTGGCGGGGATGCCGAGCTTGAACAGTTCCCGCTCGGTGTCCATCATGAAGCCGAGGACGCGTTCGGGCACTGCGCCGAAGTAGTGGTCGTCGAACTCCTGCCCCTTGGGCGGCTTGGCGCCGAACAGCGTGCGGCCGGCGTTGACCAGGTCCGGTCGGGCCAGGAAGAAGTGCCGGTCGATCAGGAAGTACTCCTGCTCGGGGCCGCAGAACGACACGACGTGGTTGAAATCCTTGTGCCCGAACAGCTTCAGGATGCGCTCAGCCTGCGCTCCCATCGCCTGCTGGCTGCGCAACAGCGGTGTCTTGTAGTCCAGCGCCTCACCGGTCATCGACACGAAGACCGTGGGGATGCACAGGGTGTTGCCGTTGGGGTTCTCCAGGATGTACGCCGGGCTGGTGACGTCCCAGCCGGTGTAGCCGCGCGCCTCGAAGGTGCTGCGCAGGCCACCCGAGGGGAAGCTGGAGGCGTCGGGCTCGCCCTGGATGAGGGTCTTGCCGGCGAACTCGGCCAGCGTCTGGCCGTCGGAGATGGGCTCGAGGAAGCTGTCGTGCTTCTCGGCGGTCAGGCCGGTCATCGGGTAGAAGACGTGGGCGTAGTGGGTGGCGCCCTTCTCCAGCGCCCAGTCCTTCATGGCCGCCGCGACCGCGTCGGCGACCGCCGGGTCCAGCTTGGTGCCCTTGTCGATGGTCGCCGCGACCGACTTGAACACCGACTTGGGCAGCCGTGCCTGCATCTCGGCCTTGGTGAAGACGTTCGCGCCGAAGATCTCACCAGGCTCTTCACCCGGTACAAAGCTGATGGCCGGTGGAACATACGCCTCGACGTTGTTGATCGCCTGCAGGCGGACTGCATTGCCGCTCAATTGGGTTCCTATCGCTGAGGGGTGCGCGAAGTAATCTTCCGAAGAAGGACCGCCTCACCGTAGGAAGCTTCGATGGCGAACGTGTTACGCCAATGTCACAGGCACGTCCGGTTTCGTTTCGAACGTGAGACGCGCCGCGGCCGCCGGGAACGCTCGCGCCAAGTCGGCACGCGCGCCGGCGGGCCACAAATCAACCCGAGCCCCCGGGCGTAGGAGAAGCAGTCGCCGTAGTTCAGATCAATCCCGGTTCGCGGCCTCTTCGTCGTCCTCGGTGTCGGCGACCGTCAGTGGCATCGCCAGCTGCTCCAGGGGACGCCCTTCGGCCGCGATGCCGAGCCACAGTTCCACCAGGCCGGCGACGGCCATCACCGCCGCGCCGATCAAAAACGACCAGACCACCAGGCCCCGCTGCCCCGAGCCGATCAGCTGGCCGAACAACAACGGGCCGGTGATGCCGCCGATCGCCGTGCCGACGGCGTAGAAGAACGCGATGGCCAGCGCCCTGGTCTCCATCGGGAAGATCTCGCTGACGGTCAGGTAAGCCGCGCTCGCGCCGGCCGACGCCAGGAAGAACGTCACCGCGAGCACCCCGATGAACGCCCAGACGCCGCCGGCCTGCGTCACGAATACGACCGCCAGGACGACCGAGACGGCGGCCGACCCGATGTAGGACAGCGTGATCATCGGTTTGCGGCCGACGGTGTCGAACAGGTGGCCCAGCGCCAGGGGGCCGACGAAGTTGCTGAGCGCCCACACGATGAAGAAGAGCGGCACCCTGCCCGACGGGATCCCGTAGAACCCGCTCAGCAGCGTCCCCAGGTTGAACGTCACGCCGTTGTAGAGAAACGCCTGGCCGATGAAGAGTGCCAGCCCGAGGACGGCCCGCCGCGGGTAGAGCCTGAATGCCACCCTCGCGATCTCGACGAACGAGATGGTGTGGCGCTGGCGGATCTTGAGCTTGGGCCCCTGCGGCTGTGGGAGCGATTCACCGGTTTGTCGCTCCACATCCTGTTCTATGTCGCCGACGATGCGCTCGGCTTCCTCGTTGCGCCCGTGGATGAACAGCCACCGCGGGCTTTCCGGGACGTTGCGCCGCACGAGAAGGACGAAGATGCCGAAGATGGCGCCGATGCCGAAGGCCAGCCGCCAGCCGATGTTGATCGGGAAGTTGGAGGTGTCCAGCAGCACCAGGGCGCCGGCGGCGCCGGCGGCCGACCCCAGCCAGTACGTCCCGTTGATCACCAGATCGACCCGGCCGCGCACCCGGGCGGGGATCAGCTCGTCGATCGCGGAGTTGATCGCGGCGTATTCGCCGCCGATGCCCGCGCCGGTGAAGAACCGCGCGATGAAGAAGTACCACGGCGCGAACGCGAACGCCGTCGCCACGGTCGCGACCAGATACAGCGCCAGGGTGAGCATGAACAGGTTGCGCCGCCCGAACCGGTCGGTGAGGTGGCCGAAGAACAACGCGCCCAGGCACGCACCGGCGATGTAGAACGCCGCCGCCACGCCGATTTGGGCGGGGTCGAGGCTGATGCCGCTGCCCTTCTCGGTGAGGCGGGACGACACGTTGCCGACCATGGTGACCTCGAGCCCGTCGAGGATCCACACCCCGCCGAGGCCGATGACCACGCGCCAGTGAAACTTCGCCCACGGCAACCGGTCCAACCGGGCCGGCACGTGCGTCGTGATGGTGCCGGTTTGCGCGTTCGCGCTCATGCGGGTCCGGCGCCGCGTGCGTCGAGGCGTGACTCCTCGGGGGTCCAGGCCAGCGGCTGCCCGGGTTGACCGGGGAACAGGAAGTCGACGAACGCCGCAGCCGTCGGTTGCGGTTCGTGATTGGCCAGGCCCGGTCGCTCGTTGGCCTCGATGAAGGCGTACTCGCTGCCCGTGACGTCGGGCACCAGCAGGTCGATGCCCGTCACCGGGATGCCGATGGCCTCCGCGGCCGCCACCGCGACGCGGCACAGCTCGGAGTTCACCTGCGCGGTGACGTCGTGGATGGTGCCGCCCTGATGCAGGTTGGCAGTCCGCCGAACGCAGAGCCGGGTGCCCTGGGGAAGGACTTCGTCGAGCTGCCACCCGGCTTCGGCGACGGTGGCCTCGGTGACGGCGTCCAGCGGGATGCGCGACTCGCCGCCGGTGGCCGCGGAGCGCCGCCGGCTCTCGGCCGCGATCAACTCCCGCACGGTGTGATCCCCCGTGCCGATGATCTCGGGCGGCAACCGCAGCGCGGCGGCGACCACCCGTCCGTCGATCACGACCAACCGCAGGTCGTTGCCCGTCACCCGCTGCTCGATCAGCACCTCCGGGAATTCCTCACGGGCGCGGGCCAGCGCCGCGGCAAGGTCCTTGTCGGCGGTGACGCCGACGGTGATGCCCTTGCCCTGTTCGCCGCGGGTGGGTTTGACGACGACCTCCCCCACCTCGTGCAGGAAGGCGTAGTCATCCTCGTCGAAGGTGGCCAGGCGGGCGCGCGGCACGGTGATGCCGGCGTCGGCGACCAGCCGCCGGGTCAACCGCTTGTCGTCGCAGCGGCACATCGCGACAGCCGAGGTGAACTCGGACAGTGATTCGCGGGTGACCACGCTGCGGCCGCCGTGGGTCAGCCGCATCTCGCCGGTCTCGGCGTCGAGCACCTCGACCCAGATGCCGCGGCGCAGGGCCTCATCGGCGATGATCCGCGCGTACGGGTTGAGGTCGTCGATCGTCTCGGGAGTCGGGCTGAACAACGGCTCGTTGATGGCGTTCTTGCGCTTGATCGCGAGCACCGGAACCCGCCGGAAGCCGAGCTTCTCGTACAGGCGGATGGCGGCCGCGTTGTCGTGCCCCACCGACAGGTCCAGGTAGGCGCGGCCGGCGTGGCGGAAGTGATCGGCCGTGGCACGGGTCAGGGCCTCGCCGATGCCGGGGATGCCCGCGGCGGGGTCGACGGCCAGGGTCCACAGGCTCGACCCGCACTCCGGATCGGAGAACAGCACCTCGTGGTCGACGCCCGTCACGGTGCCCACCACGGCGCCGTCGTCGTCACGCACCGCGAGCAGGTAGCTGACCGCCGGCGCGTTCACGTGGTTGTTCCAGATCGTGTCGACCGGCGCGGGCACCATGCCACACCGCACGAAGACCCGGTTCATGGCATCGGCATCCTTCGGGTCGTTGAGGGTGCGCACCGTGATGCCGGGCGGTGGGGGCGGTGACTCCTGGTCGTCGCCGGTGAACCGCAGTCGATAGGTGTGGCTGGGGTCGATGAACAGCTCAGTCGGCGATCCGGCGACCACGACGTGGGACTCGCGCGCGTAGATGCAGATGTCGCGCCGGCCGGGCGCCTCCTGTCGCAGCGTCTCGGCCAGCTTTTCCGCGTCGGCGAAGGTCTGCCCGAAAATCAGCCGGCCCCAACCCATCTCGAGTTCCACATCCTTGGCCATCGCCTCGACCAGGTCGGGCGGCGAGGCGTCGTGCAGGCCCATCGTGATGGCCTCGGTGTGGTCCTCGGGGTGGGCCTGAGTGTCCTCGGTGGGGTCGACGGCGGTCATGCCGCGGGCCCCGTCACGCCGTGCTTTTGCAGCCACAACTCGAGCAGCGCGATCTGCCAGAGCTCGTTGCCGCGCAGCGGTGTCAGCCTGCCGTTGGGGTCGGCCAGCAGGGCGTCGACCGCGTCACTGCGAAACAGCCCGCGCTCCTTGGCAACCGGCGCGTAGAGCGCGTCGCGGACCATGTCCAGGTACGGCCCTTCGAGGTGGGTCAGCGCCGGGACCGGGAAGTAGCCTTTGGGGCGGTCGATCACCTCCGACGGAATCACCCGTCGCGCAGCCTGTTTGAGCACGCCCTTGCCCTCGTGCGCCGTCTTCAGCTCCGGCGGGCAGGTGGCCGCCAGCTCGACCAGCTCGTGGTCGAGGAAAGGCACCCTGCCCTCCAATCCCCACGCCATGGTCATGTTGTCTACCCGCTTGACCGGATCGTCTACCAACATCACCGTCGTATCGAGCCGCAATGCCCGGTCGACGCCCGTGTCGGCGCCGGCGCGCGCGAAATGCTCGGTCACGAAGCGTTCGCTCGGGTCACCGGGCGCAACGGTCCCCGGCGCCACCAGCGCCTCGACCCCCGGATTGTCGCGGTCGAAGAATGCCGCGCGGTACTGGGCGACCGACCCGGCGAGCGTGGCCGCCGCCGGCGACCCCATCGGCGGGTACCAGTGGTAGCCGGCGAACACCTCGTCGGCGCCCTGACCGGACTGGACGACCTTGACGTGGCGCGACACTTCCTGGCTGAGCAGGTAGAAGGCCACGCAGTCGTGGCTGACCATCGGCTCGCTCATCGCGCCGATGGCGCCGTCGAGGGCGGGCAGCATCCGGTCGGTCCCGATGCGGATCTGGTGATGGTCGGTGCCGAAGCGCTCGGCGATGATGTCCGACCACCGGAACTCGTCGCCCTCGACGCCGCCCGCCGACTCGAATCCGATGGAGAACGTCGACAGCCCCGACTGGCCCGCCTCGGCGAGCAGCCCGACGATCAGGCTGGAGTCGACGCCGCCGGACAGCAGGCAGCCCACCGGCACGTCGGCGACGAGCCGGCGCTTGACCGCGACGCGCAGGGCGGACAGCACGGCGTCCTCCCAGTCGCGTTCCGACCAGTGCGCGCGGCCGTCCTGCCGGGCGAACTCCGGCGTCCAGTACGTGGTGGTGACGCGCCGGCCGTCGGGCTCGATGGCCACGAGCGATGCCGGCGGGATCTTGCGCACTCCGCGCAGGATGGTCAGCGGCGCCGGCACGACGGAGTGGAAGGTCATGTAATGGTGCAGGGCGACCGGGTCGATGCGGGTGTCCACGCCGCCGCCCGCCAGCAGGGCCGGCAGGGCCGACGCGAACCGGATTCGTTGGTTGTCCTCGGTCAGGTACAGGGGCTTGATGCCGAGCCGGTCCCGGCCGAGCAGCACCCGGCCGCTGTCGCGTTCCACGATGGCGAACGCGAACATGCCGTGCAGATGAGTCACGAAGTCGTCGCGCCAGTGGTGATAGGCCTTGAGCAGAACCTCGGTGTCGCTGTGCGAGAAGAACCGGTAGCCATGCCCGGCGAGCTCTTGCCGCAGCTCCCGATAGTTGTAGATGCAGCCGTTCCAGGCGATCGTCAGGCCCAGTTCGGCGTCGACCATCGGCTGGGCGCCGGCTTCGGACAGGTCGATGATCTTGAGGCGACGATGACCAAGGGCTACCCGGCCCTGCGACCACACCCCCGCCGCGTCCGGACCCCGCCGCGCCATCACGTCAGCCATCGCTGACACCGCCGCTACGTCGGGGACCCGGTCGTCGAGTCGCACCTCACCGGTGGCTCCACACACCTTTTTGACCCTACCCCGAGCCCGCTGAGGCAAACCGCGCCGTCACGCATCCATCTCTGGGCCGTCAGTGTTATGCGCCACATCTGGCATCGTGTGACCATTGGCCACTGGGCGAGGAACGCCGGGCGTGGGTAAATGGGTACCGAAGGCATCGACGCAGAGGAATGTTATGGCGGCCACCCGACCCAACTTCGTGCAATACGTCTCTTACGTGTACGGCTTTCGCCGCCTACCTGACTCGATGCGAGACTGGGTCGCCCATGATTTGGCCGGTAAGGGGGCCGTCCGGCGGTTCATGTTGGTGTTCGCGATCCCCCCGCTCATCGTGCTGGCACCCTTCTGGCTGCTGCCGGCCTCGTTGTATGTGCACACGGAGATGACGGTGCCCATCTACGTCTGGGCGCTGCTGATCTCGTTGGCCATGAACAAGGTCTGGCGGCGGCACCGGCTGGCGCAGCACGGGCTGGATCCCAACCTCGTTGACGTGATCCGCCGCGAAAAAGAGGCCAGGATGCACGAGGACTACGTCCGACGCTTTGGCGAGCGCCCGGAGTCGGCGGAGTGGCAGTCGAACAGCAACCCGTTCTTCTGATCAGGCGGGTCTGACGGCCGCCGGAGGGAATCAGCCGCGGTAGCCCCACATCTGGGCCGAGGTTCGCCCCCCGTTGGGGTAGCACACGAACTCGACCGGAGTGCCGTCCGGGTCGCGGACGAAAAACATGCGCACACCGCCGATCTCCACCGGTTCCTGCTCCGGCTGCACGCCGGCGGCGGTCACGGCGGCCAACGCGGCGTCGATGTCGCGGACACTCAGCGAGATGTTGGTGTAACCGAGCGTGGTCTCATCGCGCCGCGCCAAGGGGCGATGCCCGAACTCGAGCAGCTCCACCACGGTGCCGCCGAGCATGCCGCCGATCATGCGGCCGCGCGCGCCGGCCTCGCCTGTCACGACTTCCATGGGCGGGCCGTCGAGTTCGACGTCGAAGAAGACGTCGAGCCCCAGCACGTCGCGGTAGAACCGCAACGACGCCTCGGCATCGGATACCGCGATGCACACATGTGAGAAACCGGTGATCCCGACCGACTGCTTGGTCATGCGATGCGTCCTTGTGGCTAGGCGGCAACAACGGAACCTGCGACAAACAGTGTGCCGGAGGCGGGCGGCAATGCGTGGCCGTTGCGACCATGCCCGGGTTTCCGAGACTTGTTAGGACACTTGCCGACAAGGGCGACCACCGGTCATCGGTGGCGGTGGTCATGGCGCGCGGCGCGCTCGCATTAAAAACCGACTAAGAGTTAACAGAGATCGCCACAGAAGTCCCACAGAGCACTAAGCTGCTGGTCGTGGGCAGCAGAGTCTCAGCCGTCGGCCGGGGCCGCTGGCTGGGGCTTGCCGCCACGGTCGCCGTCTCCGCGGCCATGCTCTATGCCCAGGCCACCGAGCACCCGCGCCGGGCGCCGAACCTGGCTGCGCATGTGCCGGCGCCGACCAGCGCCCCTCCCAGCGCCGCCCCCGCAGCCAGCGCCGCCCCCGCCGCCCCGTCCGCCGCGGCGCGCACCGCCACCCCCGCAGAGGTCGGATCCTTGACGGCCAACGCCCCGGTCGCCGCCCAGCAGTTCCAGTTCGCCCTGCCTGCCGGCATCGCGCCGGAGCAGGGGTTGCAGGTGAAGACGATCTGGGCGGCCCGCACCATCGCCGTGCTGTTCCCGCAGATCAAAACGATCTTCGGGTTCCGGCAGGATCCCCTGCCCTGGCACCCCAAGGGTTTGGCGATCGATGTGATGATCCCGAACCACGACAGTCCCGAGGGCATCGCACTCGGCAACCAGATCGCGGGCTACGCGCTGGCGAACGCCAAGCGGTGGGGCGTGAACCACGTGATCTGGCGGCAGAAGATCTACCCCGGCGTCGGCGCGGGCAGCTGGACCGCCGACTACGGCAACGAAACGCTGAATCACTACGATCACGTGCACATCGCCACCGACGGCGGCGGATACCCACAGGGGCGCGAGACGTATTACATCGGGTCGATGACCCCGGCGCCACCGGACTGATCACTCCTGGCGAGCCTCAAAGCCGGCAAATGGCTTTGGCCACGTAAACCACTCTGCTGTCCGCACCCGCCCGTTTCAGAGCGCGAGTCGCCAGTGTTTTCGCCCGGATGCGGATTGCGGCGTCGCATGCATGAATAGACAGGCGCCCAATACGGTCGCGCGCAGGACGTGGCGGGCCGGGGTTCGCCGTCAGCCCGCGCGAATCTTGGCAAAAGGAGCCTTCAGTGTCCGAAACGACGCCCGACGACATCTTCAAACTTGTCACCGATGAGCGCATCGAATACGTCGACGTCCGCTTCTGTGACCTGCCAGGCACCATGCAGCACTTCACAATTCCCATTTACGTCTTCGACGAGAGCGTTTTCGAGGACGGCCTGGCCTTCGACGGCTCCTCGATCCGCGGCTTCCAATCCATCCACGAGTCCGACATGCTGCTGCTCCCCGACCCGGAAACCGCGACCATCGACCCGTTCCGCGCCGCCAAAACGCTGAACGTCAACTTTTTCGTGCACGACCCGTACACGCTCGAGCTGTACTCGCGCGACCCGCGCAACGTCGCGCGCAAGGCCGAGAACTATCTGATCAGCTCCGGCATAGCCGACACCGCCTACTTCGGCCCGGAGGCGGAGTTCTACATCTTCGACTCCGTCAGCTTCGACTCGCGCATCAACGGCTCGTTCTACGAAGTGGACGCGACTTCCGGGTGGTGGAACACGGGCGAGCCGAACGAGAACGACGGCACCCCCAACCGCGGCTACAAGGTCCGCCCCAAGGGGGGTTATTTCCCCGTGGCCCCCACCGACCACTACGTCGACCTGCGCGACACGATGCTGACCAATCTCACCAACGCGGGCTTCATGCTGGAGAAGGGCCATCACGAGGTCGGCAGCGGCGGCCAGGCCGAGATCAATTACAAATTCAACACATTGCTGCACGCGGCCGACGATCACCAGATGTACAAGTACATCGTCAAGCAGACCGCATGGCAGGCCGGCAAGACGGTGACGTTCATGCCCAAGCCGCTCTTCGGCGACAACGGCTCCGGAATGCACTGCCATCAGTCGCTGTGGAAGGACGGCGTCCCCTTGATGTACGACGCGACCGGGTACGCGGGCCTGTCGGACACCGCGCGTCACTACATCGGCGGCCTGCTGTACCACGCGCCGTCACTGCTGGCCTTCACCAACCCCACGGTCAACTCCTACAAGCGCCTCGTGCCCGGCTACGAGGCCCCGATCAACCTGGTCTACAGCCAGCGCAACCGCTCGGCGTGCGTACGCATCCCGATCACCGGCAACAATCCGAAAGCCAAGCGGCTGGAGTTCCGTTGCCCCGACGCGTCGGGCAACCCGTACCTGTCCTTCGCGGCCATGTTGATGGCCGGGTTGGACGGCATCAAGCACAAGATCGAGCCGCCACCGCCGATCGACAAGGACCTCTACGAGCTGCCGCCCGAGGAGGCCGCGGACATCCCGCAGGCGCCAACCCAGCTATCGGCGGTGATCGACCGTCTGGAGGAAGACAGCGAATACCTCACCCAGGGCGGCGTTTTCACGCCCGACCTGATCGACACGTGGATCGACTACAAACGCAATTACGAGATCGCGCCGTTCAATGTGCGGCCCACGCCGTACGAATTCGCCATGTATTACGACGTGTGAAGGCCCGCGGTCGTCTCGAGCGCCTGGTGTGACGGCGCGCGTGACTCAGTCCTTCATGCCTCGCTCGCTCCTGATGAACAGTGCGGCACCCCCCAGCATCAGCGCCAGCGTCAAACCCGCGAGGTCGGTGCTCGTGGGTTGGTGGGTACTCATGTCGAACACGGTGAGCGCCAACGTGACAACGAGGGTGAGCGTGAAGATCAGGCCGGTGTGGCGGATCGGCCCGAAGGCGAGAAAGACGAGCCCGACGCCCGCGATGAACAGCGAGACCATCAGGCCGGCATCCGAGCTTCTCGCCTTGCCACCGCTGCCTTCCTGGCTGACCCACCTGGCCACCGGCACACACGTTACGGCATTCGGGCTCCGGAATTTCCCTCTTGTCGTGCCCCGGAATCACCGGCGAGCCGCAGAGTCAGGCGTCGATGTCGGGTGCCCATCGCGGCGGGCGTGCATCCGGCCGGTGCGAACGCGCCGCCGCCAGGGTCGCTGCACGTTCGCCATTGACCGCGGTCGTCGGCGGTGGCTGACCCTTGCGGAGCGTCGCGATCAACTCGCGATAAGGCCCGATCAGGTAGACGGTGTCGCCGGCCTGCAGCCGGGCGCCGCGCCGCGGGCGCAGGCTCGTCGGCCCCTCCGGGCGGGTGATGGCGATGACGCGGGTCTGGGTGGACAGCTCCCACATCCGGAGCCCATCGAGCTCGCTGCCCTCGGCCACCAGCATTCCGCCGACCATGAAGGAGCGCTGGCCCACCCAGAACGTCCCCAGCACCTGCAGGCCCATCGCCGCGCCGATGAACCAGGGCGCCGCGAGGTCCACGATCGAGCGCACGTTGTCGAAGCCGAACCGTTGATTGACCGCGGCGCCCAGCGCCCGGCCCTGAACGCGCAGGACGATCGGCAGCTTCGTGTTGGCTCCCACGATCTCCAGCAAAACGATGCCCGTCTCGATGTTCTCCATGTCGTCGGCGCTCACCACCGCCACGCCCCGGGCCCGGTCGACGCGCGCCGACTCCAGCGTCTGGCGCATCGTCGGGTCCCCGAAGATCACCGGTACGTCGAGTTCCGCTGCGGCCGTCAGAAACCGGTTGTTCTCGTCCTGCTCGATGACGAGGACGTCGTATCCGGCGGCGGTGAGATCGCTGATGACCCGGATGCCGATCGAACCGAGTCCGACGACGACGACATGGTTGCGCATGTGGCGCGCCCGTCGAGCCCCGGCCAGTTGGACGAAGCGGCGCGACAACAGCAGGTCCGCAAGGAATGCCACGAGGATGGCCGTGACCGTCACGCCGCCGAACATCAGCACGACGGCGAACAATCGCAGCGACGTGGACTGCTGGGCGAAGCTGAAATCGCCGTAGCCCACGGTGGTAATCGTCTCGGAGGCGAAGTACATCGCGTCGATCCACGACATTCGGGGGTTCTGGTAGGTGAAATGCACGACGGCTGTCGCGCCGAGCGTGAGGAGAACCGCGAAGGCCAGGGAGGGATAGAGCATCGGGTTGACGTCGTCGAGCATGGCGCGCGCGGCGTCGAACGCGCGCCGGACCCGGGAATGCCGGGCGCGCGCCGAGGCCTTGGGAGGCAGCTTGATCCCGCGGGCCTGCAATTCCTCCTTGACGCCGATCATCGAGGTCCAGTCGCCGGCATGGACGCGCTCGTCGCGTCCAGGGCACGGCACCACCTCGCCGGGTTCGGGCGAGTTCTTGCCGCGGACGACCGCCACCGGCGCCAGATCGGCGTGGATCTCGCGTAACGTCCCGCCGCGCGGCGCTTCCGATCCCCAGACGACGAATTCGATACCGGCGGTGGCGAACTGGTGCGTGTTGCGTGACAGGACCGCCTCGACGATCGATGGTGCCGCGAGGTCGGCGACGTCCAGGATCGCGCCGGGGCCGTTCACGGCGCTTACCGCTTCGCGCAGCACGTCGTTGGCCAGGCGGGCCACCACCCGGACGTTCGGGCTGTACTGCCTTGCCAACAAGGCGATTTCGAGATTCATCGCGTCATTCGGTCCAGCGCAGACGACGGCACGGGCGCGATGCACGCCCGCGCCGAGAAGGTCGGCGGCGGTGTTGATCTTGATGATCCTTGCCCCGGCGCCCCTCAACTCCTCGGCGATCGTCTTCGATAATGGGTCCTCACCGCAGACGATGATTTCGCGGTGGAATTGGAAGACTTCCGCCATATCCCGCGAATGCGGCCGCTTCGCCGGCTTGCTGTCGGGTTTGGTCGCGGGTTTGGTGGACAGGGAAAGTCCGCCTTCGCTCGAGCCGGAAGAATCGCTGGCGTCGCCTTTCACGTTCGGCCGCGGCTTCGTGTCTCCCGGCATAGAACACTCCGACTCTGCTGACGCGATTGCTTTCGCGGTTTCATACGACTATCGGGCAGCGGGCCGGAAAGTGCCACCGGAAGAGCTTGCGACCGGACTGATGCCTAACGGGGCTGTCGCACAGGCGGAGTCGTCAACCCGCCGGCGTGCGCCCCGAGGCCGCAACGCCCTCGTCGCGCGCAACAGAGTCGACCCCGCCTCGTCACCTAGAGGAAATAGTCAAGGTGTAACGGGTTGGCCGCAATTACCGTTTCGCGGCGCGCGGCGTCATTCGCAGCGTTCCCGCGAGCGGCTGCCCTTCGACGCGGAAGACCGCGTCCTTTTCAGCCTTGATCGCGGAGGCAGCCGACGCCGCAAACAGAGACGTCTACTATTTTGCCCGCGGTTTAGAGGCCCAGTTCCTGGTCAATTTGCGGCCAGTACTGCGGCCCGTCGGGGGTGAGGATGATCCAGTCGTGAATCTCGCCGTTGGCCAGCACGAAGTTGAACGGGGC
This sequence comes from uncultured Actinomycetota bacterium, assembly GCA_963824505.1. Classification (GTDB taxonomy): domain Bacteria; phylum Actinomycetota; class Actinomycetes; order Mycobacteriales; family Mycobacteriaceae; genus Mycobacterium. The sequence continues at coordinate 323,622 of CAWGPS010000010.1, forward strand.
CCCTGCCACGGCGGCGTCCTGCTGCAGCACCAGCACGTCGGGCGAAAGTATGTCCAAGTTGCCCGAGTAGACGGTTGTCCGCGGGAGTCCGGTCAGTGACCCGTAGAGCGGGCTCACCTCGGGGTTGGTCACCCCCAGGTTGCCCGCCCACACCCTGCCGATCTGTTGGGCGGGCCCGACGGGGAGCAGGGGATCCTGCACGTACCCGATGTTCGGGTTGGTCATCCCCACGTTCAGCCATGGGGATAGCAGAACCATCGACCCCGGTACCGGGTCACCCTGGGCCACCATGTACTCGGTGGCCGCCAATGCGAGGTTGCCGCCCGCAGAGTCACCGATCACGCTCACGTGCGGGGCGCCGTGCGCGCCGACCTCCGTCGAGATGAGGCCCGCCATGTTGGGCACCACCGTGCCGGCGGTTCCTCCTTGCTGCAGCAACGGGTAGATCGGCACCTCGATGGTCGCGCCGGTCTGGTTCGCCATCACCGTGTAGTCGAGCCAGTGGAAGATCGACGGCGAGAAGATGAACGCCCCGCCGTGAATGGCTACGACATAGTTGCCGGACGGGTGAGCCGGCGTGATCTGCACGACGCTCATCCCGTTGTAGGTGCCGTACTGGACCGTCTCTCCCAGCAGGAACGTCAAGAACTGCGGCGGGGAATTGCTGAGAAACAGCGAGAAGAGCGGGTTGTTCCCGGTGAAGAGTGCGAGGAACGGCGAGTTCGGTACAGAGAGTTGAGCTCCGAGTTGGGGGAACGCATCCAGGAAAGGTTTGACGGGCAAAAGCGCGCCCTCTTCGAGCCTGGTTGCCAGCGACGGGGTCCCGCTGAATCCCCCACCCTGCGTGGCCGAGAAGGGGGGTTGCGCCGGCCATCCGAAGAAATCGACGTAGAGCGAGGTGAGCGCCCCGGTGAAACCCTTGGTCACCGCGTTGAGACCGGGCAGGTTCTCCAGGGCTTGTTCCCACTGCCCCAACGCCGTGACCGTTGCCGACGCGTTGGCGTGATAGCCGCTCATCACCGCGACGTTGTGGGCCCACATCTGCTCGTATTCCGCCTCGGCCGCCGCGATCGCCGGGGCGTTCTGACCGAACAGGTTCGAGAGCACCAGCGACACGAGTTGGCCGCGATTGGCGGCGATCAGGCCGGGGTCCAGGATGGTTGCCAGCGCCCCCTCGAACGCGGTGGCCGCCGCGCGGGCCTGGGCTGCCGACAGCTGGGCTTGGGCCGCCGCCCCTCCCAACCAGTCCGCGTACCGGGCTGCCGCGGTCGTCATGGCCGCCGACGTCGGGCCCTGCCAGAACTGGCCCGCCAGGTCCGACGTCACCGAGGTGAACGCGTTGGCCGTCGAGCCCAGCTGGGTGCCGATGCCGTCCCACGCCGCCGCCGCCTCCAGCATCGGCCCCGAACCCGGCCCGTCAAGCAGCAGAACCGAATTGACCTCGGGCGGCCACACCACAAAGCTCACCGCTACTCCCCCTCGATCAGCCGTTGATCAGCCATACTCCAGAAACGTACATCCTTCAGGGACGGAAAAAAGAGTTTTCTCGGCGGCCCCGCGATCGTGGCCAACGTCGTGCACCGTCCATTCCCGGGCCCCCCGGTGGGCCACCGCGGAAGTCGCCGGGCTGAGAGACCGAGCTTCGACGAGGACTTCGAGCGAACCGCCGATATCACCGGGCAAGCGATCGCGCGCCTCCGTTTCGGCGGGCATGCCACTGCACTCAGGCTTCACGTTCCCACAGTGCCCGAGACCGAGCGACCATAGGTGGACGTCGCTGACCACGGCGAGCTGCTCGATCGGTGCGGGTGATCCCGTCGGTGTTAGCGTCGTCGACGTGACCCTCAAAGACATCGCCCTGATCACCCTCGATGGCAAGCCGACCACCCTGGCCGAATTGGCCGCCGGCGCAACGCTCGTCGTCAACGTGGCGTCTAAGTGCGGACTGACGCCGCAATACGCGGCACTGGAGAAGTTGGCCGAGGATTACCGCGAGCGTGGCCTGACGGTCGTCGGCGTCCCGTGCAACCAGTTCATGGGCCAGGAGCCGGGTACCGCCGAAGAGATTCAGCAGTTCTGCTCGACGACCTATGGGGTTACGTTCCCGTTGCTGGCGAAGACCGACGTCAATGGCGCTGACCGTCACCCGCTGTACGCCGAGTTGGTCAAGGCCGCCGATTCCAATGGCGAGGCCGGAGACATTCAGTGGAATTTCGAGAAGTTCTTGATCGCACCGGGCGGTGAGGTGGTCAACCGGTTCCGGCCCCGTACCGAGCCCGACGCCCCCGAGGTCCTCACCGCCATCGAAGCCCTGTTGCCGCAGTAGGTCTGCGCACCGGGCCATTCATCGGGCCCAGGTTGGACTGAACTACCCCAG
>CAWGPS010000011.1:0-358046 GCA_963824505.1 uncultured Actinomycetota bacterium
CGGCCGTCCCGTGCAGCGTCGGCGCGTAACGAAGCACCGCACCGATGCCATCGGCGGGTGCGATCCGCTCGTCGGTGCGCACCAGGGATGCGCCGACGGAGATCGCGAACATCGGCAGCGCCTCGTCGGCCCGCAGCGTCCTGTCCGGCGCGGCGCCCTGCTCCGACAGCACGTTCTGGTCCGGGGCGACGGTCGTCATGCCCTCGTCGGTCACCACGGTGGCGTCGCCGATGTCGCCGATGATCAGCGTCTCGACGGCGCCCTGCCGCAGCGCGGAGCACACGGCGCCGAGGCCCTCGGCCGCCAACCCCGAGTCCCGGCCGATTTCGGCGGTGAAACGCTGGGCGGCGTCGTCGATTTTCCGCAACTGGCGCTTGACGAACTCCTGCTCGATTTCGTGCTCGATCTCCCCTAAGTCGTGACCGCTGTGACGCGCACCCACCTCGAGCGCCACCGTGCGATCGTGCAACCGGTCGGGCAGCGCGGCGAGCATGTCCGAGCGGGAGCGCACCTCACCGACCACGAAGATCACGTCGATGCCCTTGTCGTCGACGAGTTCGCTGACGCGGTCTACCACGGCGCGCAGGTTCTTGCGCGCGGCCTCGTCGCTGCGCAACTGGGCGTCGCCGTAGCCCGTCGTTTCCGCGCCGGCGGCATGGTGCACGGGGTAGCCGCCGCCGTCGACGGTTTCCGCGCGCAGCGTGCCGCCGATCTGGGTGGTGATGTCTGCGCCGCCGTGATCGACCACCACCAGCACGTAGTCCGGGTGGTCATAGCTCTGCTCGAGAATCGGCACCACGTACGGCAATTCGGACACCCGGACCACCGGGGCGGCAGCGGCCCGGGCCAGGTGTTCGTTGATCAGCACACCGTCGGCGCCGGCGATCACCGCGCGACCGCTTCGGCCGATCGGGGGACGCAGGTTCATCACCGCGTCCTCGATCCCGTCGACGACGGCCTGCTCGGCGCCTTGTTGTTCCAGTTCTTCCTTGACTGCGCGCCACTTGAGCTCGAGTTGGGCCTCGGCGTCGTGGGTGTCGTGCGAGTCGTCGAAGTAAACCGAAGCGAACGGCCCCGGTAGCAACAGTTTTCGGAAGCGTTCAGAGTCCATGCCTTATTGGTTTCCCCGCGGTTGGGGGCACAAACCCCCTTGGGCTCCTAGTAGCTGCGATCGCCTTCGCTGTTGTCGAAGTAGCGCCAATCGCCGTTCTCCTCGACCTCCATGCGCCAGCCAAGTTCGTTGCCCGGAACCGCGTTGTCGGCGAAATAGGCGTGGGCCTTGTCGGCGCTGTCGATGTCTTTGGTCTCGACGACCTCACCGCTGGGGTTGAGCACTCGGTACGTAGCATGTCGCCAGTGTTCCCACCGGCGGGCGCACTCAACCGGTCGGGATCTCGGCGGCGATGGTGTCCATCAGGGCGGTGTAGCGGCGGAGTTCGGGATCGCGGCCGGGCTTGCCGCTGCTGATCAAGCCCGCGGCCAGCCTGCGCGCCGGGTCCGCCCAGATCGCGATGTTGGCCAGTCCGAGATTGCCGAACGCCTCCGCCGCGTCTCGCCCGAACGGTCCCCACCGCTTGGTGCCGAGCATGAATCCCGTGCCCCAGCGGGCCGGATGCAGCCCGACCGCGAAATCCGGCCGCAACTGGCGGGATTCGGCCACCGCGCCACGTATCGTTTCGGGGCGCAGCACGCGCACACCGTCGAGTTCACCTCCGCGGCGCCACATTTCGGCGAACCGTGATAGTTCGTCCGCCGTCGAGATCGTGTTGGAGGACGGCACGATGGTGGTGAGGAACATCGGCGTGTTGGTGTAGGGGATGATTTCGTGCACGGTGCCGCCGATGGCCTTGCGGAATATCTGGGCGATGGGTGTGGGCAGCGGACGGCCGGTGGCGTGGCTGGGCGCGACCAGTGGGACGTCCGCCTTGTCGACCCCGAAGTTCGTCCAACGGAAGCTCAGCGGGTCGAGAACCTCGGTGGCGAGAATCTCGCGGATCTCTTTCCCGGTGGCCGCGTAGACGATTTCGCGCATCAGCGGCCCCCACGTCAGTGCGTGGTAGATGTGCACCAGTCCCGGTCGGTAGAGCGGCCGCAACTCGCCGAGCTTTCGCTGCGCGTACTCGTGGTCGTCCGCCCGCGTCACATCCGGTCGGGGGCCGGTGGGGAACGGGACGCCGGCGCTGTGGGTCAGGACGTGCCGGATCGTGGTGCGGTGCTTGCCGTGGCTGGTGTAGGTGGGGATGTACTCACACACGCGGTCGTCGAGGGAGAAGACGCCGTGGTCGACGAGCATGTGCACCACGGTCGCCGTGATCCCCTTGGCCGCCGAGTACACGCAGAACGGGGTGTCCGTCGCGACGAGGACCTTCTCGGCGTCGGGCGGGTCGGTGGGCGCGTTGCCCCAGCCGTGGCCGATCGCCCGGTTGAGCACGACCCGCCCGTCATGACGCAGGCACAACTGGATGGCCGGGTGAAAGCCTGCCCGGTACCAGTGGCGCGCCGCCTGCCAGATGCGCTCGACGGCGGCGGGGTCGACGCCCGAATGGTCCTCGTCGCCGATCGTCGTCACGGAGTCCAAATCGGCCGGCACGCGGATCCTGCCGTCGGCAGTCATGTTCGCCACCCCCGCGAGGGTACGTGCCGGCGCCTCGGCGAGTCGCGCCCATGGCGGGCCGACGGATTCACAGCCATGGCGGCAGTTCCGTCGCGGTGGGCGGGCTACCCCCCGGTGAAGTGCGGCGGGCGCTTGGCGAACGTCGCCGAGATGCCCTCGGTCAGATCCTTCGAGGGCAGGAAGGCGGAGTTCCAGGCGGCCACATAGCGCAGGCTCTCGGAGACCGCGGAGATGCGCTGCTGGTCGAGCACGTCCTTGATGCCGTGGACGGCCAGCGGCGAGTTGGCCGCGATCTCGGCGGCGGTGGCGTGGGCCGCGGCCAGCGTGGCCTCGGCGTCGGCGTACACGTCGTTGACCAGGCCGATCTTCTCGGCGCGGGCGGCGTCGATGTCCTTTCCGGTCAACGCCAGTTCACGCAGGTGCCCATCGTTCAGGATCAGCGGCAGCCGGGCCAGGCTGCCGACGTCGGCGACGATGGCCAGCTTGACCTCGCGCACGGAGAACTTGGCGTCCGCGCTGCCGTAGCGGATGTCCACCGCCGAGATCAGGTCGACGCCGCCACCGATGCACCAGCCGTGCACCGCGGCGATGGTGGGTGTGCGGCAGTCGGCGACCACACTGATCGCGTTCTGCATGCGCTTGAGCTCGGCGTGAAACTCCAAGCGGGGGCCCGCCTGCGCGCCGTCGGCCATCAGCGGGGCCAGCGTCCCGCCCATGGCCTGCAGATCCAGGCCGTAGCTGAAGTTCTTGCCCGACCCGGTGATGACGATCGCACGCACGTCGCGGTCGGCGTCCAGCGTCGCGAACACGTCCGGCATCTCGGACCAGAACGCGGGTCCCATTGCGTTGCCTTTGCCCGGTCCGACCAGCGTGACCTGGGCAACCTGGTCCTTGATCTCGACAGTGACGGATTCGTATGCGTTGGCCATACCCGAGACCGTAGCGTGGCCAACATGGCTCCTGATCTGCGCCCCGGACCGCATTCCCCGCCCACCGACGAGTTGCGCAGTGCCGAGGACACGCTCGGCGTGCTGCAGCGTGTCCTGCACCCGATCGCCGTCGACGACCTGTCCCGGCGGACGCCCTGCCGGGAGTTCGACGTCTCCGGGCTGACCGGGCATCTGCTGAACTCGATCAGCGCGATCGGGGGCATGGTCGGCGCCGAGATTCCCGAGCGCGACGAGAGTGATTCCGTGGAACGCCAGGTGGTCGCCGCCGCCCGCCCGGTCCTGGATGCGTGGCACCGCCGCGGCCTGGATGGCAATGTGCCGTTCGGTAAGGGGGAGATGCCCGCCAGGGCCGCTTGCGGAATCCTGTCGCTCGAATTTCTGGTCCACGCCTGGGATTACGCCGTCGCGGTGGGCCACGAGATCAACGCCCCGGAACCACTGTCCGAATACGTGCTGGGTCTGGCGCGCCAGGTCATCAGGCCGGAGGTGCGCGCCGGCGCGGGGTTCGACGACCCGGTCGACGTGCCCGCGGACGCGGGGGCCCTGGAACAGCTGGTCGCGTTCACCGGCCGTAATCCGGTTCGCTGAGTCGCGGCGCCGGCTAGACCTTCGGCGAATGTGACGCCGGCGTCACGCGGAAGAAGTACTCAGACCTTCGGGCCAGGCTCACCGGTCACTCCTCGGGTTCGGCAGGGGCAATCCAGTCACGGGCGAACTGCAGCAGGGCGTCGTTTTCTTGCGGGGTGCCGATCGTGATGCGCACACCGTCGGGCGCGAACGGCCGGACCACGAGACGCGCATTCGCGGCCTGCCGGACGAAGTCCGTGCTGCGGCGCCCCAGCGGTAACCAGACGAAGTTGGCCTGGCTCACCGGCAGCGCGTACCCGGCTTCCCGCAGGCCCGTGGCGACCCGGACGCGCTCGGCGACCACCGCGTCGGTGCGGGCCAGGAGTTCGTCGGCTGCGTCCAGAGAGGCGATGGCGGCGGCCTGCGAGACGCTGGTCACCGAGAACGGCACGTAGACCTTCTCCAGCGCGGTGATGAGTTCCGGCTGGCCGATCGCGTAGCCGACCCGCAGCCCCGCCAAGCCGTACGCTTTCGAAAACGTGCGCAGCACAATGACATTGCCGCGCGTGAGGGCGAACTGCAAACTGTCGGGCGCCATGTCGTCGCGGATGTACTCCACGTAGGCCTCGTCGATGGCGATCAAGATGTGCGGCGGCACGGCGTCGACGAACCGGACCAGCGCGTCCGGATCGACGACCGTGGACGTCGGGTTGTTTGGGTTGCAGACGAAGATCAACCGCGTGCGGTCGGTGATCGCGGCGTGCATCGCGTCGAGGTCGTGGGTGTGGTCGGTCAGCGGCACCTTGACGGCGACGGCGCCGGCGACCTGGACCAGCGGCGGGTAGAGCTCGAACGTGTGCCATCCCATGACCACCTCGTCGCCCGCCGACGCGCTGATCTGGATGAGCTGCTGACACAGACTGACCGAACCGCAGCCGACGGCGACGTGTTCTGGCGCGAAGTCCGACCCCAGGTGTTTGGCCAGCGCGATCTTGACCTGCACGCAGCCGTTGTCGGGGTAGCGGTTGATGTTGTCGGTGGCTCGCTCGATGACCGCGCGGACGCTGGGCAACGGGCCGCACACCGTCTCGTTGCTGGCCAGCTTCATCGAGCCGGGGACCGTCTTGCCGGGCACGTAAACCGGCAGCCCAGCCAGCTCAGGGCGGAGGCGGGCGGTCACTTCGACAGCATATGTCGGCTCTGTGTACGCTATGCCTCCGGCGGTCTCGGGAGACCGGGCAGGGGTCGGGTACCCTCGAAGGCCGATGGAGGCGTGCCAGAGCGGCCGAATGGGGCTCACTGCTAATGAGTTGTCCCCCTCAAAGGGGACCGGAGGTTCAAATCCTCTCGCCTCCGCCGAGTTATTCAACGGACACAACTGAACACCGGCGCCCGTAGCTCAACGGATAGAGCATCTGACTACGGATCAGAAGGTTAGGGGTTCGAATCCCTTCGGGCGCGCTCTGTGAAAATCCCGCGGTGGCGACGACCAAGCTCACGGGTGGCCGGGAAGGTTCTGCAAGCCGCCTTCGATCCCCTGCAGGTCGCCCTCGATGCCCTTCAACTTGCCTTCGACGGCCTGCAGGTCGGAGAGCGCCTTCTGGAAGCCCTGCTGCGTCTCGGCCGTGCTCGCCGACTCGTATTGAGGGCAGTACGAGACGATGGCGCCGGCCGTGAAGTTGGTGCTCTGGTTGGCGTCCCAGATCGTCGATCCCTGCACGTATTGGACCGCCTCCGCAAAGTTCGGCTGCCGTGAAAGGAAGTCGCAGACCGCGTGCCCGTGGGTGGTGGCGTAGTCGTGGCTCGGCACCGGGACGCCGCTCTGGGTCAGCGCGTCGATGAACGCCTTGTCGACAATGCCGACCGCAGGGACAGGTGCCTTCGGCGGCACCGGAACGGGGCGCGCACTCGAGGGCGGTGGGACCGTGGTCGGTTCCGCCGCTGGATGTGGGCGGTGTACCGCCCACATCACCACCACGACGGCGGCGACGGCGATGAGCGAGAGCGGCAACGCCGCGAGGAGGCTGAAGCGGCGCAGGACTCCCCTGCGCGTCGACGGCGCGACGCGCTTGGTGTCGCTCCTCGTCGGCCGCGCCTTGACGACGGCGGGGGTCAGGCCGACCGCCGCGGATTCGGGCGCGTGGCCGAGGCGCTCGTCGAGCAGTTCGTCCACCCTCCGCGACCACGGCTGGCCGCCCCGCTCAGCGATCGATTGGCGGCTCAGGGCGATGCGCCGCAACTCGGAGTCGATCGTCTCGCGATCGCGCATGTCTGTCAGTCTGCGGGTGTCACGACGTTGTCACAAGTCCGGATCGGCCGGCTGCCCACGGACGTTTGCCGGCGGTCGATTGGCGGAATCGATTCGCGTCCGGCATTCCCCTGGCTTCCGTAGCCCTTTCGGCGGCGACGATCCCGCCGTTTTCGCCGCGCTGGCAGCAGAATCTGCCGGCTTTGTGCTTGCCGATTTCATACCTGGCTGCCATGGCCATCCTTTTGGTGCGGTGGTTTTCACCTTGCCGTTTGCCTGTCGACGCCGAATGGTCGGTGACCGACGCCTCAAATTCCTGCAATTTCCCAGCCGGCTCAACTCGCGGATTCACGACAAGTCGGCGACGGGCGTCCAGTCGTTCCACAACTCGGCGAACTCGAGAGTCGCCTGGGGGATCCGCGCGGTACTGATGATTTCGCGGAAGTGGTCCTGCCACCCCCACCACAGGCAGATATGGAAGACATGTTGATACCACGTGAGCTGATAGCCGTCCGGTATGACCTCGCCCTTGTTCTCAGGGGAGAACACCGCGACGGCCAGCAGGCCGATCGCCGCCGCCGCCGGAAGCTGAATTTTGCCGCTTCGCCAGATGTGCACGGTCAGGGGGCGAGGGCTGTGCGGAGTGAGCTCGAACCCGTCCGGTAGTTCGTCTTGGTGGCCGTGGGCGCGCCGATGAACGCCGAACAGAACGTCGGCGATGTCGGGGCGGCCGTCGGGCAGGTCCGATGTCACCGCTATCGGGAAACGGGTCTGGGTGAAGTCGATACTCGGTGCCGCCATCAACCCGAAGATGTCCAGCGCATCGCGGATCGTGCGCTTGAACCGACTGGCCACCCCCAACTGGGGATACCGCTTCCTGGCGGTGGTATCGACGGCATTGGCGGCGTGCATCAGCGCCTCGTCCCACTGCTTGGCTTCCCAGTAGTCGAGCGATCGCCTGACGGAATCGCCTACCTCCACGGAATGGAGGTTAGCCGCCCAGGCCTCGCTAGGGGTGCGGTTGGCGGGGCCGGGGTGGCGGGACGGTCACGGTCTGGGTGTCCATGCCGGTCTGGTATCCGAAAGGTTACTTCCGGCGGCCCGACCAATGCCGGACAAAACCGCCACCTCGCGACCAGGCAATTACCATGCTTTGAGCGACGCGCCCGGGCGGCCAATGAATCGTTGAATGCATTTATCGAGCGGTTCAGCTCCGCGTCTCGATTTGGGTGAGCGCCCTTTCAAACAAATGGACGGTAGCCGCGTGGAGTTGATCGCCGACCTCCTTTTCCGCCTTGCCCGCGCACGCGCGGGCAAGGGTGCCCTCGATCACGATGCCCAGCTTGAAGCAGGCCAGCACCGTGTACCAGGTGATGTGCGACAGGTCGCGGGTGGTGTTGGCGGCATAGCGCTCGAACAACTCGTCGGTGCTGGCCAACCCGTCCTGCCCGCCCAGGGCGTGGCTGAAGACGCTGGAACCGTCGGGCTGTCGCCACGTTGCCAGCAGCCAGCCCAGGTCCAGCAGGGGGTCGCCGATCGTGCACATCTCCCAGTCGACGATGGCTACGACTTCCGGCCCGGTCCTGGAGAACATCACGTTGGCGGCGTGGTAGTCGCCGTGCATGATCCCGGGCGTCCACTCGGCTGGCCGGCGCTCTTGCAGCCACGCCGCCACTTGCTCGATGCCGGGGATCTCGGGACCGGGGTAGTTCTCGTACTCGTTGTAGGACTCCAGCTCCGAAAGCCAGCGCGGCACTTGGCGTTCCAGGAAGCCGTCGGGCTTGCCGAAATCGGCGAGGCCCACGGCGACATGGTCTACGGCGCCCAGTTTCGCCAGGGCGTCGGCCATCGAAAGACCCATCTGATACCGAATGCGCGCGTCGCCCGCGTGCAGCGGCGGGAGCCCCTCGCCGGCGTTGAACCCGTCGACCGGTTCCATGAGGTAGAAGACCGCGTCGCCGAGCACGCTCGGGTCCGCGCAGGTGGCGATCAAATGCGGGTGCGGCACGTCGGACCCGGCCAGGGCGGCGAGGACTCTCGTCTCCCGGAGGATGACCCCGTTGCTGCGGGGACGCAGGTGGCGAGGTCCCCGACGCAGCACATACGGCCGACCGGCCCTGGTGAATCGCAGCATTACGTTCTGCGTGCCGCCGGTGACGTTGGAAACGTCCTCGAGTGGCCCGTCCCCGAGCCCCTGCCCCGACATCCACTCCGCGACCGCTTCCAGGTTGGCCCGATCCACGTTCAGTCCTTAGGTTGCCGGGCGTATCGGAACGCGGGTCTGCGGGCCACGTCATCGACGTTACGGCCGAACGCGAGATCGGTTGCCCCGCCAGGGGATTGCGCGTCGCCGTGAAACCTCAACCGTGTCATCGGCTCTCCTTTGTCTGTGGACCGTCTGGGAAAAGAGCGTAGGCCACGGTCGACGGCCCGCTCGGACCCGTGCGGCTGGAAGAATAGAGTGCGTAACTCACTTACCGGCCGACGAGGGATGGGCATGCCACGTACCGACAACGACTCCTGGGACATCACCCAAAGCGTGGGGGCCACCGCCCTGGGTGTGGCCGCGGCACGCGCGGCGGAGACCGAGAGCGAGAATCCGCTCATCAAGGACCCGTTCGCGCGCATGTTCGTCGAGGCCGCGGGCGAGGGGATGTGGAGCATCTACGCGGATCCGGAGCTGCTGGCCAAGGCGATCGAAGTCGAGCCCGACATGGCGGCGCGGATCCAGCTGATGGTCGACTTCATGGCGACGCGGACGGCGTTTTTCGACGAGTTCTTCCTTCGCGCCGCCGATACCGGTGTCCGGCAGGTGGTGATCCTGGCGGCCGGACTGGACGCCCGCACCTGGCGGCTGCCGTGGCCGGACGGCACGGTGGTGTACGAGCTGGACCAGCCCAAGGTGCTGGAGTTCAAGATGGAAACACTGCGCAGCCATGGCGCCCAACCGGCGGCGGAGCTGGTGAACGTACCGGTCGACCTGCGCCAGGATTGGCCGAAGGCGTTGCAGGAGGCGGGCTTTGATCCGTCCCGCGCAAGCGCCTGGTCCGCCGAGGGGCTCGTGCGTTATCTGCCCGCGCAAGCCCAAGACATGTTGTTCGAGCGCGTGCATTCCCTGAGCGCGGCGGGGAGCTGGCTGGCGTCAAACGTCCCCGGCCCGGGATTCACCGAACCGGGGTTGGTTGCCCGCCAGCGCGAGGACATGCAACGGATGCGCGCCGCGGCGGCCAAGCTCGTCAACGCCGAGATCACCGACGTCAACGAGCTCTGGTACGCGGAGGAGCGCACCCCCGTCGACGGCTGGCTGCGCGAACATGGCTGGGACGTCTCGACCGCGACGTTCGCGGAACTGATGGCGCGCTACGGCCGCACCATTCCGCCGGGATCGGAGGATTCGATGCCGCCCACGCTGTACGTCTCCGCGCAGCGGCGGAACTCCTGACGGGACGGATTGGCACCGTAAGTCATTCGCCCGCCGTCCGACGCGCCGCGCATCCACGCATAGTTCGGTGCGAAGTTGTGGTCGCGGTAGGTCCCGTCGCAGACGCGGACCGAAAGGGCCCGATACGGATACGAGTCGTCGACGGGCACTTGAAACTCGGAGATGTCGGCAAAAAGCGTGTCAGTCGAGACAGTCCGCTTTCCCGGAAGTTTGTGCGCGATTCATCCAATCCCCCTTGACCGCACCGCCCCTGGCCAGGCTACCGATGGACTGGGCGACCGGCCGACCGGGTAGCCGGTGCTTCGGCGCGGTGCCCGAGCGCACCAGGGGAGGCTCGGGTCGGCGTGCTGAGACCTTGAATGTTGCCGCGACGCGGGCACAGGACACTCGATCGTCGCGCCGCGCGTTGTGCGGTATTGCGCGGAGCTCCGGACCGGGTGGCCGCCCGCGGGTGGCAATTAATCGGATTCGCGCATGTTTAGACGTGCGTGCAATGGGCAACGCTAGGCGGACGGGAATGCCTTTCTCGAAACAATGGAGGTCACCATGCGTGGTCGCGGAGTTCTCGGCGCGATTGTTCTGGTGTGGCTGCTCATCGGGGTCTTCGCGGCGTATCAACGCGATTACTTCAAAGGTGGGTCAACAAGTTGTGTCACGGCGGGAAACATCGCGTTGACCGTGGTTGCGGGGCCCTTGAACTATGCGGGTGTGAATCCGAAAGTCAAGGATTGCCACGTACCACAGCCGAGTTCGATGCCCAGTGGCCTAGTCGCCTGAAACCCCTCGAACGAAGGAATCTGTCATGATCGTCTTGGGCGTAGTTCTTCTCATCCTCGGATTCGTATTCGGCATCCATTTGCTGTGGGTGCTCGGCATCATCTTGCTCGTGATCGGCGCGGTGCTCTGGATCATGGGCTCGGTGGGCCGCCCGGTCGCGGGCCGCCGGTACTGGTACTAGACCCCCGCAACGGTTCGAAAGTCGCGCGACCGCGCCGCCGCGGTCGCGCGACTTCTCACAGCCGCCGCATAGCAACACCATAGCGTCGGCCCAGTCAAGGGCGGATACTGGAATGCTGTGACGCAGTCTCGAGCCTCGGTGGAACGGGTGGTCATGTGCCGCGCCGATGGCAATCCGATCAACGTCCTCGTCGTCGACGACGAAGCCGTGCTCGCGGAGATGGTGTCGATGGCGCTGCGCTACGAGGGCTGGAACATCGCTACGGCCGTCGACGGGTCTTCGGCGATCGCTGCGGCCCGGACCCAGCGGCCCGACGTCGTGGTTCTGGACGTGATGCTTCCCGACATGAGCGGCCTCGACGTCCTGCACAAGCTGCGTGAGGAATGCCCGCAGTTGCCGGTCCTGTTGTTGACGGCCAAGGACGCAGTGGAAGACCGCATCGCCGGGCTGACCGCCGGCGGCGACGACTATGTCACCAAGCCGTTCAGCATCGAAGAGGTGGTGCTGCGGTTGCGCGCTCTCCTGCGGCGCACCGGTGTGACGACCGTGGACAGCGGCGCGCAGTTGGTGGTCGGCGACCTGGTGCTGGACGAGGACAGCCACGAGGTGACGCGCGGTGGCGAACCCATCTCGTTGACCTCCACGGAGTTCGAGCTGCTGCGGTTCATGATGCGGAACTCCAAGCGGGTGCTGAGCAAGGCGCAGATCCTCGACCGGGTGTGGAGTTACGACTTCGGCGGCCGATCCAACATCGTCGAGCTCTACATTTCCTACCTGCGCAAGAAGATCGACAACGGTCGGGAACCGATGATCCATACGCTGCGCGGGGCGGGGTATGTCCTCAAGCCGGCCCGTTAGCAACCGCCGGGCCTGGTCGCTTCGGTTACGGCTGCTCGTCGGGCAGGTCGTCGTCTTGGCGGTCGTGTGCCTCGGCATCACCGCCGCCACTGAACTGGCGCTGCTGCACCATCTCGTGACGCAACTTGACGGGCAACTCGCCGGGGCGTCCGACCGCTCGGCGGTGCTGTATCCCGAACCGAAACGTCCAGGCTGGCGGCACGAATCGCGCTTCAATTCCAGGCCGGGACCCGGTCCGCGGTTCCTCGATGCGCCCGGCCAGCCGGCGGGGATAGTGGCCGCGGTGGTCAACCACGGCAGGACGATCGACGCCGGCTACCTGACGAGCAGCGGCGATCGGGCCGCCCTGAGCACGGCCGCGCAAACCCAACTCGAGCAGATCGCCGGCAGCCGCAAGCCGGTGACTCTGGACCTCGACGGCCTGGGCCGGTACCGCGTCGTTGCCGCGCGGAGCCGCAACGGGGGAGACGTCATCGTCACCGGCCTCTCGATGTCGAACGTCGACGCGACGATGATCCAGATGCTGGTCATCTTGGGGATCGTCACCGTGATCGCGCTGGTGGCGGCGACGACTGCCGGGGCGGTCATCATCAGGCGCGCGCTGGCGCCGCTGCGCCGTGTCGCGCAGACGGCGAGCGAAGTCGTCCAATTGCCGTTGGACCGCGGCGAGGTCGAGCTGCCGGTGCGGGTGGCCGAATCCGACGCCAACCCCGCGACCGAGGTGGGTCAACTGGGGTCCGCGCTCAACCGGATGCTGGACCACATCTCCGCCGCCCTGTCGACGCGACAGGCCAGCGAGACCCGGGTGCGCCAGTTCGTCGCCGACGCCAGTCACGAACTGCGGACGCCACTGGCGGCCATCCGCGGCTACACCGAACTGACGCAGCGGATGGGTGACGACCGCGAAGCCGTCGCGCACGCGTTGAGCAGGGTGGCGTCCGAGACGGAGCGGATGACCCGGCTGGTCGAGGACCTGTTGCTGCTGGCCCGGCTGGATTCCGGACGGCCGCTGGAACGCGAACCGGTGGACCTGTCCCGCCTGGCGCTGGACGCGGTCACCGATGCGCACGTGGCGGGGCCTGACCACCATTGGGAGCTGGACCTGCCCGAGGAACCGGTGGTCGTCCCGGGCGACGCGGCGCGGCTGCATCAGGTGCTGACGAACCTGCTCGCGAACGCCCGCGTCCACACCGGCGCGGGCACCGTCGTGACGACGCGGCTGAGCACCGAGCCGTCCTACAGCGTGCTGCAGGTCATCGACAACGGCCCCGGCATCCCGGCCGCGCTTCAGTCCGAGGTGTTCGAGCGATTCGCCCGGGGCGATTCGTCACGCTCCCGCAAGGGCGGCAGCACGGGGCTCGGCCTGGCAATCGTCTCAGCGGTCGTCAAGGCGCACCACGGGACCATCGGGGTGAACTGCTCGCCGGGGCGCACCGAGTTCACGGTGCGGTTGCCACTCGACGGGTGGCAACCGCCCGCGTCGTCGGCTAGCTAGGGCAGGTGACGTCGATCTCGAAGGGCTTGTTCACCGGCTGCATCGGGTTGGCCATGTCGACACCCGTGGCGGTTCCGGTGATCTTGTAGCTGCTGCCGTCCTTGGTCGCCGAGGCGTTGCCCTGGCCGGTGCCCTGGGCGTAGCCCAGCGTCACGCCGTTGACGTTGCCGAGCCCGACGGACTTCACCTGGGGCGGGTTGGCGTCGGTGAGCACGGCGGCGATGCCGGTCGCTGCCCCACCGATCGCGATGTTCACCGTGCCGCCGGCGTTGGTGCAAACGACCGAACCACTGACGTTCTGGTCCTTGCCGTCGATCGTCACCTTAGGAGCGGAGCCCGTGCCGGCGCTCGCCGACGTACCTGCAGCGGAACTGGTTCCGGAACCGCTCGTAGTCGACTTGTTGCTTGAGCAGCCCGAAATGCTCGCGGCAAGAATCGCCGCCCCAGCTACCGCAACTGTCAGTCCACGCTTCACCTGTTCTCCTTTGCCCAATCCATGCGATCCGTCGGCTTTGACGGATCGTTGGGCAGTATGCGGGTTAACTGGGCCGCAGAGCTAGGGCCAAAAGAAAATATTTTTTCCATTCGTCAGCAACGCGACATCGGAGCGTTTCGCGCACGTGTCAATAGTGGCAAGGTATTGCCGGTGAAGCACAGAGCGCCCAGTGCGACCATCGAGTCGGCCCACCGCGATCACGTCCTTCCCTTCGATGACGTCGCGGATTTCGTCAATGCTGATCGCGGCTTCATCGCCGCGCTGTCCCCGTGCGTCATCAAGGCGGCGGACGGCCGCGTGGTGTGGGACAACGACACCTATTCGTTCCTCGACGGTCCTGCGCCGACGTCGGTGCATCCCAGCCTCTGGCGGCAGTCGACCCTGAACGCCAAACAGGGCCTCTACGAAGTCGTGCCGGGCATCTATCAGGTCCGCGGCTTCGACCTGTCGAACATCACCTTCGTCGAGGGGGACACCGGCATCATCGTCATCGATCCCCTGGTGTCGACCGAGGTGGCCGCCGCCGCGCTGGCGTTGTACCGCAAGCACCGAGGCGCCGACCGCGCCGTCGTCGCGGTGATCTACACCCACAGCCACGTCGACCACTTCGGTGGCGTGCTGGGCGTCACCTCCGAGGCGGACGTGGACTCCGGCGCGGTGGCGGTGCTGGCGCCCGAGGGCTTCGTCGAGCACGCGGTTCAGGAGAACGTCTATGCCGGCACGGCGATGGCGCGCCGGGCCACCTACATGTACGGCACCCTGCTGCCGCGGGGACCGCTGGACCAGGTGGGCTGCGGACTCGGCCAGGCGACGTCCACCGGTGAAGTCGCCATCATCGTCCCCACCGTCGACATTCGGGAGACGGGTGAGAAGCACACACTCGACGGCGTGGAGATCGAATTCCAGATGGCGCCCGGTACCGAGGCGCCCGCCGAAATGCACTTCTACTTCCCGCGCTTCCGCGCCTTGTGCATGGCCGAGAACGCCACCCACAACCTGCACAACCTGCTGACCCTGCGCGGCGCGCTGGTGCGCGACCCGCATGCCTGGTCGGGTTACCTCACCGAGGCGATCGACACCTTCGCCGACCGCACCGACGTGGTGTTCGCCTCCCATCACTGGCCGACCTGGGGACGGGACAGCATCGTCGAATTCCTTTCGCTGCAACGCGATATGTACGCCTACCTGCACGACCAGACGCTGCGGCTGCTCAACCAGGGCTATACCGGTGTCGAGATCGCCGAGATGTTCCAGATGCCGCCCGCGCTGGAGCGGGCCTGGCACACCCACGGGTATTACGGGTCGGTCAGCCACAACGTGAAGGCGGTCTACCAGCGCTACATGGGATGGTTCGACGGCAACCCGGGCCGCCTGTGGCCTCACCCCCCCGAGGCCCTCGGCCCGCGCTACGTCGAGGCGATGGGCGGAATCGACCGCGTCGTCGAGATCGCCAAGTCGGCGTTCGACGCCGGAGACTTCCGTTGGGCGGCAACGCTTCTGGACCACGCGATCTTCACCGACAGCGAACATCCCGCGGCCCGCGCGCTCTACGCCGACACCTTGGAGCAGCTGGCCTATGGCGCGGAGAACGCGACGTGGCGCAACTTCTTCATGAGCGGGGCTACCGAATTGCGGGCCGGCAACTTCGGCACCGCGGTCACGGCCGCCTCGCCCACGATGCTTCAGCCAACTGACGCCCGAGCAGATCTTCGACAGCCTGGCCATCCGGGTCAACGGGCCGCGCAGCTGGGACCTTGACGTCGCCATCGACGTCACATTCGCTGATCTGGACGCGAACTACCGGCTGACCCTGCGGAACGGGGTGCTCGTCTACCGCCAGGCTGCCGGCCGACGCCGCGACGGCAACCGTTACGGTGTTGCTGGCCAGCAAGTTTCGATTGCTGGCCGTCACGATGGGCGACTTCACCTCACCCGGGCTCGAAATCTCCGGGGACCAAGCGGCGCTGCAGGCCTTCCTGGGCGTGCTCGACCAACCAGACCCGAACTTCAACATCGTCACACCGTAGCCGGGGGCGGCCGCACGTCAGGTCCGGCGGGCCGCTTCTTGGGCGAGTTGTACCCGCGAGGTGACACCAAGCTTGTTGTAGACGTGGGTGAGGTGGGATTGCACGGTGCGCGGTGAGACGAAAAGCCTTGTGGCGACGTCATTGTTGCCCAGGCCTTCGCTGACCAGCCGCACCACGTCGAGCTCGGCCGGCGTCAGAGACGCCCAGCCGGTCGCGGGGCGCTTGCGCTCACCGCGGCCACGCTGGGCGTAGGCGATCGCCTCGTCGGGGGACAGACCGGCGCCCTCCGCCCAGGCGGCCGCAAAATCAGTGTCGTTCATCGCGTTACGGAGAGCCGTGACAGCGGTTTCGTAGTCGCGGTCGTAGATCTTGAACCGCACCGCCCCCACCGATCCCGCATCGCCTCGGCCGACCGAAGGGCTGGTCGCCTCGGGGTGACTGCCGGCATCGACCGCCAGGCTCGCGAGGCATTCCAAAACGTCGGGGATGCCCAGGTAAGCCCGGACGCTGGCGCCGCGTGCCAATGCCTCGTGGGCGTCCCGCTCCGCCCGGTCGTGCTCTCCAGCCGCGATCGCCACGCGGGCGCGCACCGCAAGGGCGTCCATCGCGTAGTACGGCCGGGCCGCGGTCCCCGCGACCGCTTCCTCCGCCGAGCGGCGCGCCGCTTCGAAATCTCCGGATGCCAGTGCGGCCTGCGCCACCTGGGTGACGAAAATCGCCGCCGTCTCGGGCTGGCCGCCTATATTGCGCACCGCCGCGTCGGCCGCGTCGCGTGCCGTGTCGAGGTCGCCGGCCGCGAGTGCCGCGGCAGCCAGCGCGCCGTAGCCAATGCTCTCGTAAAGCCCCCCGAGGTTCTCGCCGGCGTCGATAGCCGCGCCGGCGGAGTCGCGAGCCGCGCCGGTTTCGCCCAGATGCGCGAGCGGCCAGGCCCTGCCCGCCAAACCGACCACTTTCGAGATCTCGTCGTGGGCCGCCTCCGACTCGGAGATCACGTCGGCGAATTGGGCAGTGGCAGCCTGGAGGTCGCCGGTCCAAATCTGTGCCCAACTAAGCCACAAGCGGCATTCACGCGAATGGAACCGGTCACCGATGGAGTCCGCGAAGTCGCATCCTTCCTCGGCGGCCGCACGCGCTTGGACCGGATCACCGTTGGCAATCCCCGAATAGGCCTGGGCGCCCAGAAGCTGGCTCAACCTCCATCTATCGCCCGTCGCACGGGCGAGGTCAACTGCCTCGGAGAAAAAAGGTCCGGCTACCTGAGGTTGGTAGCTGGCGATTATCGCGCGTGCGGTGAGCGCCCGCACCAACAGAGCCGGGTCGTCCAGGTCCCGTGCAATCGCCAGGGCTTCCGCTGCCTGATCCACGGTCTCGGTGGCGCCCACCCATGCGTCGAGCACAGCCTTGTCGGCCAGTGCACGGACGCGCACCGCGGCCGCAACGTCGGGGTGTCGGGTGTCGAGGTCTGCCAGAGCGAAGTTGAACCAGGCCAGCCCCTCCCGGATACGGCCCCGGGTGAGCCATAGCGGCTGCAGCGCGGCGGCCAGCGCCAAAGCCTGTTCGGTATCCGAGTTTTCGCGGCTCCAGGCGAACGCGGCGCGTAGGTTGTCGATCTCGACCTCGGCTTGTTCGAGCCGCGGCTCATGGTCGGTGCGCGATGGCTCCTCGAGCAGCGCCGCCATCGCCGCGTAGTAATCGCGGTGACGCGTCCGTACCGCGTCTGCCTCGCCGGATTCGGCGAGCTTTTCCAGCGCATATTGGCGAATGGTCTCCAGCAATCGGTATCTGGTTCGGTCGCCGGCATTTTCGGTCGCCACGAGCGACTTGTCGACCAGCAGGGTGAGCTGATCGAGCACCTGAAAGCGCTGCATGCTCTCGTCGCCGCCGACGGCCCGGGCGGCGTCGAGATCGAACGCGCCCAAAAACACCGCCAGCCTGCGAAACAAGACGCGCTCGGGCTCGCTCAACAGGGCATGTGACCAGTCCACCGATGCATGCAGGGTCTGCTGGCGGCGCACGGCGGTGCGGGCGCCGCCGGTCAGCAACCGGAACCGGTCGTGCAGGCCATCGACGATCTCGCGCAGCGACAGCGCGCGTACGCGCGCCGCCGCCAGCTCGATCGCCAACGGAATACCGTCGAGACGACGGCAGATCTCCGCCACCCGCGGAGCCGTCTCGTCGTCGATCGTGAAGTCGGGCACCACCCGGCGGGCCCGGTCGCTGAACAACTCGATGGCTTCGTCGGCCAGCGACAGCGACGGCACCCGCCACGTGACCTCACCGGGCACACCGATGGGCTCGCGACTGGTGGCGAGCAGCGTCAACGTACTGGAAGCACCGAGCAGGGCCACGACCAATGCCGCGACCGCGTCGAGAAGATGCTCACAATTGTCCAACATGACCAGCATCTGTCGGTCGGCAACGAACCGCAGCAGCGTGTCCGTCGTCGACCGTCCCGGTTGGTTGGTCAGTCCCAGCGCGCGCATCATCGAGGTCGGGACCGCGTCGGGGTCGGTGATCGGCGCCAGATCGACGAACCACACCCCGTCGGCCAACTCGCCGGCCATCGCGGCGGCGATCTGCACGCCCAGGCGGGTTTTGCCGACCCCGCCCGCCCCGGTCAGGGTCACCAACCGCTGCTCGGTCAGCAGTTGTCGCACGTGGGTCATCTCCGCGTCGCGACCGACGAATTCGTGAGCTGCGATGGAAGCCCACGGGCGGCAACGGTCTTCGGCAGGCGCAGTGGTGGAAACTCGTTGCGCACGTCGGGATGGCACAGTTGCACCACGCGTTCGGGGCGCGGCAGATCGCGAGCGGGATGGGTGCCCAGGTCGGTCAGCTAGGCACCGGCCGGGAGCTGATCGACGACCAACGGCTCCGTCGCCCCGGAAAGCACGGTTTGGCATCGCCGCGCGACAATTCCCGCAGCCGGGCGGTGCGGTTGATGGTGTGGCCGATGTAGTTGCCTTCGTCGCGCATTCGTATCACCGGTGTGCAGGCCGATGCGCAGTCGCAGCGGGGCCAGCGGTGCCCGTTGCAGCGCCAGCGCACACGCCACGGCGTCGCTGGCGCGGCTGAACGCCACCACGAAGCTGTCGCCCTCGCCCTGCTCGACCGGGCGCACCCCGTCATTGGCCGCGACGACTTCCGCGAGGGTCTGATCGAGTTGTTCGACCGCGGCCGCTGTTTCCTCCGGTTGGGTCTCCCACAGCTGAGTCGATCCCTCCAGGACGGCCAACAGCAAAGTCACGGTTCCTGTTGGCAAATCGCGCGGAGCTCGCTGCAATTCAGCCGCGGCGCGTCCGTCCGCGGTTCAACCTGGTTCATGCTAACCAGCATGAAGGGACAACGCCCGGGAAAGGATCAGCGGAAATGAGGATAATGACGGCTGTGGCGAACCCGCTCACGCGACGTCAATGACGACCTTGCCCAGTACCTTTCGTTCGGCCACCATCCGCAACGCGGACGCGGTGTCGGACAAGGGGAACCGCGCGCCGATGTACGGCCGGATCGTGCCCGCGGCCAACATCTGCGACAGCTCTCGCATGTCACGCGCCGCCTCGTTGGGCCGGTCGCCGCTGAAGGTGCGAATCTCCATGCCGCAGATCGTGATTCCCTTGAGCAGGACGAGGTTCAGAGGGATGGATGGAATTGTGCCGGCGGCGTAGCCGAGCGTGACAAAGGTGCCCCCGCGGGCCAGGGCGCGCAGCGCCGGTTCGGAATACGATCCTCCGACCGGGTCGAGGACCGCCCGGGCGGCGCCGCCGGTGAGCTCGCGGATGCGCGTCTTCAGGTCTTCCCGGTCGTAATCGACGGCCGCCTCCGCACCGCGCTGTCGGCACAAGGCGAGCTTTTCGGGGCTCGACGCCGCCGCCAGCACGCGCGCCTTCATGGCGACGGCCAGGTCGACGGCCGCCAGCCCCACACCGCCGGCGGCGCCGAGGACCACCACCCAGTCCCCTTGCCTGACTTCGGCAACCGACCGCAACGCGTGGTAGGCGGTCCGGTAGGTAACGCCGAACGCCGCGGCCGAAGCGTAGTCGACCCCGTCGGGCACCGGCGAGACCGCGGCGGCATCGATCACCGCCCGCTCGGCGAACGCGCCAGTCGAGGTCGTCGCGGACACTCGCTGGCCGGGGTGAAACGGTGCGCCTTCGCCGACCGCCGCCACCTCGCCGGCCAGCTCGCTGCCGGGAATGAACGGCACCGGAATTTTGATCTGGTATTTCCCGGCGATCAACAGCACATCTGGGAAGTTGACTGCCGCTGCCCGCACCCGCACCAGCACCTGGCGCGGACCGACCACGGGGTCGGGGACATCTTCGACGGCCAGATCCTCCGGCGTGCCGTAGGTGCGGCAGAGCACGGCGCGCATCAACTGACCCCCAATCCCCGCAGGCAGAACCGCACCAGATGCTCGATGTCCTGCGGCCCGGGCCGGTCGGTAGATCCCACGTAACGCCGCATGGTTGCCGCGGTGCAAGAGAACACGGCCTCGACGTCCCGCTCGACGTCCGTACTGCCCAGCGCCGCAATCGGTTCGATCAACAGCTCGCGCAGCGGGCGCATCATTTCCTGATCGGCGGCGCGGCTCCCGGCGGCCGCCGACATCTGGCCGGCCGCCGCACGGCTCATGCTGATCAGATGCGGATCGGCGACCTGCGCCAGCGTACCCTCGATCCAGCGCGCAACCTTGTCCTGCGGCCTGGACTCCTTGGCCATCTGGTGCTGAAGGTACGAGCCGACGATCGCCACCCCGCGTTCCATGACCGCCAGGATGAGATCGTCCTTGCCGGCAAAATATCGGTAGAACGCCTTGTTCGATGAGCCGGCCTCCGCGACGATGTCGCTGACGCGCGGCGGCTCCGGGGCGGCCAGCTCCATGACGCGCACCGCGGCCGCCAGGATGCGCTCCACCTCCTCGGTGGCCTCCCGCTGGCGTTGGTCCAGCGCCCGCTCGACGGCCGCCGTGACTCTGCTACTGGTCAACAATCGCACCGTATTTGGCGCGTGCGGCCGCGCGCCGCACGTCGAGCGACTCGCTGGGCCAGTCCTCGTCCTCGGCCTCGTAGCCCTTCAGCAGCATGCGCGCCAGGTTGACCTTGTGCGCCTCCGTCGGCCCGTCGGCCAGACCGAGTGCGATACCCCCGAGGAGCACATTGACCAGCGGCAGCTGTTCGGTCAGCCCAATCGCGCCGTGCACCTGGATCGCGCGCATGCCAATCGATTTGAGCACCTGCGACGCCAGAATCTTGCACGCCGCGATCTCGGCGCGGGCGGCTTTCTCGTCGCCGTTGTCGATCAGCCACGCGGCGTGCAGGACGGTCAGCCGGAACGGTATCAGCTCGGTGTAGGAGTCGGCGATGAACTCCTGCACCAGCTGCTTGTCGGCCAGCGAGCTGCCCTGTGTGAAACGGCTTTTCGCGCGGCGAGACATCATCTCGACCGCTCGTTGAGCCATGCCGATCGATCGCATCGCGTGGTGCAGCCGGCCGCCGGCCAGCCTGGTTTGCAGGATCAGGAAGCCCTGGCCCGGTTCTCCGAGCAATGCGTCGGCAGACACCCGCACCCCGTCGTAGTGCACCAGCGAATGGCCGGGCTCGTGGGGGAGTGCGCCGACCAGGTGGTGGTTGGCCTTAACGTTCAGGCCCGCGGTGCCGGCCGGCACCAGGAACGTCGAGGCGCCGCGATGAACGGGCACGTCGGGGTCGGTGATGGCGACGACGATGAAGAACGACGCCACGGAGGCGTTGGAGGAGAAGTACTTTCGGCCGGTGATCACCCAGTCGTCGCCGTCGCGGACCGCGCGCGTCCGGAAGACCCGCGGGTCGGCGCCGCCTTGCGGTTCGGTCATCGAGAAGCATGAGAAGATCTCCCCGGACAGCAGGCCCGCGAGATAGCGGTCCTTCTGCTCCTGGGTGCCGAAGCGCGCGATGATCTCGGCGTTGCCGGTGTCGGGCGCCTGCGTCCCGAAGACTATCGGCGCCCAGGGGCTGCGGCCCAGGATCTCGTTGATCAACGTCAGCTTGACCGCGCCGAAGCCCTGGCCACCCAGCTCCGGCCCCAGATGCGGTGCCCACAAACCGTTGTCGCGAACCTGTTGTTTGAGGGGATCGACGATCCGGCGGCGCTCTTCGTTGAGCGGCAGGAACTCACAGCCCGGGAAGAGCACCTCGAGGGGTTCCACTTCCTCGCGGACGAACTCGCGGATCCACTGCAGCTTCTTCTCGAACTCGGGCTCGGTGGAGAAGTCCCAAGACATTCGTTCTCCTAGTTTGTTAGGGGATCCCGCCGTCGACGCGCAGGATCGATCCGGTGGTGAAGCTGGACGCGTCGGACGCCAGAAACAACGCGGCACCGACGATCTCGCGCGGGTCACCGGCGCGTTTGAGCGACAGGTGACCGAAGTTGCCGCCGCCTCCGTCGAGATTCCAGGCCTTGCTGACGTCGGTGAGGAACGGCCCGGCCATCAGCGTGTTGACCCGCACGGTCGGACCGAAGGCCTGCGCCAGACCCTCTGTCATCGCGTTGAGTCCGGCCTTGGCGGCGGCATAGGGAATGATGCCGCCGTTCGGCCGCAGCGATCCGGTAGAGCTCACGTTGATGATCGCGCCGCGCCCGGCCGCCAGCATCCGCTCACCGACCAGCGCCGACAACCGGAACGGCCCCTTGAGGTTCAGGTTCACCACCGCGTCGAACAGCTTCTCGGTGACATCGGTCAGCTTGTCGTACAGCGGAGACATGCCGGCGTTGTTGATCAACGTGTCGACCTTGCCGAAGCGCTCGTAGGTCGCCTCGACCAACCCGTCGAGCTGATCCCAGCGCCCGACGTGCACCTGGTAGGGCATGGCCGAGCGGCCGGTCTCCGCCTCGATCTGCGTGGCGACGTTCACGCAGTTGTCCATGTTGCGGCTGGCGATCACCACGTCGGCGCCGCAGTGCGCGACGGCGAACGCCATCTCGCGTCCGAGGCCGCGGCTGCCGCCGGTGATCAACACCACGCGGTCGGTGAGGTCGAAAAGCTTTTCCGCGTAGCCCATTTCAGCTCGTTCTGGCCAGTTCGGCCGCGGTCGCGATCAGCTGCGGAATCATCGCGCCGAACGCGTCTTTGATCTTGGGATCGACCCCGCCGTTGTCGGGCCCGCTCCGGACGCCGGCTGCGTAGGTCTTCTCCAGCACGATGCCGAGTTTCCAGTTCGCCAGCACCAGGTAGTAGTCGATGTTCTCGGTGGACAGCCCGCTGACCGTCTCATAGTGCTCCAAAAGTTCACTGCGCCGCGGCATGCCGGCCATGTCCAGATAGAACCCGTCGGCGCGCGGCTCCTCGCCGTCGTAGCCCAGCAGCGCCCAAGCCAGGTCCAGCAGCGGGTCGCCGACCGTCGTCATCTCCCAGTCCACGATGGCTTCCAGCCGCGCCGGCGCCCCGTGGGCGAACATCACGTTGGCGAACTGGTAGTCGCCGTGCATGATGCCCGGCTTGTAGTGCGCCGGGCGGTTGCGGCGCAGCCAGTCGGCGGCCTCGTCCAACCCGGGAAGGTCGCGCACCTTGTACGAATCGAGGAATGCCAGCCAGCGGTCGACCTGCCGTTCGTGGAAGCCGTCCGGGCGGCCGAAGCCCTCGAGGCCCTGGGCGCGCCAATCAACGCGCCCGAGCTTCGCGGCGCCCGCGACAAGCTCGAACGCCAGGCCGCGGCGGGCCTGCAGGTCGGTGTCGAACGGTGCCTGCCACCCGCCGTCCATCGGGCTCCACCCGTCGATCGCCTGCATGACGTAGAAGGGCATGCCCAGCACGGCGCCCGAGTCGTCGGCGGCGATGAGCGCTGCGTGCGGCACATCGGTCCCCGACAGCGCACGCACCAGTCGGATCTCCCGCTGCAGACCGTCGATGCGGGCGGCATCCGCGCGCGCCCCGGGCATCCGCAGCACCATGCGCTCGCCGCCACGCTCGATGAGGTAGAGGGTGTTCTGTGAACCGCCCTTCAACTGCCGCAGCAACGGCTCTTCGCCGTTGCCCGGCGCGCCCCGGGCGTCCAGCCAGCGCGCCAGCACACCCGCGTCCAGTTGCGTATCGCCGGCAGTCTCCATGGTCTGCACACCCCACTCTCCGGGCAGAGAATAGCATTCTCCATCGGGTTGGCAAGAGCGCCGAGCGGGCGCGTGCGAGGCTTGGCGGGGCCCCTGGACGGCCTAGAGGACCAGAGGACGGGAAGACGCGATGCAGGTGCTTTTGATCCGGCATGCGTTGCCGCTGCGCAGCGAACACGGCGAGGGCTCCGACCCTGACCTGTCGGACGAGGGGTTTGCGCAAGTCCAGCGGCTCCCCGAGGCGCTGGCGAGGTTCCCCATCACCCGGGTGCTGAGCAGCCCCCAGCGGCGCGCCATCCAGACCGCGGAGCCGGTCGCGGTGGCGCGCGAGCTGGCCGTCGAGATCGACGATCGGTTCGCCGAATACGATCGCGACCTTCCGCTGTACATTCCCGTCGAGCAGATCAGGAAGGAAATGCCCGAGGAGTGGGCGCGCCTGGCCCAGGGTCATCTGCCCAGTGCGGTCGACGAGGACGCGTTCCGGGCCCGCGTCCGCGCGGCCGTCGACGACCTCGTCACCGCCGCCGACCCCGAGGACACGGTCGCGGTGTTCAGCCACGGCGGCGTGATCAACGTGCTGCTGCACGAGATCCTGGGCACTGCCCGGCTGTTGTCGTTTCCCGTCGACTACGCGTCGGTGACGCGGCTGCTGTTCTCCCGCTCCGGTCAGCCGACTGTCGCGGCCGTCAACACGACCGAACACGTGTGGGACCTGCTGCCCAGAAACCAGCGGTGGTAGGCAGGCCGGGCCAGCGAAACTGCGCCCACGGCGGCCTACTCGTCGTGGATAGCGCCGCCAGCGCAGGGCCGGCGCCGTACCCGCAGACTCGAAGCGAGCAGTTGCGCACGCTCGTCGGCCGCGGTGGTAAACAAGTCCGGTGACGTCAGCTGACCAAGACCAACTTGAAGGGCTCGACCTGGCCTCACTGGACCGTTATCTGCGTTCGGTGGGCATCGGACGCGACGGCGAGTTGCGGGCGGATTTCATTTCCGGTGGCCGCTCGAACCTGACCTTCCGCGTCTACGACGACGCGACCAGCTGGCTGGTGCGGCGGCCGCCGCTGCACGGCCTGACCCCCTCGGCGCACGACATGGCCCGTGAATACCGGGTGGTCGCCGCGCTGCGGGACACCCCGGTCCCGGTGGCGCGTGCGATCGCGCTGTGCGAGGACGTGTCGGTGCTGGGCGCGCCGTTCCAGATCGTCGAATTCGTTGCCGGCCAGGTGGTGCGCCGTCGGGCCCAGCTCGAAGCGCTCAGCCACACGGTCATCAGTGGCTGCGTCGACTCCCTGATCCGGGTGCTCGTCGACTTGCACGGCGTCGACCCCGACGCCGTCGGCCTCGCCGATTTCGGCAAGCCCAGCGGATACCTCGAGCGCCAGGTGCGGCGGTGGGGCTCGCAATGGGAGCTGGTGCGGCTGCCCGAAGACCGGCGCGACGCCGACGTCGAGCGGCTGCATTCCGGCCTGCGCGAATCGATTCCGCAGCAGAGCCGCACGTCGATCGTGCACGGCGACTACCGGATCGACAACACCATCCTGGACGCCGACGACCCGACCAAGGTTCGCGCCGTCGTCGACTGGGAACTCTCGACGCTTGGGGACCCGCTCAGCGACGCGGCCCTGATGTGCGTGTATCGCGATCCCGCGCTGGACCTGATCGTCAACGCGCAGGCGGCGTGGACGTCACCGTTGTTGCCGACGGCCGACGAGCTGGCCGACCGGTATTCGCTCGTGTCGGGCCGGCCGCTGGCGCACTGGGAGTTCTACATGGCGCTGGCCTATTTCAAGCTCGCCATCATCGCGGCCGGCATCGATTTCCGCAGGCGGATGTCGGACCAGGCTCGGGGGATGGACTCGGAACACACGCCGGAGGTCGTGGCGCCGCTGGTTTCCCGCGGACTCGCGGAACTAGCGAAGTTACCCGGCTGAGCGCGTGACCACGGCTCTCGCGACGCGCCGGACTAATGCGGCGCCGACGCCGCGTGGTGCTTCTTGGCCGCGCGGCGTAGCTGAAGGATCCGTGCGGTTCCCACTGCCACCGTGATCAGGCCGCCCACGACGGCCGCCAGCAGGATGGCCACCCCGAGGGGCAGGCTCCAGTGCCAGCTCAAGAACGAAAAGTCCGTCGTCGCCGTGTTCTGGGTGATGAAGATCAGCAGAAGAATCAGGATGAGGAAGCCGGCGATCAGCGACGACCACAACGCGCCGGCACGTGTGAACCCGATGGCGGGTTCCCTGTGCGGCATGCCGGTCCTCGGCCCTTCGGCAGGCTTGCTGGGCGGCTGGCTGGGGGAGCCAGGGGTTTGGCTGCTCATGGTCCTATCTTCGCCCCAACGCGCGCGAAATGAAACTACGCCAGGCAACCGGCCCCGTCGGCGGCGCCGCCCCGGGGGTACTGAGGCTACTGTCGGCCGTATGAGGTCGCGCCCGCGCCCGCACCCGCTTCTGCGCAATGGGATGGCCCGAGCGGCAGCTTCGTTGGCGGTTCTGTTCGCTGTTGCGTCGTGCAGCAATTCCGATCCGCTCGGGGAGCAGACCCGGAGCCCCAATTCGATCGTTGTCGGCTCCGGTGACTTCCCCGAATCCCAGATAGTGGCCGAGATCTATGCGGATGCGTTACAAGCCAATGGCTTCGACGTGGGACGCCGGATGGGGATCGGTAGCCGCGAGACGTATATCCCTGCGCTCAAAGACCATTCCATCGATCTGGTGCCGGAGTACATCGGAAACCTGTTGCTCTACTTCACGCCTCAGTCCACAGCGACCGCGCTCGATGCCGTGCAGGTGGAACTGTGTCGGCGACTGCCGGGCGACCTGTCGATCCTGACGCCCGCACCGGCCTCCGACACCGATACGGTGACCGTCACCGGCGGGCTCGCCGCCTTGTGGCACCTGGACACAATCGCCGACTTGGCGGCGCACTCGGCCGACGTGAAGTTCGGAGCTTCGTCCGCGTTCCAAACCAGGCCGGCCGGTCTGCCCGGTCTGAAGCGGAAGTACGGGCTCGACGTCAGCCCGGGAAACTTCATCGCGATCGAGGACGGCGGCGGCGCGGTGACCGTGCGCGCACTGCTGGAGGGCCGGGTGACGGCCGCCGACATCTTCAGCACCTCTCCGGCCATCCCGCAAAACCACTTGGTCGTCCTGGCCGATCCCGACCACAACTTCATGGCCGGTAACATTGTGCCGCTGGTGAATTCGCTGAAGAAGTCCGCTCGGCTCAAAGGGGTACTGGACGCCGTGTCGGCGAAGTTGACCTCGTCCGGGGTGGCTTCGCTGAACGCGTCGGTGGCGGGCAATTCCGGGGTGGACCCCAGCCAGGCGGCCCGAAAATGGGTGCGTGACAACGGCTTCAACCACCCGATCGGACAATGATGGCCGACGCCCAGGCAGCGATCGTCTTCGACGGTGTCAGCAAGGTCTTTGCCGAAGGGACCACCGCAGTCGACCGGCTGAACCTGGCGGTGCCCGACGGCGAGTTGACGGTCTTCGTCGGCTCCTCCGGCAGCGGCAAGACCACGGCGCTTCGGATGATCAACCGCATGGTGGAGCCGACCTCCGGCACCATCACCGTCAACGGGGCGAATATCGCGGGTGTTGACCCGGTCAGGCTGCGACTCGGGATCGGCTACGTCATCCAGCACGCCGGACTGATGCCCCACCAGCGGGTGATCGACAACGTCGCGACGGTTCCGGTCCTGCGTGGCCAACCCCGTCGGGCGGCCCGTAAGGCCGCCTACGAGATCCTCGAACGCGTGGGACTGGATCCCAAACTCGGGCCGCGGTTCCCGGCCCAACTCTCCGGTGGTGAGCAACAACGGGTCGGCGTGGCGCGCGCCCTCGCCGCTGATCCTCCGATCCTGTTGATGGACGAGCCGTTTTCCGCCGTCGACCCAGTGGTCCGCAACGAACTGCAAAACGAAATTCTGCGTTTGCAGAGTGAACTGCGCAAAACGGTCGTGTTCGTGACCCACGATATCGACGAGGCGCTCAAGCTCGCCGACCGCGTCGCGGTGTTCAGGGGCGGCTCGCTGCAGCAATACGACGAGCCTGAGCGGCTGCTGTCGCATCCCGCCAACGACTTCGTCGCCAAGTTCATCGGCCTGGGCCGCGGATACCGGTGGTTGCAGCTCATCGATGCGGCGGGATTGCCGCTGCACGACATCGAGACGATCCCGGCGGAAGGCGTTTTTGCTGCCAACGTGGCGACCGGCTGGGCGTTGATCGTCGACAGCGCGGGCGCGCCGGCGGGCTGGATCGACACCGAGCGTCTGCGCCGGCACCGCGCAGGCGCGTCGTTGTCCGACAGCACCGCCGGTGTCGGGTCGCTGTTCCGCCCGGATGGAAACCTCAGCCAGGCGTTGGACTCGGCGCTGTCATCGCCGTCGGGAGTGGGCGTCGCCGTGGACGACGGCGGCAAGGTCATCGGCGGCATCCGGGCGGAGGACGTGCTGGCCGCGGTGGATGCCCGTCGGCGGGGTTGAAATGCATTACCTGCTGACCCATCTCGACGATGCCTGGGCGCTGACCGTCGTCCACCTGCGCCTGTCGCTGCTGCCGGTGCTGATCGGGTTGGCGCTCGCCGTGCCCTTGGGCGTGCTGGTGCAGGGCGCCCCGGTGGCGCGCCGGCTGACGACGGCGACGGCCAGTGTCGTGTTCACCATTCCGTCGCTGGCGCTGTTCGTAGTCCTGCCCGTGATCATCGGAACGCGGATCCTTGACGAGGCCAACGTGATTGTCGCCTTGACCGCCTACACCGTCGCGTTGCTGGTACGGGCGGTTCTCGAGGCGCTCGACGCGGTGCCGGGACAGCTGCGGGACGCGGCGACCGCGGTCGGATACCCCCGGCTGCTGCGGATCCTGAAAGTCGATCTGCCCCTGTCTATCCCGGTCCTGATCGCCGGCTTACGGGTGGTGGTGGTGACCAATATCGCAATGGTTTCGGTCGGGTCTGTGATCGGGATCGGGGGTCTGGGGACCTGGTTCACCCAGGGCTATCAGACCGATAAGACCGAAGAGATCTTTGCCGGCATCATTGTGTTGTTCGGGCTGGCGGTCGTCGTCGACGGTCTGATCGTGCTCGGCGGGCGGGCCGCCACCCCGTGGCTACGCGCCACAAGAACCACCCGTCGCCGCTCCGCCGTGACCCCGATCGTGGGTGGGGCGCGATGAACTTCGTGCGACAGGCTTTGCACTACCTGCTGACCGCAGACAACTGGACCGGTCCCGTCGGTCTGGCGGCGCGCATCGGGGAGCACCTCGAGTACACCGCGATCGCGGTGGGGGCGTCGGCGTTGATAGCCGTACCCATCGGGATGATCATCGGGCACACCGGCCGGGGCGCGCTGCTGGTTGTCGGCGCGGTCAACGGGCTGCGCGCGCTGCCCACGCTCGGCGTGCTGCTACTGGGTGTGCTGCTGTTCGGGCTGGGCGCCGCCCCGCCACTGGCTGCGCTGATGCTGCTCGGCATCCCGTCGCTGCTGGCCGGCACCTACGCGGGCATCGCCGGTGTCGACCCGACGGCGGTCGACGCCGCCCGCGCCCTCGGCATGACGGAGGCCCAGGTGCTGCTGCGGGTCGAGGTGCCGAACGCACTCCCGCTCATCCTCGGCGGGCTGCGCAACGCGACCCTGCAAGTGGTCGCCACCGCGACGGTCGCCGCCTATGCCAGCCTCGGCGGCCTGGGCCGGTACCTGATCGACGGAATCAAAGAGCGGGAATTCCAGCTCGCTTTGGTGGGCGCCCTGACGGTGGCGGCGTTGGCGCTGGTTCTGGACGGCCTGCTGGCGCTGGCCGTCTGGGTGTCGGCGCCGGGCACGGGGCGTTTACGGGCGATGACAAAGGGGCGGTCGTCACACTTATGGACTAATCCGCCGCGGCTCCGCGGCCACGTTCTACGGTAGATGAGTGAGCTCAGCCCCCTCTGATCCGAACCGGCGCGTATGGCAAGCGATGTTGACCTGGCGTGCGCAGGACGTGTCACGCATGGAATCGGTGCGAGTGCAGGTGTCGGGCAAGCGAATCCGGGCCAACGGCCGCATCGTGGCCGCGGCCACCGCAACCAACCCGGCTTTCGGCGCCTACTACGACCTGCAGACTGACGAAACCGGTGCCACCAGGCGTTTCGGGTTGACCGTCACGCTGGCCGAGCGGGAACGTCAGCTTGCCATCGCCCGCGACGAAGAGAACATGTGGTTGCTGACCGACCACCAGGGGGAGCGGCGCGAGGGCTACAACGGGGCGCTCGACGTCGACGTGGTGTTCAGCCCCTTCTTCAACGCTCTGCCGGTGCGGCGCCTCGGGGTGCACGAGCGGGCCGAGTCGGTTGCGCTGCCGATGGTCTACGTGAACGTGCCGGACATGTCGGTCAACGCCGCCACGGTGAGCTACGCCAGTGAGGGGCGCCTCGACGGGATCAAGTTGCGCTCCCCGGTCGCCGACACGGTCGTGAGCGTCGACGAGGAAGGCTTCATCGTCGACTACCCCGGGTTGGCAGAGCGGATCTGATCACCCCGCCCGCACGGCCCGCGGCGGCCAGTTCCTCCCGCCAGTCCTGCTCGCCGATGACGACGTGGAAGATCTCGGCGCGCGGGAAGCTGTCGTAGCGGATCCGCGCGGCGTGGCCCGCCTCGACGAGGTCGGCCACGGTGTGGTGAAGGGCCAGCGACTCGCGGGCGTGCGTGAGCAGCTCGACGGCCCGGTCAAGAGCCCCCAGGAGTTCACGCGAGTTGGCCTCGCACATGGCTCGGACCAGGTCCGGGGCGGTAGCCGCCACCCGGGTCCCGTCCCGGAACGAGCCCGCGGCCAACGCGAAGGCCAGCGGTACCTCTCCGGCCGTGATGGCCAACGCCTCGGCGAGCACGTGCGGCAGGTGTGAGATCGCCGCGGCCGCGGCGTCGTGCTCGTCGGATTTCGCCGGTACCACCATCGCTCCGCAGTCCAGCGCCAACGTCATCACCATCGACCACACCGTGGGGTCCACGTGGTCGTCGACGCTGACCACCCACGGGGTCCTGGTGAACAGGCCCGCGTAGCCGGCGGCCCACCCCGAGTCCGCGGTGCCGGTCATCGGGTGACCCCCGACGAAGCGTTCGAGCAGGCCGGCCGCCGCCACCTCCTCGAGCACCGCGCTCTTGACGCTGGTGACGTCGGTGAGGGGGCAGGCCGGGGCAAACTCACCGATGTGCGCGAGCATGCTCGCCAACGCCGGCATCGGTACGGCGAGGACGATCAGCGCACCGGCGTCCGCCGCCCGGGTCAGGGTGGCGGCCAGATCGGTGCTGGCGTCGAATCCGTCGGCCTTCGCCAGATGCGCCCCCTCGACCGAGCGGTTGTAGCCGAAGACCTGGCGACCGGCCGCGTTGGCGGCCCGCATGATCGAGCCGCCGATCAGCCCGAGTCCGAGCACGCATACGGCTGTCTTGTGTTGGGGCCTGACCACAGTCCAAGGTTGGCACAGTCCGGCGGGCAGCGGTTCTTGGCGTGCCGTCCCCACGGCGTCCGTCCGCGCGCGTCTGGCCAGGCGGCCTGGTCAGCGACTACCGTAAGCGCCCATGGGAGCACAACGGGCCTCAGCTCAGGGCCTGTCCGCGGACTCGCCGGACGGCTTCGGCGTTGCGGTCGTGCGCGAAGAGGGCAAATGGCACTGCTCCCCACTGGCAGCGAAATCGCTGACGAGCCTCCACGCCGCAGAGACCGAACTGCGCGAGCTCCGGAGCGCCGGCGCCGTATTCGGTCTCCTGGACGTCGACGACGAATTCTTCGTCATCCTGCGGCCGGCCCCGTCGGGGACTCGCTTGCTGCTGTCGGATGCGACGGCTGCCCTGGACTATGACATTGCGGCGGAAGTGCTGGACAAGCTCGATGCCGACATCGACCCCGAGGACCTCGAGGATGCCGAGCCCTTCGAGGAGGGTGACCTGGGGTTGTTGTCCGACATCGGCTTGCCCGAGGCGGTGCTCGGCGTCATCCTCGACGAGAGCGACCTGTACGCCGACGAACAACTCGGCCGTATCGCTCGCGAGATGGGCTTCGCCGACGAGTTGTCGGCGGTGATCGACCGCCTCGGTCGGTGATCGCGAGCGCGGCGGAGCCGGGCGCGAGCACCGACGAGGATCTGATCCGTTCCGCACTGTCGGTCGCCGCGACGGCCGGCCCCCGCGACGTGCCCGTCGGCGCGGTGATCGTCGGCCCCGACGGAACCGAGCTGGCCCGGGCGGTGAACGCGCGTGAGGCGCTCGGCGACCCGACGGCGCACGCGGAGATCCTGGCGATGCGCGCCGCGGCCAAGGCGCTCGGCGACGGCTGGCGGTTGGAGGGGAGCACGCTGGCGGTGACGCTGGAGCCGTGCACCATGTGTGCGGGCGCCCTTGTGCTGGCGCGCATCGAGCGGCTGGTCTTCGGTGCGTGGGAACCGAAGTCGGGAGCCGTCGGGTCGCTGTGGGACGTGGTTCGCGACCGTCGGCTCAACCACCGGCCCGAGGTTCGCGGCGGGGTGCTGGCGCAGGAGTGCGCCGCGCCCCTGGAGGCGTTCTTCGCGCGGCAGCGATTGGGGTGAGCGGCGGTCGGTTCGGTAAGCTGCCTGGCGGTGGCGTGTCCGAGCGGCCTAAGGAGCACGCCTCGAAAGCGTGTGACGGCTAACACCGTCCGAGGGTTCAAATCCCTCCGCCACCGCCAAAGCTATACGGATGTTTACGCAGCTAAAAGGCCATTTCTGCGTTTGCTGCGGCTCGTCGTTGAGCACTCGGTGAATGCACCGGCGACCCGCGGCCGACCCGGCTCGTGGCCAACGCCAGGGCCAAAACCACGCGGCACGGCCGAATGCTGTGCAAGGAAAACTTCGACTCACCCAACAAGATCGACCTTCTGTGTGGCGATGGTGGTGTCCGTAGACCGGCCGCCTCACAACCCGCCCGTACGACATCTTGGAATCAATTTTTCAATCCACCGCGACGAGACGTGGCCGAGACCCGCGGCCGCAGCAGGACTCGGCGCGACGGCCCGGCCGCCAAGAAATGGGGTCTGGTCGCCGCAGCACATCTGGATCACCACACGACAGTTGGGACTCGTCGAGCGCTACTGCGAACTACGGGACATCGTGGCCCCGACGCTTCGGCATGTTCGCGAAGACGTAATCATGGCCGCGGCAGCCAGAATCAGCGGCACAGCAATCCCGCGCTGATCCAGTTGAAGAACCTGGCGACCGAGTTACGGCTGTGCGAAAACTGGATTGGGCGGCGCGGTCGGGAGTGCCGGCGGGGGGAGTCCGGTGGTCCGGAATCAAGATGTCAGCTCAACGGATAAGCGTTCGCGTGCACGTTGCCACTGCCGCTGGTGTTGACGACAGCGTCGCAGCCCCACATTTCGTCGCCGATATACCCACCGAAGCCGTTTGTGGCGTTGACGCTGCCGGCTGCTGAGTACAGTTTGTCTCCGTTCTCGGGGTGATAGTTCGACACCTTGGGCGGCCGGTCTCGCTGGGTGACGATCCAGACTTTCCAATCGTGGCTGAACTTCGCGCTGTCGGGGTCTTTGAGGTCTTTCTTGACCGCCTTCTTGCAAGTGTCGAGGACGGCTGATTCGATCTCCTGCTTGCTGTAGGTGGGCGCTGGCGGTGGCGGCGGTAGCGCATAGCCGTGTGCCGTGGTGGAAGTCGCTTGACTGCTGCTGCTGCTCGTACTGTGATTCGACGAGGCACCGATCAGCCAGAGGACGCCAAAACTACCGCAGCAGAGTAGTGCCAGAAGGACGATCAGCAACGCAGGCGATATGCCGGCTAGGAACCCGGGCAATACGCCACTACTCCTACGTCGGGGCGGCGGAGGCGGGGCTACGGGGCCCATGCGGTGCCATCCGAGTACCGCTGACCCCATCCGCCGGTAGGGTCCGGATACCAGCCAGGCTGCGGCGGTCGCCCTGCCATGAAGCCACCTCTCCCCTGAGCCACCATATCTTAGCCATCGCTGCCCTCGCGCAATCGCACGAACCGGCGCTGCAGGGCCTGATCTGGCATTCCCGGCAAGCCGAGCTTGCCGGGAAACCCGCGGCAGAGGTCAGGTGCTGTTCGGTGACCGCTACCCGGCGAAGCGTGGCCAATGGAAGCGAATCGGCCCGGGCTCGCAGAACCTCTCCCAAGGCCCGGGTCGTTTTCTGGTCGACACCCTTGCCGTCGAGTTACGAGCGGTGATCGAGACAGGCGATTCGATCGGCAGCCGATCGGGTCCACCGGTGATTGGTTTCCCGGGGCCGCCTGGCCCCGTGGCCGGTAGCCGCTCAGCTCCCGATACGAAAGCGCTTCTGCCGGGACGTCGCCCCGGACACCAAGTGCAGTCGGCTCCGGGGTAGGTCAAGGTGGGCGGCCAGGAGACGGACGACCGCCTCGTTGGCTTTGCCGTCGACCGCAGGCTCACGCACGTAGATGGTGAGGTCCCCGGATGCGCCGACCTCGACGAGCGGCCCCTTGCGGCTGCCGGGCTTGACCTTGACGACGACGAAGTCGCCCATTGTGCAGGTATCCGCTCAGCGCTGGGCGACCAGCGCTGAGCTGCCGCCGAGTGCCTGAATGGTCTTGGTGTCGGCGTCCTGAAACGGTTGTCCATCGGGCCGCAGCAGGTCGTGAAACCACACCTTCGGGACCGCCCGGTATGGATGCTCCCAGGAGTCCCAGGGGA
Organism: uncultured Actinomycetota bacterium; assembly: GCA_963824505.1. Classification (GTDB taxonomy): domain Bacteria; phylum Actinomycetota; class Actinomycetes; order Mycobacteriales; family Mycobacteriaceae; genus Mycobacterium. The sequence continues at coordinate 34,410 of CAWGPS010000011.1, forward strand.
AGTAGGTCTGCGTCTTGCCGGCGACGAAACCCCAATTGATGGCGCCGACGTTATGGCGCTTGGCGACGGGCAGGATTCCCTCGATGGTGCTGCCTTTGGGCCGCGCCATGTACTCGGTGCACATGATCGGCCGCCCCAACGGCGCCAGCTCGGCGATGCGGTTCTCGAAGCCAGTGGGTTCGGCGTACGAATGGAAGGTGATCACGTCGGAGTTGTCCAGCTGGATTCTGCTGATTGCGCTGCGACCTTGAGGTTCTCCCCAATCGCCGCGCCACACCCCGCTCGTCAGGGGTTGACTGGGATCGACGGCGCGCGCCCACCGGAAGACCTGGGGCAGCAAGTTTGTGACGAGTTGTTCCTTGTCGCTGCGCTCGACATTGCGATATTGGCGCGCGGGATTGTCCGGCTCGTTCCACAAATCCCAACCCAAAACGCGTTCGTCACTGCGGAATTGAGCCAACACCGCGGTGACGTAGTCCTGCAGGACGCGGGTGTAGCGGGGATCGCCGAGGCGTTCGGCGCCCGGGCTTTGCACCCAACCCGAGTTGTGCACGCCGGGCCGCGGTGCGCGCTGCCGGCCCGCCCTGGGCGCCGGATCCCAACACGAGTCGAAGAAGACGAACAGCGGCTTGATGCGATGGCGGGCCGCGATGTCGACGAACTGTGCGAGACGGCTCTGGAACCCTCGCTGATCCTGCGCCCAGAGCTGGTCGTGCAGGAAGACCCGCGTGGTGTTGAGCCCATAGAACCTGGCCCAGCCGAGTTCGGTGTCGATGCGCCGGGGGTCGAAGGTGTCGGCCTGAAACATCTCAAGCTGGTTGATGGCATTGGACGGTATGTAGTTGGCTCCGACCAGCCAGCCCTGCGCCTGATACCAGCGATTGGCCCGGTCCGGCGACCATCGGCCCGCTTCCGCCGCGGCGGCACGGGGTGTGCGTGCCAGTGCCGCACCGGCGGCCAGCAGCAGCGGTAGCTTCAGGGCCGTTCGACGATGCACGAAGTGACCATAATTTTCACCGGTGACACCTCCGGTTTTGGCGGATCGGCTTGGTCGGAATTGTTATGCCGTTGTCACCAGGCAGTATTGGGCCCGCCGGGCCGGACGGCGCCCCGACACGCCGTAGTCGCACCGACGATCAGTGCGGAGCGGGAAAACGTCGAGACTGTACGGTCAAACCCCGGCCGGCGGCGGGGTCCAGCTGTCCACCACCAGCGGAAGCGAAATCGTCTCGCCGCCGCCAGTCACCTCGATCGCCCAGCGGCCGTCGAAAGGCAGCATCGCCTGGATGTCGAAGAAGGCATAACCGGGGAACTCGCCGATGGAGGCTGTCGGTATCTCGAATCGTTGCCGCGCCGGGTCATCGAGCGTCGGGGGCTTGATCTCGACGTCGACCCAAGGTTCCGAGCCGCTCTCGTCAGCGCTCGAATCGGCCCGCGTCAGCACCACCAGAACGAGCCGCACCCAGCGGTCGGGCCCGACCATGTACCGCGACAACACACCGCCCGACACGTTGAGCTTGTTGTCCACCGTCGCGGCGGCTTCTGCCAGAAAGGCCCCGGTAACCATCACAGGCAGAAAAATACATCGCGTCGGCGGTCGGCGCTGGTCAACGGTGCGATCAGTCAACGCGACTTGGGACCGCGGGTGTCAATGGCAAAGTCCCTTCAAAGATCGGCCCGAAGGGCGCAAGATTAGGGGTGTGCCTGATCGCAACGTCTTGGCCGGTCCGCTGGAACCGTGCGGCAGTGAACCACTCACCGGGTACTACCGCGACGGTTGCTGTTCGACGGGGCCGGAGGATCGGGGCCGGCACACCATCTGCGCGGTGATGACCGCCGAGTTCCTGGAGCATCAGCGTTCTATCGGCAATGACCTGTCGACTCCCGTCCCCGAATACCGATTCCCCGGCCTGCTCCCCGGCGACCGCTGGTGCGTCACCGCCCTCAACTGGCTTCGGGCCCACCAGGATGGTTGCGCCGCGCCGGTCGTGCTGGCGTCCACCCACGAGCGCACTCTCGAGGTAGTGCCCCTCGAGGCGCTGCTGGAACACAAAGTCGACGTGCCCGACGACCTCGCGAACCTTTAGGTTCTGGCGATCGCCTCGATCCGCCGTGCGGCCGCCTTGACCTGCTCGCCCAGCCTCTCGACGTCGGCCGCGGCAAGGGTGGCGAACGGCGCGGCGGTGACCGACAACGATGCGACCCCGTCCTCGTCGAGGATGGGCGCTGAGATGGTGGCGATGTTGTGGGTGCTGTCGTCGGTCAACTCCGCGGACAGCACATCGATCACCGTCAGGTCGGCGAACGCGCGCGCGAGGCGCGCGGTGATGGCGTCGGGTTCGGCGCCTCCGCCCAGCGCGCGGAGCGCGGTGTAGACCTGGACGTATTCGCGACTGAGCCGTTCGACGACGTATCCGCGCTGACGAATCTCGTTGATTACTGCGGTGATCCGCCGGGTCAGCGCCGCGGATGGTGTCCCGATGCCACGTAGCCAGGCGCGCTGGGAACGGGTGGCGCTGAAGGCGATGTAGTCGCGCCCGAACGGCGCGACCAAAGGGGTGCGCAATCCACGGTCTATTCGCAAACTGGAAGCAAACTCACCGACCCTGTCGACGACCACTATGGTGTTGGCCTCCCGGCGCGCAAGAAACGTCGGTGCCGCGGCGGAGTCGGCGAGCTCGCGCAGGATGCCGTGGAACATCCGGTCACTGGCCGGCTTGGCCAACGACGCAATGGCGGGGCCGCAGGAGTAGCCCGCCGTCGCGGTGTCGCGTAGCACCCAGCCATGGGCGGTCAGCGCCGCCAGGATTGCGTGACCCGTGGCCCGGCTGATGCCGAGCTCGCGGGCGATCTCGGCAAGCGAGAAGGTTCGCCCCGGTTGCGACCCGAGCAGTTCCACGATGGCGATCACCCGCTCGGTCGGTGGCGAAGAAGTGGGTTGACGACGAGCCGCCCCCCCGCCTACCGTCTGAGTCATATTTCGAACGATACGTCGAATATTCGACGGGGTAAACGTCGAAAGGCAGTCTGATGGGCGCAGCGGGCCGCGACATCGCCGACATCGACTTCGACGACCTGACGGCGCCCGAGCTGACGGATGTCCAGCGGCGGATCTTGGAATACACCGAATCCCGGCACGTCAGCCTTGACATCGACGAAATGCTCACCGAGGCCGTGCAGCAGGCGAACGTCGGTGCCGACCTGGGCGACACGGACGGCTTCGGTGACCGCCTGGCCGCGCACGTGGCTGCCATCGAGGGTGATCGGGGCCTGCGTCAGCTCACTCGTGGGTCGCTGCGGGAAAGGGTGGTCCGGCTGCTGCGCAACCGCTTGTCGCTGACCGACCTGCTGCGGCGCTATCCCGAGATCGAAGCGATCCCGATCGAGAAGCCGTTCATCGTCGTCGGAATGCCGCGTTCGGGCACCACCCATTTGGTGAACCTCATCGCCGCCGACCCACGCCGGCGCGCGCTGCCGTATTGGGAGAGCCAGGATCCCATCCCCGCCCGCGGCCAAGGCCCGGACATCTTCGGGGTCGATCCGCGCTACACGCGCGCCAAGTCCGAACACGACGCGCTCATGGCCAGCGCCCCCGTGGTGGCCGCCATGCATGACCGATTCCCCGAGGCGATCGAGGAGGAGGTGGAGCTGCTCGACCTCGACCTCGCCGCGTACGTTCTCGAATGGCATGCGCGCGTGCCCGGCTGGCGCGACTACTACCTGGGGCTCGACCAGCACCGGCACTACGCCTACCTGAAGAAGGTGTTGCAGGCGTTGACGTTCCTGCGCGGTCCGCGGACGTGGGTCCTCAAGAGCCCCCAACACTGCGAGCAACTCGGCCCGCTGATGGCGACCTTCCCCGATGCGACGGTCGCGTTCACCCACCGCGACCCCGTCGCGGTCATCCAGTCCGCGATCACGATGATGGCCTATTCCGACCGCCTGCGCCGCACCAGCATCGACCCGGGCTGGCTGGTGGACTATTGGAGCGATCGCGTACACCGGTTGCTCAGCGCGTGCGTGCGCGACCGTGGCCTGGTGCCGGCCGAGCGCAGCATCGACGTCGGCTTCCATCAGTTGAACGGCAACGAGCTGCCGGTGCTCGAGCGGCTTTACCGGTGTGGCGGCGTCGAGTTGACGGCCAAGGTGCGCGACCGGTTCCAGCGCTACCTGGACGGCAATCCGCGCGGCAAACACGGCCGCCTCCGCTACGACCTGCAACGCCACTTCGGCTTCTCGGCCGACGAACTGCGCCGGCGCTTCGACTTCTACTTCGACAGGTTCGACGTCCGACCCGAGGCATGACGACGAAGGAACACCGCAGATGAGTACCGGAGCACAGCAGTTCGAGCCCGTCTATCGCAGCAGGCCGGGCGCCGAGGCGATGCGCCCGGCGGCCGCGGACCGGGCCGAGCAGATCGCCCCGGGGCTGTGGTGCTCCCCCGGCCTCTCCAATGCCTACCTGCTGACCACCGACGCCGGCCGCGTCGTCGTCAACACCGGAATGGGCTTCGAGGGGCCGGTGCACCGCGCCAACTTCGACGCCGTCGACGCCTCACCGGTGCGGTACATCATCTTCACGCAGGGCCACGTGGATCACGTCGGCGGCCTGGACAGCGTGCGCGACCCCGACACGACCGTTGTCGCGCAGGCGAACTGGAGATCGTGGCGAGACGACAACGAAAGACTGATCCCGTATCGCGCCAGCCGCAGCGCGTTCGCCTTCAAGGACACGTTGACCACCGGCATCCAAGCCATCCAGCGGCGCCTCGGTACCACGCGACTGGCCGGCCAGAGCGTCCCGGTCGTCGACGTGGAGTTTCACGACACCCTGACCCTGGAGGTGGGTGGGCGACGGCTGGAGCTGATCTCCGTACCCGGCGGGGAGACCACCGACTCCCTGGTGGTGTGGTTGCCGGAGGAGCGAATCTGCTTGTGCGGAAACACGTTCGGCCCGGACATTCGGGCACATCCCCAACCTGGTAACCATGCGCGGCGACCGCTACCGGGACGCCCTGACGGCGATCGCCTCGGTCGAGCGCGTGCGGGATCTGCAGCCGGATCTCTTGGTGACCGGCCACTTCGACCCGATCGAGGGCGCCGGCCGGATCAACGCCGAGCTGACCCGCCTGCGTGACGCGATCCAGTACATTCACGACCAGACCGTCGCGGGAATGAACGCCGGCAAAGACGTCCGAACGTTGATGCGCGAGATCACGCTGCCGGCGGAATACGAAGTCGGCCAAGGCTACGGGAAGGTGGACTGGGACGTGCGGGCCATCTGGGAGAACTACTCGGGTTGGTTCCACCACGCGTCGACCACTGAGCTCTATCCGGTCGGGTTCGACGCCGTGGCGCCGGACATAGTCGAGTTGGCCGGCGCCGATGCGCTGCTGGATCGCGCACGTGCCCACCTCGACGCCGGACGCCCGCTGGAGGCGATTCACCTCGCCGAGCTCGTCCCCGCGGACCATCCGGGGGCGCGCGAGCTGCTCCGGCGAGCCCACGAGACGCTGCTCGCCGGTAGCGCCAACTTCTGGGAAGCCGCCTGGCTGCAGAACCAAATAGCGAGGAACGCATGACCGCGCGAGTCAGCTTCGACTTCAGCGGCACCGCGGCGCTGGTCACCGGTGGCACCAGCGGGATCGGTCACGCCACGGCGTTGCTGTTCCGGGATGCCGGCGCCGAGGTGACCGTCACCGGCACCAAGGTGGCCGCGGACGATTACGACGCGGATCTTTCCGGCATGACCTATCGGCAACTGCAGGTCACCGACCCGGACTCCGTGGACGCCCTGGCGAAAAGCTGCACCCGCCTCGATGTCCTGGTCAACAACGCGGGCGCGAACTTTCCCAACGGACTGGATGAGTCGAAGCCCGACGGGTTCGACGCGTCGGTCGCGCTGAACCTCACCGGTCCGTATCGGTTGACGGTCGGCCTCTACCGCGCGTTGAAAGCCTCCACCGCAGCCGGGGGTGCCAGCGTGGTCAACCTGGCCTCGATGTCGGCACTGCGCGCCGTCCCGCTCGTGCCCGGCTACGGCGCCGCCAAGGCCGGCGTCATCTGCGTGACCAGGAATCTCGCGACCAAGTGGGCGGGCAAGGGCATCCGGGTCAACGCGGTGGCGCCGGGCACGATCGACACTCCGATGACCGCGCCCATGCACGGCGCGGCCGAAATCGTGGAGTCCGAATTGGCCCATATTCCGTTGCGGCGCTTCGGGTCCGTCACCGAAATCGCGCCCACCATCGCGTTTTTGTGCACCGAGCAGAGCAGCTACACCAGTGGCGCGCTCTTCGTCGTCGACGGTGCATCGGATTGCATCTGAGACCCCGAGGACACCAGAAATGACACTCGCGCTCCGCCCCGAGGACCTCTACCACACCGGTATCGTCGTGCCGGATCTCGACGCCGCGAAGGCGCGCCTGAGCGCGCTTGCCGGCTATCGGTGGATCAAGCCGCTGACGTATACGTTGCCGTTCCGCACCGCCTCCGGGGTAAGCGAGCTCACCTCGACGATCGTCTACTCGGTGCAGGCCCCGCACGTCGAACTCGTGCAGGAGGTTCCGGGTAGCCCCTGGACGGCAGCGCCGGGCCGCTCCGTCCATCACCTCGGTTACTTCACCGACAACCTCGCGGAGAGCGCGAAGATGTTGGAACGCAATGGGTTCGCCTTCGAAATGACCGCCGAGGTGCCGGGCTCGGAGCTTGCGATGTTCGCGTACTACGTCGACGACTTCGGAACGCGCATCGAAATCGTCGACCGCGCGGTCTTCCCCGACTTTCCCGCGTTCCTGCAGTCGATGGCCGAGCCGGCGGAAGGCTGACATGGTACTGACTGTTCTGCGTTTCAACTTCGCCTCTCCGCAAGGCGAACCGCGCACGCAGGCCAGGTTGCTTTCCGCCGCGCTGGAGTTGGCGCAGTGGGGGGAGTCGCATGGCATCACCTCGATCAGCGTCGACGAGCACCACGCCACCGGGCACGGGTGGAGTTGCAACCCGATCATGGCCGCGGCGATGTTCCTCGCGCGAACCTCGACACTGATCGCGAGCGTGGACTGCGCCCTGGGGCCCCTGTGGAACCCGGTCCGGCTCGCCGAGGACATCGCGCTGGTGGACAACATGAGCCGCGGACGGCTGCACACCACGGTCGGCCTGGGCTACCGAACGGTCGAATACGATTCCCTGGGCGTAGATTTCGCGCGCCGCGGCGCGTTGATGGACGACCTGGTCGAGCGGATGCTCGCGGTATGGTCCGGTGCGGGCCCGGATGCCGCAACCTGCACCGGCACGTGGTCCCGGCCGCATCCGCCGCTGTATGTCGGTGGCGGCTCGCGCGCCACCGCCCGGCGCGCGGCACGTTTCAGGTTGCCGCTCAGCCTGGCCGATCACCTGCCGGACATCGCCGACTACTACCGCCGGCTGTGCTCGGAGGTGGGACTTTCGCCGTTCATCCTGATGCCGGGGCCGGTCAATCGCGGCATGATCTATCTGCACGAGGACCCGGACCGGGCGTGGGCGGAGCTCGGCGACCACATCCTCTGGGAGGCGGTGACGTACGGCGAATGGTCGACCGATCAGCGTTCTCTCATGCACTTGCCGGGCGTGCGGACCCTCGACGAGGTGAAGGCGTCGGGACGATACCGATTCCTCACTCCCGACCAGTTGATCGCCGAGATCCGCGGTAGCGACGACTTCGGTCCGGTCGTGCTGCATCCTCTCGTCGGGGGCATGCCCGCCGACGAAGCGTGGAAATCGGTTCAACTGCTCACCGACGTTGTGCTGCCCGCCCTCGCCACCCCCGCGCCGGCGTCGTGACACCCGGAGTTCATCTCGGGCGGGGTTACGCAAGCCCGTAGCGGGTATGAAACCTTCATCGGAAAGCGAACGTCGAGATGGGGGAGGCCCGATGAAAGCTGAAGTCAAGCAAGCAATCACGCTCGCCGGTGGTGCCGCCATGGTGACGCTGGCCGTCGGTTTCGGGGCTGGCGCGGGCACGTTGGCGAACGCGCCGGCAGCGCCGCCGATGCCAAGCACCTCGAACCCTGCGCCACCACCACCGCCGCCCGCACCAGGGGGTACGTACGGCGGCGGCTCGGGAGAATCCGGGGCGGCCGGAGGTCCGGGGGTGCCGGTGGCGCCGGTGGCGGCGGCGGGGGCGGCGGCTAAGCAATCCCGAGGCCTTCGACATCGGGCCGCCGACTTCGCAATGCTCGCCGCGGGTGCGACTCTGTGGGATAGCCTGCCGCCGGGGCCCGAATCGCCGCACGGCTCACGTGAGGACTGGTAACCGGGCTAGCGCCGCCAGCGCGGACTCTTGACCGCTTCGAGCGCTTCGGTGACGTAGAAATCGAGCGGCCGCCGCGTCGTCGACTGTCGCACCCACCGCTGGAACGCGAAATCCGCTGCGGCGAAGGCAAGATGGACCAACAGCCCGGGACGAATGTCGGTATCCGGGTCGGCGCCCATCCGTTCCGCGATGAGCTTCGTCGCCCGCTCCTTGTCGGCGGGGGTGTGCACCGTGACCTTGCCGAGCAGGCCGGGAGCCACCAGCAGCGCGTCACGCCACTCTTCGGTGTCGGCCTGCTCGAACGATCGGGTACGGGCGACGATGGCGTTGATCAGCGCGACGTCCGCCGACTCACCGGCAGGCCGACGCTCGAGCAGGTTCACGATCGCGGCGCCGCCGTGACGAACCGGCGCCAGGAGCAGATCCTCCTTGATCGGCACGTACCGAAAGAAGGTGCGTGGCGAAACGCCCGCGGCGGTGGCGATCTCCTCAGTCGTCACGGCGTCGTATCCGCGTTCGACGAACAGCCGGAACGCGGCCCGCCTGATATCGGCCCGGATCTGTGCGCGCTGCCGGTCGCGCAGCGACCCCTCCCCGGTCACCGGAAGCAGCCGATCCCACCGTCGATGTGAATGGTCTGCCCGGTGACGAACGTCGCGTCGCTGCCGAGCAGGAAGGCCACCAGCGCGCCGACGTCGGTGCGGACATCGCCGATGCGCTTCATCGGAACACGTCTCACCGCCTTCGCGTAGTCATCGGGCGCAAACGATTTCCACAGCTTGACTCCGTCGGACTCGGCGAACGGGCAGATGACGTTGACGCGGATGTTGTCGCGTCCCCATTCGAGCGCGGCGACCTTCGACAGCCCGCGGATGGCCTCCTTCGCGGCGGCGTAACCGCCCCACTTGGGTTCACCACCGGTGCCAGTACCCGAGCCCAGATTGACGATCGAACCGCCGCCCGCCGCGACCATCAACGGGTGCACGGCCTGCATCAGCAGGAAGGTCGCCCGGGGCCCGACCTCATGACCGAGGGCCAGGTCTTCGGTGGTGATGTCGACGAATGCCTTGGGCTCGTTGGTCGCTATGGCGTTGTTGACCAGGCCGTGCACGGCTCCGAACGCGTCGACTGCGGCCGCCGCGATCCGCTGCGCGCTGTCCGGGTCGCGCAGATCGGCGACCAGCTTCTCGACGCGGCCCATCGCCCTGAGCTCAGCGGTTGTCGCGCCGAGCTTTTCGTCCTGGATGTCGACCAGCAGCACCGCGGCACCGCGTTCGAGCAATGCGGCGGCGATCCCCTTGCCGACGCCCTGGGCGGCGCCGGTGACGATCGCGACGTGGCCGCGCATCGAGTCGGGGTGGGCGTAGGTCATTGGGCCGGTCCCATCCGTAGCGGCACGCCGCGGTGCATCTCGTAGGTGCTGCGCGCTCCGTTGGGCAATTCGATGAACTCCACCGGCGTCCCATCCGGGTCCTTCACGAAAAACATCCGGACACCGCCGATCTCGAACGGAGCCTGGTCGGGGGTGTAGCCGGCGGCAACGACGCGTCGGTACGTTTTGTCGAGATCGGTCACCGACAATGAGACGTTGTGAATTCCGGTGATGCCGCGTGGCTGCTTTTGTTCCGATCGGCTGGGGCCGAGCGACAGCAACTCGACCATCAAGCCGCCCAGTAACCCGCCGACAACCCGGCCCTCCTGCTTGCGGGTCGCGTGCAATACTGCGTCGAACGGCTCGCCGGAGATGAGGGATTCGAAGACCACCTCCATGCCGAGCACATCCCGGTAGAAGGCCAGGGCGCGATCCATGTCGGTCACCCCCACCACAAGGTGACAGAACGAAACATCTTCGAGCACACCGGAGCTCGTCATGGTGTCGGTGCCGCGAGGCTCGGGGCCGGGCGCCCGGCGAACAGCGGCAGGTCCAGGTAGGTCTTGATACCCGGCTCGGCGGCGCAGACGTCGGGGATGGCGTTGACGCAGTGGTTGGCCGTGACGACGACGCCGGGATTCTTCACCAGCCCCTCGGCGATCGTCTCCGGCTGCAGTCCCTTGAAAGTGAGCTTCACGGGAGGGTCGCCGGTGATCTCGACCTCGAAGCGTTCTCCGATCCCGCCGAAATTCCAGGCGGGTTCCAGGTTTTCCTCGCCCATCAGCCAGTTGACCGCCGCCGTGATGACCGGCTCGCCGTCGACGAGCGCCTCCCAGCGGAACCGGCGGGCGGCCACGGTGCCCGTCGTGATCGGGAACGGCGCGTAGTCGATGTCGGAGGTTGCGACGGCGACGTCCTGGATGGTCCTGATGTTCGGGTCGATGCGAAAGCGCATGTGGTCGGCGATCATTCGCACCGACTGTTTGAAGCCGGCGTCGAGCAGGCCGGCCATGGGCCCTTGCATGGCCTCCTCAGGGGTGCCGCCGAAGCCCATGATGTGGCGCACCACGTCCGGGGCGTTGTAAGTGCGGATGTCGGAGAACTCCTCGGCGCGCACGTGTGTCACCGCCGACGACAGCGACGACACCATGAGCGGAAACCGTTCCGTGATGCCGCCGGGGTGGATCCCCGAACCGTGCAGGGTCACGCCGCTCTCGACGGCGGCGTCGGCGACGGCCTTGTGCCGGGGGTTGCCCGGATCGGGATACACCCAGCCGACCGGGGTGACCACGTTCTTGCCGGACCGCAGGATCGCGATGACCTCTTCGTCGTTGGGAATCAGCGGGCTGTACATCACGCAGTCGGCGTCGAGAGCCAGCACTTCGTCGATGCTGTTCGTGGCTTTCACTCCCAACGCACCGGTGCCGAGGATGTCACCGACGTCGCGGCCGTTCTTGTCCGTCGAGTGCACCCAACATCCGGCCAGCTCGAGCTGCGGGTGATTCAGCACGCACTCGATGGCGGCCCGTCCCACACCTCCCGTCGCCCACTGGATGACACGAAGCTTGGCCGGACTACTCATCGGTGACCTCCACGATTGCGCGCCTCTGTGCGTTGACGACTGGGTGGCACCGTATGACCGGCTGGCAGTGACTGTCAACGCTGAAAGACGGGAGGGACGGAAAGGCGGCGAAACCCGCACGGCGACCCACATCGGTTGGATAATTTCCCGGGTTGCACAGAGCGGTTGGAGGGATCATGGGTCGAACAGCGATTGTGGCGATGGCCGTTGCGGTAGTTGGCTGGCCAGCGGCACCTCTGGCCGCCGCAGATAACCCGGTCTGCACCGCGACGTGGTGTTCCTTCCTGCTCCCATCACGCAACATCGGCTGCGAGATCAACTATCAACGCGGCAGCGGCATCCCCAACGAAACGTACTGTCAGTCCGACTCGCCGCCCCAGACCGTGCGGCTGTCCACCGACGGCACGTTCAAGACCTGCACGGGGGAGTCATGCCTGGGCAATGCGGGCCAGGGCACTCCCACCCTCGCCTACGGCCAATCTGCCGGCGTCGGGCCCTTCAATTGCCGTTCGGAGAGCGCCGGGGTGACGTGCACCGTCGTCACGGGGCGGGGCTTCACCCTTTCGAATGCTGGAACCACAGCGGTCGGGTGACGCGTGGAGCGAGCGGGATGCCGATACGTCAGGGACCACAGTAGATTCCCATGAGCACCACGTTGGAGCGCACCTCGGAGCAGTTCGCGGCGCTTGCCGCGCGACAGGCCGACGCGCCGGTGGTGATGGTGAACCTGCTGAAGTTCAAGACGTCGGGCGGCGTGGAGTCCTATCAGCGGTGCGGGCAAGAGGTCGCGCCGCACGTTGAGCGTGTCGGCGCCACCGTCCGCTACCTCTGCGCGGCACCGGAATTCGTCATTGCCGGTGCGAAAAGCCCTGGTGGGAAGCGATTCTCATTGTCGAGTATCCGATTCCGCATGCACTCATCGGCATGGTGACCACTTCCGAGTGCCTGAAGTTGCACGAACATCGCGCGACCGGCCCGGAGCGCGGGGACCCTGATCGCGACGTCGGCATGGTCGCTGGGGGTGTGACCGGCGCTACCGCGTTCGCTAGCGCTTGGCGGAACCGTTTGTGAAATTTACCCCTGCAAGGCTCCGCCCGCTTGCCCGCGCGGCCGGATGGGACGCCGATTCGCTCGTGAAGCGCACCTGGGATGCGGAGGGAGGTCGGGTCGCGCGAGCATTCTGCCGCGAGGGAAACCCTGCTCGGCAGCGTCGCTTTGGCAACCTTGCATCATGCTCACCGCCCGGTGATGGTCGTGCCCGTCCAATAGGCGAGACCCGAACACGCGTCGGTGACTTAAGGCCCTGACCGACATCGCTTTCTATCCGAACAATCGAAAGCCAATGACTAGTCGGTCAGGCGAGGTGAGGCGATTGCCAGCATCGCAGGAGTTATCTGGGTCGACAACGACCGCACACCACGGCCTGCCGGCGCATGAAGTTGTCCTGCTGCTGGAGACTGATCCGCATCGGGGGCTCGCCGAAGATGAGGCGGCCGAGCGCCTTGAGAGGTTCGGGCCCAACACGCTGCCCGCGCCCGCAGGTTCCCGGTTACTCGTGCGGATCCTCCGTCAGTTCCATGACCCGCTGATCTATGTGCTGCTGGTGGCCGGCGCGATCACCGCCGGCTTGCACGACTCCGTCGACTCGGCGGTGATCTTCGGTGTCGTGCTGGTTAACGCGGCCGTCGGTTTCGTCCAGGAGTCCAGGGCCCAGGTCGCGCTGGAGAGCATGCGCTCGATGGTGCGCACCTTTGCCACGGTGGTCCGCGACGGCTATGAGCGGACGGTGTCCTCCGACGACCTGGTCCCCGGCGATCTGGTGTTGCTGGAGGCCGGCGACAAGGTTCCCGCTGACGTGCGGCTGCTGCGCGAGACCGAGCTGCGCGTCAACGAGTCGGCACTGACCGGGGAATCGGCACCGGTTGGCAAGGACGGGGTCGTCCTGCCTGAGGCCACCCCGGTGGCCGACCGGTGCAACATGACCTACTCCGGCACTCTCGTCACGGCCGGCCACGGCGCCGGCGTCGTCGTCGGCACGGGGGCAGGGACCGAGGTGGGTGAAATCCACCGCCTCGTCGGAGCCGCGGAGACGCTCCTGACCCCGTTGACCGAAAAGCTCACCCGGTTCAGCAAGATCCTGACCGTCGGCATCCTCGGCCTGGCCGCAATGACATTTGCTGTTGGGCTGCTCCGCCGACAGGACGCCGTCGAGACGTTCACCGCGGCGATCGCTCTTGCGGTTGGGGCCATCCCCGAGGGGCTGCCGGCAGCGGTCACCATCACGCTTGCGATCGGCGTGGCCCGAATGGCCAGGCGGCGTGCGGTGGTTCGGCGGCTGCCGGCCGTCGAGACGTTAGGCAGCACCACCGTGATCTGCACCGACAAAACCGGAACACTGACCGAAAACCAGATGACGGTCCAGATGGTCTGGACCCGTGACGGGATGGTCGAAGTGACTGGATCGGGCTACGCCCCCGACGGTCAGCTATGCACCGCCGACGGCACCCCGGTATCGATCGACGCCAATGCGGCGCTGCGATGGTCGCTGCTGGCCGGGGCGTGTTGCAATGATGCCGCGCTGACCCACGAGAGCGGGCAGTGGGATGTCGTCGGCGATCCCACCGAAGGCGCAATGCTTGTCGTTGCCGCGAAGGCCGGTCTTGATCCGGAGAAACTCGCGGCCAGCCTGCCGCGGATCGCGATCATTCCGTTCAGCTCCGAGCGCCGCTACATGGCCACCCTGCACCGCGACCGCGACGACTACGTCGTGCTGGTCAAGGGCGCGGTAGAGCGAATGCTCGACCTGTGCGGCACGCAGATGGGCGCCGACGGCGCACTGCGGCCGCTGGACCGCGCCGCGATGTTGCGCGCCGCCGAGCAGCTGGCCCGTCAAGGCCTGCGGGTGCTGGCCACCGCCGTGCGTGCATCAAACGGTCCCGATGATTTCGATGAAGATGCGTTACCGGGTTCGCTCGCGTTGACCGGATTGCACGCGATGCTGGATCCGCCGCGGGCCTCCGCGGCCTCCGCCGTGGCCGCATGCCACACCGCCGGCATCGAGGTGAAGATGATCACCGGTGACCATGCCGGGACGGCTGCCGCGATCGCAACCCAGGTCGGATTGCTCGACGAGCAGGAGCCGGAACCGGGTGCCGTGCTCACCGGCACCGATCTGGCTGCGCTGGACGCCGACGACTACCAGTATGCGGTGGAGGCGGCGAGTGTGTTCGCCCGTGTATCACCCGAGCAGAAGCTGCGCTTGGTGCAGGCGCTACAGGGCAAGGGCCACGTGGTGGCGATGACTGGAGACGGCGTCAACGACGCACCGGCGCTGCGGCAGGCCAACATTGGCGTCGCCATGGGTCGAAGCGGCACCGAGGTCGCCAAGGACACCGCCGATATGGTGCTCACCGACGACGACTTCGCCACCATCGAGGCGGCGGTTGAAGAGGGCCGCGGCGTGTTCGACAACCTCACGAAATTCATTACCTGGACTCTGCCCACGAATATCGGTGAGGGACTGGTGATTTTGGCGGCCATCGCATTCGGCTCCGCACTGCCGATCCTGCCCACCCAGATCTTGTGGATCAACATGACCACCGCTGTCGCGCTCGGCCTCATGCTCGCCTTCGAACCCAAGGAAGCCGGCATCATGAACCGCCCGCCACGCGACCCCGGCCAGCCACTTCTGACCCGCGGCCTTGTCGGCCGGGTTCTGCTGGTCTCCACGCTGCTCGTCGGCAGCGCCTGGTGGCTGTTCGAATGGGAACGCGGCAACGGCGCCGCCCTGCCGGAGGCTCGCACGGCGGCATTGAACCTGTTCGTCGTCGTCGAGACGTTCTACTTGTTGAGCTGCCGATCGTTGACCCATTCGGCCTGGCGGATCGGTGTGTTTTCCAACCGTTGGATCATTTTCGGTGTGGCCGCGCAGGCCCTCGGTCAGCTGGCCATCACATATTTGCCAGCCATGAATCTCGTTTTCGCCACCGCACCAATCACCGCAGGTACGTGGCTGCGGATCTTCGCCATTGCAGCCGTGGTCAGCCTGGTGGTGGCTGTCGACAAGCTGCTGCGGCGCGCCCTCTCGGCGGGCTCGCTGAGCGCGGATCGGTAACCGCGAAGCCGCGATCAGGTATCCATGGACTCCTGACGCTGGGACCTTTGGCCACTAGGAACCCGGCGGTTAGGGCGGCTAGCGTCGTGGCAGGAGTCAGCACAGGCAAGGAGGCGGGGACTTATGATCTGCCGCGATTCGTGTCGGCCGACCGGGAATCCCTTCTGCTACCCGCGCGATTCGCGGCCATCGTCGAAAGTGTTGATTCATGCGTGAATTCAGCGTCGAGGCAAGCTTCACGGTCGCAGACCACGACAACATCGTCAGCAGCGTGTATTCGCACGAGCGGGACGACCCCGACCACGTGATCTTCCAGCGCCTGGTCGATGGCGCCTGGACGGACGTGACCTGCGCGCAGGCCGCCCAGCAGGTCCGGGAAACCGCCCTCGGGCTGATCGCCGAGGGCGTGATCGCCGGGGATCGGGTGGCGATCCTGTCGGGTACCCGCTACGAGTGGGTGATCCTCGACTACGCCATCCTCTCGGTGGGTGCGGTCACCGTCCCGATCTACGACACGTCCTCGGCCGAGCAGGTGCGCTGGGTGCTGGAGGATTCCGGGGCCGTGCTGGTGATCGCCGAGACCGAGGCGCATGCACAGCTGGTCAAGGAACTGAGCGGCGAGCTGCCGAATCTGCGCAAGATCCTGCTCCTGGACTCGGCCGGACCGGTGGCGCTCGACGAGCTCGCCGAGGCCGGGAAATCGGTGGACATCGGCCAACTCGACGAGCGGCTGGCCGGGTTGCGGGCCGCCGACGCGGCCACGTTGATCTACACCTCGGGCACGACGGGTCGCCCGAAGGGCTGCCAACTGACGCACTCCAATCTGCTGTTCGAGACGCGCGGTGCGGCGGAGTGCTTCCCGACGCTGCTGCGCAAGGGGGAACGGTTGCTGGTCTTCTTGCCGCTGGCCCACGTGCTGGCGCGCTCGCTGTCCATGTCGGCGTTCGCCAACAAGGTCACCATCGGCTACACCAGTGACATCAAGAACCTGGTGCCCACGCTTGCCGTCTTCAAGCCCACGGTGGTGGTGTCGGTGCCCCGAGTGTTCGAAAAGGTCTACAACACCGCCGAATTGAATGCCAGCGACAGCGGCAGGGGTCGGATCTTCGCCCTGGCCGCGCGCACCGCGATCGAGTGGAGCACCGCTCAGGACGCCGGCGGCCCCAGCCGGCTGTTGCAGGCCGGTCACGCCGTGTTCGATCGGCTGGTCTACCGCAAGCTGCGCGCCGCGCTGGGCGGCGACTGCCATGCGGCGGTTTCCGGCGGAGCCCCGTTGGGCAAGCGGTTGTGCCACTTCTACCGCGGCGTCGGGCTGACGGTTTACGAGGGCTACGGCCTGACGGAGACCAGCTCCGCGATCACCGTGAACCGGATCGGCGAAGAGCGCGTCGGCACGGTGGGAAAGTTGTTGCCCGGCAACAGCATGGCGATCGCCAACGACGGCGAGGTGCTGGTGCGCGGTGGCGTGGTGTTCAACGGCTACTGGCACAACGAGGAAGCCACTGACGAGGCGATCGTCAACGGGTGGTTCCACACCGGCGACCTCGGGTCGGTGGACGACGACGGGTTCTTGTCGATCGTCGGCCGCAAGAAGGAGATCATCGTGACCGCGGGCGGCAAGAACGTCGCCCCGGCCGTCCTGGAGGACCAGTTGCGGGCTCACCCGCTGATCAGCCAGGCGATGGTGGTCGGGGACAACAGGCCCTTCGTGGCTGCGCTCATCGCGATCGACCCGGAGGGCTTCGACGCGTGGAAGCAGCACAACGGCAAGGAGGCCACCGCCTCGGTCGCGGACCTGGTCAACGATCCCGACCTGGTTGGCCAGATCGATCAGGCCGTCAAGGCCGCCAACCAAACGGTGTCGAACGCCGAATCGATCCGCAAATTCCACATCCTGCCGATCGACTTCACCGTGCTCACCGGCGAGCTGACTCCCACCCTCAAGGTCAAGCGCAACGTGGTGGCCGCGCGGTTCGCCAACGAGATCGAGGCGCTTTACAGCAAGCGCTGAGTCACGCCTCAGAGCTTGTAACCGATGGTGCGCAGCAGGTCGTGTCGCTCGGCTACGTCGCGGTCGTTCTCGACGCTCAGCGGGATTTCCCCGTCGACGACGCCGACGATGCCGCGACCACGCGGCGTCACCGCGACGACAACGTCGACCGGATTGGCTGTGGCGCAGAAGATTCCGCACACCTCGGGTACCGCCTTCACCGGGTTGAGGACGTTGACCGGAAAGCCCTCCCGCAGGAAGATCACGAAACTGTGCCCGGCCGCGATGGCCAGCGCGGCGCGGGTCGCCAGTTCGACCAACTCGGCATCGTTGCCGGTTCGGCGCACCAACCGCGGTCCGGACGCCTCACAAAAGGCCAGCCCGAACCGAAGCGAGGCGCTCACCCCGGCCAGGGCCTCGTGCAGGTCTTCGACCGTCTTGATGAAGTGCGCCTGGCCGATGACCACATTGACATCGTCCGGCTTCTCAACGGACACCACATCCCAGGACACCGATGTCGTCGTCACGAGACCATGCTGCCACGGCGTGGCTGTTATCACTCGATGCTGAGGACCAATGGCCCTAATGGGGGGCCGAAAGACCCCGCTCAACGGCGGGCGTAGGGACGCCTCTCAACGGCAGGCGTAGCGTCTCGACTCAGCGACTTGATTACGGAACCGTAACGGGTTCGGTCATCGTCATCGAAAAGGGGTCTAGGCCGAGCGAAAGGGGGTTTCGCATGAGCGCCCAAAACAACCCGATCGAGACGTGGCTGCGCGATCCGCTTCGGATCCTGGTCGCGACGTCCGTTCTGGTCGCGGCCACAATCCTGGCGCCGCTGGCGCATGCGGACCCACCCGACCCGCCGGGGGATCAGTACACGGAGTTCTACACGCCACCCAATCCGATCCCCGGCGAGCCGGGCGACGTGATCCGTCACGAGCCGTCAAAGCTGGTGTACGAGCCGTCCGGGCAGCTGGGCGCCTACGTCGCGGACGGAACGCGGATCATGTATCGGAGCAGGGGGCCGCTAGGCCAGCCGACCGCGGTGACCGGCACCTACTTCGAGCCGTACAACGCCTGGCCCGGCCAGGGCCCGCGTCCCCTGATCGCGTTCGCGACCGGCCCTTACGGCATGGGGGATCAGTGCGCGCCGTCGCGGCTGTTCAACCAGGGCCTGCATTTCTCCAGCGGCCTGGACGTCACGTTTGGGTATGAGGAGTTATTCGTCGCCACCATGGTGGCCCGCGGATTCGCCGTGGTCGTCACCGACTACGACGGTCTCGGTACCGGCAGGCCGCAACCCTTCCTCAATCGCCTGTCTCAGGGGCAAGTACTGATCGACGCGGCCCGGGCCGCCATGAGACTGCCAGGAACCTCGCTGGATCCGCATGGGCCCGTGGCATTTTGGGGCTGGAACCAGGGCGGTGCCGCCTCCGCCTCGGCCGCCGAACTGGCGCCTCAGTATGCCCCCGAGCTGAATGTCGTCGGGGCATGGGCGGGAGCGCCCCCGGCCGACCAGACCCTGTTGCCGCCGTTCGTGGACGGCAACCTGATGGCCGGCACCCTGGGCTACTCGCTGAACGGCCTGATCGCCGCCTACCCGCAAGCAGCCAACCAACTGCACGCCATCCTGTCCCCCTACGGTGAAGACCTGCTGAACAAGACCCGAAACCAATGCATCGTCGAGACCGCGTTGACGTACGCCTTCCACCACATGGACGAGTACTTCAACATCCCGTCCAGTCAGGTGTTCACCGGCAGCATCTTCAAAGCGGTGCTGGGGCTGCAGCGAATCGGCACGTTGAAGCCGAAGGTCCCGGTGTTCATCGAGTCGAACCGCTGGGATCCGCTGATGCCGTGGGGCGGTGCCCGCCAACTAGCGCTGGATTGGTGCGCCAAAGGCGTGGACGTCCAGTTCTGGACCAACTACCAGCATCCGTTCATGAACAAGCTGGACATCAATGATCTGCTGCCCTACTACGTTGACGGCGAGCGCGGCATGCAATGGATCGCCGATCGGTTCAACGGGCTGCCGACGACACCGAACTGCGACTCCATCCCAGCGGACTGATCCGCACGTGAGTGGGGTGTTCGCCGACTGTCCCGACGCGCCAGGCTCCGTCACCGGCCGGCAGCGGCGTCGAGGCGCCCTCGTTCCGCAGCTACGTCGACCGGCTCGTCGGGTACATGCGCGGCCATCCCGACGTCGGTTCGGCGGCGATGTTCTGAGAGGCCTACGCGTAGTGACCTAGTCGCGGTCTAATGGGTGGATGGAACTGATGACGCCCACCGATGCGATATTTCTGCTGGGAGAATCCCGCGAACATCCCATGCACGTCGGCGGCCTGCAGTTGTTCGAGCTGCCACAGGGCGCCGGCCGCGGCTTCGTCCGGGAGTTCTACGACCGGCTGGTCTCCCAGCGGGACTTCCAGCCCACCTTCCTCAAGCGTCCGGCGACGTTCGTGGGCGGGATCGCGAATCTGGGCTGGACCTACGACAAGGACATCGACATCGACTACCACGTCCGGCGTTCGGCGCTGCCGTCGCCCGGACGGGTCCGCGAGCTGCTCGAGCTGACATCGCGGTGGCACAGCAGCCTGCTGGACCGCCACCGTCCGCTGTGGGAAACCCACATCATCGAGGGACTGAAAGATGGTCGGTTCGCGGTTTACACCAAGGTTCACCACGCACTGATCGACGGAGTCTCCGCACAGAAGCTGATGCAGCGCGCATTGTCGAGCGACCCCGACGACCCCGAGATCCGGGCGCCCTGGAGCCTGCCCAAACGCAAGCGCAAGTTCAGCCCGTTCTCCCCGTTGAGTTCGCTGATGCACGCGGCGGGATCCCTTGCGGCGCTGGCCCCCTCGACGGTGTCGTTGGCGCGCGCGGCGTTGCTCGAGCAGCAGCTGACGTTGCCCTTCGGTGCCCCGCGCACGATGTTGAACGTCAAGATCGGCGGCGCCCGCCGCTGCGCCGCGCAGTCATGGTCATTGGAGCGCATCAAGAACGTCAAGAAGGCCGCCGGCGTCACCGTCAACGACGTCGTCTTGGCGATGTGTTCGGGTGCCCTGCGCTACTACCTGCTCGAGCACGACGCCCTGCCGGACACCCCACTGCTCGCGATGGTTCCGGTGAGCCTGCGCACCGAGGACGAGGCCGACGCCGGGGGCAACCTGGTCGGAGCCATTCTGTGCAACCTCGCCACCCACACCGACGATCCCGCGGCGCGGCTGCAGGCGGTCAGCGAATCGATGCGCAGCAACAAGAAGGTGTTCTCGCAGTTGCCGCGCTTCGAGGCGCTGGCGCTGTCCGCGATGAACATGGCATCGCTGAGCCTGGCGGCCGTCCCGGGTTGGGTGGCGTCCACGCCGCCGCCGTTCAACATCGTCATCTCGAACGTGCCCGGGCCCACGCAGCCGATGTACTACGGGGGCGCCCGACTCGACGGCAACTACCCGCTCTCCATCGTGCTGGACGGGCAGGCGCTCAACATCACCCTGGCCAACAACGCCGACAACCTGGACTTCGGCCTGGTCGGATGTCGGCGCAGCGTGCCGCACCTGCAGCGACTGCTCGCGCACCTGGAGTCCTCGCTCAAGGACCTCGAACGCGCCGTCGGAGTCTGACGGCTTGGCCAAGCTCAGCGCCGGCGTGCTGGTGTACCGGTCGCGCAAAGCGGGATCGCCGGGCGTCGTCGAAGTCCTGATCGCCCATCCCGGGGGCCCCTTCTGGGCCCGCAAGGACGATGGGGTCTGGTCGATCCCGAAAGGCGAGTACGCCGACGGGGAGGATCCCTGGGAGGCCGCCCAGCGCGAGTTCGCCGAGGAGCTCGGGTTCCCGCTGCCCACCGGGCCGCGCCTCGACCTGGGTAGCGTGAAACAGCCCAGTGGCAAGGTCGTCACCGCCTTCGCCGTCGAGGCCGACCTGGACATCGCCGGGGCGCGGAGCAACACCTTCCTCATGGAATGGCCGAAGGGGTCGGGCACCATGCGGGAGTTCCCCGAAGTGGATCGAGTGGGCTGGTTTACGGTGACCGAGGCGCGCATCAAGCTACTCAAGGGACAGCGCGTATTTCTCGATCGCTTGATGGCGGCTCCGGCGTTGGCCGGATCAGAGGAAGGGAATTGAGCAGTGCAAACCTTACGGACACCCGATGACCGTTTCGACGATCTCCCCGACTTCGACTACGCGCCGAACTATTCCGAGATACCCGACGGCGAGGGCGGCACACTGCGGGTCGCCTGGATCGAAGACGGGCCTCAACAGGCGGACCCGGTTCTGATGCTGCACGGCGAGCCGTCGTGGTCTTACCTGTACCGCAAGATGATTCCGACAATCGCCGAGGCAGGGCACCGAGTGATCTGCCCGGACCTCGTCGGGTTCGGTCGTTCGGACAAGCCCACCCGCATCGAGGACCACACGTATGCGCGTCATGTCGAATGGATGCGCGCCCTGGTTATCGACGTGCTCGACCTTCGCAATGTGACCCTGGTGGGCCAGGACTGGGGTGGGCTGATCGGATTGCGGCTTGCAGCAGAGCATCCCGACCGGTTTGCCCGGCTGGTCGTTGCCAACACCGGCCTGCCCAACGGCGAGCAGCCGATGGCCGAGGTGTGGTGGCGATTCCGCGAGGCCATCACCACGGCGCCGGAGATCAACGTCGGCTGGTTCGTGCAGGGCGGCTGCCGCCAGCAGATGAGCGACGACGTGCGCGCCGGCTATGACGCGCCGTTCCCGTCCAACGAGTATTGCGCCGGTCCCCGCGCCATGCCCGGCCTGGTGCCCACGTCACCCGAGGACCCCGCGGCGGCGGCCAACACGGCGGCGTGGGCGAAGCTGTCCGCAAGCCCCACACCCATGCTCGTCGCCTTCAGCGACAGCGACCCGATCACCGGGCCGATGGGCGCGGTCTTCCAGCGCGAGATGCGCGGCGCGCAGGGCATCGATCACCCGTTGATTCGCGGCGCCGGGCACTTCCTGCAGGAGGACGCCGGCGAAGAGCTGGCCGGCCACATCGTGGAGTTCCTGCGCCGCTGAGCCGGCCGCGCCGCGGGCATCATTGGGGGATGACAACGTCGCCCGCGCACGCCGACTCGCAGCGGTTGCTGCAGCTGTTGGATCCGGCCAACCGCGCCGACCCGTACGGGATCTACGCCCAGTTTCGCGATATCGGGCCCATGCAGCTGCCCGACGCCAACTTGGTGGTCTTTTCGAGTTATCGCGACTGCGACGAGGTGCTGCGGCATCCGTCCTCGAGCAGCGCCTTCATGAATTCGACGGCGATGAAGCGGCGGATCGAGGCAGGCATGGCGCAGCGCCGGCAATTCCCGCCCGGCTTCTTGTTCCTCGATCCGCCCGATCACACCCGCCTGCGCAAGCTGGTCAGCAAGGCGTTCGCGCCGAAAGTCGTCAACGCATTGCAGGCCGACATTGCGGGCCTGGTGGACGGCCTGCTTGACGCGATTGCCGAAAAGGGCCGGTGCAACGTCGTCGAGGACTTCGCCCACCCACTGCCCGTGGCGGTGATCTGCCGGCTGCTCGGGGTACCGCTGGAGGACGAGCCCGAGTTCAGCCGCGCGTCGACGGTGTTGGCCCAGGCGCTGGACCCGTTCTCGACCATCACAGGGGTGGCGCCGGACGTGGTGCAGGAACGGACGCAGGCAATCGCGCGGCTACGCGAGTACTTCCACACCATGATCGACCGGCGCCGGTCGCAGCCCGGCAGAGATCTGTTGTCGGGCCTGATCGCGGTGGAGGAGTCCGGCGACCAGCTGACCGAGGAGGAGATCGTCTCGACCTGCAACCTGCTGCTGATCGCCGGCCACGAGACGACGGTGAACCTCATCGGCAACGCAATTTTGACCATGCTGCGCAAGCCCCTGGAGTGGGCGGCGCTTGGCACCGACGCCGGTCGGGCTCCCGCGATCGTGGAAGAGACTTTGCGTTATGACCCGCCCGTGCAACTGGTGAGCCGGGTCGCGGCCGCCGACATGACTGTGGGCCGCGTCGATGTGCCGGCGGGCGACATCATGATGCTGCTGTTGGCCGCGGCGCACCGGGACCCGGCCGAGTTCGACGCACCCGATACGTTCGATCCGAATCGTAAATCCCTGCGAAACTTGGCTTTCGGCCGTGGCGCGCACTACTGCCTGGGTGCGCCGCTGGCCCGGCTGGAAGCCGGCGTGGCCCTTTCGGCCTTGACCGCGCGCTTCCCCGGCGCCCGGCTGGTGGGCGAGCCGCAGTACAAGGCCAACGTCACGCTGCGCGGACTGTCGGAGCTGACGCTGGCGGTCTGAATGCGCGGTTGGGCGGGCTTTCGTCCATCTTCTTGTAGTACTTGGCCAGGTGGCTCTTGACGCGGTCGACGTCGGCCTTGGGCAGGTCGATGCCGCCGCGCGCACCGTCCATGATGGCGCCTGCCGCCACCACCCCGCGGCACGGCTTTCAGGTCGCCGTCGATGACGTCGGCGATCAGCAGCTTGTACGCGGTGAAGTTGTCCCGCTTGTCGCCGTCGTACCAGACGTGGGCGTCGCGGTACTTCTGGTTCGGCGCATGCTCGGCCCCGGCCCATTTGCGCACGCGCTTTTCGGCGGCACCGCCGTCCCATTTACGGTCTCGGTCCGCCAGGGGCAGGTCTGAAATGAGGTGACAGACATGCCGCGAGCGTGCGCGTCGTCACATCGGTAAACGCCGATTCCGTGTACGAATGCGCAGGCCCGGGTCGCCCGCGCGCGATCAAGGGTTAGATGCAACGTGTCCCGAACCGAGCCGAGCCCCGCAGCGCACCCGCGCCCGACGGACAGCCGCGAGGCCGTGCCGTTCAAGGTCGTGGATGTGTCGTTGCAGCCGCACAGCAAATCCCGCGTCTGGTGGGTGGCTTCGGTGGGACGGCCGGATTGAATGCAGACGACGCAGTAAACGAGGTTCACAACCGCGATCGAGCGGTGCGCTCTGCATCGGATGAGTAGGCAGCACCCGGTGGTGACGATGAGTCCTGCCGGTGCGCGGCACGAAGTGCAGCACCGGCAGAAGACGCCGAACGGTGGAATGAGTCACGTGATCACCGCCTCGACTCCTGATTACCCGCGAAACGGGCGGGTGAAACCATCGTGTCAACGATCGGGCACGCTGGCGTGAGTAGCTCACTACCCCACTTGGCCACACAGTCCAGTGGCTCACCGAAGCTGGCGAGACGGGCGAAAACAGCAACTTTCGCGGGGATCGTTATAGGCCCAGCGCTGATCGGGGGAGCCCGCTGTCTAGGTACGCGACGCCCCGAGGCCCGGCACGATGTCGCCGAGGCTGAAGGTCACCGGTTGCTCGAGTTGCGCATAGGTGCACGAGCGGGGGTTGCGGTCGGGGCGCCACCGGTTGAACTGGGCCGTGTGCCGGAACCGTCGGCCTTCCATATGGTCGTAGCGGACCTCCACCACGCGCTCGGGCCGCAGCGGCACAAAGGAGAGGTCTTTACCGACGTTCCAGCGCGAGAACTCGTTCTTTCGCGGCGTCCGCTCACCGGCTTCGTGGGCGGCCCAGTTCCACGGATGACCCTCGAAACTGGTTACCAGCGGCTGCATTTCGGCGAACAGCCGCCGCCGTTCGGCCATCGGGAAGGCGCCGATGACGCCGACCGACGCGAGCTGGCCGTCGTCCTGGTAGAGGCCGAGCAGCAGCGAACCGATTGCGTCCGCGCCGGACTTGTGCACTCGATACCCGGCGACCACGCAGTCGGCGGTGCGCTCGTGCTTGATCTTGAACATGACGCGCTTGTCCGGTTGATAGGTGAGCGTCAGCGGCTTGGCGACGACTCCGTCGAGGCCGGCTCCCTCGAACTCCTCGAACCACCGCCGTGCCGTCTGCCAGGTCCGTCGTGGCCGGCGTGACGTGGATCGACGGGCCCGCGCTTGTCAAGGCCTCGACGAGGGCGGCGCGCCGCTCGCTGAACGGACGGCGGGTGTAGTCATCGTCGCCCAGGGCCAGCAGGTCGAAGGCGATGAAGGATGCCGGTGTCGCCTCGGCCAGCATGCGCACACGCGAATCGGCCGGGTGGATGCGCTGCTGCAGCGCCTCGAAGTCCAGGCCGTGGTCGGTCGCGATGACGATCTCGCCGTCGATGACGCAGCGTTGCGGCAGTTCGGCCCGGACCGCCGCGACCAGCTCGGGGAAGTAGCGGGTCATCGGCCGCTCGTTGCGGCTGCCGAGCTCGACCTCGTCGACGTCGCGGAAGCAGATGGACCTGAACCCGTCCCACTTGGGCTCATACGACGCGTCGGGCGGAATCGATGGAACCGACTTGGCCAGCATCGGCGAAATCGGCGGGAGCACGGGTAGGTCCATGACCCGATTGTGCTGGAATCGAACTATGGCTGCTGCAGAGGAGCTCGACGTCGACGGCATCGCGGTGCGCCTGACCAACCCCGACAAGGTGTACTTCCCCAAGCTGGGTGCCAACGGGACCAAGCGGCGGCTCGTCGAGTACTACCTTGCGGTGTCGGGTGGTCCCATGCTGGCGGCCCTGCGCGACCGGCCCACCCATCTGCAGCGGTTCCCCGACGGCATCGACGGCGAGGAGATCTACCAGAAGCGGGTCCCGCAGCACCACCCCGACTACCTGCAGACCTGCCGGGTGACGTTCCCGTCGGGACGGACCGCCGACGCGCTGAAGGTGACCCATCCCGCCGCAATCGTGTGGGCGGCGCAGATGGGCACCATCACGCTGCACCCTTGGCAGGTGCGGTGCCCGGACACCGACCATCCCGACGAGCTGCGCATAGACCTGGATCCGCAGCCCGGCGTCGCCTTCAAGGAGGCGCGTGCCGTCGCCGTCGACGTGCTGCGGCCCCTGCTCGACGAACTCGGCCTGGTGGGATACCCGAAGACGTCCGGGGGCCGCGGCATTCACGTGTTTCTGCGGATTGCCACCGACTGGGACTTCATCGCGGTGCGCCGGGCGGGCATCGCGCTCGCCCGTGAGATCGAGCGCCGCGCACCCGACGCGGTGACCACGTCGTGGTGGAAGGAAGAGCGGGGCGAGCGGATCTTCGTGGACTTCAACCAGAACGCGCGCGATCGCACCATGGCGTCGGCGTATTCGGTGCGGCCCACGCCGATCGCGACGGTGTCGATGCCGCTGACGTGGGAGGAGCTGGCCGGCGCGGACCCCGACGACTACACCATGGCGACCGTGCCGCAGACGATGAGCGAGCGCGACGATCCCTGGGCCGCAATGGATTCCGTCGCCCAGTCGATCACGCCGCTGTTGGAGATGGCTCAGGCCGACGAGGAGCGTGGGCTCGGCGACATGCCGTATCCGCCGAACTACCCAAAGATGCCGGGCGAGCCGAAACGGGTGCAGCCGAGCCGGGATACCGACCTCAAAAGGTGACGTCTCCCCGCGATCGTGCGGGATCTGACACCGGCTTCCATCTGCGGAGCGCGACCCCACGGCGCGGTCGCCTGCTTGGCAGGGCTAAGGACTGCCTAGGCGTTCCTGGCATGCCGGAGTGCCCCCCGCTCTGGCCGGGCAGCCCCGCAGAGGGACCCGCTTCTCCGGCGCGACGCCGGCGATCCGCGATCGCATCGGCTCGGTGAGGTTCGGACGACACGGCAACTCGCCCGACCAGGTACGCGACGAGGGCGCCCGCCGAACCCCAGAGCGGTGCCACCAACGTCTGCGCCGAGAGCACCAAGAAACCAAACGCGACGCCGACGACGAGCAGGGCCACGTGCAGCGGCGTCCAGCGCGCCATCGAGCGCAGCCGGAACGACAAACCGATACCCAGCAGCAGCGCCAGCATGTGGCCGACGGCGGTGAAGTTCGCGGCCAACGTTGGCGGCAGGGCGATGCCGACCCACCAGCCGACCCAGGTGGGCCGCCAGCGCGCCGGTATCGAGGCCGTCAGTGCGCCCAACACGCACACCGCGCCGTAGCTCATTCCCACGTCGCTTGCGCGTGCAACGGAAGACGGCAGCGATCCCGTCTCGACCGCCGCGACGAGTCCGACGGCGACGATCAACGTGGCCCCGATGTGACCCACCGCGAACGCAATAATCAGGCCTTTGCCGCGCCAAAAGATCTCCCCCAGCGCCAGCAGACATACCAACCCCGGCAACCAGCAAAAGATGTCGTCGCTCTCGTTGACGAACGCGCTGGCGACCAACGTGCCCACGTGGCCCCGCGCAAGGTTGTGCAGATTGGTGCTCATCCGACTCACCGCGGCGGCCCGCGCGTGCGGGCCCATCGCCGTCAATGTCAGGGAGACCGCGAGCAGCATGAGGGCGTAAATGGCGGTGACGCGCAGCGACGCCGCGCCGGATAGCGTCCGGGCCGCCAACGCGGTCCAGCGGTCGCCCCTGTCATCGGAGAGCCCGGTGGAGAACATGTCCGCTACCCGGCCCGTCGCGACCCATGCCAGGAACAGTCGCGCGCCAGAATGTCGGCGGCGGTTTCCCGGCGCACCAGTTCGCGCGACTTCCCGTCGGCGACCCCGATCAGTGGGGGCGCACCGATGAGGTTGTGGGACGACCCCATCGGGCGGTGGTAGGCGCCGGTACCCGCGACCGCCAACAGGTCGCCGGGGTGGATATCGGCGGGAAGTTCGACTTCGACGGCGATCCCGTCGGCGGCGTCGCAATGCCGGCTCACCACCGTGACGGGGGCGGTGGCACTGGGGATGTGCCGATTCGCAAGCGCAACAGTGTGATTCGCGCTGCCGTGCAGGTCGCCGTCCACCGCGACGAGGGTGCGCCCGGCCGGTCGGCGCTTGACGGTGATGACGCGGTACAGGGTTATCCCGGCGCGCGCGGCGATCGCCCTGCCCGCCTCGATCACCACCGTCGGACGGGGAAATCCGTATTCGGTGCAGGCGGATTTCACTGCGGCGTCGACGACCGTGGCGAGCGTCCGCGGGCTCAGTTCGGGGTCGAAGGACACATAGGGAACCGCGTGGCCGCCGCCGAGGTTCAGCTCGGTGAGCACCACCTGATGGTGGTAACGGATCTCGGCCATCGCCGCGATCATCCGGCGGATAGCCGTGCCGTAGAGCTCGGCGTCGCTGAGTTGGGACCCCAGTCGGCAGTGCAGCCCGACCAGGTCCAGCCACGGCTGGCCCAGGATGCGCTTGACGGCCGTGGCCGCGCGATCTTGTTCCGCGGCGAATCCGAATTTCTGGTCGAGCGCGCCGGTGCCGACTGCCGCGGTGTCGAGGTCGGGGACCACCCGGAGCAGCACACGCTGACGACGACGCACCCGCCCGGCGAGGAGCGCGATCTCGCCCGGCGTCTCGATGGCGATGCGCCCGACCCCCGCCGCTACGGCATCATCCAGTTCGGCAGCGGTCTTGGCGTTGCCGTGCAGGATCATGCGCGACGGCGAAACGTCGGCGGCCAGGGCGATCGCCAGTTGCTCACCCGAGTAGATGCCCACGCCGGCGCCCTCGGCGGCGGCCCATCCGGCGACGGCGACGCTCAACAGGGCCTTACCGGCGTAGATCAGCTCCCCGTCGGGGAGCGCAGCGCGGTAGTCGCGGATGCGGGCCCGGAAGTCGTCTTCGTCCACGACGTGCGTGGGAGTGCCGAACGCCGCGGCGACGTCCGTGGTCGCCACCCCGCCGACACACAGCCGGCCGGCCTCGTCGACGTACGCGCTGAGCGGCCAAATCGCGGGATCCACGTGCGGGTTCGACCCGTGCCGGGGCGAAGGAAGCAGCTCGACGAGCGTCATGCCTCCACGGTGCCGGTCCGGACGGCGCCGGGCCTCGTTATTAACGAAGCCTTCACACCGGCGAGACAAATCTTCACAGATTTATGCGCGGGATGGTGAGTTAGCGGGACGAGAGGGATTCGACGACCTCATTCGCGGTTACGATCGCGCTCGCATAGTTTGGGATATTCACCTCGAGAGCGGCGCGCATCTCGACGTCCGAGTAGTCCGCGGTGGCATCCCGCACCACCGTGACCTGCTAGCCAAGCTCTGCGCCGTAGCGAACGGTGGCCTCCAGGCAGGTATGCGCGATGAGCCCCATGACGATCAGCCGATGGATTCCGTGCCCTTTCAGCTGTAGATCAAGATCGGTATTGGCAAAGCCGCTGGAGCACCAATGTTCGTGAGCGACGATATCGCCGGAGTGCGGCTCGAACTCGCTGCGGATTTCACCTCCCAAGTGCCGTATTCGAACGTTTTTTCAGACCCACGGCCTTCTGTACCGACGCGATGCATTTCCATGATTCGTAGTCACCGGGCCGGTACCGCCGATGCAAAGCGTAGAAGACGCGATATGGGTGCGCCGGCCGCGTCGAGCACCTGCTTCATGTGCGATAAGCAGCCGTTCGCGTCATGACGTCCTTGAGGCGATCCCATACCTTCCCGCCCGGGGAGATGAAGCCGTTGTAGGGGGCGATCCCACTTCTTGACGACCTCCTCAGGCTGCTGTTAGACAAGGCGCAGCCGTAGAAATTGGGCGATCGCCCAAAAGCGGATCGAGGTTCCTACGGCCCGCATGGACGCCTGAAGTAAAGGAAGCATCGGTGACCGCAACCAGCGACACGGCCGTCTACTACGACCCCTACGACGTCGGCATCATCTCCGACCCCTACCCGGTGTACGCGCGCCTGCGTGAAGAGGCGCCGATCTACTACAACGAGCGGTACGACTTCTGGGCACTGTCAAGACATTCCGACGTCGAACACGGATTGGCCAACTGGCAGACTTTCTCCAGCCGCCGCAGCGACATCCTGGAACTGATCAAGTCGAAATTCGACATGCCCGGTGGGGTGATGATGTTTCAGGACCCGCCCGAACACACCTTGTTGCGGGGCCTGATGTCGCGAGTGTTCACCCCGCGCCGGATGGCCGAACTCGAGGACCAGATCCGGCAGTACTGCATCCGGTGCCTGGACCCGCTGGTCGGATCCGGCGGATTCGACATCATCGCCGAACTCGCGTCGATGATGCCCATGCGCGTGATCGGCATGCTGTTGGGAATCCCCGAGTCCGAGCAGATCTCGGTGCGCGACGCCAACGACGCCAACCTGCGCACCAAGCCAGGCGCACCGCTGCAAGGTCGCCGACGCCGACTCCATCGCCGACGGCCGGATCTATGCCGACTACGTCGAATGGCGATCCAAGAACCCGTCCGACGACCTGATGACGACGCTGCTCAACGTCGAGTTCGAGGACGAGGAGGGGGTTCATCGCAAGCTGACCCGCAAGGAGGTGCTGCATTACACCCAGGTGGTCGCCGGCGCCGGCAACGAGACCACCGGCCGGCTGATCGGCTGGCTGGCCAAGGTGCTGGCCGAGCATCCCGACCAGCGCCGCGAGGTTCACCGGGATCGCTCGCTGCTCAACCGCACCGTTGACGAGACACTTCGGTTCGAACCTACCGGCCCGCACGTCGCCCGTTGGATGGCAACAGATTTCGAATGCTCATGGCACCACGGTGCCAGCCGGCAGCGCGATGCTACTGCTGTTCGGTTCTGCGAATCGGGATCCTCGCCGCTACACCGATCCGGACACGTTCAACATTCGGCGCGACAACATCTCGCACATCACCTTCGGGAAGGGCGTGCACTACTGCCTTGGCGCGAACCTGGCGCGGCTCGAGGGGCGCGTGGCGCTGGATGAGCTGCTGAATCGCTGGCCCGAGTGGGACATCGACTATAAGACAGCGCAGTTGGCGTCGACCTCTACGGTCCGCGGCTGGGAGCGGCTGCGGATCGTACTGCCCTGAGCAGGCGCTATCTCGGTGCCTCGAGCCGGTCGAGGAAGCGATCGACCAGCGCGAAGGCCTCTTCATGACCACTCGTTGCGCCGAGCGCCTGTTCCAGGATCAGGCCCCGGCCGATCGCGGCGATGAGGACCGCGATGCCGGCGGGCGGGAAATCTGTTGTGTCGAGTTCATTATCGCGCTGGAAGGACTTCAGCGCGGTGATCTGCACGTCGCGCCAGCGCTCCGACCAGCTCGCGATCTCCGCGCGAATCGCCTTGCGGTGGTTGGAAAGTCCCATGAATTCCAGCAACAACCGGCTGTCCTTGGGCTCGATCAGGGTCTCCCACAATGCGTGCAGTGGCCGGTCGGAGGCCAGCGCGTCCTTTTGCCGTTCGAGGTAGGCCGCGGCGCCGCGGCG
Organism: uncultured Actinomycetota bacterium; assembly: GCA_963824505.1. Lineage (GTDB taxonomy): Bacteria > Actinomycetota > Actinomycetes > Mycobacteriales > Mycobacteriaceae > Mycobacterium. Next base: position 65,889 of record CAWGPS010000011.1, read on the forward strand.
GAAGACGTCCAGGTACAGCTCGTCCATGGTGGGGAAGTAGTAATGCACCAGGGCCGGCTTGACGCCGGCTCTGGTCGCGACTCGGCGTGACGTGGCGGCGGCATAGCCCTCCTCGACCATCACCTGAACCGTCGCGTCGATGAGGATGTCTCGGGTCGGCGAGTCCCTGGCCATCAACGGACCCTAGATTGGTGGTCGCGGATAGGCAACAAGCCGCGGCGGCTGCCCGAGGTTAAGAAGTGGTGCGGTCGGGGAATTGGTGTGCTAGTGCGTGTCCTGGCGGAAGGAAGACAGCGTGGCCCTCAGCTTCGACGACGTCATCAAATCCAAGTACTTGCTGTTGACGACGTTCACCAAGGACGGCCGCCCCAAGCCGACGGCGATCTGGGGAGTGCCGGAGGGCGGCAAGCTGCTGGTGATCACCGACGACGGGTCATGGAAGGTCAGGCGGATCAAGAACACGCCGCGGGTGACCCTCGCCAGGAGCGGATCCCTGGGCAAGCCCAAGAGCGATCCCGTCGAAGGGATCGCGCGGGTGCTACCGAAAACCGAGACCCGGCGCGTGTACAACGCCGTGCTCAGGCGGTACTGGTATCACGCCTGGTGGTTCTATGCGCACTCGATCGTCCGCGGCGGCATCGACAAGGTGCACATCGGCCTGGAGATCGAACCCGCCGGCTGATGCATCGTTCACCGCCACGCCGCCTGGCGTGGTGCCGATCGCATTCGACGGGCGTCGACGAGCCGGATCATGCGCAGGCGCCCGGTCTATTTCATCGCGACGGCGCCGTCGGCACCCTGGGAGGGGATCCCCGACGCCTCCTTCAACTCCTCGTAAGCCTGCAGAGTGCAGCGAGCCAGTCGCGGCAAATTGCCCAGCGCCGAGCTGTTGGCGACGAACCCGAAATTCATGCTGTCGTGATACGAGGCCAGCGTGGCGTTGAGCCCAATCGAAGCGGCGAGCGCGGAGATCGGGTAAAGACCCAGGAGCCGGGCGCCATTGAGGTATCGGGGTTCCTTGGCTCCCGCGACGTTGGAGATGACGAGGTTGCACGCCGGGTGTGTCACCCGATCCAGATGTGTGGTGGCGCCCAGGCCGGCGAGCGCGATGAGTCCGACCGCGAAGGTCATGGCCGTGTCGGTCGACAAACGCCCCAACTCCTTCTTCGCCTCGGCGACTGAGTCGACCACTTGGCGAATCCGCTCCGGCATACTCGCGGTGGGCTCGCCGAGCCGGACGAACAGCGCCGATACGCGTGTGCCGATTGCCGTGTCGTCTTGGCCGCGCAGCGATACCGGACACATCGCGACCAGTGGGTGCCCGAACGCGGAACCGCTCCCCCGCAGGTAGGCGTGTAGTCCCCCGTCGACGACGGCAGACGCCACGTCGTTGAGGGTGGCGCCGAAGTGCCGGCCGATTTCGCGCATCTCGCCCAGCGGCAGGGTGAGAGTCGCGAAGCTCCTGCCGATTTGAAGGGGCGCGTTGGTGGGAGCGTGCGGCGCGACGAACGGGAGGTTGCCCTCGAGGTGCGATCTGGCGATACCGGCGAGCATCTTGCGCAGCGCGACCCAGGAAATCTGATTGACGGCCTCGACCTGGGTGAGTGCGCCGCGCACCGAGTCGGCGATCCGCTGCGCCAGCGGCGTCGGGGGATGCGGTTCCGGCGCCGGCAGGGTGAGTCCGAAGCCCGGGGTTGGGACGGTGGGCTCATCGCTTGTGTGCAGGCCCGCGTAAATCCGCTTCAGCCCGGATTCGCCGTCGATGATCGAATGATGAGTCTTGGTGTATATCGCGAACCTCGAGTCCGGCACTCCGTCGATCACCCAGCAGCGAAACAGCGGTCGGTCGCGATCGAGTTGCGGCTCATGAAGTTCGGCGACGAGCTGCAACAGATCCTCATAGGTCGCTCGGGCCGGGAGCGAAAGATGCCCGATGTGGTAGTGCGGATCCCAGCTCGCCACCTCCTCGAAATGGGGCAAGCCCCGACCGAGCAGCTCCGGCACATAGTTGAAGGGTGGGGCCGGCGGGCAGGCGCGGTACGCCTCGACGATCTGCTCGACGACGCGCCTACGGCCCGTCGGCTTCTTGAAGAGCATCATGGCTCCGACGTGGGTGGTGCCGGCCGGCGACTCCATCAGCAGCCATGAAAGATCTAAGGGCGGAATCGGTTTCGCCATCGGATTCTCCTCACCGAAGTCCAGGCACTCATTGACGGACCGGTACGCTGATGCTCTCCCCGGAGGCCCCGGACGACGAGGGCATTAGGACCCTGGTGCGGCAGCCGTAAGTCCCCGGTGGGCGGGGCTAGCCCGCGGCGCGAAGCGCCGCGTACGTGTCGGCCAGGGTCTCCTGCGGATCCCGGTAGGTGATGCCCAGTTCCCGTTCGCTCGGCGAATCGTCGGACGCCGGCATCTGGGTGTAGTACTGCATGCCCGCCCACGTGAACGGCGTCTCGAACGGCAGGAAGCGGCCGGCTTGGTCCATCACGGCCCCCGCCACACGCAGCGCGCTGTCGGGAATCGGAACGGGGACCATTGGTGTACCGGAAACTTCGCCCAGCATGTGCGCCAGCTCGGACGCCGGAACCCGATGCCCGCCGGCCATGTAGCGGCGCGGCCCCCGCCCCGGCTCCAGCAGCGCCGCATGCAACGCGGCCACGTCGCGCACGTCGACGATCAGCCACGCCCCGTTCCGGCCGGGGATCACGTGCATCTGCAGGGCCGCTTTGACGCCTTCGCCGGCCTCGCCGAATTGGTCGCCGACCGGCGGACCGATAACCATGCCGGGGTAGGTGATGTTCACCGGCGCGCCCGCGTCCTGCAGACCCCGGGCATAGATCTCGACCTGCGCCTTGGATGTGCCGTAGCCGTCGGCGCCACCCACCACCGGCAGGTCGGCCGCCAGCGTCTCCAGGCCCGGACGGAACAGCGCGCTGAAGCTCGACACATGGATGATGGGGTCCAACCCGAGTTCGACGGACTGGCCGAGCACGTTCTGGGCGCCCTGCATGTTGGTGGTAAGCATCTCGGTTTTCTGGCGCGGGTCGGTGGCCACCAGGGCGGCGCTGTGCACGACGGCGTCGCAACCGCTCAGCGCGTCACGCACCGACGCGCGATCGGTGATGTCACCGACGGCGAAGTTCGACACGTCGACGCCCAGTTTGGCGACGGAGGTCTGCAGCTTCTTGGGATTGCGCACCAGAAATCGGATGGAATGCCCCGCGTCGACGACGGCCTTGGCGGTCCACCCGCCGACAAATCCCGTGCCCCCCGTGATCAGAACGCGCATGCTGCGATTTTGCACTGGCGAGGACGGCGCGTCACAGGTGGCTGGCGGCGAAGCCCGCGGCCTGGCCGGTCATGCCGTTGACCCCATAGGAGATGTGGGCGGCGGGGTCGCTGCCGTTGCTGCAGATCCCGTCGCCCGGGGCGCACAACTCCAGCGTCTTCGGCTGATACAGCGGACCGATGGCGATCGTCGGGGCGCCGTATTTCTGCAAGAACTGATCCGACGGCGTCCCGAACAGCGTGACCGCGGCGACATGGTTGGCGATGTCGGCCGGCAGCGGCCTGGGCACGGCCGCGGCGGGCACGCCGGGCGGCACGGAGGCCGACGTGACGAAGCCGGCCACCGCCGCGCCCTGGGAGTATCCGCCCAGAACCTCCCTGGTCCGTGGGCAGTTGGCGGCCATGGACTCGATATGAGAGCCGGCGTCCCGGATACCGTCGATGACGCCCGCCGGGAAATCGCTGTTGGAGAAGTCCGTGCTCGCGGGGTAATTCACGGGATACACGCCTAACGTCCGGGAACCGATCTGCGGGCGCAGCGCATCGACGAACGACTGGCCGACGCCACCGACCCCGGGCGGTTCGCCCGAGCCGCGCGCGAACACGACTTCGACGTCGGGGCAGGGGTCCGCGGACGCCGACGGCGTCGTCGCGCTCGATACCCCCGACGCCGTCACCGCCGCGCCGATCGCGACCGAAGCCGCCAATCGGCGCGCTCGTCTGCCAGTCAACAAATTGATCCCCACCCCATCGTCAGCCCGCGCTCGCAGCCGCCTACTTCTTGAAAGCGTCCTTCACCTTCTCGCCGGCGTCTTTCAAGCTGGACTTCGCCTGATCCGCACGACCCTCGTTTTTGGTGTCGTCGTCACCGGCGACCTTGCCAACGGCCTCCTTCGCCCGGCCGCCCAAGTCTTCGATCTTGTTCTTGAGCTTGTCTTCGCCGCTCATGCTGGCCTCCCTCTCGATGACTTTCGATGGTGGTGGCTACCCCGCGGGGGGCTATGTCGAAACTCGCCGGGTCCGATCAGGTGGGCGCCGGCGCCGCGGACTGTCACCATGGGTGGCATGAGCACCGCAGTGGTGGTGGCGGTCGTGGTAGTGCTGATGCTCTTGGGAATTGGCATGGTGACCAGCCAGTTGCTCCGGCTCAAGCGGTACTTGAGTAACTCGCCGCCCGACGCGGCATCCGGGGAGGGGCCGAGCGAGCCTCCTGAGGGAGCGCCCAGGTAGTCGGTCGCCTCCTGTTCAGGGTTGCTGGGGACTGATAGCTTCAACCTCGTGACGGCAGCTCATCGCGGAGGTGCCCGCGAAGTGACGACACGCATCCGAGGCGTCGCACTCCCGTGAGCCCGTCGGCGCCGCTGGTAACCGGCGATGGCTTGCCACGCGGAGTGTCGGGTGCCGCGGACCCGCGTTTCCGCAACGTCGTCAAGCTCTTCGACCGCCTGTTTCCCGGTCGCCGGTTCGGCGGCGGGGCCCTCTGCGTCTACATCGACGGGGTGCCCGTCGTCGACGTGTGGACGGGATGGTCAGACCGGGCCGGCACCGCACCATGGACCGCCGACACCGGCGCCATGGTGTTCTCGGCGACCAAGGGCGTCGCCTCGACCGTGATCCATCGGCTGGCCGACCGCGGCCTGTTGTCCTACGACGACCCCGTCGCTCAGCACTGGCCCGAGTTCGCGGCCAACGGCAAGGGTGACATCACGGTGCGCGACGTCATGCGGCACCGCTCGGGGCTTTCACACCTGCGCGGCGTCACCAAGGAGCAGTTGATGGATCACGAGGCGATGGAGGCGCGCCTGGCCGCCGCCCCCGTCGACCATCTGCGCGGCGTGCAGGCCTACCACGCACTCACCTACGGGTGGCTGCTGTCGGGCCTGGCGAGGGCGGTCACTGGTAAAGGCATGCGCGAGCTGATCCGCCAGGAGGTCGCCCGGCCGCTCAACACCGACGGCGTGCATCTGGGCCGCCCGCCGGAATCCGCGCCGACCAAGCCCGCGCAGATCCTGGTACCGCACGCGAAGCTGCGTGCCCCGGTGTTCAATTTCATCGCACCCAAGGTGGCCGGCCTGCCGTTCTCCGGCGCGCTGGGCGCAATGTATTTCCCCGGCGTCATGTCGCTGGTCCAGGGGGATACGCCCTTCCTCGACGGGGAGGTGCCGGGGGCCAACGGAGTGGTGACCGGCCGCGGGCTGGCCAAGATGTACGCCGTGCTGGCCAACGACGGCCGCATCGACGGCAGGAAATACCTGTCGACGCAGTTGGTCCGCGGCCTGAGCGGACAGGTAGGACGCAAGCGGCTGGATGCGAACATGTTGGTGCCCATGCCTTTTCACCTGGGCTACCACGAGTCGCCGGTGCCCGGCTTGCTCAACGGGTTCGGGCACGTCGGTTTGGGCGGCACGCTCGGGTGGGCCGATCCCGAAGCCGGCAGCGCCTTCGCGTTCGTCCACAACCGGCTCCTGACGCCGTTGCTGTTCGACATGGGATCCTTCGCGGGCCTTGCCGGGCCGCTGCGCAACGCCGTCGAGGCCGCCCGCCATCAGGGGCCGGTCGCACTGCCGCCGCTCGGCGCTCCCTACGCGAAACCCGCCCGGCGCCGCGCGGCGGTGTCGGGGAACGGCTAGAGCCGTAGTTCGTTGGCGACCACCGCCGCGGCCTGAGCCGTCAAGCCGGACTGGACATAGGAGCCGTGCGCCCCGATGTTGCCGCCGCCGGAGCACGCGGGGTCACCCTGGGCGCACACGTCGGTGGTCTTCGCGCTGTATGGCGGGCCGACCGGGGCGAACGCGGCACCCGACAGGGTACGGGCGAGCGGGCTCGTCGGATTTCCGAAAAGGGCGATCGCCGCAACATGGTCGACCGCCTGGGGCGGTAGGGCCGGCGTGGCCAAGTCGACGACACCCGCGCCCTGAGAAAACCCGCCCAGCACCAGTCGGGTGTTGGGGCATCGCCCGATCATGTCCTGGACGTGCGCGACGAGATCGTCTGCACCGTTTTGGGCGCTCGCCGCAAAGGCCTGTGTCGCTGGATAATTGACCGCATAGACACCCAACGGCCGCGCGGAGATCTGCGAATCCAGTGCGTCGATGAAGGCCTGGCCCACGTTGCCCACGCCGGGCGGCTGGCCGGTGCCGCGCGCGAAGTCGACCTCGACCGCCGGGCACGCATCGGCGTGCGCGGCCGGTCCGCTCAACATCACCGAACACGTTGCGACCGCGAGAATGACGGCCCGGGCGACGTGGTGGGGACTCACCGCTCCATGCTGACACACGCGTAGCCGCGGGGAAGGGTCAGCGGCAGGTCTGCGTAGGTGGCGATGCCGGGGGCCGCGGCGACGACGGCGGGGATGGCGTTGATGGTGGGCATCGCGGTCATGATGTGGCCGAGCGTCATGAATTCCTCGATCGTCGTGGCCGCAAAGTACGGCGGCGGCAGAAAGCCGACCTTGGTTGTCACCGTGGGCTGCCCGTCGATCTGGATCACCCAGCCGTCCTGCTCGATCTTCCAGTCGGGCTCGAGAGTCTGTCCCTTGCGCCACCGGACATTCAGGTCGATGAGCGTTGTGCCGCCGACAATGCCCTGCCAGCTGATGTAGGTGCCCGCGACGCATCCCGCGGGGATGGTCCAGGACGCCATCTCGAGGTCCGCCGTGGTCTGGGCGAACTCGGCCACGCACTTCACCTCGTCGAGCTCCACGCCCAGCGCATCGCCCACCAGCCGGACCGCCTCGCCGAAAATGGCGGTGCCCTTGGCGGCCATCGCCTGCAGGTCCGGGTGGTCGATCGGCTGGCCGAAGCCCACCGGCTTCTCGGTCTCCGGTGAGTCGTAGAACGTGGTGTCGGCGGCCTCGTTGACGGTGACCTTGTCGATCCGGTTGCACACCATCGCCGACACGATGGCCAACAGTTCGGCGAAGCCGGGACTGACACCGGACCCGAAAATCGTCGAGCCGCCCTTCTCGCAGGCTTCCAGTATCCGGTCGCGGCCGGCACCGAGGTTGTGCCCGGTGATGAACGACGCCGTCGTCACCACGTTCACGCCCGCGGACAGGATGCGGACGAGCTCGTCGACGTCGATCCACATGGGGTTGTAGACGACACAGTCCGGTTTCAGCGCGAGCAGTGCGTCGACGTCGTTGGTAGCCGCCACCCCGAGGGGCGCGATGCCGGCCAGTTCGCCGGCGTCGCGGCCGGCCTTCTCCGGTGACCAGGCATAACAGCCGACCAGCTCCAAGGCGGGGTTGTCGACGATCGAGTGCAGCGAACTCTTGCCGACGTTTCCGGTGTTCCACTGCACGACCCGATATGTGTTTGGCACTCGCTCAGCATAGGGAATCGCGGGCGGCCGGGCGACAGTGCGTTTCCCGACGTGACACGCGAGGGTCGTCGGATTCACCCTCGCCGGCGGCCGAGGGGTCAGTACGCGGCTTCTGCGGCCACAATCTCGGCCAGGAAGGCGTCGTCCGCCGGCTCGTCCAGGCGGGCTCGCGCCCAACGGCGAACGCGCTCCCGCGTCTCCGGTGTCTCCGGTGCGTCGGGTAGGGGCGCGCCGACCGCCACCGAGGTCACCGACCAATCGTGGTCCCAGGCCGCCGACTCCGTCAGCGGCCGCGCCCGGCCGTCGGCCAGCGGCAGGACGGCGCGGCCGTCGGCGTCCAGTTCGCCGGCGCCGCTGAGGGAGCCCGAACGTAGTCGGACCGCGATGCCGGCGGGTTGGCCGGGTCCGAGGACCGCCACCCGGACGAGGGCCAGCACCGTCGCGTCGGCCACGGTGATGGCCCAGTCCACGGTGCTCTCGGCCGCATCGAAGATGCCGGGCGGCACTGCACTCCAACTGATGGACGCGTCGCCGCGGGCGATCTCCGTTGCGCCGCGCTGCCCCGCGCCCCGGCCGGCCGCCAGCGCGTAATCGTCAGGGCGCCCGCTCGGCAGATCGAGCGTGGCGCCCGAATCGTCAAGTGCCGCAGAGAGTTGCGCCCAGCCCGGACCGTCGACGCCGAGGTCATCGCCCAGGGCCGCCGCGGCCCGCACCAAGCCGGCGACGCGTGGGTCACCGCCGCGCAGGTGGGCGACGAGGGCGTCGGCGTGCGGAGCGAGTAACTCGGCGACATCGGAATCGAATGTGTCGTCGGAGAAGTAGCCGTGGGCGTCGGCGGTGAGCAGTGCAATCTCGGCGTCGAGCAGAGCGCGATCCAGGGCGGGGATACCGTCGCGTCGACTGGCCGGCCACCAGCGCCGCATCCAGTGGCCCAGGGCCAGCCTGCGCAGCGCGTCCAGGGGCCCCGCTGCGACGTCGACGCCCGCGAGGTCGATGCGTTGTTCGTCGGTGCCGTCGATGGCGTCGGCGGCGGAGACCAACGCGACGTGTCCGGACTCCCCGACCACCCGCCAAAGCCAGTCCGCCCGCGACGGGTCGGTGAACGTCATGTCGACCGCCCGGTCATCGAGCGACTCGTCGACGATCCATGACAACACCGCGCCGCTGACTTCTAGCACCGCGACCAGCGGCGGCGCCGCGCGCATCGGGCCGGTGCTCCAGAGGCCGGAATCGGCGACCAACCTCATCCGGCCACCTGCAACTCCAGCATCGCCTTGATGCGTTGCCGGTGATCGAGGCTCACCGACCGCGCGACCCCTTCGAGCAGCGACCGGACGTCGTCCACGTCGTCGCACGGCTCCTGCCAGACGTCACGCCCGTGCAGTCGCGCCCACAGCCGGCTCAGGTAGGGCTGCGCGTAGGCGGCGAGGTCCTCCACCACCTGCCGTTGGCGCGGGTGGATCGGGCCGCCCTCAGCGAGATAGCGGCGGGCATGCAACACATAAGCCTCCTTGCGGAGCCGCGCTTGGATCTGAGCGGCCAATGCGTAACGGCTGGAGGCGGTTTGGTCCAGTGGCGCCAGCTCGACGGCGACCTCGATCCCGGCCACCAGCGCGGCCTGCTTGTCCTCGCCCAGCAAGCCCCACGGCGCACAGGCGCGGTCCACCTCTTCCTCGCACAGCAGCGGGATATCGGGCAACGCATCGCGGTCCAGGGCCCGCCGCAGTGTCGCGCGGACCCGGGCGACCACGCTGCGATCCAGCGGACGATCGCCGTCGTAGCCGCCGGATATCGCCGGCTGTCGTTGTGGTGCAGCCGAACTCAGGCCCAACTCGACGATCGACCAGGGCAGTCCGTCCGTCTCGGTGTGGGCCAGCGCGCCCAGGTTGTACGGGGTCTGGTCGGCGATCATCGCCGACCAGACCCGCTGCCGGGCCGCCGCGGCGCGATGGCTGTTGGCCGGCCCCAGAACGGTGCTCAGCTCCGCCAGGAACGGGCCGGCCAAGGTTTGACCGGCCCGCACGTCGTGCCAACTGCGTTCGAGCTGATCGGCCAGCCTGGCGACGACGCCAGGATCGGACACGTATTCCTGCAACACTTCGACGGCGGTGCGATCGCGGCCCTGGTGGATGGCGTCGAGCACCGCGGCAGCCGTGTCGTGATCGTGCGGCGGGGGAGCGCCTTTCGTCACCGCCAGCTCGTAACACACCGGAAAGTAGAGTTCCTGGGCGTTTCCGGTGCGAATCCGCCGCCTGCGGCGCTCCATCTTGAGTGTCTCGAACCATGCTGCTGCAGCGCGCAATTCGGGACCGCTGCGCACGATCACGTCGTGCATGGCCGCCGCCGTCTCGGCGGTGACGACGGGCGCGGAGTACTGCGGGTTGGATCGCAGCCGCAACACCAGCGGGTCGATGATGCGTTTGACGGTCCGGCTCAACGGTCCGCCGTCGTCACTGCTGAGCACGTCGACGCCCGGACCGATTGCCCGCCACGCCCGGTCGATGACCGACCGGCGTGGGTACGCCACCGCGACGGCAGGCGCCACCTGCGGATCCGCGCTCATTGGCACAGGATAGGGGCTGCGGCCGCAAACCGGCAGGCGAAAAGTTGGGCTCGGTAGCGGGTGGGGACGGCGAACCTGAACGTCGCCCGCTGACGTCCGGCCCGTGTCATGGCTCGCATCCGTGTGAGCGCTACCGGGCGCCGTCCACGGCGAAGGTGACCATCGCCGCCCAGTACAGCGGGCTGGCGGCCAGGTCACCCTCGCGCCAGCGCCGCATCTGCTCCCGCTGCCAACGGTTGACCGCGCGGCCGCCCTCGGCCTCGTCGTGTGCGGCGTCCACGGCGATGACCACGGCGGCCATCGGGTCGACGCTGTGCTCACCGGCGAACTGTCGGTACGCCGCGGCCGTGGGGAGTGACCACAAGGTGGCGGTCACCAACTCGGCGCCGCCCAGGATCATCGCCGCCACCAGACCGGTCGCCTCGTCGAATTGGTAGTCGCCGCCCGACCCGCAGGCCAGCAGGGCCACGCGCGGCGGTATCGGCAGCTGCAACGACATCAGGTCCGAGGCGGTGAGCGGTCGGTGGTCACCGATCGCCGCACCGTCACCCGGCGCCTCCGCCGTGCACGCGAGGTGCAGGGCGGCGCGATCGGCCCGACCCTCGGCCGAACTGGCATGCCCGACGTACATGAATCGGCTGGGGGCCCGGGACAGCAGCCTGGCCAGCCAGGCGCGGTCGGCGTCCCGGCGGCGGAACAGTTCGACCGCATCGTCGGCGTCCGGCAGTAGCCGGCGCGCGTCGCATCAGCTCCGCGTAGTGCAGCGCCAACGGGGTCTGCGCCGAGGGCCGGCCGAGCACCGACCCGAGCGCCGAGTCGGGCAGCTGCCCCGGCACCCGAGGGTCGAGGACCAACAACGGCGGGTTGTCTCGCCGGCTCTGCCATCCTGCCGGTGCGCGCGGGGAGTGCACGATGCTCTGTGGCGCCGCCATCAGTACGTCGACCAACTCGATCAGCCGTTGGCCGTCGGTGTGGTCGTCGATGTCGGCGAGCTGCCACGGGATGCGGGCGGCCACGCGGCCGCTGGCGGTGATGGCCTCCTGGCGGGCGCGGACCAATTCCTCCTTGCCGGGGCCCGATTTCGGCACCGCCAACAGACCCCAGGGGACCCGCGCCAGCCGCGCGGTGGGCGAGACGAACAGCACCGCGCGCGGCGACGCCATGCACTCCGTCAGCAGCTGCCACCCGGCGGTTCCGATCAGCAGCACGCCGAGCATGTAGGCGACGGTCAGCTCGGTGTCCGGCCGCGCGAACGGCCCTCGGGTCAGCGCCCGTTCGAGCGCATCGCGGCGGTCCTCGGGTCCGTGCGGCTCGGGTAAGGCGTCGGCCAACTCCTGCAGGGCGGCGAGCAGGATCGGCTCCTCGACCACCCAGGCGACCGTTCGCGACGGCTGCCCGACGACCCGCAGGCTGGCGTAGGTGGCGATACCGACGTCGGCGTATCGCAGGACCAGAGTCGGTCGGTCCCGCTCGCTCATGGCCAGGTCGACCAGGCGGGTTCGTCAGCCGTGACGGCACACCCATACCGTTGGAGCGCCAGCTCGCGATAGTGACTCATGATCGGCGCGGCATCCGGCTCCATCCGCAACGGGGGCAGCGGGCCGAGCCGCGTCAGCGGCCCCCCGCCGCGCGCCGGGGGGCCGGCCGCGGCCAGGGCTTCACCGACGTCGACGAGCACCGTAGGAGTGGCCGTCGACGCCCACTCACCGACGTCGGGACGCCTGGGCGGCGCGTCGAACGTCCCTCGCGCGCTGTGATACTCGACGAGTTCACTGACCAGTCCGGTGTTCTCCCACTCCCACGCGACGGCGAAGGCGCCGGCGAGGATCGGCGCCGAGACGCTGGCGGCCCACCGCGACCTCGCGTCCGCGTCGGTGATCGAATACCGCACCGAGTCCACCGCCAGGGCGGCGGGCACCTTGAGCTCCGCGGCCTGTTCGAGCTTTGCCATCGCGCGCCGATACTGCGGCGTGCCGACCTCACCGCGCAGGATGCCTAGCGACTCGGCCTGCCGCTCCTCGGTTTCCTGCAGGGTCTCGTCCGGGTCGCCGGAGCCGTCGAATCCCAGGTCCGCCAACGCATCCGCACGCCACACCGTGCCCAGGTGGCTGTCCAGGCGGGCGTACTGCAGCCAACTGCTGCGCGGTGACGAGTCGAGCATCTGCCTGGCTTGCGCGATCAGCTCCACCGCCTCTGCGAAGCGGCTCCAAAAGATCGGGATCCAACTCCGCTGCAATAGGATTCGGTGGATGTGCAAGGGCTTTCCCAGTTCGCGCCAGTGCCGCTCGGCATGCTTCCAGCAGTCGTCTGCGGCTTCCAACGCTCCGGAGGCGAGCCGGGTGAAACCCAGATACAACCAGCAGCGGGCCACGTCGTGGGCCCGGGAGTAGCGTGCGATGACGGGGTAGGCCTCCGATACCAGCCGCTCCGTGCTCTCGTGGTCTCCCACCAACCAGCATCCCGCGGCGCGCTCCAACTGCGCTGTGGCCTTCGCCAGTTCCCACCCGTTCGCCTCGGCGCGAGCCTCGGCGCGACGCAACCATGGTTCCGCTTCCGCCAAACGCCCGGTTTCGACGCAGAACCTGCCGTATGCGGTGGCCGCGGTCGTCAGGAAGTGGTTGGCGAACTCGCCGCCGACGTCGTCGATGTCGCCAAGCACCTGTTCCCACAATGGAACTGACCGGGGGTGCAGGTCGTCGTCGCAAAGGGCGGTCGCGCACAATACGTGCGCGCAGCCGCGTAGGTATGCGTGCTCGTCGGCGAGATCGGCGAATCGGTCGCAGCCGTCCGCCAGCTCGGCCAGCGCGGCCGCCGCGCCTTCGTGATCCCCGAGTGCCGCCGCCAAACCGGCCTGCAGAAAGTGCATCCGCCGCGAATAGCGGCGGATCATGTGTGCCACCTCGGTGCCGGACATGCGGACCTGACCGGCGGCCTCCGGTCTTGCGCCGGCGGCAATCGCCGAGTAGGCGGCCAGACAGTCGCCGATGCGCCCGATGGACTCTTGCACCCCGTCGACTGCCCCGCGAGCGAGGTAGATCTCGCCAAGCTGCGCAAGGACTTCCAGCATCAGGTCGTCCCGATCCTCCCGCCCGATCGCCGGCATCAGCGACAGCAGCAGGTCTCGGGCGGCGGATTCGTCGTCAGCGAAAGCCAGGCGGCGCGCGCGCTGCAGCTCACCGGTGATCGACACGGCTGCATCATAAGTCCGCGAAGCGGCGGACGTGTGCCGAAGCCACGCCCGCCGCCAGTGGGGGAACCCATCAGCCGCAGGACACCTTGATGTCGAAGTCCTTGGTGATCATGCCGGCCATCGGGTTCTTCATGTCCGCGCCCTGGGCCTGGCCGGTGATGGTGTAGGTCTTGCCGTCCACCGCCACGTTGGCCGAACCCACCTTCGCGCCCATGTTGTTAGCCACCGACAGCGCGTTGCCGTCGACGACCATGGCCAGCGACTCCACCTTCGGGGTGGCCTCGTCGGTCATCACGACCGCCAGCGCCTGCCGGCCGCCGCTGGACCCACTGCCGATGTTGATCTTGCCGCCGGTCTTGACGCAGGTGACCGACGCCGGGTCCAGGCCGGCGAGGTCGGTGCCGGCCACCTTGACCTGGGCTCCTGTGCCGGTCGAGACGCTGGGCGCCGTGCTCGAGGCCGGCGCGCCCGTGTGGCCCCCGCTCGAACAGCCCACCAGCGCCACTGAGGCCGTGCCAAGAGTCCCGATTGCTGCCGCGAGAACACGTTTCACGGGTGATTCCCTTCATCTATGCGCCGCCCCGATGGCGTCGACATGCGGCAAGTACAGAACGGCCGATGAGCTACCGATCCCAAATTTCGTGCGGGTGACCGGTACGCTGCGTCGATGTCGCACGCAACGAGAGCAGAGGAAGGGAGGCGCCGATGGCCAGCGTGAAATGGCTGGACAAGCCTGAGGCCCACGATTTTCCGGCGGCGGCTGATTACCTTGCGCTGCTTGCGGACTCACCCACCGTCGACGAGTTGACGCAGCGGCTGCGGGCCGGCGGCCTCGCGCACAAGAAGGCCAAGGACATCCTGCGGGCGGCGCAGCTGGGGCTGTTACCCGTCGACAACCCGCACGTCGCCGCGGATCTGGCCAGGATCAAGAAGGGGCAACCGCTGTCGCCGATCCTGCTGGTGCGGGGCGACTATACGACGGGTGTTCCGTTGCAGATCGCCGACGGCTACCACCGGGTGTGCGCGAGCTATCACACTGACGAGAACACCGACATTCCCGTCGTCCTCGTGTCAGGGAGCCGCTGATGATCGAGATCCAGACAACGGGGTCGGTGCAGATCCTGACGTTGTCGTCTGGGCGCGTCAACGCCCAGGACGTGGAGCTACTCGAAGAGCTGACCCTGGCGGTCGGCGACCTGGCACGTTCGGGCGCCGGCGCGCTCGTCGTCACCGGCGCCGGGCGCGCCTTCAGCGCCGGGGTGGACCTCAACCGCGTGTTGGAGGGCGGTGCCGGCTACACCGACCGGCTGCTGCCGGCATTGTCCGAGGCGTTCGAGGCGGTGTTCTGCTATCCGGGACCAACCGTGGCCGCAATCAACGGCGCGGCCATAGCGGGCGGCTGCGTGCTGGCGTGCGCCTGTGACCGCCGTCTGATCACCCCCGATGCGCAGATCGGGGCCTCCGAGGTGCGCGTCGGCTTGCCGTTCCCGGTCGCCGCGCTCGAGGTGATGCGCTACGCCTGCGGCGACAGCGCCGAGGGCGTGTTGCTCGGCGGGCGCACCTACCGGGGGTCGGAGGCCGTCGCGACCCGACTCGCGCACCGCGTCGTCGCCGACGGTCTCGTGGACGCCGCGGTGGCGGAGGCAGCCGACCTCGGCGGGATCGCGGCCGACGCCTATAGCCAAACCAAGGCCCGGCTCAGGGCGCCCACCATGGAGCGGATCCGGGCGGCGGCCGATGTCGACACCGAAGTCCGCCAAGTCTGGGCCGCCGATCAGACGCAGCAGCGTGTGGCCGCCTACGTCGAGCGCCTCAAGCGCAAGGACTGACTACTCGTCGCGAGCTTCTACCGCCACGCCGCTGCGCGTGCGGCGGCGTCGTATCCGATGCGACCCCTTGCCCGTGGGGCGGCGGTTACGCAACCCGCCGGGTGCCTCTTCGGTGTCTTCGGTGTCTTCCGTGTCTTCCGGTGTCTTCCGTGTCTTCGGTGGTCGCCGGTGCCGCCTCGGTCCCCGCCTGGGCTTCCGCCCGCGGTTCGTCGGCTTCGGCCGTGACTGCCGCTTCTTCCGGGGCCTCGGCTTCTTCGGTTTCGGCGGCATCCGTCTCCGCGGCTTCGTCGGCGTCGTCGGCCGGCGGCTCGGTCTGTTCGGTGTCTCCTTCGTCGCCCTTCTTGCGGCGCAGACCGCGCCTCTTGCGGCTTCTTCGGCTTGATCGGTTTCGGCGGCGGAGGCGGCAACTCGGCGACGAACGAGAGGTAGAAGGCGACGAACCCGAGCACGCCGATCGCGGCGGCGGCGCCGTAGATCCCGAACAAGTACTGTCCGGCGGCATCGAGCGTGAGCCAGTATTCGCTGATCGCGGTGCCGATGATCAGCACCCCGGCCAGCACGTGGGCCACGATCGACCACAGCCTCATGGACAGGGCCAGTTGCGGGGTGCCCAACTCTGGCTTGCGGGTCCGCAGCAGCGTGAACACCACGGGGAGTGCCGCGAGCGCCAGCAGCGCGCCCGTCACGATCCGCAGGGCGTTCCCGAGCGTATGCGTCGTGTCGCCCATCAACTCAGGCCAGCGGGGCAGCACGAAAAAGAAATAGAGGACGCCGGCAGCGATCGAGAACAACGCGTGCCACGGTATGGCGACCTTGCGCCCCATACGCCTCCTCATGCCGGTCGGTTCAAGCGAGCCTAACGGCGACCACACCGATCCAAGCCCGATCGCACACCGATGTCGTGCACGTCCGCAGTGCGAACCCTTGGCGGAGGATGCGGGATTTGAACCCGCGAGGGCTGTTAACCCAACCCGCGTTCCAGGCGAGCGCCATAGGCCACTAGGCGAATCCTCCGTGGCCATGGTAGCCGAGCGCGCGGTACGCGCCGCCAGTAGCCGCTGCCAGGCGATCCGCTGGAGGTACTAGACTCACCGTGGACCCCGCGCGGCGTCTATCCTGTGAACTCCCCCAGGGCCGGAAGGCAGCAAGGGTCAATGGGCTCTGTCGGGTGCGCGGGGTCCCCTATGTGTGATCGAGCGGCGACCCGTCCCCCGCGAGCGGAAGGTGCCCCCAGCGCCTGCTGCGCCGCGCTTGCGATCGCCACTCTGCAGCGAAAGGGCGCACGTGTCGCTGGAAACCCTCAGCCCCGAAGAGTTGGCAGCCGCGCACGCGCGCAATCAACAGGACTACGCGGAGTTGCAGGCCAAGAAGCTGGCGTTGGACCTGACCCGCGGCAAGCCGTCGCCGGAACAGCTGGACCTGTCCAATGCGCTGCTCAGCCTGCCGGGAGACTCCTACCGGGACAGCGAGGGCACCGACACCCGCAACTACGGCGGCCTCAACGGCCTGCCCGAGTTGCGGGCGATCTTCGCCGAGTTGCTCGGTATCCCGGTGCCGAACCTGATCGCGGGAAACAACTCCAGCCTGGAGCTGATGCACGACCACGTCGCCTTCTGCATGCTGTACGGCGGCGTCGACTCGCAACGCCCCTGGAAGGACGAACCGAGCGTCAAGTTCCTCTGCCCGGTCCCCGGCTACGACCGGCACTTCGCCATCACCGAGACGATGGGAATCGAGATGATCCCCGTTCCGATGCTGCCGGACGGGCCGGACGTCGACCTGATCGAAGAGCTGGTGGCCGTGGACCCGGCCGTCAAGGGCATGTGGGCGGTGCCGGTGTTCGCCAATCCGACTGGGGTCACCTACTCGTGGGAGACGGTCCGCCGGCTCGTCCAGATGCGGACCGCGGCGCCCGATTTCCGACTGTTCTGGGACAACGCGTATGCGGTGCACACCCTGACGAACGCGTTCGTCCCCCAAGTCGACGTGCTGGGCCTGGCGGCCAAGGCCGGCAACCCGAACCGGCCGTACGTCTTCGCGTCCACCTCAAAGATCACCTTCGCCGGCGCCGGCGTCAGCTTCCTGGGCGGATCCCTGGGCAACATCGCCTGGTACCTGCAATACGCCGGGAAGAAGTCGATCGGGCCGGACAAGGTCAACCAGCTGCGGCACCTGCGCTTCTTCGGCGACGCGGACGGTGTGCGCCTGCACATGCTTCGCCACCAGCAGATCCTGGCACCGAAGTTCGCGCTGGCGCAGGAAATCCTGGACCGGCGCCTGAGCGAAGCCAAGATCGCCTCCTGGACCGAACCCGAGGGCGGCTACTTCATCAGCCTCGACGTGCTGCCCGGCACGGCGCGGCGGACCGTCGCCCTGGCCAAGGACGCGGGCATCGCAGTGACCGAGGCGGGCGCGTCATTCCCCTACCGCAAAGACCCGGAGGACAAGAACATCCGGATCGCGCCCACGTTCCCGTCGCTGCCGGACCTGCGTGACGCGGTCGACGGGCTGGCGACCTGCGCGCTGCTGGCCGCCACCGAGTCCCGGCTGGCCTCCCCGGCTTCGAGCCTGGGCTGAGGGCGGGCGTACCGACTTCACTTTGCGCTCACGGCGCAAATGTCGCGAGTGACCGCCGCCCTGAGCGCAGAGTCAGCGCGTCAAGGCGTTTCCGCTTCCCGCGCCCGGGTGCCCGCGCCCACTCCGCGGTACACGCCCGTCACCGCGCGCCGGTAGCCTGGCTGACCGTGGCGCTCTACCGCAAGTACCGACCGGCGACCTTCGCCGAGGTGGTGGGGCAGGAGCACGTCACCGAGCCGCTGTCCGTCGCGCTGGAGGCCGGCCGCATCAACCACGCGTACCTGTTCTCCGGGCCGCGAGGCTGCGGAAAGACGTCGTCGGCGCGCATCCTGGCCCGGTCGCTTAACTGCGTGCAGGGGCCCACGGCCCATCCGTGCGGCGTGTGCGATTCCTGCACCGGGCTGGCGCCCAACGCCCCCGGCAGCATCGACGTCGTGGAACTCGACGCCGCCAGCCACGGTGGCGTGGACGACACCCGCGAGCTCCGCGACCGCGCGTTCTACGCGCCGGCGCAGTCGCACTACCGCGTGTTCATCATCGACGAAGCCCACATGGTGACCACGGCGGGCTTCAACGCGCTGCTCAAGATCGTCGAGGAACCGCCCGAACACCTCATCTTCATCTTCGCCACCACCGAACCGGAGAAGGTGCTGCCGACGATCCGGTCGCGCACCCACCACTACCCGTTCCGGCTGCTGCCGCCGAAGACCATGCGGGCGCTGATCGGCCGCATCTGCGAGCAGGAGAACGTCCGCGTCGACGACGCGGTGTACCCGCTGGTGATCCGTGCCGGCGGTGGCTCGCCGCGCGACACGCTGTCGGTGCTCGACCAGCTCTTGGCCGGGGCCGAAAACGACCACGTGACATACCAGCGGGCACTGGGCCTGCTGGGCGCCACCGACGTCGCCTTGATCGACGACGCCGTCGACGCTCTCGCCGCTGCCGATGCGGCCGCGTTGTTCGGCGCGGTCGAGTCGGTGATCGACGCCGGTCACGACCCGCGGCGCTTCGCCACCGATCTCCTCGAGCGATTCCGGGATCTCATCCTGATGCAAGCGGTTCCGGACGCCGCGAGCCGCGGCGTGGTGGATGCGCCAGAGGACGTGTTGGACCGGATGCGCGAGCAGGCGGCGCGGATCGGGCCGGCGACCCTGACCCGCTACGCCGAGGTGGTGCAGGCCGGCCTGGGGGAGATGCGCGGTGCGACGGCGCCGCGGCTGCTGCTCGAAGTCGTGTGCGCGCGCCTGTTGCTGCCCTCGGCCAGCGATGCCGAATCGGCGCTGCTGCAGCGCGTCGAGCGGATCGAGAACCGCCTGGACATGTCCATCCCGCAGGAAGCCCATGCCGCGCCCGCGATTGCCCCGCCGGCTGCGTCGCCGCGGCGGGCGCGGGCTGCCGTCGCTTCCGAGCCCAAGCCCGAGCCCAAGCCCGAGGCCAAGCCCGAGCCCGGCCCTGACCCGAAGCCTGAGCCCGCGCCGCAACCGGCTCCGGCAGCAGAATCGGCCTCCGCGCCCGGTGAGCTCAACGCCGCGGCGGTGCGGACGATGTGGCCGACCGTGCGCGACAAGGTGCGCCAGCGGAGCCGCACCACCGAGGTGATGCTGGCCGGCGCCACCGTCCGCGCGTTAGAGGGCGACACCCTGGTGCTGACCCACGCGTCGGCGCCGCTGGCCAAGCGGCTGTGCGAACAGCGCAACGCCGAGGTCATCGCCGAAGCCCTCAAGGACGCGCTCGGCGTGAACTGGCGGGTGCGGTGTGAAGCGGGTGCGCCGGTCCCGGCGGAAGCGAGCCCGGCGACCCCCCCGGTGGAAGAGCCGGCGCCCGACGTGGTAGCCGCTCAGCGCGACGAGGAAGAACACATGCTCGCCGAGGCCGGACGCAGCGACCAGTCGGCCCCGCGGCGCGACCCCGAAGAGGCTGCGCTGGAGCTACTGCAGAGCGAGCTCGGGGCCCGGCGGATCGATAACGCCTAGGGCGTCCACCAGGGCCGCAGCGGCAATTCATCATTTCCGCGCGCGTCGACGTTGGCGGCCAGCACGTGATGCAGCTGCAGGTTGTTCTGCTCGAATGCCACCCGGGAAGCCGCCATGTACAGACCCCATACCTTGGCGGTCGCCAGGCCAACCTCGGCGACGGCTTCGTCCCAGTGCTCGACGAGGTTGCGGCACCAGTCGCGCAGGGTCATCGCGTAGTGGTGCCGGAAGTTCTCCGCGTGCAACACTTCCAGGCCGGCGTCCTGAACCTCGGACGTGATGCGTCCCGAGCCGGTCAACTCCCCGTCGGGGAAGACGTAACGGTCGGTGAACCCGCCGGCGAAGGACGTCGACTTGTTGTCGTGGCGGGTGATGCAGTGATTGAGCAGCAGGCCGCCGGTGCGCAGCTTGGATTTCAGGAAACCGAAGTAGGCGGGATAGTTGCGCACGCCGATGTGCTCGGTCAACCCGATCGACGAGACGGCGTCGAATCCCACTTCGGGCACGTCGCGGTAGTCGGAGTGCCGCACCTCGGCGAGCTCGGCCAGCCCTTCGTCGGCGATCGCCATTTGTGCCCACTTCGCCTGCTCGGCCGACAGCGTCGCACCGATAACCCGGACGCCGTGCCGCGCCGCATAGCGCGCCATGCCGCCCCAGCCGCAGCCGACATCGAGGAGCCGGTCGCCCGGCTGTAGCCGCAACTTCTCGAAGACCAGGCGGTACTTGTTGTCCTGGGCCTCTTCCAGGCTCGCGTCGGCGTCGGGGTAGACCGCGCACGTGTAGGTCATCGACGGGCCGAGCACCCACTCGTAGAACGTGTTGGACACGTCGTAGTGGTGCTGTATGGCGCCAGCGTCGCGGGTCTTGCTGTGCGTCAGGCCCTCGGCGACCCGCCGCCACCGCGGCGGCGCCTCCTGCGGCGGCGGCGCGACCGGCACCAGCCGCTCGATGCCGATCGAACGGACGACATGGGCGAGCACGCGCGCCGGCGGCCGCTTGAACTGGACCCTGTCGGTCAGCGTCTTGAGCAACGGATACGGATCGCCCGGATGGACACCGTAGGGTTCCAGGTCACCCGCCACGTACGCCCGCGCGAGGCCGAGTTCGCCGGGCGCGGTGGCCAGGTAAGTGGCGCCCCGCGGGGAACGCAGGTCCAGCCCGAGGTCGGCGTCCGGGCTGCCCGCCAAGCTCCCGTCGTAGGCGGTGAACTTCAGTGGGTCGCGGCCGGTCGCGGCAAAGATCTCCAAGACCTCCGCCATGCTGAGCTTCCCCGTTGTGGTGCGGTTGGAGTCCCGTGTCGTGGTCATCGCCGTTGTACCGCCTTCGCGTATAAATCGAGGAGCCGGGAATCGGGATCGTAGGCTTTCTTGACAGTGTTGTAGACCTCCCCGCCATAGAGCTCGTCAAACTCTTCGCGGGTGTAAAAGGCGTCGGAATACAGCGACTTGTGCCCGTCGAGCTCGCTGACTTTCGCCTCGATCAGCCGGTTGGTGGCACCATCGGACGACCCGGCCGGCACCGACGACCAGAAGCCGATGTTGACGTAGGTGTGGTCGGGCCGCATCGGGTACAGGGACCACCCCTCAGGATCGCGTAGCCGCAACGGGCACAACCACACCGGTGCGATGGGCACGCGCTCGGCGAACCACTCCAGGAATTCGGCGGTCCGTTCGACCGGCACCTCGACGTCCTGCACCACCCGCTCGCGCGGAGGGCGCCCGTGCCGCTTCTCGATCCGGTCGGATACGCCGAAGCGCCTGTCCATGGCGACGAGCTTCCAGTAGACGCTGCTGCGCCGGTACCGGCGCGGCCACCAGCGCCGCACCGCCGGGTTCTGCGCGCCGAAAGCCCGCGAGCACCAGAACCAGTCCGTGTCCCAGCGCCACAGGTAATCGTGGATCGTCAAGCGGTCGTCCTTGGTTGCCTCCTGGGCGCCGTCCAAGCCGGGGGAGTGGTGCCGGATGGACTGGTAATAGACGTTCTTTCCGGTGTAGTCGCTGACAGGTCCCGGGGTGGCGGTTCGCCTGCCCACGCAGAGATAGCTTTCGTCGGGGCTGAACACCACTCCGTCGAGATAGTCCACCGGAGTGCCGCCCTGTCCGCCGGTGTCGATGATGCGTTCCATCGCGGCGACCAGCTCGGGTACGGACCGGAACCGGACGTGCCGCAACGCCACGAACGGCGCGACCGGCTCCAGCTCGATCCGCAATCGGGTGCAATAACCAAGCGTCCCATAAGAATTCGGAAAAGCGCGGAACAGGTCGGGGTATTGGCTGCGCGACACCGTGAGCAATTCGCCCGCGCCGGTGAGGATATCCATTTCCAGCACCGATTCGTGCGGCAGACCATTGCGAAAGGACGCCGACTCGATACCCAGGCCGCTGACCGCGCCGCCGAGCGTGATGGTCTTCAATTGCGGGACCACCAGTGGCGAAAGTCCGTACGGCAGCGCCGCGGCCACCAAATCCTCGTACGTGCACATGCCGGCCACGTCCGCGGTGCGGCTCTCCGGGTCGACGGACAAGACGCCGGTCAGGCCCGAGGTGTCCAGGCCGCGCCCATCGCTTTTCGTGCGGGCGCGGAACAGATTAGACGTCGGCTTGGCAAGCCGGACGACGGACGTTGCCGGGATGGATCGATAGCTCGTCATCAACCGGTCGACGCCCGCTGCATGAGCCGGGAGCGCAGATCCTGGGACAGGCACCACATATACCCTAGTCTTCGGAAACACCCCGTGCACCCGCACGCGGGCGCCGCCACGAGTGGACCGAACGAGGACCGAACGAGGAGTTGTCTTGGGACAGGTGAGCGCAGCCAGCACGATTTTGATCGGTGCCGACCCGGCGGCCACTCTCTCCGCCGTCGCGGACTATCAGACGGTGCGCCCGAAGATCCTGTCCCCGCAGTACAGCGGCTATGAGGTGCTGCAGGGCGGGCAAGGGGCCGGCACCGTCGCCAAGTGGAGGTTGCAGGCCACCAAGTCACGTGTGCGCGACGTGCAGGTGAACGTCGACGTCGCCGGCCACACCGTCATCGAGAAGGACGCGAACTCCTCCATGGTCACCAACTGGACGGTGGCACCCGCCGGTCCCGGTTCCAGCGTCACCGTCAAGACCTCGTGGAACGGCGCGGGCGGCGTCAAGGGCTTCTTCGAAAAGACTTTCGCGCCAATGGGATTGAAGAGAATCCAGGGCGAGGTCCTGCAGAACCTGAAGAACGAACTGGAAAGCTAGCGCGCCTGGCCCTGAGTGGACAGGAATCCGGCGACACCGCGAACCATGGCGTCGGCGTACTTCTGCCGGCCCTCCGCGGACTCCATCAGCGCCGAATCCACCGGGTTCTTCATGTTTCCGCACTCCACCAGAATCGACGGGTACTGCGCCAGGTTCAGGCCGGCCAGATCCGACCGCCCGTACAGGCCGTTCTGGCCGATGTAGGTGGCCGGCGGGATGCCCGACGCCTGCATCTGGTCGCGCATGATCCGGGCGTACTGCACTGACGGCCCGGCCTGAGCCTGGTTGAGCGGCGGGGCCGAGTAGTTGACGTGGAATCCGCGGCCGGACGGCGGGCCGCCGTCGGCGTGGATGCTCAGGATCGCGTTGGGATGCAGGGCGTTGGCCATGTTGGCGCGCTCATCGACACACGGGCCCAACCCCGTGTCGTTGCCGCGGGACAGCGCGGTCCGCACGCCGAGGGCGTTCAGCTCGGCGCGGACCCGCAGCGCGGTGTCCCAGGTGAACGTGTGCTCCGGGTAGCCGCTGTTGGTGGTGGTCCCGCTGGCCTGGCAGTCCTTCGTGCCGCCGCGGCCGGTGGGCACCTGGCGGTTGATGGACGCGTCATTGGAGCCGTTGTGCCCGGGGTCGATGAAGACGACCATGCCGGCGATGTTGGAAGGTGCCCCGCTCGCGACCTGGGTCGCGGTCGGGCTCAGTGCCGCTGAACCGGCAACCAGCGCGCTTACCACCAGCTTGATCCCGACACGCCTGCTCACTCGTAGGTCCACGGCGCCAAGGTAACGTCGCGCGGTCTACGCTGGGAGTTTCGAATCGCCCAACACGCACAGGCGAAACCAAGTCGAGACTGAGATGCAAGGGGATTGTCATGCAACCCGGAGGCGATATGTCGCAGCTGCTTGCCCAGGCGCAGCAGATGCAGCAGCGGTTACTGGAAGCTCAGCAACAACTCGCGAACGCCGAAGTGCACGGGCGGGCCGGCGGCGGGTTGGTCGAAGTCGTCGTCAAGGGCAGCGGCGAGGTGGTCGCGGTGAAGATCGATCCCAAGGTTGTCGACCCGGGGGACGTCGAAACGCTGCAGGACCTGATCGTCGGCGCCATGACCGACGCGTCCAAGCAGGTCACCAAGATGGCCCAGGAGCGGTTGGGGGCGTTGGCCGGCGGCATGGGAGGCCCACCGGCCCCACCGCCCGCACCTCCGACCCAGGTGCCGGGGCTCTAAGACTTTCGCACCCGCATGTTCGAAGGACCCGTCCAGGATCTGATCGACGAGTTGGGCAAGCTGCCGGGAATCGGACCCAAGAGCGCCCAGCGGATCGCCTTCCACCTGCTCTCGGTTGAACCGCACGACATCGACCGGTTGACGGCGGTGCTGGCCCGGGTGCGGGAGGGCGTGCGGTTCTGCGCGGTGTGCGGCAACGTCTCCGACGACGAGCGGTGCCGCATCTGTGCGGATCCGCGCCGCGACGGCTCCCTGGTGTGTGTGGTCGAAGAGCCGAAGGACGTCCAGGCCGTCGAGCGCACCCGGGAGTTCCGCGGCCGCTACCACGTGCTGGGCGGTGCGCTCGACCCGCTGTCCGGGGTGGGACCCGACCAGCTGCGCATCCGCGAGCTGCTGAGCCGGATCGGGGAACGGGTCGACGACGTCGACATCACCGAGGTGATCATCGCCACCGACCCCAATACCGAGGGCGAGGCGACCGCAACCTACCTGGTTCGGATGTTGCGCGACATCCCCGGCCTGACCGTGACGCGGATCGCGTCCGGGCTGCCGATGGGCGGTGACTTGGAGTTCGCCGACGAGCTCACCCTGGGCCGTGCCCTGACTGGCCGCCGGGCCATGGTCTAGTTGCGCGCTACTCCCGCGACACTGACGCCACACGCCGCCAGCCGCTCGCGGCGCAGCAACTCCACCTCGGGTAGCTGCAGTGGCGCTAGTTCGCCGACCACCTTGCCGAGCAGCAGGTCCGCCAGCTCCGGGTTACGGGCCAGGCACGGCCCGTGCATGTAGGTCGCGAAGACGGAGCCCTGTACGGCGCCGTCGAGGCCGTTGCCGGCGGGGTCGGCCCGGTTGCCCGCGCCCCTGATCACCGATCCCAGCGGCGAGGCCGCAGCTCCCAGGCTGGTGCCGCCGCGGTGGTTCTCGAATCCGGTCAGCGGCTGGGTCAGCCCGGCCACCAGCGGCTTGCTCACGAGCTCGCCGATGGTGCGTTTCGGTTGCGGCGAGGTGGTCGCGTCGAGCAGCGCCACGCCGTCGACCCGTTCTCCGGCCGACGTCTCATACCAGTGCCCGAGCACCTGCACCGCCGCACAGATCGCCAGCACCGGCGCGCCCCGCTCCGCGGCGCGCTGCAGCCCGGGGTATCTCAGCAGGTGCCTGGTCGCCAGCCGCTGCGCGTAGTCCTCCGCCCCGCCCAGCGTGTACAGGTCCAACGACTCGGGCACCGGGTCGGCGAGCGTGATCTCGACGACCTCGGCGGGGATGCCGCGCCGCCGCAGCCGCTGCCGCAGCACCACGGCGTTGCCGCCGTCGCCGTAGGTCCCCATCACATCGGGCAGCACCAGCCCGATCCGCACCATCGAATCAGCCACGGCGCGCCAACGCTCGCTGCAACTGAAGGAACGCCGTGTAGTTGGCGACGACTTCCACCCGCCCGGGCGGGCACGACGCGATGGCGCTCACCGTGTCGTGCACCAGCGTGTGCGGCACGCCCGCATACTCCAGGCGGACCGCCAGGTCGGTGCCGCGTTCGCCGGCGGCGACGACGGGTGTCTCCCCGAAGTCTTCGAAGCGGACGTCCCACAGCCACGACAGGTCCTCGCCGTCGGGCACCTGGCCGTTGACGGAGATGACCACCCCGGCCGCCCGCTTGTCCACCATCGACAGCGCCTCCTGCCAGCCGGCGGGGTTCTTGGCCAGCAGGATCCGCGCCTCATGCGCATCGACCCGGACGGTCCGGTAACGCCCCGCGACCTCGTCGACCGCGGACACGGCGGCCACCGCTTTCGCCGGGTCGGCGCCCAGCGCCACCGCCGCGGCCACCGCCTGGGCGGCGTTGCCCCGGTTCACCGCACCGGGCAGCGCCAGCTCCATCGGCAGGACCAGGCCGTCGGGCCCGTGCAACGTCTGGTCGTCGAACCACCACTGCGGGCTGGGCCGCTTGAGGTCGGCGCCGGTCGAATACCAATGGCCTTTCTCGCGGACGATGACCTCACCGCTGCGCGGACAGCTGACCGAGTCGTTGGACCACGAACCGCCCGCGGCCACCCACACCACATTCGGGCAGTCCCAGGCCGCCGACGTCATCAGCACGTCGTCGCAGTTGGCGACGACGACGGCCTTCGGGTGCCGGGCCAGGCCGGTCCGCAGCGCGCGTTCGATGACGTTGATCTCGCCGACCCGGTCCAGTTGGTCGCGGGACAGGTTCAGCAAAATGATGACGGCGGGCTCGACGGCGTCGGCGACGTGCGGAACGTGCATCTCGTCGACTTCCAGGGCCGCCAGCGGCGCGGTGCGGGTGGCGGCCAGCGCAGCGACCAGGCCGGCGTCCATGTTGGCGCCCTCGGCGTTGGTCGCCACGGCTCCGAGCGTGCCGAGCGCGGCCGCCGTCATCCGGGTGGTCGTCGACTTGCCATTGGTACCGGTCACGACGACGGTGCGCCGGCCGGCCGCGAGCTGACGCAGAACCGAGCGGTCCAACGTCATCGCGATCAGGCCGCCGATCATCGAACCCGCCCCGCGTCCGGTCACCCGCGACGCCCAGCGCGCGCTCGCCCCCGCGGCGAGGGCCAGGCGTGCGCGGGTGGTAACCACCCGCGCAGTTTAAGGGCTGCGGTTCGCTGCGCGCCGGGCGCAGCGGATCGCGCGGAGTTAACTGCCGACACGAGGCCGCAGCGACCGGGAGATGTCGGCTCGGCGTGCCATTCTGACGTTCATGAACCAGGTGTCCTGGGGACGTCCGGCCGGCACGCCGGAGGGCGGGTGGGCCGTCGTCGACGTCGAAACCTCGGGGTTCCGGCCGGGTCACGCCCGGATCCTCAGCCTCGCCGTGCTCGGGCTCGACCGCGAGGGTCACGTCGAGCGGTCCTTCGTGAGCCTGCTCAACCCCGGAGTGGACCCGGGCCCCACCCACGTGCACGGCCTGACCGCCGCCATGCTCGAAGACCAGCCGCAGTTTGCCGACATCGTCGACGACGTCGTGGAGGTGCTGCGTGGGCGCACGTTGGTCGCGCACAATGTCGCGTTCGACCACGCGTTCCTGGCCGCCGAGGCCGAACTGGCCGACGCCGAACTTCCGGTGGACACCGTCATGTGCACGGTCGAGCTGGCCCGGCGCCTGGAACTC
This sequence comes from uncultured Actinomycetota bacterium, assembly GCA_963824505.1. Classification (GTDB taxonomy): domain Bacteria; phylum Actinomycetota; class Actinomycetes; order Mycobacteriales; family Mycobacteriaceae; genus Mycobacterium. The sequence continues at coordinate 93,211 of CAWGPS010000011.1, forward strand.
GGCGTGGACAACCTGCGGTTGGAGACGCTCGCCAGGCACTGGGGCGTGACGCAGGAGCGCCCGCACGATGCGTTCGATGACGCTCGGGTGTTGACCGGAGTGCTGGCGCCGGCGCTCGAGCGGGCGCGTGAACTCGACGTCTGGCTGCCGGTCCACCCGGTGACCCGGCGCCGGTGGCCGAACGGCCGGGTGACTCACGACGAGGTGCGACCGCTGAAGGCGCTGGCCTCTCGGATGCCCTGCCCCTACCTCAACCCCGGCCGCTACGTGCTCGGCCGGCCGCTGGTCCAGGGCATGCGGGTGGGCCTGGCGGCCGAGGTCGCGCGCACCCACGAGGAGCTGGTGGAGCGGATTTTGCATGCCGGGCTGGCGTATACCGATGCGGTCGACCGCGAGACGTCGCTGGTGATCTGCAATGACGCCGCGCCCGAGCAGGGCAAGGGCTATCTCGCGCGCCAGCTGGGGGTGCCGCTGGTGCCGGACGCGCAATTCATGGGCACCGTCGGTTCGGTCCTCGGGGGCACCAGCATGGAGGAATTCACCGACGCCTCCTCGCTCGACGCCCAGCTCGCGCTGTTCTGACGCTTAGGCGCGATGGCACCGACCCGCTGCGCCCAGCGCCAGCGCTGCGCTTGCGGTCGGCGCTAACGCGACGCGCGGTTGACCGCGGACACAACGGCGCGCAGCGACGCGGTGGTGATCGACGGCGCGATGCCCACGCCCCAGACCGTTTTGCCGGACACGGCAGCTTCGACATATGCCGCGGCCTGTGCGTCGTCACCGGCGCTCATCGCGTGCTCCGAATAGTCCAGGACGGCCACGTCGAACCCGACGGTCCCCAGGGCATGCACGAACGCGGCGAGCGGGCCGTTGCCGGCGCCCGTGATCTCGGTCTCCGCACCGTTGATCTTGACGGTCGCGGCGATGCTCGTGGTGCCGCCGTCGTCCTCCGACGCCTCGACGCGCTGCTTGATCCGTTCCAGCGGCCATATCGGTGCGAGGTACTCCTCGGCGAACGCCTCCCACATCTCCTTCGGGGAGACTTCGCCGCCCTCACCTTCGGTGATCTTCTGAATCACCTGCGAAAACTCGATCTGCAGCCGGCGCGGCAGGGCCAGGCCGTGGTCGGCCTTCATGATGTAGGCCACCCCGCCCTTGCCGGACTGCGAGTTGACCCGGATCACCGCCTCGTACGTGCGCCCGACGTCCTTGGGGTCGATCGGCAGGTACGGCACCTGCCAGAGCATGTCCTCGACGTCGGTGTCGGCGGCATCCGCGTCGATCTTCATCTGGTCGAGGCCCTTGTTGATGGCGTCCTGGTGGCTGCCGGAGAAGGCGGTGTAAACCAGGTCGCCGCCGTACGGGTGGCGCTCGTGCACCGGCAGCTGGTTGCAGTACTCCACCGTGCGGCGGATCTCGTCGATGTTGGAGAAGTCGATCTGCGGGTCGACGCCCCGGGAGAACAGATTGAGGCCCAGCGTCACCAGGCACACGTTGCCGGTGCGCTCTCCGTTGCCGAACAGGCAGCCCTCGATCCGGTCGGCGCCCGCCTGGTAGCCCAGTTCGGCCGCGGCGACGGCGGTTCCGCGGTCGTTGTGCGGATGCAGGCTGAGGATCACCGACTCCCGGTTGGCCAGGTTGCGGCTCATCCATTCGATGGAGTCGGCGTAGACGTTCGGGGTGGCCATCTCAACGGTGGCGGGCAGGTTGAAGATGATCGGATTGTCCGGGGTCGGCGCGATGATCTCGCCGACGGCGTCGCAGACCTGCTTGGCGTACTCCAGCTCCGTCCCGGTGTAGGACTCCGGCGAGTACTCGAACCGCCACTGCGTGCCCGGGTACTTGGCGGCCTCCTCGACGCACTTGCGGGCACCGTCGGTCGCGATGGCCTGCACCTCGGCCCGGTCGGCGCGGAACACCACGCGCCGCTGCAGGATCGACGTCGAGTTGTAGAAGTGCACGATCGCCCGCGGCGCGCCCTCGCACGCGACGAAGGTCCGCTCGATCAGCTCGGGCCGGCACTGCGTCAGCACCTGGATGGTGACGTCGTCTGGGATGGCGCCGTCGGTGATGATCTCGCGGACGAAGTCGAAGTCGGTCTGGCTGGCCGACGGGAAGCCGACCTCGATCTCCTTGTAGCCCATGCGCACCAGCAGGTCGAACATGCGCCGCTTGCGGGTGGGGCTCATCGGGTCGATCAGCGCCTGGTTGCCGTCGCGCAGGTCGACCGCGCACCAGAGCGGCGCGGTGGTGGTGACGCGATCCGGCCAGGTGCGGCCGGGCAGCCGGACGGGCTCGACCTCGTCGGCGAACGGCCGGTACCGGTTGACCGGCATGGCCGAACCGCGCTGCGGATTCCATGCGGGCTGGCCGGGCCTCGCCGGGCCGGCGGGTGTGACGATGGCGCGTACCGACTGATAGGCGTCGGGTGAATCGGAAATGGTCACGATGTTTGCTCCGGGATGTCAGAAGGAGGAACCTCAGACCGGCGCATCGCGAACACCCGCGACGGGAAGCCGGTCTGGATCAGACCCCGTCGCGGCGTCCGAGGAGGAGCACCCGCTGCACGGTGTGCACTCTACCGCAGGCCCCTATCACGACGTTAATGCGGATGCGCAGGCACGTATTCTGTTGTGGACTTGAGGCCAGTGATGGCAACCAATCCTCGAAAAGGCAGGGAACAGTGGCGCTCGTCGTGCAGAAGTACGGCGGATCTTCGGTCGCCGACGCCGACCGGATTCGCCGCGTCGCCGAGCGCATCGTCGCCACCAAGAGGCAGGGCCACGACGTCGTCGTGGTCGTGTCCGCGATGGGCGACACCACCGACGACCTGCTGGACCTGGCCCAGCAGGTGTGCCCGGCCCCGCCACCCCGGGAACTCGACATGCTGCTCACCGCCGGCGAACGCATCTCGAACGCACTGGTCGCCATGGCGATCGAGTCGCTCGGTGCGCAGGCGCGGTCTTTCACCGGCTCGCAGGCCGGCGTGATCACCACGGGCACGCACGGCAACGCAAAGATCATCGACATCACGCCGGGCCGGCTGAGGGCCGCATTGGACGAAGGCCGCATCGTGTTGGTTGCCGGCTTCCAGGGCGTCAGCCAGGACACCCGCGACGTCACCACCTTGGGCCGCGGTGGCTCCGACACCACCGCAGTGGCGCTGGCCGCCGCGCTGGGCGCCGACGTCTGCGAGATCTACACCGACGTGGACGGCATCTTCAGCGCGGACCCCAGAATCGTGCACAACGCCCGCAAGCTCGCCACCGTGACGTTCGAGGAGATGCTCGAGATGGCGGCGTGCGGTGCCAAAGTGCTGATGCTGCGGTGCGTGGAATACGCCCGCCGGTACAACATCCCGGTGCACGTCAGGTCGTCGTACTCGGACAAGCCGGGCACCGTCGTCGTCGGATCGATCAAGGACAAGCCAATGGAAGACCCCATCCTGACCGGAGTCGCGCACGACCGCAGCGAGGCCAAGGTGACCGTCGTCGGGATCCCCGACATCCCGGGTTATGCCGCCAAGGTGTTCCGGGCCGTCGCCGACGCCGAGGTCAACATCGACATGGTGCTGCAGAACATCTCCAAGGTGGAGGACGGCCGCACCGACATCACCTTCACCTGCTCCCGCGACAGCGGGCCCACCGCGGTGGCCAAGCTGGACGCGCTCTCCGACGAGATCGGGTTCACCCAGCTGCTCTACGACGACCACATCGGCAAGGTGTCGCTGATCGGGGCGGGCATGCGCAGCCATCCGGGCGTCACCGCGACCTTCTGTGAGGCGCTGGCCGCGGTAGGCGTCAACATCGAGCTGATCTCCACCTCCGAGATCCGCATCTCCGTGCTGTGCCGCGACACGGAACTGGACAAGGCCGTCGTCGCGTTGCACGAGGCGTTCGGGCTCGGTGGCGAGGAGGCGGTGACGGTGTACGCGGGGACGGGGCGGTGAAATGGTTGCGATCGGGGTAGTGGGCGCCACCGGCCAGGTCGGCCAGGTCATGCGGACGCTGCTGGAGGACCGCGGTTTCCCGGCGACCGCCGTGAGGTTCTTCGCCTCGGCGCGTTCGCAGGGCCGCAAGCTGAGCTTCGGCGGTCGGGAGATCGAAGTCGAGGACGCCGAGACGGCGGACCCCACCGGCCTGGACATCGCGCTGTTCTCCGCCGGTTCGGGCATGTCGCGGGTGCAGGCGCCACGGTTCGCGGCGGCCGGCGTGACCGTGATCGACAACTCCTCGGCCTGGCGCAAGGACCCGGACGTGCCGCTGGTGGTCTCGGAGGTCAACTTCGCGCGCGACGCCGGCCGCAGACCGAAGGGCATCATCGCCAACCCCAACTGCACCACCATGGCCGCGATGCCGGTGCTCAAGGTGCTGCACGACGAGGCGCAGCTGCGACGGTTGGTGGTATCGAGCTACCAGGCCGTCTCCGGCAGCGGGCTGGCTGGGGTCCGGGAACTGGCCGGCCAGGCGCGCGCCGTCGTCGGCGACGGCGAGCGGCTGGTGTACGACGGCTCGGCCGTGCAGTTCCCACCGCCGAAGACCTACGTCGCGCCCATCGCGTTCAACGTGGTGCCGCTGGCCGGGTCGCTGGTGGACGACGGCTCCGGGGAGACCGACGAGGACCAGAAGCTGCGCTTCGAGAGCCGCAAGATCCTCGGCATTCCCGACCTGGCGGTGAGCGGCACCTGTGTGCGGGTTCCGGTGTTCACCGGACACTCGCTGTCGATCAACGCGGAATTCGCCCAGCCGCTGTCACCGCAGCGCGCCCGAGAGCTCCTCGACGGCGCGCCGGGCGTGCGAGTGGTTGACGTGCCGACCCCACTGGCGGCCGCCGGCGCCGACGAATCGCTGGTCGGGCGCATCCGCAACGATCCGGGCGTGCCCGACGGCCGCGGCCTGGCCTTGTTCATTTCGGGGGACAACCTGCGCAAGGGGGCGGCGCTGAACACGATTCAGATCGCCGAGCTGCTGGCTGCCGAGTTGTCGTCGACCGTGTGACCCGGGGTGAGCTCCGCCCGTCTGTTCACGCGCTGCTCGCTGCTCGTTGCGGGTCTGCTTGTCTCGCAGGGTGTTGCGGTCGCACACGCCGACCCGCCGGCGCCGGCCCCGCAGCCCGTGCTGCCGCCGCTGGCGCCGGGTCAAGTCCTGCGCATCGGTCCGACCGCCGGAACCGGCACCCCGACAAAGGATTTCGACATCGGTGCCACCGATCTCTGCGAGTTCATGGAGTTTCCCAGCCAGGTGCTGCAGGTGTGCGGCGACAGCTTCCCGGGGCAGGGGGTCGGCTTCGGGCGGGACTTCGCGCCGATCGCGCTGCGCGTCGACGGGCCATCGGTCGACGACCCCGCCGGTGTGCGCTACGCCGGGGTGCTGGGCGTCCGTGACCCGCTGCTGGCCGACCCGACGCCGAAGGGGGATTCGCAACTGCCCGCCGGTGTGGTGCAGATCAACCGGCACAACTATTTGATGGTGACCACGGCGAAAGACCTGGAGCCGCAGAACTCGCGGCTCGTGTTGGCCGTCCCAGAGCGTGCGGGCTGGCAGACGATCGCCGGATCCAAGCGGGCCGCCTCCTACCAGGGCGGCTCGCAGACACAGATCAGCGGATACTACGACCCCATCCCCACCCCGGAATCGCCCGGCGGCTGGGTGTACATCGTTGCCGACAGTTTCACCCGCAGGAACCCGGTGCTGCTCTATCGGGCCACGCCGCAAACGTTCATCGACCGGTCCAAGTGGCAGGGCTGGGCGGCCGGTCCGGGCGGCGGCTGGAACAGGCCGCCGACACCGCTGTGGCCGGACATGGTCGGCGAGATGTGCATCAGGCAGATCGACGGCAAGACGGTGCTGTCCTACTTCAACGCCAACACGGGCAACATGGAGATCAGGGTGGCCAACGACCCGACGTTGCTGGGGGACGCGCCGGTGACCACGGTGGTGCAGCACGACGAGTGGCCCGAGCCGGCGGAAAGCCTGCCGCCGCCGTTCGACAATCGGCTCGCGCAACCGTACGGGGGGTACATCTCGCCCGGCTCGACCCTCGATGAGCTGAGAATTTTCGTCAGCCAGTGGGACACCCGCGCCCGGGTGAGCGCGCCCTACCGGGTGATCCAGTTCGCGGTGAACCCTTTCAGGCCGCTATCTCGGAGCCCGCCCACGCTGGGGAGAGCCGCTGATCGGACGTTTCGCCAGGTGAGCGCATCGAGGGGCCTGAGAAATGCCGCGCAGCGCATCTGCTCCAATCAGAACGACCACCCGGCGCTGCGGCACCGCGTGCAGTCAGCGCTGCGGCCGACTCAGAGCACAACGCCTGAGGGTGTCCCCCCGGTTGGCCGGACGGGGGCTCGGTGGGGGCGCTGCCCGACGTCTGGTCGCCCGCCGCAGCACCTTCAAGTGTCTCGGGCTGGGTTTCCTCGTCGTCCTTGTTCGATTCGTCGGCCAGTTGCACGTCGGGGGCGGGGGGCTGGTCCAACCTGGTGGTGTCCGATGCGAGTTGCGCCGGCATCGGGCCGCCGCCCATGGCGCCCTGGCCTAGGCCCTGGAAGCCCTGCGCCATCCCCTGGACACCTTGCATCCCTTGCGAAACCCCTTGCATCCCTTGCGAAAATCCTTGCGCGCCCTGCGAAACTGTGCCCGCAAACTGCCCGATCTGCTCCGGGGTCGGACCCTGCACCGGGGGGAAACGGGGCGTCGGCGTCAAGCAGGGTGTTGGCGTTGGCGCGGGTGTTGGCGTTGGCTCGGGCGTTGGCTCCGGCGTCGGATCGGGTGTCGGCGTCGGGTCGGGTTCCGGCGTGGGCTTCGGCGTCGCGCTGGGCGGGTTGATGACCGTAGCTTTCGGGGGAGACGTCGGGTTCACCGGCTTTAACGGTAAGTTCGCGTACTGGATGTAATACTTCAGCGCCGATTCCGAATGCAACTGCAGTTTTTCGTACCATTCGATAGCCAAAGACACATACCACGGACTCTCTTGCGTATAACGCTTGTACCAGTAATCGCATTGCGACACTTCGTAGGATGTGGGATGCGCGCCATCCTGCGCATGCTGATGATTGTATCCGGTGGTAGCGCTGACCCTCTTGTGTGTGTCGACGACCCTGTTCGCCTGCTTACTAAGGTCGCCGCACCATTGCGCCATCGAATATATCCATTCCTTCTGTTGGTGGAAATTTTGTTCGACGCGCGCCGTCGCCTCGCCCTCCCAGTTAGTGAATAGCCGGAACCGACTGGTCTGCTCCCGAAACGCTTGCTGGAACGCATCCCATTCCTGCGCGAAAGCTCTGAATGCCGTGCCCTGGTCACCCGATTCGATGTCCGCAGCCGCCTGTCTGACTTCGTAGTACGGGAACTCAAACGGCGGCGGCGTCGCCGACGCCGCGGGCGGCGTCCAGGGCTCATCCTCCGCGGCCACCGAAGCCGCCGCCACCACCGTCGCGGAAGAATCGTTCCTCATGGTGGAGTTGATCGCCTCCGCGGCTCCCGTGTCGACCTCTTCGTAGGCCTTGGCGGCATTCCTCAAGGATTTCGCCAGACTTCTCCATTCCCGTTCGCACCCTTTGAGGTACATCAGTACGGTGTCAGCGGAAAGCGCGAGTCGTGCGGCGGCATCGTTGATGAACGAAAGGTTGCAGGGGCCTGGCGGATTGGTTGACGGAACGGGCGGCAGCGGTTGCTCGAGTTCGGCAGCTCGCGCTATGAGTTCCTGGTATTCCACGTTCAGCGTCTGCGTCATGTCGGCTCACTCTCTTTGTGCTGCAGCGATCCTCGGCCGTAGGGTCATGTCCTGGGGAGCGTCAACACGCTGTTGGCATGGGCACAGGCTGCGATGCAGCAAGTTGCCGGATCGGCAACGGGTGACGCCGCGACGTGTCGACGTCAGCGACTGATATGTGAGCGAAATACCGTGCTCAGCGTCTCGGCGGACAGTGCGCCTGACAACCCGGCCAGCGGCGGGCACGTTCGGCGCAGCCACCGACTACCCCTCTCGTCGTGCCGGGCGTGTGGGAGGTACCGTGGCGCGCGAATTGCGACCAATTGACATCCTAATCCACCGGCAGGGGGCGGGTGTGCGCCGTTTTACACCCGATGTTTCAGGCTGTTTGGGCGGGTTTTTTGCTCACAGCTGCTACTTAAGTAACGCATAGCCGCCACTATTGTTAACGCCCGCATCATGAGTCTCATGAGTGAAACACCTGAAAACCCCACCGTGCGGACGGGTACCGCAACCGCACCGGCGCCCGCGGCAGTAGCCGAAGCAGCGCCATACCGGACCCCTCGGGTCTTCCTTGCCGCGGCATGGGTCGCGATCGTTGCCGGAATCGTGTTCATCATCTCGGTGATCTTCTTCACCGGCATGGCGATCGGGCATCACGGCCACCACGGCGGCTTCCACCACAAGCACCACGGGGCGTTCATGCACCCGCACCGCATGGGCGGTCCGGGTGGTCCGGGTGGTCCCGGCGGCGGACCGGTGGGACCCGGCGGCCCTGGTGGCCCCGGTGGCCCGGGAGCGACCACGCCGGGCGGCGGGCCCGCCACCGTGCGTCCCAGCGCCAGTGTCGGCCAGCTTCCGTCGTCGGTCTTCCACTCCGCGACGACGTCGTCGGGAGCGGCAGCTGAGGTACCCACCGTCATCGTTCTCACTGGCTAGGAGACCCGGAACCGTCTTCGGACGAGGAGCAGCCTGGCGCTCGCCTGAGCGCCGGGCTGTTTTTTTTACGTCGAAAGGCCGGCGCTGCCGAGGCGACGAGACGGGCGCTGGCGTGGCAGCCGTTCGCCGTGTGTTTCGGGCGCTGAATGTGAGCTGATGGCGTCCCGTGTGCTGTGGTGGCGAGGTTCCGCGGCGTGTCGCCGCCCGGGCTACACAACCGATGACGAGCCGCAACGCGACACCGATTCACAGCAACTTCGTCCGGTTGCACCTGTTATGACCACCGCAACCGCGGCAATATGCAAGGCATGACCGAAACACCCGAACCGACGCCCCCGCCGACGCCCCCGCCAGCGCCCTCGCCGGCGCTTGCCGCGCCTCCTGCGCCCCTGCGGCACGACGGAGTGAAGCCACCGAGGCTGTACGTGGCTGCGGCGTGGGTCGTGATCGTCGCCGGGATCGTCTTCATCCTGTCGACCATCTTCTTCGTCGGGGCCATGGTGGTCGGGATCAACCATCACTGGTGTCCCACCACCACCACCACGGAATGATGTACGGGCCCGGCGGGCCCGGCGGGCCGCGGGGGTCCGGGTGCCGGCCAGTGGCAGTTCGGCCCGGGCGGCCCGGGCCTGATCGTCCCGCCGGTGCCGCCGCCTGTCTTCGGGCCCGGGGGCCCGGGCGGTCCGGGCGGTCCCTTCGGCCCACCACCGGGGATGGGTCCGGGCGGACCCGCCGGTGGACCGAGCCAGTCCCCGACGCCGAGCCCCCAGACCCCCAACCCGCCACCGCCTCGGCCCTAGGGTTGCCTAGCTTTTCTTGAATAGCTCCAGAAAGGGGGGATACTGGCGTGCGGGGCCGACGAAACAGCGTGCTGTTTCGCCCGCTGAGATTGATTGAGGGAGTTGAACATTCGGTTGCCGGGAAGTCAGCCGGTTAGGAGTTAGCGAAATGACGGAACACTTCACCACGACGGATGCGGGAATCGCCGCACCCAGCGACGACCAGTCCCTGACGATCGGGCCGGACGGTCCGATCCTGCTGCAGGACCACTACCTGATCGAACAGATGGCCCAGTTCAACCGGGAGCGCATCCCGGAGCGCCAACCGCACGCGAAGGGCGGCGGCGCATTCGGCCAGTTCGAGGTCACCAACGACGTCAGCAAGTACACCAGGGCCGCGGTATTCCAGCCGGGCGTGAAAACGCAGATGCTGGCCCGGTTCTCCACCGTCGCCGGCGAGCGCGGCAGCCCAGACACCTGGCGGGACCCGCGGGGCTTCGCGCTGAAGTTCTACACGACCGAAGGAAACTTCGACCTGGTCGGCAACAACACGCCGGTCTTCTTCATGCGCGACCCGCTGAAGTTCCAGCACTTCATCCGGTCCCAAAAGCGCACGCAGGCAAGGAATCTGCGCGACCACAACATGCAGTGGGACTTCTGGAGACTCTCGCCGGAGTCCGCCCACCAGGTGACCTGGCTGATGGGCGATCGCGGCATCCCCAAGACCTGGCGGCACATGAACGGCTACAGCAGCCACACCTACAGCTGGATCAACGCCGCCGGCGAGATCTTCTGGGTGAAGTACCACTTCGTCACCGACCAGGGCATCGACTTCCTGACCCAGGAGGACGCGGACCGGCTGGCCGGCGAGGACGGCGATTACCACCAGCGCGACCTCTATGAGGCGATCGAGGGTGGCGATCACCCGAGCTGGACGCTGAAGATGCAGATCATGCCGTATGAGGAGGCCAGGAACTACCGGTTCAACCCGTTCGACCTGACCAAGGTGTGGCCGCACAGCGACTACCCGCTGATCGACGTCGGCAAGATGACGTTGAACCGCAACGTCACCGACTACCACACCGAGATCGAGCAGGCCGCGTTCGAGCCGAACAACACCGTGCCCGGCACCGGTCTGAGCCCGGACAAGATGCTGCAGGCGCGGGGCTTCTCCTACTCCGACGCGCACCGCGCCCGGTTGGGAACCAACTACCGGCAGATCCCGGTCAACGAACCCAAGGTCGAGGTGAACAGCTACTCCAAGGACGGCGCGATGCGCATCAAGAACGCCTCCGACCCGGTGTACGCGCCGAACTCGTACGGCGGGCCGCAGGCCGACCCGGCGCGCGCCGCCGAGGTGCGCTGGCACGCCGACGGGGACATGGTCCGCGCGGCCTACACCCTGCACTCCGAGGACGACGACTGGGGCCAGGCCGGCACCATGGTCCGCGAGGTGCTCGATGACGAGGCGCGGGATCGCTTGGCGCACAACATCATCGGCCACGTCTCCAAGGGTGTCAAAGAGCCGGTGCTGTCGCGGGTGTTCGAGTACTGGCGCAATGTCGACCCGGACCTGGGCAAGAAGGTCGAGGAGGGCATCCGCGCTCAATAATCTGTTGCCCACGTCGAGTCGCCCGGCGAGCCCGGTCCGGCAAGCCCGACGACTCGACGTGCGGCACGCCTGGCATGATCGCTGCATGCGCAAGGGGGTCGCCAAACTCTGCGTGACCGCGATCGCGATCGGCCCAGCTGTCGGGGTAACGCTCGCCGCTCCCATCGCCGGCGCCCACCAGTCGGAGCCCGGGGTGGTCAATTATGCGGTGCTGGGCAAGGGGTCGGTCGGCAATATCGTCGGCGGCCCGATGGGTTTCGAGTCGACGTTCACCCAGCCCGTCCAGGGCGACTGGGTCGATCTCCCGGTGTGCAACAACTGGGCCGACATCGGCCTGCCCGAGGTGTACGACGACCCCGATCTGGCGTCGTTCAACGGCGCGGTCGCGCAGACCACGGCGACCGACCAAACCCACTTCGTCAAGCAGGCGGTCGGGGTGTTCGCCACCAACGACGCCGCCGGGCGGGCCTTCCATCGCGTCGTGGATCGAACGGTGGGGTGTTCGGGGCAAACCACCGGCGTTCATCTCGACAACGGGGTCACGCAGGACTGGTCGTTCGACGGCGGGCCCGCTGGTGCTGCCGACGAGAACTGGACCAAGCAGCAGGTGGGCACCGATCGCCGGTGCTTCAATCAAACCAGGCTGCGCGAAAATGTGTTGCTGCAGGCGAAGGTCTGTCAATCCGGCAACGCCGGGCCCGCGGTCAACGTGCTGGCCGGGGCAATGCAGAACGCGCTGGGTCAATGAACGCGGGAGTGGGTACCCGTCCGTGCCGTGCGGCCGAAATGCAGCGGGGCGGGAATATGTCGGGCTCCCCTGTTAGATGAACTAGTGGCGGCTGTTGTTCCGTCGACTGTGCAACAGCCACTACGCACGGGATGTTCAAGCATTCTCCCGCCCGAAGGGATCGTGATATGACGTTCGCCGCCGTCACCAGCCCGCAGGTCGATGCCGAACTCGCCGATTCCTCGGCCGCCGCGCACTACGTTGCCAACTCCTGCCTGGTCGACGGTCCCGTCGGCCGCGTCGGTCTGGAGGTGGAGGCCCACTGCCATGACGCGGCGGAGCCGCACCGGCGGCCGGGCTGGGAGGAAATCGCCGAGATTGTCGAGTCGCTCCCCCAACTGCCCGGCGGCAGCCGGCTCACCGTGGAACCGGGCGGCGCCGTCGAACTCTCCGGCCCGCCGGCCGAGGGCGTCGCAACTGCCATCGAGGCGATGAACCGCGACCAGTCGGTCCTGCGGTCGGCCTTCGCCGACGTGGGGCTCGGGCTGGTGTTTCTCGGCGCCGACCCGCTGCGCCCGCCTCAACGCATCAACCCGGGCGCCCGCTACGTCGCCATGGACCAGTTCTTCTCGTCCAGCCGCTCCGGTGAGGCGGGCGCGGCGATGATGACTTCCACCGCGTCGATCCAGGTCAACCTGGACGCCGGGCCGCGTGACGGATGGGCGGCCCGCGTGCGGCTCGCGCACGCCCTCGGGCCGACCCTGATCGCCGTGACGGCAAACTCCCCGATGCTGCGCGGCGAGTTCACCGGTTGGGTGTCGAGCCGGCAGCGGGTCTGGGGCCGGATGGACTCGGCCCGGTGCGGGCCCATCCTGGGCGCCAGCGGCGACGACCCGGCCACCGACTGGGCGCGCTACGCGCTGAAGGCCCCCGTCATGATGGTGCACGATCCCGACGCCGTGCCCGTCACCGATTGGGTGCCGTTCGTGGACTGGGCGGACGGCCGCGTGCCGCTCTGCGGGCGACGTCCGACCATCGACGACCTCGAGTACCACCTGACCACGCTGTTCCCCCCGGTGCGCCCGAGGCAGTGGCTGGAAATCCGCTACCTCGACAGCGTGCCGGACACCGTGTGGCCCGCGGTCGTGTTCACCCTGGTGACCCTGCTCGACGACCCGGCCGCCGCCGACCTGGCGGCCGAGGCCGTCGAACCGGTGGCCACCGCCTGGGACACCGCGGCGCGCGTCGGACTGCGCGACCGGCGGCTCTACACCGCGGCCAACACGTGCGTGCGCCTTGCCGCCGAGCGGGCGCCGGCGGCCCTCGCCGACGCGATGCAACGGTTGACGACCAACGTCGAACGCGGCCGCTGCCCGGGTGACGACTTCTCCGACGACGTGGTCGAGCACGGCCTCGCGCCCACCGTCGCGCGCCTGGCGCAAGGGGGCCTGTGACTTACCGGGAGAGGCTTGCCGACGATTTGGCGCGGGCGCGGACACGCACGCTGAGCCTGGTCGACTTCGACGACGCCGAAGTCTGCCGGCAATACGACCCCCTGATGAGTCCGCTGGTGTGGGACCTCGCGCACATCGGCCAGCAAGAGGAGCTGTGGTTGTTGCGCGGCGGCGACCCCGCCCGGCCCGGGATCCTGCCGCCGTCGGTCGACGGCCTCTACGACGCCTTCGTGCACTCGCGCGCCAGCCGGGCGAACCTGCCCCTGCTGACGCCGAAGCAGGCGCGGTCATATTGTCAGACGGTGCGGTCCGCCGCGCTGGATGCTTTGGACGCGCTTATCGACGAGGACCACGGCTTCGCGTTCGGGATGGTGGTCAGCCACGAGACCCAGCACGACGAAACCATGCTGCAGGCGCTGAATCTGCGCGGCGGCCCGCCGCTGCTGCCCGACGGCTCGATCCTGCCGACCCACCGCCCGGGCCTCGCCGGCACGTCGGTGACGGTGCCGGCGGGGCCGTTCATCCTGGGCGTGGATGCCGTCACGGAGCCGTATTCCCTCGACAACGAAAGACCCGCCCACGTCGTCGATCTGCCCGCGTTTCGGATCGGCCGGGTTCCGGTCACCAACGGCGAATGGCGGCACTTCGTCGACGACGGCGGCTACCACGACTCGCGCTGGTGGTCGGAGCGCGGCTGGCAGCATCGGCAACGTGCCGGCCTCACCGCGCCGCAGTTCTGGAATTCCGACGGGGCCTCCCGCACCCGGTTCGGGTACGTGGAAGGCATTCCCGCCGACGAGCCGGTGCAGCACGTCAGCTACTTCGAGGCCGAGGCGTATGCGGCGTGGGCCGGAGCGCGGTTGCCCACTGAACAGGAATGGGAGAAGGCCTGCGCCTGGGACCCCGCGACCAACGCGCGCCGGCGCTACCCGTGGGGGGAGCAGGCGCCGTCCGACGGGTTGGCCAACCTGGGTGGTGCCGCCCTGCGCCCGGCCCCCGTCGGGGCGTACCCGGCCGGCGCCTCGGCGTACGGGGCCGAGCAGATGCTGGGCGACGTCTGGGAGTGGACCACGTCGCCGCTGCGGCCATGGCCGGGGTTCGTCCCGATGATCTACGAGCGCTACTCGCAGCCGTTCTTCGACGGCGACTACCGGGTGCTGCGGGGCGGATCGTGGGCCGTCGACGCGGGCGTCCTGCGGCCGAGCTTCCGCAACTGGGACCACCCGTATCGCCGGCAGATCTTCGCCGGGGTCCGGCTGGCCTGGGACGCCGAGGATCCCGCCTGATGTGCCGCCACCTCGGCTGGCTGGGAACCGACGTCTCGGTCTCCTCGCTGGTGCTGGATCCGCCGTGCGGCCTGCGGGTGCAGTCGTATGCCCCCCGCCGGCAGAAGCATGGCCTGATGAACGCCGACGGTTGGGGCGTCGGATTTTTCGATCGTTCTTCGGGAGGCGACGTCCCCCGTCGCTGGCGCAGCCAAGCCCCGCTGTGGGGCGACGTGTCGTTCGAGTCGGTCGCGCCGGCGCTGCGCAGCCACTGCGTGCTGGCCGCGGTGCGATCGGCGACCGTCGGGATGCCGATCGAAACGAGCGCGACCGCACCCTTCACCGACGGACGATGGCTGTTGTCGCACAACGGCGTGGTCGACCGGACCGTGCTGCCAACCGCCGTGGATGCTGAATCCGTCTGCGACAGCGCGATACTCGCGGCCACCATCTTCGAACGTGGCCTGGAATCGCTGGGTGACACCATCGTCGAGGTGGCGCGCTCCGACCCCGATGCGCGACTTAACGTGCTGGCCGTCAACGGCTCTCGCATGCTGGCGACGGCCTGGGGTGACACGCTTTCCATCTTGCGCCGCGACGACGGCGTGGTGCTGGCCAGCGAGCCCTACGACGACGACCCCGGCTGGGAGGACGTGCCGGACCGCCACCTGGTGGAAGTCACGGCCGCCGGAGTCCGGATGAGCCCTTTGGATCCCCCGAAAGGAACCCGATGACGCTGACGCTGTCCAACCACCTCGGTGCCGACTCGGCGTATCACGCGTTGCGTCGCGACGTGTTCCACGGTCTGCAGCAGACTCCGAAGTCCTTGCCGCCCAAGTGGTTCTACGACTCCGTGGGCAGCGAGTTGTTCGACCAGATCACCCGGCTGCCCGAGTATTACCCGACTCGCGCAGAGGCGGAGATCCTCCGTGCCCGGGCGGCCGACATAGCGTCGGCCAGTGGGGCCGACACCCTCGTGGAGCTGGGCAGCGGAACGTCGGAGAAGACCCGGATGCTGCTCGACGCGCTGCGCGACCGCGGGTCGCTGCGCAGGTTCGTGCCGTTCGACGTCGACGCCACGATCCTGGCCACCGCGGCCACGGCCATCCAACGGGAGTACCGGGGCATCGAGATCGAGGCCGTGTGCGGCGATTTCGAGGCGCATCTGAATGAGATTCCCCGCGGGGGGCGCCGGCTGTTCGCGTTTCTGGGATCGACGATCGGCAACCTCACGGCCGAACCCCGCGGGAAGTTCCTGTCCGCCCTGGCCGCGCAGATGCGCCCGGGAGACACCCTGCTGCTGGGCACCGACCTGGTCAAGGACACCGATCGGCTGGTGCGCGCCTACGACGACGCGGCGGGCGTGACGGCGGCGTTCAATCGCAACGTGCTCGCGGTGATCAATCGGCAACTCGACGCCGACTTCGACGTCGACGCCTACCAACACGTCGCCCGGTGGAACGCGGCCGAGGAGCGCATCGAGATGTGGCTGCGCGCCGGCCGGCGCCAGAAAGTGCGAGTCGGCGCGCTTGACCTGACCGTCGATTTCGCCGGCGGCGAGGAGATGCTCACCGAGGTGTCGTGCAAGTTTCGTCCGGACGGGGTGCGCGCCGAACTGGCCGACGCTGGGCTACGCCGGACGGGGTGGTGGACCGACGGCGCCGCCGATTTCGGGCTGTCGCTGGCCGTGAAGTGACTGAGGGTGCCGCGCTGGCCGACCGCTGGCGGGCGGCGCGCGCGCCGGCCGCCGGGCTGCACCTGGACAACGCGGCCTGCTCGCGGCAGAGCCTGGCCGTCATCGAGGCGGCCGCGCAGCACGCACGGCACGAATCCGAGGTCGGTGGGTATGTCGCGGCCGAGGCGGCCGCACCCGTGCTCGACGCCGGGCGGGCCGCTTTTGCCGCGCTTGAGCGGGATGACCGATGCCGAGGTGGTGTTCACCACGGGCTCGCTGAACGCGCTGGATCTGCTGCTGGGCAGTTGGCCGGCCGAAAGGCGCAAGGTGGCGTGCCTGCCCGGCGAATACGGTCCGAACCTGGCCATGATGAATGTCCATGGTTTCGACCGGTGGCTGCTCCCCATCCTTGCAGACGGCCGGGTCGCGCTCGACGACGCGGCGCTGGCCCTGCAGAGCGACCCGCCCGATCTGGTCCACCTGACCGCGGTGGCCAGCCACAGCGGCGTGGTGCAACCGCTGCCGATGGTGGCGCGGCTCTGCGCGGAGCTGGGCGTGCCGCTGGTGGTGGACGCCGCCCAGGCCCTGGGCCAGGTCGACTGCGCGGTGGGCGCCGACGTGACGTACTCGTCGTCGCGCAAATGGCTCGCCGGGCCGCGCGGTGTCGGCATGCTCGCGGTGCGCCCCGAACTGATGGAGCGGCTGCGTCCGCGCCTCGCCGCGCCGGAGTGGGCGGGGGGGTTGACGGTGGCCCGCCAGTTGGAATTCGGTGAAGCCAATGTCGCTGCGCGAGTGGGTTTTTCGCTGGCGCTGGGCGAGCACCTGGCGTACGGGCCGCGGACCGTGCGCGCGCGCCTGGCCGAGGTCGGCAACATCAGCCGCACCACGCTGGCCGACGTGTCCGGGTGGGCGGTGGTCGAGCAGGCCGACGAGCCCAGCGCGATCACCACCCTGGTCCCCGTCGACGGTGCCGATCCGCAGGCGGTGCGGGACTGGCTGCTTGCCGAACGGCGGATCCTGACCAGTTACATCGGGCTGGCGAGGGCGCCGCTGGCACTCTCTGCCCCGGCCTTACGGCTCTCGCCACACGTCGACAACACCGCCGGTGAACTCGAAACCTTCGCCGAGGCGCTGATCGCCGCGACCGCGGCGACGTCTCGTTGACATCGAGCGTCACGCCAGAGTGACGGCGAGACGACACCCGTGGGCGTCAGCCCGCCTTGTGGGCCGTCAACAGGTAGGCCGGCAGCTTCATCCGGCCCTGCTCGTCGCGGCCGTGCGGCGGCATCGCAAACGGCGCGTCGGCGGCATCGGGGATGTTGGCGTGGATGTAGGCCGGCCGGATCTCGTCGATCTCCCAGTACTTGCTCACCGCCGCACGCAACTCGCCCTCGTCGACCTCGTTGGGCTTCGTCTCCATCTCGGCGGGGAACGCGCCCTTGGCGAACACCAAGACGAAATAGCCGGCGCCGGGAGCCGCCGCGCGATGGATCGAGTCGAGGTAGCCGTCGCGGCACTCGACAGGGAGCGAGTGAAACAGCGTCGAGTCGACCACGGTGTTGAACCGGCCGGCCGACCCCGCGGGGTAGCCGCCGAAGTCCGTGATGTCGGCCTGCACGAAACTGGCCGTCGTCAGGCCGCGCTCGGCGGCCGCTTTGGCGGCCGCCGCGACGGCGGTGGGCGTCAGGTCGATCCCGACCACCGTGTAGCCCTGAGCGGCCAGCGCCAGCGACAACTCGGCGAAGCCGCAGCCGGCGTCGAGCACGTCGCTGCGAAACTTGCCGGCCGCGATCAGCGCGGCCAACTCCGGTTGCGGCTCACCGATGTTCCACGGCGGCGGCCCCTCGAACTCGCCCTGCTCGCGGTAAACGCTGTCCCAGTCCATTACCTCGTCGGTCGACATGTTCTCCCTCTTGTGATGCCTCACTGACCCCAGGTATGCACCGGCTCGTTCGCATGCATGTGCTCGCAGTAGCGGCGCAGCATTTCGGCCAGCGCGGCGGGCCGGGTCATCCCGCCCTCCTCCAGCCTACGCACGGTGGCGACCTGCCAGGTCGCTCCGTTTCTCCCGGTCTCGGCGCGGCGCTCGATGACGCCGAGGAACCGGTCGCGCACCGCGGCGTCGACGCCCCAGTGGCGCAGGCCTTCGTCAGCAATCGGCAGCAAGGTGTCCAGCACCAGTTCGCGCGCCGACACTTCGCCCCGGCCGGGCCAGATCAGCACGGTGTCGATTCCGTTTCGAGCTGCCTCGAGGAAGTTGGCCCGTGCCACAACGAAACCCATCCTTTCCCACAGCGGGCTTTCCGCCTCGGACAGGCCGCGCAGCACGCCGTAGAAGAAGGCCGAGTTCGCCAGCATGTCCACGACGGTCGGGCCCGCCGGCAGCACCCGATTCTCCAGCCGCAGGTGCGGACGCCACACCCCGTCCACCTGCATGACGTCGTACACCGGCCGGTTCCACCGGTAGACGGTGCCGTTGTGCAGGCGCAATTCCGCCAGGTGCGGCGTGCCCCCGGCGGCCAATTCGGCGGCCGGGTCCTCGTCGGACACCTCGGGCAGCAGGGGCGGGAAGTAGCGGACGTTCTCCTTGTACAGGTCCAGGACCGAGCCGATCCACCGTTCGCCGAACCACACCCGTGGTCGCACGCCCTGGCTCTTGAGCTCCTCGGGCCGGGTGTCGGTGGACTGGGCGAAGAGCTCGATGCGGGTCTCCGACCACAGCTGATGCCCGAAGAAGTAGGGCGAGTTCGCGCCCAGCGCCAGCTGCGGCCCGGCCACCACCTGGGCCGCGTTCCAGTTGGCCGCGAAATCCTCCGGCGCCAACTGCAGGTGCAATTGCATACTGGTGCAGGCGGATTCCGGGGCGATCGACACCGCTTGCCAGCTCAGCGGCTCGGGACCGGAGATGTCGATCGGGATGTCCTCGCCCCGCGCGGTGAAGATCGAGTCGTTGAGGGCGGCATATCGCTTGGATTCGCTCATCCAGCCGTTGTCCAGGTGCTCGGGCATCAGCGTGGGCAGGATCCCGATCATCACGATGTGCGCCCCGCCGGCGTTGGCCTTGATTTCGGCGTCGTTCAGGCTGGCGCGAACGTCGGCCTCCAGGTCGAGGCCGGTGTGTCCGGGCAGCGGCCGCGGTGGCACGTTGAATTCGATGTTGTAGGCGCCCAATTCGCTTTGGAAGGCGGGGTCGCCGATGGCATCCAGCACGTAGCGATTCGACATGGCCGGCTGATAGCCGGCGTCGACCAGGTTGCACTCGATCTCCATGCCGGTGAGCGGGTGGGCGGAATCGAAGCGCGACTGCGCGAGCATCGTCTCGAGGACGTCGAGACACAGCTCCACCTTGCGCCGGTACTCCCGCCGATGCTCGCGGGTATACGTGGTGCGCTTGACCTCTTCGCCCACACCGCCGATGCAACAGGTTCACCGGCGCTAACGCAAGGCGAAGCCCGCTGACCTGCGATCATGGATGCTTAACGGACCGAACGGGTGGAGGAGAGAAGTTGGCCGAGTTCGTAGCTGCCATCGACCAGGGCACGACCAGCACCCGCTGCATGATCTTCGACCACCACGGTTCGGAGGTGGCCCGCCACCAGCTCGAGCACGAGCAGATCTTGCCCCGGGCGGGCTGGGTCGAACACGATCCGGTGGAGATCTGGGAGCGCACGTCCTCGGTGCTGACGTCGGTCCTGAATCGGTCCAACCTGGCCCCGGAAGACCTTGCCGCCTTGGGGATTACCAACCAGCGCGAGACGACGCTGGTATGGAACAAGCGGACCGGCAGGCCCTATTACAACGCGATCGTCTGGCAGGACACCCGCACCGACAGGATCGCGTCGGCGCTGGACCGGGACGGCCGCGGCGAGGTCATCCGACGCAAAGCGGGCCTGCCGCCGGCGACCTACTTCTCCGGCGGGAAACTGCAATGGATCCTGGAAAACGTCGACGGGGTGCGGGAAGCCGCAGACAGCGGCGACGCCCTGTTCGGCACCGCCGACACCTGGGTGCTGTGGAACCTGACCGGGGGACCGCGCGGCGGCGTGCACGTCACCGACGTGACCAATGCGAGCAGGACCATGCTGATGAATCTGGAGACGCTGGACTGGGACGACGAGTTGTTGTCGTTCTTCTCCGTCCCGCGCGCGATGTTGCCGGCGATCGCGTCGTCGGCACCGCGGCAACCGTACGGCGTGACGGCGGAGAGCGGCCCCGTCGGGGGGGAAGTGCCGATCACGGGAGTCCTGGGCGACCAGCACGCCGCGATGGTGGGGCAGGTGTGCCTGGCCGAGGGGGAGGCCAAAAACACCTACGGAACCGGAAACTTCCTGCTGCTCAACACCGGCGAGAAGATCGTGCGGTCCGACCACGGGCTGTTGACCACCGTCTGCTACCAGTTCGGGGACGCTAAACCCGTTTACGCGCTGGAGGGTTCGATCGCCGTCACCGGCGCGGCGGTCCAGTGGCTGCGTGACCAGCTGGGCATCATCAGCGGGGCCGCGCAAAGCGAGTCGCTGGCACGTCAGGTGGCCGACAACGGCGGGGTGTATTTCGTGCCGGCGTTCTCGGGATTGTTCGCCCCGTACTGGCGCTCCGACGCGCGCGGCGCGATCGTGGGTCTCTCCCGGTTCAACACCAACGCCCACCTGGCCCGCGCCACGCTGGAGGCGATCTGCTACCAGAGCCGCGACGTGGTGGATGCGATGGCCGCGGATTCCGGTGTGCGCCTTGAGGTGCTCAAGGTTGACGGCGGGGTCACCGGCAACGACCTGTGTATGCAGATCCAGGCCGACGTGCTGGGCGTGGAGGTGGTCCGGCCCGTCGTCGCTGAGACGACGGCGTTGGGTGCGGCGTACGCGGCCGGCCTGGCCGTGGGGTATTGGGCCGATCCGTCCGAGCTGCGGGCGAATTGGCAAGAGGACAAGCGCTGGGTGCCGCAGTGGGACGACGAGCGGCGCGCCGCGGGCTATGCGGGCTGGCGGAAAGCGGTGCAGCGGACCCTGGATTGGGTGGATGTGACCTGATCGAGGGTCCGCCGCGGTGTCCCGTTGGCGAGCGCGCGTGTCGGTACGGCGACGCGCCGGTCTGGCTGTACATTTGCGCGCGCTCGCGGGCCGGTCGCTCAGTCCTCGCCGAGGATTCCGTAGATCTCGCGCCGCGCGGTGTTGAGGATGTCGACGATGCGTTGCTGCTGGTCGGCGGTGGCGGTGTGCGCTGACTGCGCGACCGCGCCGAACAGCTGGCCCATCGCAGCCCGCAGATTCATGTGCCCGGGGTCGGCCCCTTCGGCGATCTCCTCCCACGGCGGGGTCGAGATCTTCTCGGCTTCCGCGCGACCGGCGTCCGTCAACTCGAACAGCTTCTTGCTGCCCTCGGTTTCGCTCGCGCTGATCAGTCCCTCGTCGGCGAGCAGCTGCAGGGTCGGGTACACCGACCCCGGGCTCGGCCGCCAAAGTTCGTTGCTGCGTTCGGCGATCTGCTGGATCATCTCGTAACCGTGCATCGGCCGCTCGGCCAGCAGGGTCAGGATCGCCGCGCGGACGTCGCCGCGGCGCCCGCGGCCGCCGCCGCCTCGGCGCCAACCGCCGCGCCGGCCGCCCGGGCCGAACCCGAAGCCGGGCCCAGAGCCGGGTCCGAAGCCCGGCCCGAAACCGGGTCCGAAGGGCCCGCCGGGGCCCCCCGCGTGGTCGCGGAGGTGTTCGCGGAATTCGCGCCGGGCCTGCCGCCTGGCGTCGTGCAGCGCACGTCGTTGCGCGGCACCGGGCGCAATGCCGAATCCGAAGCCCGGGCCGAACGGGCCGCCGGGGGGAGTGAGTGGGTTGCTCATGGTCAGTCCTTACGTGTCTGGGATGTTTCGCCGCCGAGCGACGCTTCCATAAGTAACGATATATCGGAACCTATCGTGATGCAACGCCCTGGGCGCGCATCCAGCCCCTCTATCCATCTGACCTGCATGGATGCGCAAGACGAAGAACGTCCAATCCGGACCCGCCGGGCCGGTTTGCCCCCGGCGGACGCTGGGTAGGCACTGCGGGATGAACGCAGAGAACTCCAATGTCGCCGTCGGCAGCGGGACTTCGGGTGCGGCGGAACCGGCGCACGGCGGCGTTCGCGACGTATGGCCGTGGGTGAACTGGGGGTTGGCGCTGACGACGGTGCCCGCCGCCGCCATCGTGATGCTGTTCGCGCTCGGCGCAGTGATGAGCACGGACGGCTGCAGCGACCGCACCTGTCCGAACCTGGGCCGCGGGGGGATCGACTTCGGCGTCGCGTTTTACGGCGCGCCCGTGGTGGCCTTCGTCGTCCTGGTCATCTCGTTCTTCACCGCGAAGCGCCGCGGGGGCGTGGTGGTTCCGCTGCTCGGCTGGCTGTTGCTGGTCGCCGACGTCCTGTGGATGGTGGCGACCGTCTCCGCCTGACGCGTCAGCGAGGCGGTGAGAAGCCGCCCCAATCGCCCGGTTGCGCCGGCCCCGCCGGCGGCCGTGGCGGCCACGGGGCACCGGGCGCTGGGGCGGGCCAACCCGGCGCCGGCGATGTGGCGGGCGCCGGGAGTCGAAGTCGCCCGAGCTCGCGTCGGTGCCGTTCCGCGAGGACGGCGGCGAGCACCTGTTCCGGCGGGGCGCCCGGTGGGGGTGGGGGCGCGATCCGGGACACGACGTCACCGGCGATTCGGTAAGCCATCTGCATGCGCAGCTGACGATCGAGTTGGTTTGCCCGAGAGAGGAATTGGCGCGCCACCTCGGCCCGTCCTGCGTCGAGGGCGGACAGCTGCAGCGACGGATGCCCACCATGCCAGCTCCGGTGGCATCGCCGGTGGCGGCGCCAACCGATGTGCGCGTTCGCTGACGACGACGGTGCCGGCGAAGACGTCGCCGATGCGCTTCGCCTTCGGCGACAGGAGGCTGCAGACGACCGCCGGGCTTCCCACCAGCATCCAGATCTCCACCACCGACGCCAACGCGCGAAACAGCGCTTGCCGGAACCGTTCCGGTCCGCCGTCGTCGGACACCACCCGCAAGCCCATCACGATTTTGCCGACCGAGCGTCCCCGCGAGGCGGTTTCGAAAGCCAGGGGATAACCGACGACCACCAGCACCGTGAAAATGATCAGCACGGCGGTGCTGAACGCGCTGTCGAACTGGGTGAGGGTGACCGCCCACAACATCAGGCCCAGCAGGTAGCAGACGAACACCACGGTGATGTCGATCAGCGCGCTGACGGCGCGTACCGGCAACTGGGCAACCTGGACGTCCAGCACCACGGCGTCGCCCGTCACCACCTCCGACATAACACCGAACGGTACCCTGCGCAGGTGGACGTCGACGCATTCGTGCTGACCCATCGCGGAACGTGGGATCGGCTCGAACGGTTGGTCGCAAAACGCCGGTCGCTGACCGGCGCAGAGGTCGACGAGCTCGTCGACCTCTATCAGCGGGTCTCCACGCACCTGTCGATACTGCGCTCCGCGTCGTCGGATTCGGTCCTGATCGGGCGGCTCTCCGGCTTGGTGGCGAGAGCCCGGTCGGTGGTGACCGGCGCCCACGCCCCGCTCAGCGGTACGTTCCTCCGATTCTGGACGGTGTCCTTCCCGGTGGTGGCGTACCGAACCTGGCGCTGGTGGGCCGGCACGGCGGCGGCGTTCATCGCCGTCGCGGTCATCATCGCGATGTGGGTGGCCGGCAGTCCGGAGGTGCAATCCGCCATCGGAACACCCAGTGACATCGACCAATTGGTGAACCATGACATCGCGTCCTATTACAGCGACCACCCGGCGGGGGCGTTCGCGCTGCAGGTCTGGGTGAACAACTCGTGGGTGTCGGCTCAGTGCATCGCCCTGTCCGTCGTACTGGGCCTGCCGATCCCGATCATTCTGTTCCAGAACGCCGCGAACGTGGGACTGATCGCGGGGTTGATGTTCCAGGCCGGCAAGGGCGGTATCCTGCTCGGATTGTTGGCGCCGCACGGGCTCTTGGAGCTGACGGCCGTATTCCTCGCCGCCGCAACGGGTATGCGGCTTGGGTGGTCGGTGATATCGCCGGGTGATCGCCCGCGCGGGCAGGTGCTCGCCGAACAGGGCAGGGCCGTCGTGTCGGTCGCCGTGGGCCTGGCCGCGGTGTTGTTGATCTCCGGTCTGATCGAAGCGTTGGTGACGCCTTCACCGTTGCCGACGGCAGTCCGCGTCGGCATCGGAGTCGTCGCCGAGGCGGCGTTCCTGTCGTACATCTGGTACTTCGGCCGGCGCGCCGTGCGGGCCGGGGAAACCGGCGATATCGAGGACGCGCCCGACGTCGTGCCGACGCGATGAACCGTGCCGACGGGATGAGTCGGCGAAAGTCACAGTCGACCGGTTGCTTTCATCGCCAGATACCGGTCGGCGAGGGCGGGCGCGATATCAGTCGGCGCGGCGTCCACGACGTCGACTCCGCTGCGCCGTAGGCGGGTGGCGATCGCACCGCGCTCATTGCGGGACTTCTCGGCGGCCGCGGCGTCGTAGACGGCGGCAGCATCCGAACGCCCGGCGGCCATGCGGTCGACGCGCGGGTCGGTCACCGCGGCGACGAGCAGGTGGTGTTTGGCCGAAAGCTGCGGCAGGACGGGCAGCAAGCCCTCGTCGAGCGCGGCCGCGTTGAGATCGGTCAGTAGCACCACCAGCGACCGCCGGCGGGTGCGCCGCGCGATGGCGGCGACCATTGCGCGCCAGTCCGATTCGATCAGCGTGGGCTGCAGCGGGGCCATCGCCTCCACCAGTTGGGCGAGCAATTCGGTGCGCGATGCGCCGAAGACGGCGGCCCTGCTCACGCGGTCGTGGGCGAGGAAGTCGACATGGTCGCCGGCCCGCGCTGCCAGCGCCGCCAGCAACAGGGCGGCATCCATCGACCAATCCAGGCGGGGCCACCCCGCCGGGTCGGCCGCTGCACGAGTGGACGTCGGGTCCACGCCGACCCGGCCCGCCGCCGTGCGCCCGGTGTCCAGCACGATCACTACGCGCCGGTCGCGCTCGGGTCTCCAGGTACGCACGACGACGTCGCCGCGGCGCGCGGTGGCGCGCCAGTCGATCGACCGCACGTCGTCGCCGACGACGTACTCGCGCAGCGAGTCGAATTCGGTTCCCTGCCCGCGTATCAGCGTCGGCAGCAAACCGTCGATCTCGCGCAGCCTGGCGAGGCGGGACGGCAGGTGCTTGCGCGACAGGAACGGCGGCAGCACCCGAACCTGTCCCGGCACCGACTGCGAAGCCTGCCTGCCCGCCAGCCCGAGCGGCCCGAGCGACCGGGCCGTGAGGACCGCGGCCCGCTGGTCGCCTCGGCGCACGGGTCGCAGGTGCGTCTGGACGTGCCGGCGCTGCCCGGCGGCGACTTGGACGTGATGGATGCGCGGCTCGGCCTGGGCGCTGGGGGGCCAGGCGTCGCGAATCTGGCCGCGAAACGTCCGGCGGCCGTCGTTGTGGATCAGCAGGCCGACGTCCACCGGCTGCGCGAGCCGGGCGGAGCGGTCCGGGGACCGGGTATAGCGCAATTCGCGGGGGCTGGCGGCCAGCCCGGCATCGACACCCACAGCCACCGCGAGAGCGACCAGCAGCGCCGCGAAAGTCGTTGCCGGCGAGGGTGACAGCGCAACCGGCAGGACGCAGATCAACGCCACCAGGCCGGTGCGTCCGGTCAGGATCACTAGCGGGGCACCGGGACCGACGCCAGGATTCCGTCGAGCACGCCGTCGGGCGTGGCCCCCTCGAGTTCGGCCTCGGGACGCATCATGATCCGGTGCCGCAGCGTCGGACGGGCCATGGCCTTCACGTCGTCGGGGGTGACGTAGTTGCGGCCGGACAGCCACGACCACGACCGCGCCGTCGCGAGCAGTGCGGTCGCCCCGCGGGGTGAGACCCCCAATTGGAGGGCGGGGGAGGCCCGGGTGGCGCCCACGATGTCGACGATGTAGCCCAGGACCTCGTCGGCGACCAGGACGCGCTGCACGGCTTCGCGGCCGGCGGCAAGCTCGGCGGGACCCGCTACCGGTTGGATCGCCGACAGGTCGCGGGGATCGAAGCCGTGCGCGTGCCGGCCGAGGATGGCGATCTCCGAGTCTCGCGGCGGCAGCGGGACATTCAGTTTGAGCAGGAAACGGTCCAGTTGGGCCTCCGGCAGCTGGTAGGTGCCCTCGTATTCGATCGGGTTCTGCGTCGCGGCCACGATGAACGGATCGGGGAGCGGTTTGGCCTCGCCCTCCACGCTGACCTGACGTTCTTCCATCGCCTCGAGCAGTGCGGCCTGCGTCTTGGGCGGGGTGCGGTTGATCTCGTCGGCCAGCAGCAGATTGGTGAACACCGGACCCGGCCGGAAGACGAATGCGGCGGTGCGCGCGTCGTACACCAGCGACCCGGTGACGTCGCCGGGCATCAGGTCCGGGGTGAACTGAATCCGCTTGAATTCGAGCCGCAGAGCGGCGGCCAACGCTCGGACCATCAGCGTCTTCGCCACTCCCGGAACGCCTTCGAGCAACACGTGGCCGCGACAAAGCAGCGCGATCACCAGACCGCTTACGACGCCCTCCTGCCCGACGACGGCCTTGGCGAGTTCGGCGCGCAACGCCAGCAGCGCATCTCGTGCCGAGTCGGCTGTGGGGGTCTGGGCGCTGGGGGTTTGTGTCACGTGTGTGTGACCTGCCTTTCGATGTCGTCGAGCGCACGGGCAAGGTGTAACAGGTCGTCGTCGCCGGCCGGGGGCGGACCGAACAGCTGGTAGGCGACGAATCGCTCGTCGGCTCCGGCGCGGTGGGCCACCGTCGTCGCGACCGCGGTGGGCGGCGCGTCCGGTCCCAGGCCCAGCCGAGGCAGCAGCCGCTGAAGTGTCGCGGTGCGCAATGCGGCCGCCGCGCGATCACGGGCCCGCCGCGACCGGTAGAGCCGCCCGCGCCCCTCGACCGTCTCAGAGGCGCGCACCACCACGGGTAATTCCTCGGCCACCAGCGGACCGGGCCGGCGCGCCTTCCACACCGCCAGCAGCAGCACGACCAGACACAGCTGGGCGACGATCCAGGTCACGTTTTCGGGTATGAGATCGAGAATCGATGCGCGTCGAGGCGCTTTGGTCCTCGACGCGATGCGGTGCGTACCAGATCACGCGCGGTCGGTCACCGGCGAGGTTCATCGCCAGCGCCGCGTTGCCCGCGTGCAGCAGGCCGGAGTTGGTCATGAAGTCGGTGTTGCCGACCGCCGTGACCGTTCGCCCGTGCTCGCGCAAGCGAATCAACACCCCGTCGTAGCAACTGGTCATCGGTCGGCCGTCTTTGGCCTTGTAGGTGTCGGCTGCTCCGAATCGAACCGAACCCGCCCGAACCGCTTCGCGCAACGTGCAATCGGGGTCGCTGTCGAAGGTGCTTGCGCCCGAGATGCGGATGCCCGGCAGCAGCGCTTCGCGGGCCCGTGCGGTCGGCTCCACCAGGAGCAGATCACCCGGGAGTTGCGTGAGGCGGTCGAGCGTGGAGTCACTCAGATATTGGCTCTGCGCCACGAGGATCAGTGCGTCGGGCCGCGCCGCCTCTTCGATGTCGGCGATGCCGTCGGCCACTACGACCTCTACGCCGCCGTCGCGCAGCAGCGTCACCAGCGCATGGGCCCCGTCGGGACCTGTCGCGGAGGGGTCCATTCTGGCGCCCGGCCGCGGCGCGGTCAGCCAGGCGTCGAGGCCGGCCAGCAGCGCCAGCACCAACAGGACCGCCAGCACCCAGCGCCACGTCCGTCGGCGCCGCGGCGGCGCGGTCGCGGCGCCGGGCAGCGTCCCGGTGGCGGCCATCACCGGACCTGCGCCCAGGATTCGCGCGCCGCGGCGGGTCCCGCCGGCGAGGCGGCGGCGGCAGAGCGGTGCCGCAGGTGGTCGTCGAGGTCGGCGATCATGCGGTAGGCGCCCGGCGTGCCGGGCCGCTCCCCGTACGTGACGTCGTTGAAAGCGGTTGCCGCTTGCGATAGTTCGCCGCTGAGGTGGGGCACCGCCGCGCCGGCGTCGCGGGCCAGCTCGTTGGCGGTGCGCCCGGGGGCCGGTTCGAGCACACCGCTCTCCTCGAGCTGGCGGGCGACCGCGCGCAGGCGATGACGGATCGCTGACGCCCAGGCACCCTCCGCCGCATAGCTTTCCGCTGTGGCGCGGTGTTGCGCGGCGGTGAGCTGACCGGCTCCGAACAGTTCGCCCCCGGGACGGGTGCGCATGGTGCGGCGTGCGACGTGGACGGCGACGACGACGGCGACGACCAGGAGGAGGAATAGCACCATGCCGGTCAACCAGCCGCCCGGTATCGAGGCGGCCTTCTGCAGCAGCCGGTAGATCAGCTCGTTCACCCAGTCGCTGAATTGCCGGCCCACCGATGCCCTGCCGTAGATCGGTTTGTCGAGTTCCCTCTGAGCGGCCTCATGTGCGGCGGCCCGATCGATGTCGATGGAAGGCACGGGGTCCTCAGGCCGGCCGGGTCAGCCAGAGGTTGTCGGTGGATGCGACCGCGTAGGGTCCGCCCGCGGCGCCGGTCTGCAGCACCAGGTCGAACGCCTCGGCCCGCATCCGGCGATCCGTGTAGAGCAGCACGATCACGCCCGCATTGAAGGGCGCGGTGATGATCTGCCCGATCGCACCACCGATCGATGCGATCGCGGTGCCGGCGAGAACGAACCCGACCGACGTGTCACCGGCCGCGATGATCTGGCCGACGATGTTGAACGGCGCACCGACGGCACCGGCGACGACCGTGGCGACCAGAAAGGTCAGCGCCCGGATTCCCAGCACCCGCCAAAACCCGTTGCGGACCAGCGCGAACGACCTTGTGATCGACTCGACGACCGGCAGGCGCTCGAGCACGATCAGCACCGGCGCGAACAACACCACCGTGTACAGATACACCGTCAGCGCCAGGACGACGAGCACCAGTGGGAATCCCAGCAGCACGGCGGCGGGCGCGCTGCCGATGGCGGCCAGCACCGCGACGATCACCGTGACCAGGCCGACCAACGCTGCCACCAAGGCGGCCTCCAGCAGGGCCAGGCCGAGCAACGGCAGCAGCCGCCCACGGATCTTGGCCCACGTTTCGGTCATCGTGATCGTCGACCCGAACACCGCCCGCCCGACGATGACGGTGAGCATCCCCGACAGCAGCATGCCGCCCAACCAGTTGACCAGCACGCTGCCTCCCATCGCCGCCAGCGACGCCCCCAGGGCGCCCGCGGAGACCGCGCCGGTGCCGTCGGCGCCGAACCGGCCGAAGGCGGCCAGGGGACTGAGGGTGGCGACAAGCGTGATGAGGTTCATGAGCACGACCACTATGGCGGTCAGTCCCAGCGTCGCCCGCGGATTGCTGCGGACGTAACCGACTGCGCCGTTGAAGATTTCGCTCAGCGTGAGGGGGCGAAGGGGGATGATGCCCGGTTTGGCCGCCTGGCCGTACGGCGGGCCTGGCGGGGGGCCGTAGCCGGGCGGCGCGCCGTAGCCGGGCGGGGGCGCCGTAGCCGGGCGGCGCGCCGTAGCCCGGCGGGGGCCCGTAGCCCGGTGGGGCGCCGTAGCCCGGTGGGGCGCCGTAGCCCGCTGGGGGCCCGTAGCCCGGTGGGGCGCCGTAGCCCGGTGGGTTGCCGTAGCCCGGTGGGTTGCCATAACCCGGTGGGGGGCCGATCGGATAGCCGGGTGGCGGCACGCTCACCGTGTTACGCGGCCCATCAAACCGGCCGTGCGGTCGGGCCCGGGGTTGGTCATGGGATCCATCCTGTCGGCGGTCTGGGCATTTCTCAATCATCACCGACGCCCCGGCGCGTAGCGTTTCCGGCATGGCGGAACTCAAATCGCGGCTGCGGGCGGACCTCACTCGGGCGATGAAGGAGCAGGACAAGTTGCGAACAGCGACCCTGCGCATGCTGCTGGCGGCGATCCAGACGGAGGAAGTCTCCGGCAAGCAGGCCAGGGAACTGTCCGACGACGACGTCATCAAGGTGCTCGCTCGCGAGGCCCGCAAACGCGGCGAGTCGGCCGAGATCTACACCCAGAACGGCCGCGGCGAACTCGCCGCGAACGAGCACGCCGAGGCGCGGATCATCGACGAGTATCTGCCCACCCCGCTCACCGAGGCAGAACTCGCCGACGTCGCCGACACCGCGATCGCCCAGGTCGCCGAAGAGATCGGCGAACGGCCGAGCATGAAGCAGATGGGCATGGTGATGAAGGCGGCCACGGCGATCGCGGCCGGCAAGGCCGACGGCGCGCGACTCTCGGCGGCCGTCAAAGAACGGCTCTAGTCTATGACCGGCTGACCGGCATGGTCCTGGTGCTGTCGCCGCCCCGCCGGGTGATCCGCCGGGCATCGAGCTGCTCGAGCAGGGGCACGGCAACCCGTCGGGTGGTGCCCAGCGCGCGGCGCGCCTCACTGACGGTGAAGGGCTGCGGCAGCTTCGCGAGTATGCCGGCCGCCCGGTCCAGCGCGTCGCGCCCCAGCACGACGCCTTCAGCGATTCGCGTCAGCCGGCCCGCGCGCACCGCCGCGGCCAACTCCCTGGGGCCGAGCCGCAGTTCGGCGAGTTCGTCTGCCTCCGGCGCCCGAAAGGGTTCGGCGGCCAGCCACTCCTCGACCGTGCGCACCGCGTTGTCGACACGTGCCGGCAGGCTCGCATCGGGTGAGCGGACCAAGCCGTCGACCACCTCGAGGCCGCTGTCCTCGAGCAGCGCGGGCACCAGTTCCGCGGCGGGCAGCCCGACGTGTTGCCGCAGGGTCTCCAACGGCATGCCCGCCGCAATGTCGTGATCGGCGGCCCAGCGCCGAACCGCGGCGCCGGCGCTGTCGCGGCGTCCGGCCCACCACTGCGGGTCCACCACCCAGTCACCCAGCCGCCGGCCGGTCGGCGGCAGGCCCATGGCGCGCAACTCGGCCGCCCGCGCGCAGTCCGGCGGACGGGCCCGGCCCCCGGCGAGCTCCGCGGCACGGTCGCGTGCCGCGCCCCGGCGGCGCAAGGCGGGCGGCCGGACGTCGAGCACCGTGATCCCGGCCGCGATGCGGTGTTCCCCGGGATCCCGCAGCAGCCCGGTGTCTCCGACACGCAGGGGCAGGGGCCTCGCCAGACGCAGTCGCGCGGCGGCCGCGCCGAGTTGGCGGACCCGCACCGGTACGGCCGCGGACCCGACGTGCAGGACCAGCTGTCGGTGCAGGTTGTCCGCCGCCCGCAGCCCGACGTCGATCTCCGCGGTGTCCAGCCACGCGCCCGGCGTCCGAACGGTGTCCCCGCGGTGGATGCCGCGCCGGTCGAGCCCCCGCAGGTTGAGCGCGACCCGCGCCACGGCGCCCACGGCGGTCTGGTCGCGGCCCAGCGACTGCAGCCCGCGGACGGTGACGCGGCGCCCGGCGTGTTCCAGCTCGTCGCCCACCCGGACGGTGCCCGCGGACAGCGTGCCGGTCACCACCGTGCCGGCGCCCCGGACCGTGAAGGAACGGTCGACCCACAGCCGCACGTCGGCGTCGCGGTCGGGCGCGGGTAACCGGTCGGTCAGCGCCAGCAATTCCGCGCGCACCCGCTCGAGGTCGGCGCCGATCACGACGGGAGCGCCGGCCAGCGCGGTGCCGGCAACGCAGTCGCTCACCTGCGCGATCGCGGGACCGGGATCGGCCAGGTCCGTCTTGCTGATCACCACCAGCCCATCGCGCACCCCGAGGGCGTCGAGCGCCGCGAGATGTTCCGCCGACTGTGGCATCCAACCCTCGGTGGCCGCCACGACGAACATCACCGCCGGGACGGGACCGACCCCGGCCAGCATGTTGGCCACGAATCGCTCATGGCCGGGCACGTCCACGAACGCGACCTGACGGCCACCGACCTCGGTCCAGGCGAAGCCCAGGTCGATGGTCAGGCCCCGGCGCTGTTCCTCGGCCAGCCGGTCGGGCCACATGCCGGTGAGGCGGTGCAACAGCGTCGACTTGCCGTGGTCGACGTGCCCGGCGGTGGCTATGACGAACACGCCCGCACCGCCGCCGCCAGCAGCTCGTCGTCCTCGGGTGCCACCGTGCGCAGGTCGAGCAGGCAGCGGCCGGCCTCCAGCCGACCGACCACCGGCGGGCTCCCGGTACGCAGCGCGACGGCGAAGGACTCGGGCAGGCTTACGGCCGCGCTGGGCAGTTCGACGCCGGGCGCCCCACCGCCGCCGACGGCCGCGACGCATTCCACCGCCTGCGCCCCCAGGCTCGCGGGCAGCGCGGCCGCCAGCGCCTCGGCGCGGGCGCGCAGTTGCGTCACGTCGGCCGCCAACGCCTGCGCCACCGGCGGCGGCGGTCCCAGCAGCGTCGCTTCCAGCGCGGCCAGCGTCAGCTTGTCCACGCGCAGTGCGCGCGCCGCGGGATGGCGGCGGAGCCGGTCGATGAGGTCTGCGCGGCCGAAGACCAGCCCGGCCTGCGGGCCGCCGAGCAGCTTGTCGCCGCTGGCGGTGACCAGATCCGCCCCGGCGCGCAGCGTCGAGGTCGCGTCCGGCTCGTCGGGCAGCAGCGGATGCGGCGTCAGCAGCCCGGAGCCGATGTCGACGACGACGGGGACGTCCAGTTGGGCCAACTCCCCGACACCGACCGCCGAGGTGAACCCGGTGACGTGGAAGTTGGAGGGGTGCACCTTGAGCACGAAACCCGTCTCGGGTCCGATCGCCTCGGCATAGTCCCGCACGCTGGTGCGGTTGGTGGTGCCCACCTCGCGCAGCCGGGACCCGGCGGACGCCAGCAGCTCGGGAATGCGGAAGCCGTCACCGATTTCGACGAGTTCGCCACGACTGAGCACGATTTCCCTGCCCCCTGTTGGGCCCCCCGCCAGCGCGAGGGCGGTCAACAGCAGCGCTGCCGCGTTGTTGTTGACGACGTGCACGCCACCGGCGATCGGGACCGCGCGGGCCAGCGCGGCCAATGCACCCCGGCCGCGGCGCGCCCGGCGGCCCGTCGAGAGGTCGAACTCGACGTCGGTGGCGCCGCCGGCGGCCACCACCGCGTCGAGCGCGGCCCGCGACAGCGGCGCTCGGCCCAGGTTGGTGTGTACCACCACGCCGGTCGCGTTGACCACCGGCCGCAGGCTCGAGGCGGTGACGGGAAGGGCGGCGACGGCATGCTCGGCGACGCGCTCGGGATCGATCTCTCCCGCGCGCGCCCGCTGCTGGGCCTCGGCGATCACGGACTTCACCAGCGCGCGGCCCAGCACCCGCTGCGCTTCGACCAGGCGCGGATCGGCGAGCAGCGTGTCGGTGCGCGGAACCCGCCGGCGCGGGTCGGTCACGTCGGGCTCGAAGGAGTATGGCGGAGGCGGACGGGAATCGAACCCGCCAGCGGCAGCGTCTGCCGTTCGACGGTTTTGAAGACCGCGCCGGTCACCAGACCGGACACGCCTCCTCGGACCATGGCGACAATTATGTATCCCGTGACCTACCGACTGACTCAGTACGCCCACGGCGGCGGCTGCGCCTGCAAGATCCCGCCCGGCGAGCTCGAGGACGTGGTCCGCGGGCTGGGGGTGAGCGCGCCGCGCGATCCGGCCGGCGAGCTGCTGGTCGGCCTCGACAGCGGCGACGACGCGGCGGTGGTGCGCATCGAGAACGGCACGGCGCTGATCGCGACGACGGACTTCTTCACGCCGGTGGTGGACGACGCCTACGACTGGGGCCGGATCGCCGCCGCCAACGCACTGTCCGACGTGTATGCGATGGGCGGCCGCCCGGTGGTCGCCGTGAACCTGCTGGGTTGGCCGCGTGATGTGTTGCCTTTCGAGCTGGCCGCCGAGACGTTGCGCGGCGGCCTGGACGTGTGTGGTTTGGCCGGCTGCCACCTCGCGGGCGGGCACAGCGTCGACGACCCGGAGCCCAAATACGGCCTGGCCGTCACCGGGATCGCGGACCCGGACCGGCTGCTGCGCAACGACCGCGGGAGGCCGGGCCTGCCGCTGTCGCTGACCAAGCCGCTCGGCGTCGGCGTGCTGAACAGCAGGCACAAGGCCACCGGCGAGCGCTTCGAACAGGCGATCGACGCGATGACCACGCTCAACGCCGGGGCGTCCGCCGCGGCGCTGGCCGCCGGCGTCGAATGTGCCACGGACATCACCGGTTTCGGCCTGCTCGGGCACCTGCACAAGCTGGCGCGGGCCAGCGGCGTCACCGCGATCGTCGACGCGGCGGCGGTTCCCTACCTGGAGGGCGCCCGGGAGGCGCTGGCGGCCGGCTACGTCAGCGGGGGCACGCGGCGAAACCTCGACTGGGTGGCGCCGCACGTCGACCTGTCCAGGGTCGGCGCGGACGAGGCCTTGTTGCTCGCCGACGCGCAAACCTCGGGCGGGCTGCTGATCGCCGGCGAGATCCCGGGCGCGCCCGTGATAGGGGAGCTGGTGCCGCGCCGCGAGCACACCATCATGGTGCGCTGACCCAGCGCGGTTTCGGGGGCGGCAACTAGGCTTAGGGGCATGGCCCCAAAGAACATCATGCGCAAGCTTTTCCTGGAGTGGCCCGTCCTGCGTCAGTTGCGTTCGGGGGACAAGCTCGGCCGCGGGTCGGCCGTCACGTCGAAGCACACCCGCACGATCACGCCGCGCACGACGACGGCCGACCGGGTGGTGCAAAGCATCTGTCCCTACTGCGCGGTCGGCTGCGGACAGCGGGTGTACGTCAAGGACGAGCGCGTGGTCCAGATCGAGGGCGACCCCGATTCGCCGATCTCGCGAGGCCGCTTGTGCCCCAAGGGCGCTGCCAGCGAGCAGCTGGTGAATTCACCGGGCCGGCAGCTGCGGGTGCTGTACCGCGCGCCGCGGGCGACCGACTGGCAGCCCCTCGAGCTGGACACCGCGATCGACATGATCGCCGACCGCTTCGTCGCGTCGCGCCGCCACACCTGGCAGGACATCGACAAGAAGGGCCACCCGCTGCGCCGCACCATGGGCATCGCCGCCCTGGGCGGTGCCACGCTGGACAACGAAGAGAACTATCTCATCAAGAAGCTCTTCACCGCCGCGGGAGCGATCCAGATCGAGAACCAAGCTCGCATTTGACACTCCGCCACGGTTCCCGGTCTGGGAGCTTCCTTCGGGCGCGGAGGCGCCACGCAAACACTGCAAGACATGGCGAACGCCGACTGCATCGTCATCCAGGGCTCGAACATGGCCGAGTGTCACCCGGTCGGCTTCCAGTGGGTGGAAGAGGCCAGAGCCCGCGGCGCCCGGGTGATCCACGTTGACCCGCGATTCACCCGCACCTCGGCGGTCGCGGATCGGCACATCCCGATCCGCGCCGGCTCGGACGTCGTGCTGCTGGGCGCCCTGATCAACCACGTGCTCGCCAACGACCTCTGGTTCAGGCAGTACGTCGTCGCATACACCAACGCCGCCACCCTGATCAACGAAAAGTTCAAGGACACCGAAGATCTCGGCGGGCTGTTCTCCGGCTTCGACCCCGAAACCGGGCAGTACGACACGTCGACATGGGCTTATGAAGAAGAGGGCGACGAGGACAACGGCCAGGTCGACTCGTCCGGCGGCGGCCACACGCACGGCTCCGCCGCGTCGGCGAGCGCGGCGGGTGACGAGCAGGGCAGCGGCGGCCCCCCACTCGCGCACGCCCGCGTGAGACGCGACGAAACCCTGCAACACCCGCGGACGGTATTCCAGATCCTCAAGCGTCACTACGGCCGCTACACACCGGAGACGGTCCAAGAAGTGTGTGGCATCAGTCGCGAGGATTTCGACTACCTCGCCCGCTCCATCGTCGAGAACTCCGGACGCGAGCGCACCACCTGCTTCGCGTACGCCGTCGGGTGGACGCAGCACACCCTGGGTGCCCAATTCATCCGCACCGCAACAATTTTGCAGCTGCTGCTGGGCAACGTGGGCCGTCCGGGCAGCGGCATCATGGCGCTGCGCGGGCACGCCACCATCCAGGGCTCCACCGACATCCCGACGTTGTTCAACCTGCTGCCCGGATACCTGGCGATGCCCAAGGCGGGGATGCACGACACCCTGGCCGAGTACCTCGACGCGGTGGGGTCGAAGAAGCAGAAGGGCTTCTGGGCCAACGCCGATGCCTACATGGTCAGCCTGCTCAAGGCGTGGTGGGGCGAGGCGGCTCGGCAAGACAACGACTGGGCCTACGGTTACCTGCCCCGGCTGTCGGGCCCGCACGGCACCTACCAGACCGTGATGGGGATGCTGGCCGACGAGGTGGAGGGCTACTTCCTACTGGGCCAGAACCCCGCGGTCGGTTCGGCGAACGGCCGGATGCAGCGCCTCGGCATGTCCCACCTCAAGTGGCTGGTGGTCCGCGACCTGAACCTGATCGAGTCGGCCACCTGGTGGAAGGACGGGCCGGAGATCGCGTCGGGCGAACTGCGCACCGAGGACATCGAGACCGAGGTGTTTTTCCTGCCCGCCGCCGCGCACGTGGAGAAGGCGGGATCGTTCACCCAGACTCAGCGGCTCGTCCAGTGGCGACACAAGGCCGTCGAGCCGCCGGGCCAGTGCCA
Organism: uncultured Actinomycetota bacterium; assembly: GCA_963824505.1. Lineage (GTDB taxonomy): Bacteria > Actinomycetota > Actinomycetes > Mycobacteriales > Mycobacteriaceae > Mycobacterium. The sequence goes on from CAWGPS010000011.1 coordinate 129,847, forward strand.
GAGCGAGCTGCAGTTCTTCTTCGAGCTGGGCAAGCGGATCCGGCAGCGGTTGGCGGGATCGACCGACGAGCGGGACCGGCCGCTGCTCGACCTGACGTGGGACTACCCGACCGACCAGCATGGCGAGCCCGACGGCGAAGCGGTTTTGGCCGAGGTCAACGGGTACCACGTGACCGGGACGGATGCCGGCCGGCCCTTGTCGTCGTACACCGAGATGCGCGCCGACGGGTCGACGGCGGGCGGCTGCTGGATCTACACCGGCGTCTACGCGAACGCCGTCAACCAGGCCGCCCGCCGGGTGCCCCAGGGCGGCCCGTCGCCGAGCCAGCACGAGTGGGGTTGGGCGTGGCCGGCGGACCGGCGGATTCTCTACAACCGAGCGTCGGCCGACCCCGACGGCAAGCCGTGGAGCGAACGCAAGAGGTACGTCTGGTGGGACACCGATCAGCAACGTTGGGTCGGGTATGACGTGCCCGACTTCGTCGCCGACCGGGCGCCCGGCAGCCGGCCCGATCCCGACGTGGGCGGTCCCGACGCGCTCGCCGGAGACGACCCGTTCGTCATGCAGGCCGACGGCAAGGGCTGGCTGTTCGCGCCGAAGGGCGTGGTCGACGGCCCGCTGCCCACGCACTACGAACCGCAGGAGTCCCCGGTCGCCAACCCGCTGTATCCCCAGCAGCGGAACCCGGCGCGAATCACCTTCCCGCGCAAGGACAATCTGAGCGCCCCCAGCGCCGCTGAGCCCGGGGCCGACGTGTATCCGTACGTCTTCACCACCTACCGCCTAACCGAGCACCACACCGCCGGTGGGATGAGCCGGTGGTTGCCCTACCTGTCGGAGCTGCAGCCCGAGATGTTCTGCGAGGTCTCCCCGGAATTGGCCGCCGAACGCGGACTCGAGCCCTACGGGTGGGCCACGATCATCTCGCCCCGCGCGGCGATCGAAGCCCGGGTGCTGGTGACCTCGCGGATGACGCCGCTGGTCGTCGGCGGCCACACGGTGCACCAGATCGGCCTGCCGTACCACTGGGGCGTGGGCAGTGACGCGGTGGTCAGCGGAGACGCGGCCAACGATCTTCTCGGCGTGACACTGGATCCCAATGTGCAGATTCAAGAGTCGAAGGCCGGGTCGTGCGACATCCGGCCGGGACGCCGACCGCGGGGCGGTGAGCTGCTCCACCTGATTGCCGACTATCAGTCCCGCTCGGGCGCCACCGCCGAAACCGGCAACGTACACGTGAGCGCCGCCGTCTGGGAAGGGGGAGCCGATGGGTCGGCTGAGCGGACCGACTGACCCGACCGCCGACGCTGGTTGGGCAGATCCGAAGCCGCGCAAGGGATTCTTCACCGACACCTCGATCTGCATCGGCTGCAAGGCCTGCGAGGTGGCCTGCAAGGAGTGGAACCGCAACCCACGCGACGGAGACTTGGAGTTGCTCGGCTCGTCCTACGACAACACCGGTGAGCTGGGTGCCAGCACGTGGCGGCACGTCGCATTCATCGAGCAGGGCCGCGACCGCATCGAGGAGGCGCGCGAATCCGGTCGTGCGCTAATCGCATTGGGCATGCCCTCGATGCCTGCCGGGTCGCACGATCCCGCCGCCTCGCCGCCGGACACTCCGGAGTTCCGCTGGCTGATGTCGTCCGATGTGTGCAAACACTGCACGCACGCCGGCTGCCTCGACGTCTGCCCGACGGGTGCCTTGTTCCGCACCGAGTTCGGCACGGTCGTCGTGCAGGACGACGTCTGCAACGGATGCGGCACCTGCGTCGCCGGGTGCCCGTTCGGCGTGGTCGAGCGCCGCAGCGACGGCACCTACGCCACGCCGGCGCAACGACCGGACCGTCCGGCGGAGAAACCCGACTTCGTCACCGGGGTCGCCCAGAAGTGCACCCTGTGCTACGACCGCCTCATCGAGGACGAGATACCCGCCTGCGCCAAGACCTGCCCGACCACGTCCATCAAGTTCGGAAATCTCGACCAACTGGTAGGACAAGCGCGGGAGCGGGTTGCGCAACTGCACGCCCAGGGGCGTACCGAGGCAAGGCTTTACGGCGCGAACGAGCGCGACGGCGTGGGCGGCATGGGGTCCGTCTTCTTGTTGCTGGACGAACCGGAGGTCTACGGCCTGCCGCCCGATCCGCGGGTATGCACCGCCGACCTGGCCCTGATGTTCAGACGGGCGAGTATGGCCGCGGCCGGCATGATCGGCGCGGCCGCGCTGGCTTTCTGGAGAGGCCGGTGAGCACCTCAGAATTCGACAGTTTCCGTCCGCCGGAGCCGCGGGGCGGCAAGCGCCGGAAAGGCGGGCGCGCGGGCCGCCGGGGCGGCGGCGCGCGGGACGGTTCTCGCGAGATGCCGATGGTTCCGGAAGCCGAGTTCACGTCGTATTACGGGCGTGCGGTGGTCAAGCCCGCCCCCTGGGGCCCCGAAGTGCCGGCGTATCTGTTCCTGGGCGGGGTCGCCGGCGGGTCGGGCCTGTTGGCGGCCGGGGCACAGCTCACCGGGCGAGACACATTGCGCCGCAACACGAGGCTGTCCGCGCTGATTGCGGTGATGCTGGGCGCGGCGGCGCTGGTGAAGGACCTGGGCCGGCCCGAGCGTTTCGTCAACATGCTGCGGACGATCAAGCTGACCTCGCCGATGAGCGTGGGCTCCTGGATTCTCAGCTTCTTCAGCGCCGGCATCGGGATAGCCGCGGTTTCCGAGATCGACCGGATGACCGGCGAGCGAATCCCGCTGGGACCGCTGCGGCCCGTCCTGCGCGCCGTGGAAGGACCCGCCGGATTGGAAGCTGCCGCTTTCTCGCCACCGCTCGCGGCGTACACCGCGGTGCTGCTGACCGACACCGCGACCCCGACGTGGAACGCTGCCTACAAAGACCTGCCGTTCGTGTTCGTCAGCTCGGCGAGCCTGGCCGCAGCGGGACTGGCCATGATCACCACACCCGTCTCCGAGGCCGGGCCGGCCCGCAGGCTGGCCGTCATAGGGGCGATCGGTGACCTGATCTCCGCCAGGTTCACCGAGCACCGGATGGATCCGGTGACCCGAGAACCGCTGCACCAGGGCACCCCCGGTCGGCTGCTGGCATGGAGCGAGCGGCTCGCGGCCGCGGGCGGTCTGGGCGCGCTGCTGGGCGGGCGGCACCGCGGTGTCGCCGCCCTGTCCGGCCTGACGTTGCTGACCGCGTCGGCGATGCTGCGGTTCGGCTTCTTCCAGGCGGGGCTGGAGTCGGCCCGCGATCCCCGCTACACGATCGAGCCGCAGAAGCGCAGGCTGGCAGCGCGCCGGGCGGCCGGAAGCGCCGGCGACTCGATCACCACCGCGGACTGACGGATTCCCCGCGTTCGTATTCCCGCGAGCGTAACGCTACTGCGATTTTCGGCGCGATTTTTCGCACTGGCGTCACGCTCGCGAGCGGTTTACGGATGGCGTACCTGGGTACTTTCACGACCATGACCAATTTTGGCTACACTCTGATGACCGAACAGAGTGGACCCAAAGATCTTGTCCGCGATGCTATTTCGGCCGAAGAGCGCGGGTTTGACTTCGAGGTCTGCAGCGACCACTTCTCACCCTGGCTGACGACCCAGGGCCACGCGCCCAACGCCTGGACGGTGCTGGGTGCGGTGGCGCACGCCACCGAACGGGTGGACCTCTACACCTATGTGACCTGCCCGACGATGCGGTACCACCCCGCCATAGTCGCGCAGCAGGCCGCCACGGTGCAGATTCTGTCGGACGGGCGGTTCACCCTGGGCCTGGGCAGCGGCGAGAACCTCAACGAGCACATCGTCGGCAAGGGCTGGCCGACCGTGGAGCGCCGCCAGGACATGCTGCGCGAAGCCATCAAGATCATTCGCGAGCTGTTCGGTGGCGAACTGGTGAACTGGCGCGGCGACTACTTCCAGGTGGACTCCGCGCGGCTTTGGGACGTGCCCGACGTGCCGGTCGGCATCGCGGCGGCGATCGGCGGGAAGAAGGCGATCGACAGGTTCGTCAAACTCGCCGACCACTTCGTCGCCGTGGAGCCGGACAAGGACCTGGTGGACGCGTGGCATGCCGCTCGCCAGGTCGCCAACGGCGGCCAGGCCGGACGCGTGGTCGGGCAGATACCGGTCTGCTGGGATCCCGACCGCGACGCGGCCATCAAGCGGGCGCACGACCAGTTTCGCTGGTTCGCCGGAGGCTGGAAGGTCAACGCCGACCTGCCGACGCCGGCCGGTTTCGCGGGCGCGACCCAATTCGTGCGACCCGAAGACGTTGCCGATGCCATCCCCTGCGGCCCCGATCTCGACGCCATCGTCGAGGCGGTCCGACCGTACTGGGAGGCCGGCTTCACCGACGTGGCGCTGATCCAGATCGGCGGGGATACGCAGGAAAGGTTCCTGAAGGAGGCCGCGGAGCCATTGCTGGCGGCGCTGCGGGACGCGTCGAGCTGATCTCACGTTCCCCTCGCGCAACGTGCACTCCCCGCGAGGAACCGCCAGCGCGCGTTCGCCCCAGGGATGAGGCGCGGCCGCACGTTTGAGTGTTGACCCCAAGGGTATTCGCTTGCCACCGTATGTATCGGGTCGCCGCGGCGAATTGGGCAGAGATACGAGACTGACGGCCGAAGCCGTACTCAACACGCAAACTGGTTGTGCAGCAGACGAATTACATGCTTCACGGGTTCGGCCAGGCGAGGGAGTCGACGATGAATGGCGGATCGAGCAAAACCACCGCGGCGCTGGTGAAGGCGCTTGCCGCGGCCAGTTTCGGTCTGGGGCTCTCCGAGCTGGCGGCACCGGACAAAGTCGCTGCGATCGCGGGGGTGGACTCAACGGCGCGGTCGCGCCGGGTCATCCGCGCACTCGGTGTGCGCGAATGCGGCCATGGGGCCGCATTGGTGGGCGGCCCGGATCGGCTGGTCTGGACCAGGGTGGCCGGCGACGTGCTGGACGTGGCGCTGCTCGCTGGCCGGAGTGGTGGCCCGCGGTCCGGGACGGCGGCGGCAGGGCACCGCCGCGGCGCTGGGCCTGGCGGCATCGGCGGACTCGACCTTTACACCGCGTTGCGCACGACCGGCGGCGGCACGGGCCGCCACGCCGGCGGCACGGGACACCGCGCCCTGCGCGCGGCGGTGACGGTCCGGCGATCGCCGGACGAGGTCTACCGCTTCTGGCGGGACACGGAGAATCTGCCGACCTTCATGCATCACCTCAAGTCGGTCACGACCAACGGTGACGGCCGCACCCACTGGGTCGCCAACGCCCCGGCCGGCCAGTCCGTGGAGTGGGACGCCCAGATCACCGAAGACCAGCCCGGTCAGCGAATCGCGTGGCAGTCGCTGCCCGGTTCCACGCTGGAAAACGGGGGCAGCGTCGACTTCACGCCCACGCCCGACGGCGGTAGCACGGAAGTCCGCGTCACCATCGGCTACCACCTACCCGGCGGCGCCCTGGCCAAGGCGGCGGCCACCCTGTTCGGTGAATCACCGGACCAGCAGGTCAACGACGACCTGCGCCGCTTCAAGCAGATCCTCGAGACCGGCCAGGTGATGCGTTCCGACGGGTCCCCGGAGGGGGCGGCCTCGGCGCGGCAACTGCGTCAGCGTCCGGGTCAACCAATCGAAGGAGCGCGAGCATGAGGGCCACCATCTGGGCGGGCCGCAACAGCGTTGAGGTGCAGTCCGTTCCGGACCCGAAGATCCTCAACGATCGCGACGCGATCGTCCGGATCACGTCGACGGCGATCTGCGGTTCGGACCTGCACCTCTACGACGGCTACATCCCGACGGTGAAGCGCGGGCGACGTGCTCGGCCACGAGTTCATGGGCGAGGTCGTCGAGGTCGGGAAAGGCCGTGCAGAACCTCGCCGTCGGCGATCGGGTGGTCGTGCCGTTCCCGATCGCGTGCGGGCGCGTGCTCGGCCTGCAAGCGGGAACTGTTCTCGCTGTGCGAGAACTCCAACCCCAACGCCGGGATAGCCGAGAAGTTCATGGGCCACTCCCCGGCCGGGCTGTTCGGCTACTCGCACATGCTGGGCGGTTTCGCCGGCGGCCAAGCGGAATACGCGCGGGTGCCGTTCGCCGACGTCGGGCCGCTGAAGATCGAGGACGACCTGACCGACGAGCAGGTGCTGTTCCTGTCGGACATCCTGCCGACCGGCTACATGGGCGCGGAGATGTGCGACATCAAGCCGGGCGACGTCGTGGCCGTGTGGGGCGCCGGACCGGTGGGCCTGTTCGCGATGACGAGCGCGTATCTGCTGGGCGCGTCGAAAGTCGTTGCGATAGACCGCGTGCCGTATCGGCTCGAGATGGCCGCAGAAGGTCGGCGCCACACCGGTCGAACTTCGAAGAGACGGCGGTGCTCGAGCAGCTCGCAAGAGATGACCGCCGGTCGCGGCCCCGATCACTGCATCGACGCGGTCGGCATGGAGGCCCGCAACGGCGCCGCACTGGTAGACGCCTACGACCGGGCCAAGCAGGCGCATGCGCCTGGAAACCGAACGGCCCACGCGCTTCGGGAGGCGGCGATGAGTTGCCGGAACGGCGGCACCATCTCGATCATCGGCGTCTACGGCGGGCTGATGGACAAGTTCCCGATCGGCGCGGTGATGAACCGGTCGTTGACCGTAAAGACCGGTCAATGCCACGTCCAGCGGTACATGCGGCCCCTGCTGGACCGCATCCGCAGCGGTGACATCGACCCGACGATCATCGTCAGCCACCACCTCTCCCTCGACCAGGCGGCGCACGGCTACGAGATCTTCAAGCACAAGCAGGACCACTGCACCAAGGTCATCCTGAACCCATGAACCTGAACCCAGAGGGGTAGATCGCAGATGTCAAAAGAACTGCAGGGCAAGACGATCGCCATCCTGGCCGCCGACGGCGTGGAGAAGGTCGAGCTCGAGCAACCGCGCGCAGCGCTTGAAGGGGCCGGCGCACAGGTAGGGCTGCTGTCACTGAAGACCGGCGAAATCCAAGCTCGCAACCACGATCTCGAGCCGGCCGGGACGTTCGCCGTCGACCGCGCAGTCTCCGACGCATCGGTGGGCGACTTCGACGGACTGGTGCTTCCGGGCGGCACCGTGAATCCGGACAAGCTGCGGATGGACGAATCCGCAGTGTCGTTCGTGCGCGACTTCGTCGAGTCCGGAAAGCCGGTTGCCGCAATCTGTCACGGGCCCTGGACGCTGGTCGAGGCCGGCGTCGCGCGAGGACGGACATTGACGTCATATCCGAGCATTCGCACCGACCTGCGCAACGCAGGCGCCAACGTGGTGGACGAAGAGGTCGTCGTCGACGGCAACTTGATCTCCAGCCGCTCGCCGAAGGACCTCCCGGCCTTCTGCGCGACGATCGTCAAGCAGTTTGCGGCTTCGGGCTAGCCGGCCCAGTGGCGAAGTTGCTCGTTTGAACGAACGGGTTTGCGGGCATTACACCCGCGAAGCATTCCGTTGAAAGGCCGACGTTGACAACAACTTATCCGGATCCCGCCGTATTGGCTGATCACAATGTCTATCAGCCACAGGACGACTCCCGGTTGCTCGTAGACGCGATGCATCAGAGCGCGCTCATTCCGGGGCGGCGGGTCTTAGATCTGTGTACCGGCAGCGGATTCATCGCGATCGCGGCCGCCGAGATGGGTTGCGCCGACGTGACCGCGTTCGACATCTGCCCGCACGCCGTGCGGTGCTCGCGAGGCAACGCCGCCGTCGTCGGGGTGCACGTCGACATCCGTGAAGGATCGTGGACGGCGGCTGTGGATTGCGCGCCGTTCGACGTCGTGGTGTCCAACCCGCCCTATGTGCCGACGCCGCCCGGCGGTGACAACGAAGTGATCTGCTCCAGCGCCGGCCCGTCGTGGGCGTGGAATGCCGGGCACGACGGCCGACTGATACTGGATCCGCTGTGTGACACGGTGCCAAAGCTGCTGTCCGACGGCGGATCTCTACTTCTGGTGCACTCAGCGCTGGCCGGTGTCCAGGAGTCGCTGGATCGCCTGACATGGGCGGGTATGCGGGCCGAAGTCGGTGCCTCCAAATGGATCCCGTTCGGGCCGGTGATGTCGGCGCGCGCCGGGTGGCTCGAGGAGACCGGGCGGATACCCCGCGGGCGCCGGGAGGAGGAACTCGTCGTGATTCGGGCGGACAAGCCGTGACCTCCACCCGCGTACAGCTCGTTCCCAACGGGCCAGTGCTGGTGTCGGGTCCGGTACAGATCGAGATGCCGGACGGCCAGATCGTCGAATCCGACCGCTTCATGGTGGCGATCTGCACCTGCCGCCGCAGCGGCGACTACCCGTTGTGCGACACCAGCCACCGCAGCTGCCGGAGCGTCAAAAGGGCAAGGGGAATGTCAATTCAGCGGCGTCCGTAGCGACGTCCGACCCTGCCGCCACGACGCCATAAGCTTGTCGGCCAGTCGTTCTTCGAGTGCGGCGTGTGCGCGTATGCCAAATATCACGTCGCGGTCGAGGTGTGGTTCCCGGGCGACGAGATCGCCGACCACGTCGATGCGCACCACGTGCTCGTGCACCGCGTCCGCCTCCACGTGCTCGCTGTAGAAGCCGACGCACGCCGAGGGCGCCCCCATCCGCTGCAGCGCCTGAACCATGCGCCGGGACCCAGGGGGTGAGGTGATCTCCGTCGATGCGAAATGGCCGATCGCGGCGCCACGCAGCGCGCGGTGCAGCCCAAAGAGCGACATCAGGTTCACCACCGCCAGGGCCTCGGCGGGGACGGCGTTGAGGTAACCCAGGTACGTCGGATCAAGGCCGGCCGCCGCCAGCAGATCGGCGAACAGTTGCTGATGCAGGCGGGGACCCTGGCCCGCCCCGTATTCGTCGTATTCGACGGCGACGAATCCCGCTTTGGCGCGCCCGATGAGGCGCGGAATCGCCCAGGCGTGGGGATCGCCCTCTTTCAGGTGATACAGCGACCGGTGCACGAAGTATTCGCGCATCTGTTCCCAGGTCCCGCCGTCACGCAGGTGGTACGACGGACCCGTGCCGTCGGCCGCTTCCACCGCAATGACTTCCATCTCGGCCGCGGCCGTCCGATCGGCCTCGATGGGCCCGACGTCGCGGCGCACACCGGTCAGGAACACGCGCTCCAATTCTGCGCGCAGCTGGAGCAGCGGCGGGTTCCACTCCCATGCCGGATCGACGCCGGCGAAGCCCCGGTAGTGCAGCTCGTAACACATGCTCAGCGCCAACTGCAGGTCCAGGCCGAAGGGGTCGGAATCCCGGACGGACGCCCCGATGCGTGCGAGGTGGTCGTGGGCGGGCGGCCCCGTCAGTGCGCGACGTACGGCCGTGGACAGCGGTCCGTATGCCGCGGGCAACGCCGGCTCAACCATCATCGATGTGCGGGTCACGCGGGTGTCTACCCACGAACCAGGGGAGGCAAACGGTGCTTCGCTCAACCGGGTGGCAGCCGGAAGGTGATGTCGACCGTGGTGCCGGCCGGCGTGCAGTCGAGTTGCACGGCGTCGCTGAGGGCCCGCATCAGCACCAGGCCCCGCCCGCTGTTGACCGCGGCGGGCGCCTTCCACGAACCGGAGTCGCTGACCCGCGCGCACACCGCGCCGTCACTGATGCGGGCATCAAGCCGCAGCCTGCCGACGCCGTGTTCGCGGTATGCGTGCTCGACGCAGTTGGTGCACGCCTCGTTGACGACCAACACGATGTCGGCGACCAGCTGGTCCGCGACGTCCGCGGCCCGCAGCCAGGCGGCCAGCCGGTGCCGGATGTCGGCCAATTCCGCGGCAACGGCATCGGTTTCGATGCGGAGCGCGCGGCTGCCCGTGGCGGTAGATCACCATCGCCACGTCGTCGTCGTAACCCGCCGCGGGCGCCAGCTCGCGCAGCACCGCGTCCGCGACGGCGTCCAGCGGCATCGTGCTCGTTTCCGACAAAACCTCGGCGGCGCGGGCGATTCCGTCGTCAATCGACTCGTGTTTGCGCTCCACCAGGCCGTCGGTGAACAGCATCAACGTCGAGCCCGGTGGCAGCGACGCGGGTGGCCTGCGGCCGGGGTCCGTCGCGGCGCACCGCGAGCGGCACCGACGCGGCATCGGTCAGCAGCGTCGGCAGCCGAGCCGGGGCCCGCCAGCACGGCGGGCATGTGCCCGGCATTGCTGTACTGCAGCACCCCGGATTCGGTGTCCAGGATGGCCAGAAAGACCGTGGTGCAATAGGCATTCGGGATAAGCGACGCCGCGGAGTCGAGTTGCTCGAGCAGCAGCGCGGGCTGCGCGCCGTTGATCAACAGGGCGCGCGCCGAACTGCGCAGCTGACCCATGACCGCGGCCGCGGGCAGCCCACGGCCGACGCAGTCGCCGACGACGATGCCGATGCGATGGTCGCCGAGGGGCAGCACGTCGTACCAGTCGCCCGCCGATCTCCAACGGCGGTACCGCGGGTTCGTAGCGCACGGCGAAGCCGGGCGGCGGCTGCACCGGCGGCAGCATCGCGCGCTGCAGGGTCAGCGACGTCTCGCGGGCACTCTCGAACTGCCGGACATGCTGCATGGCCAGGCTGAGGTGGCCGACGAGCACCGTGACCAGGAGCCGATCCTCGGCGCTGACCCAGCGGGGCGAGCGGAGCTCCAACCAGAACGCCAGGTCGCCGGCGCTGGAGAGCAGCCGCGACCAATCCCTGCGCCTTGCCCGGATTGTCCGGTCGCTCGAGCGACTTTGGCGGTCAGCGGCAGCTGTAGGCGCGCGTCCTGGAAGGTCTGGCGCAGCCAAGGATCCAACTCGCGCCATGTCGACGCGACGGGCTCGCCCGCCGACCTGGACGGTGGGTTCGCCGTCGCCGCTCGGCCACGACACCGCGACAACGCGCTGGATGTCGAGCGCCGCCCGGCACTCGTCGAGGGTGATCGACAGCAACTCGGCCACGCGTCTTGGCCACGGCCACGGCCGTGGCCAGGCGCAGGACCGCGCTCTCCCGGGCGGCGAACGCGCGCTCGGCGGTGATGTCACGAACCGTTCCCACGTAGACGTCTCGGTCGCTGCCGTTCTCCCGGACCGCGTTGATGCTCACCGTCACCCACGCGAGGTGGCCGTCGCGATGCCGGATCGGAGTCTCGTATCCGGCACTGCCGTTGCTGCCGGACCAGGGACTGTCTGCTCGCGAGCGGTCTTCATGTCGACCAGCCAGGGGTGCGGCCACCGGTAGGGCAGGCCCTCCGGCGGGATAGCCGAGGATCTCGACGAAGCGCGTCGTTCATCTCGATCACCGCGCCGTTCGTGATCGGCGACGAAGAATCCCTCCTGCAGCGAATTCACCAGCGCGGTGCGGAATTTGTCGCGGTCGGCCAGGCCCTCGGCGCGGGCCCGCTGCTCCGCGTAGCGCTGGGTGCCGTCGAGGAATCCGCGAGTCGCGACGTCGAGCGGCGCCAGCGTCTGCAGCAGAAATTCCAGCGCGGACGGCGCTGTCGACCGAGACGTTCATCGGCGAGCTCTTGGACCAGGTCGGAAATGATGCTCGACGATGTCGAGCATGCTGATCCGCTCTTTCAGGGCCCGGCGCCCGAGCTCGTGGCCGACGGACAGGCTGTCTTCGTCGCGCGCGTAACGAGATAGGCATGCAACGGCGTCCGCGTAGCTGGGCGTGGAAGTCCTCGTGCACGCTCATGTCGTGGGCCCCCGATGACGCGCGGCCAGCACCATCGCATCGTCGGTTTCCTTGGCGTGTCTGCTGAGAAGTTCGCTCGGCGATCACCGTGGCGGACGCCGCGAAGTCGATGTGCTCCAAGTGATCCTCGGCGATGCCGTCGGTGGCGATGACGATCAGATCGCCGGGGCGGATCGGAACCGACCTGCGCCGGCCGGATCTCGCGGGATCCGGTAGCCGACGATCCCGGCGGTGAGGCGCGGCGCTGGACCGGATGCTGGATACCGGTCACGGCCTTGGCGACCAGATTCGCCGCTGACGTTCCCGACGCCGGTCCACGTCAGGGTGCTGGTCGGGAAGTCGACGCGGGCCAGGGTCATCGCGACCCCGCGGGTGCCGGCCAACACGCGGTGGCACAGCTGGACCAGACACCTCGAGCCGCTCGGCGCGGGCGCCGCTCGAGCGTATCGACGGCACGCAGTGCGGCGGTCGCGGCGTCCGGGCCATGGCCGAGCCCGTCCACCACGCCGAACAGCGCAGCGCCTCACCGTCGATGTCGACCGCGATCGCCCCGGTCGCCGGAGGTGTACTCGCTCGGCAGGGGCCGACCCGCCCTCGCCCACTCGATCGGTCCGAACCGGCCGTTCTCATGCACGGGGAGGGGACCCATTTCCACATCTCGACGACAGTTCCCCGGCCGGGTGCGGACTCCACCACCAACCGGTCCATCAGGCGCCGGGCGCCCGGCAGACCCAACCCCAGCCCGCGGCCGGTGGAGTAGCCGTCCTCCATCGCGCGCTCGACGTCGGCGATGCCGGGGCCCTCGTCCTCGGCGCGCACGACCAGCGCCTTGCGGCCCTCGCGGTCGGCCACGGTGACGCGAACGGCGCCGCGGCCCGCGTAACTGGTGATGTTGCGCGCGATCTCGGAGATCGCCGTGGCGATCATGGTGACATCGGTCAGCGAGAAGCCGAGGTCGAGCGCAAGCTGATGGCCCGCTTTGCGGGCGGCGACGATGTCGTCCGGGGTTGTGGATGTCGACGACGATGTCAGCCGCCACCGTCGCGTCCGATCGTCGGTTTCCGCTGTGCCAGTTGCCGGTTCAGCAGCGCGAGGCCCTCTTCGAGGTCCAGCGCGGTGTTCATGTCGTCGAACGCCAGACCCGAGTTGGACCATCGCAAAGGCCACCTCCGGCTGGAGGCCGACGATCACGGTGTCCGCGCCGCGCAGCCGGGTCATGTGCGCGATGGTCCGCAGCGACCGGGCCGCGAACGAATCCATCACGTCGATGGCGGTGACGTCGACGATGATGCCCTGCGCGCGGAATTGGCTGACCCGTTCCATCAGGTCGTAGCGCAGGCGTTCGGCGTCGGAGTCGGTGAGCGCGGCCTGCACCGATGCGATCAGGATCGAGCCCTGTTTCAGGATGGGGACTGGCATGGGGCGCTCGCGCTGGTGTTGCTCAGCCGGTCAGCTCGCCGGTGCGGCGTGACCTCGTAGCCGAGCAGTCGCTCGGCTTCCTCGATGCCGCCCTGCAGGTCGCCCACGGCGTTCATCTTCGACAGGTCCAGGCCGATCGTCACCAGCGTCAGGGCGATCTCCGAGGACAGGCCCGTGATGATCACGCTCGCACCCATCAGCCCGGACGCGTCGACCGTCTGCACCAGGTGGTTGGCCACCGTCGAGTCGATGGTGGGCACCCCGGTGATGTCGATGACCACGACTTTCGCGCGGTTGGCGCGGATGGCCCGCAGCAGCTGCTCGGTCACCTGGCGCGCGCGCTGGCTGTCGAGCACGCCGATGATCGGCAAAATCAGCAGCTGTTCGCGCACCTGCAGCACCGGGGTGGACAGCTCGCGGATCGCCTCCTGCTGCTGGCGGATGATGCGCTCGCGTTCCTGCACGAAGCTGACGCCGACGGTGTTGGCGATGCGGTTGGCCGCCGGCTCGTAGGCGTCGAGGACGCGGTTGAGCATCTCGAAGTCGGTCTGGTACTTCTCGAACAGCGAGCGCGCCAGCACGTCGCGCAGGAGCAGCACGATGCCGAGCGACCTCGTCGGTTTCCACGCCCCGGGGGATGATGCGTTCCGACAGGTCGCGCGCGTAGGCCTGCAGCGCCTCGACGCTGCCGGTCTCGAGCACCTCCACGTAGTTGTCGTAGACGGCGGTGGCCTCGGAGAAGAACTCCTCGGGGGTCATCGCCGTGAGCAATTCCGCCTCGGCGATCCGGCGGGCCCACTCCTCGCGCAAAATGGTTCTGTTCTGCCGCAGGTGCTGGACCAGTTGGGGCAGCAGCCCCTCGCTGGAGATGCTCACGGTCGGCATGGCGGTCCCGATGCTGAAATCCGACGGCGAATCTGACATCTGGCCTCCCATGCCTTCGTCCTCCCCGAGTTGACGAGTCCGGTCACCGCGACGCGCAAGTCCTGGGGCGAGACTAGCCTGGTTGTCGCGACGCGGGTGCTGAAGGCATATTCTTCTCGCAGTCCGCACCGCAGGCTAGGCTTGCAGCAGATCTGCGGTCCCGGGAAGGTTGGGCGATAGAGGCATGGGCATTGTCAGCTCCTGATTCGATCACCACGTTGGTTGAGGACCACGGCGGAGTGTCCGTGGTCCGTGTCAGCGGAGAAATCGACCTGGTTACCGCGCCGGCGCTCGAACATGCCATCGACGCCGTGGTCGCGGAGAGCCCGACGGCATTGGTCGTCGATCTGTCCGGGGTGGAGTTTCTCGGCTCGGTGGGGCTGAAGATTCTGGCCGCGACCTACGAGAAGCTCGGTACTGCAACTCAATTCGGGGTGGTCGCGCGCGGTCCCGCGACGCGGCGACCCATTCACCTCACCGGTCTGGACAAGACGTTCCCGTTGTACCCGACGCTCGACGACGCGTTGAGCGGGGTGCGGGAGGGCTACCTGGAGCGTTAGCCGTCATGCACTGGGCGCGGCGGTGCGATGATCACGACTATGGACGTCGACAATCCGCAAGACGACCAGCGCTGGGACAGCCGTGAGCGTGGTGAGACCGAAGTCCAACGGCTGGACCGGAATTGGAACAGCCTGCTGCAGGAGCTACGGGTGGTGCAGACCGGGGTGCAGCTGCTCACCGGGTTCCTGTTGACGCTGCCCTTCCAGCAGCGTTTCGACGTTCTCGATCAACCGATGCGCTACGTCTATCTGGTGACCGTGGGCTTGTCCGTGGGCGCAACGGTGCTGCTCGTGGCGCCGGTGAGCATCCATCGGCTGTTGTTCCGGCGCCACCGGCTACAGGTGCTGGTGTCGGCCGCCCACCGCTGCGCCTACGCCGGGCTCGCCCTGCTCGGCGCGGCGCTGACCGGGGTCACGGCCGTCGTTTTCGCCGCGGTATCCGGCGGCAGCGCGGCCGTCATAGCGGGCGTGTCTGCTTTGGCACTGTTTACTTTCTTTTGGTGGGTATTGCCGGTGATTCTGCGCACCCGCGGTATGTGATCCGGAAGAAACGGGTCAGCGATCGGGCGCCAACGCCGCGATGCGGGTGGTTGCCAGGTGATCGAGCAGATCCTGCGGATCGGCGAAAATCGGCGACGCGCCGGCCGACTGCAGTTCCGCCTCGGCGGATCCGCCGCTCAGCAGACCGATGCACGGCAGGCCCGCGCGGACCGCGGCGTGCGCGTCCCACACGGCGTCGCCGACGAACACGGCATGGTCGGAGTCCACGCCGGCCCGGTCCAGCGCCACCTGCACGATGCCCGGTTCGGGCTTCGCCGTGTCCACGTCCCGCGACGACGTCGTCTCGGAGATGACGTCGTCGCAGTCGAGCGCCTTGAGTAGCGCCTCGAGTTCGTCTTCGGGTGCGGAACTGGCCAGCACGACCTGCAGTCCCAGCTCGCTGACACGCCGCAGCAGCTCGCGCGCACCCGGCAACGGCGACAACAGCGGTGTCAGTTCGCGGTAAAACCGGCTGTGCGCGTCGCTGAGCCGCTCCTGAACGTCGTCGGGGGCGTCATCGGTGAGCGTCCGCACCATCCGGGAACCGTCCATGCCGATGCTGCGGTGCACCCGCCACGCCGTCACCGGCACGCCTTCGGCCTCGAAGGCGCGCTGCCACGCGTAGACGTGCAAGTAATTGGAATCAATCAGCGTTCCGTCGACATCGAACAAGACGGCCGGAGCGCCGTGGCCGGGTTTCAGCGGACGCTCCCGGCGTCGAAGGCATTTGGCGGGCGCGGTCGAAAAGTCATCTGCCCTGCATACCCGCGCCGTCGCCGTCCGACACCGGGAGTTTGCGGCAACCCCCGAGAACGACCCGGTTGGTCGCGCACGGCCATCAGGGTCCGCGACGCGAATTGCGCTGGCATGAAGTCATTCGGACGAGCCACCGCCGTCGCCGGGCGACCGGCGTTGCGGGGAGATGTTTAGATCGGCCGCGTAACGGGTAACAGCCGAGCATGCTCGATACATCCGCTCCGCTGGGTGTAACCGACCAGCCGGCCGAACCGGATTTCAGCGTTCCCGGCCTCATGGCCGCGCTGATCTGTGTGGTCGGCTCGGCGATAGGGGTGCTTTCCCTGCTGACCGGCCACAGCGCGGTGGCCCTCGCGGCGCTGGGGGTGGCCGTGATGGGGCCATGGTTCGGCCTGGCCTGGGTGGCGCGTGCCCAGCGCGGGGCCTTCAACGTCGCCCTGCCTTCGCGGGACTGAACTCACCGGCTCTGCCTCCCGTATTCCCTAGTGGGAATAGGTCCGGGTAGGCGTTTGTCATGTGTACAAGGTTTTTCCGATGGTTTGGTGTGAGCCGCCCCGGAACGGGGTATTGACTGCGCCACCGGGTGAGTACAGGCAAGTGCGTAAACCCGACACTTAGCAGGAAGGAACTCCCATGGCGATTGCAAGCGACTACGACGCACGCCGTGTATCCGATGTCGACACCCAGGACAGCGCCGCGATACGCGAACTGTCGACCACCCTGCCCTCGTCGACCACCGCGGTCGTCGACGAGGACCCCAACGATGTGCACTTCTTCGAACTGCCCGGCGCCGACCTTTCCGGTGAAGAGCTGTCGATCACGGTGATCCCCCAGCAGGCCGACGAGTTCACGTGCTCGAGCTGCTTCCTGGTGCAGCACCGTAGCCGCCTGCGCAGCACCGGCTCCGGGCTCCCGGTCTGCGCCGACTGCGCCTGACATCGGCGCGATAGCCGCGCCGCTCCTTGACCAAACCGGAAACCCCGTGCTTCTGTCGTTTGCGTGGCTGGATCCGCGGTACCCCGGGCGCGTGCAGCGGACGGCCTGAGCCCTCCGCCGGGCTTGCCCGCGCCGCGCATGCTCCGCTCGGTCTTCGCCGTCGCCTACGCAATCGCCTATCTCGTCGGCGGCGAGCGTCGGATGCTTCGGTTGATCAAGCGGTACGGGCCGATAATGACCATGCCCATCCTCAGCCTGGGCAACGTGGCGATCGTGTCCGACCCCGAGTTGGCCAAGCAGGTTTTCACCGCCCCCGCCGACGTTCTGCTCGGGGGAGAAGGCGTAGGACCCGCGGCGGCGATCTACGGGTCCGGATCGATGTTCGTCCAGGAGGAGCCGGAGCATCTGCGGCGCCGCAAGCTGCTGACGCCCGCGCTGCACGGCGCCGCGCTGAGCAGCTACGTGCCGATCATGCAGAACTCGGCCCGCGCCGCCATGCACGGCTGGTCCGTGGACCGGCCGTTCGAAATGCTGACGGCCGCCCGGGCGCTGACGCTCGACGTGATCGTCCGGGTCATGTTCGGAGCCGACGATCCCGACGAAGTGCGGCGACTGGGCCGCCCGTTCGAGCGGCTGTTGAACCTGGGTGTGTCAGAGCAATTGACCCTCCGGTACGCACTGCGACACACAGGAGCCTTACGCGTCTGGCCGGGGCGGGCCAGGGCCAACAAGGAAATCGACGACGTCGTCATGCCGCTCATCGCGCGCGGGCGCAACGATCCGCGCCTCGGCGAGCGAACCGACATCCTGGCGCTGCTGATGTGCGCGCGGGGGGACAACGGGGAAACGCTGTCCGACAGTGAAATTCGAGACGACGTCATCACCCTGATGCTGGCGGGCCACGAAACCACCGCGACCACGCTGGCGTGGGTCTTCGATCTGCTACTGCACCATCCCGACGCGCTGCGCGGCGTGCAGTCCGAAGCGGTGAGCGGCGGGGAAGCCTTCACCACAGCGGTGATCAACGAGGCATTGCGGATACGCCCTCCCGCGCCGCTGACCGCTCGCGTTGCCGCGCAACCGTTTGCGATCGGCGGCTATCGCGTCGAGCCGGGCACACGAGTCGTCGTACATATCGTCGCGATCAATCGCAGTCCCCACACGTACGAGCACCCCAACGAGTTTCGGCCCGAGCGGTTCCTCGGCGTGCGCCCCCAGACCTACGCGTGGGTTCCGTTCGGCGGCGGTGTGAAACGCTGTCTGGGCGCGAGCTTTTCCATGCAGGAGCTGATCACGGTGCTGCACACGTTGTTGCGCGAAGGGGACTTCCGGGCCGTCGACGACCAACCCGAGAAAATCGTTCGACGCTCCATCATGCTCGCTCCCCGCAACGGCACCAAAGTGCGATTCCGCCCCCTCAGCCCCTCGCTCTGAGACACCGATCAAGTCGTCTTGTCACAGGGTTGGGCTAGGTTCAATGGCGTCATGGATAGAATTTTCGCGTCTCTCGTCGTCGTCGGGCTCGCTGTCCCTTGGTATTTCACGCAGCGGACGACTGGCAGCGTGGTCGCGGGCTGCTCGGCCGGACTCGGCGGCCTGATCCTGACCGTGGTTGCTTTGTTGTGGCTTTCCGTCCAGCGCGACCGCTACCGGGCCGCACGGCAGCGCAGGCGCGACCTTCGGCATCTGAGGTCCGATTTGTCCGCCATCGACGAGATGCCGGGTGTCGAGTTCGAGGAATTCGTCGCGGCACAGCTGCGCACCCGCGGCTGGTGTGTGGCGCACACCGCCAGTACCGGTGACTACGGCGTGGACCTCATCGCCACGAAAGACGGCATCCGCATGGCGGTCCAGTGCAAGAGGCAGGCAAAGCCCGTCGGTGTCGCCGCGGTGCAGCAGGTCGTGGCCGGCGCGGTGCACCACGGCTGCCATCGGACGGTCGTGGTGACCAATCACGGGTTCACCAAGGCGGCTCGGCAGCTGGCGACGAGCCACCGCTGCCGCTTGGTGGGACGCGAGCAGCTGCACATCTGGGCTGCGGGCGCCGACACCGTCGTGGCCAGGCGGCTGCTGCAACCCGGGTCCGAAACCTAGGCGTCGCCGAAGCAATGGGTCGGGGTGGCGGGATTCGAACCCACGGCCTCTTCGTCCCGAACGAAGCGCGCTACCAAGCTGCGCCACACCCCGCTTGAAGCTCCGACAGCCTATCGCACCCGCCGGCCGGCCCACCAAATCGCGGCGTAGTTGCTCACTGCCAGACGCACGAGCGCTCGAATTCCACCAGCGCCTCGGCGTGGGGGCTCAGGTCCAACCCGTGTGCGCTGACCCAGTCGTCGCTGAAGTAGGTGTCGTCGTAGCGGTCGCCGCTGTCGGCGAGCAGGGTGACCACGGACCCGCCACGACCTTGCGAGACCATCTCGGCCAGCAGGCCGAACGCGCCCCACAGGTTGGTCCCCGTCGAGGGCCCGACCCGGCGCCCCAGGACGACGCTGACATGCCGCGCGGCGGCGATGGACGCCGCGTCGGGGACTGCCACCATGCGGTCGACCACGCCGGGCAGGAACGACGGTTCCACCCGCGGCCGGCCGATGCCCTCGATCCGGGACGAGACCGGCATGACGACGTCGTTCCGCTGCTCTGCGTAGGCGGGAAAGAACGCGGAGTTCTCCGGGTCGACGACGCATAACCGGGTCGCGTGCCGGCGGTAGCGGATGTAGCGGCCGATCGTCGCGCTGGTTCCACCGGTGCCCGCGCCGACCACGATCCACTCCGGGACCGGGTGCCGCTCGTCGCGCATCTGTTCGTAAATGGACTCGGCGATGTTGTTGTTGCCCCGCCAGTCGGTGGCGCGCTCGGCGTTGGTGAACTGGTCGAGGTAGTGGCCCCCGGTCTGGTCGGCCACGCGCTGGGCCTCGGCGTACACCTGGCTCGCATCCGAGACGAAATGGCAACGGCCGCCTTGCGATTCGATCAGTGCGACCTTCGCGGCGCTGGTGGTCGAGGGCATTACGGCGACGAATGGCAGGCCGATGAGGGCCGCGAAGTAGGCCTCTGACACCGCCGTCGAACCTGACGACGCCTCGACGACGGTGGTGCCCTCCTCGATCCACCCGTTGCACAGCGCGTAGAGGAACAGCGAGCGCGCCAGGCGGTGCTTGAGGCTGCCGGTGATGTGCGTCGACTCGTCTTTGAGGTAGAGCGCGACGTCTACATCTCCGCCGTCCGTGGACCAGCCCGATGGGAGGGGATACCGCAGCAGGTGCGTGTCCGCGCTGCGGCGGGCGTCGGCCTGGATCAGCCGGATCGCATTGTCCGTCCAGCCTCGTGGCAGGGCACGGGTGACGCTCCGTGCCCAGTCCCTCATCGCACCGAAGCGGTCGGCTGGGAGCGGCTCAGGTCGCGGTCGGCATCCCGGCCGCCCATGGGGGAGGCGATGAGCGTCAGCATGGTGGCTTCGGGCCTGCAGCAGAACCGCACCGGCGCGAACGGCGAGGTGCCGATTCCGGCGGAGACGTGCAGCCGCATGTTGGCGCCCCAACGAGACGGGCCTTTAGCTCGAGAACGGTCCAGGCCGCAGTTGGTCACCAACGCCCCGTAAAAGGGCAGACACAGCTGCCCTCCGTGGGTGTGCCCGGCCATCACGAGTTGGTACCCGTCGGCGGCGAAGCGGTCGAGCACCCGCGGCTCCGGGGAGTGCACCAGGCCCAGCCGCAGGTTCGCGGCGGGACTGGCCGGCCCCGCGATGGTGTCGTACCGGTCGCGGTCGATGTGTGGGTCGTCCACCCCCGCGGCAGCGACGTGCAGGCCGGCGACCTCGAATTCGCGGCGGGTGTGGGTCAGATCGAGCCAGCCACGCTCGGTGAACGCGGCCCGCAGATCCTGCCAGGGCAGGGGCTCGCCGCGGACCCGGTGGGACGGGTTGGTCAGGTAGTTCAGCGGGTTTTTCAGACGCGGCCCGAAGTAGTCGTTGCTGCCGAAGACGAAGACCCCGGGTCGGGACAGCAGATCGCCGAGGGCCTGGACGACCGCCGGTACCGCCTTGGGGTGCGCCAGGTTGTCGCCGGTGTTGACCACCAGGTCGGGCTCCCAGCCGGCCAGTTCGCGCAGCCAGGCCTGCTTGCGGCGCTGGTCGGGCGTCATGTGCAGGTCGCTGATATGCAGCACGCGGAGCGGCTTGGAACCCGGCGTCAGGACCGGCATGGTGATCTCGCGCAGCACGAAGGCGTTGCGCTCGACGAAGGCGGCGTAACCGATGCCGGCGACGGCCAAGCCGAGCGCGGCGGCGCCGCTGCGCATCAGGATGGGCGAAACTTCAGCCATGCAGGAAGCCTACTGCCGCCCGCGGATTGACAGCGTATTCCGTGCGCCACAGCACGTCGCGGTTCCTACGGGGGCGGCTGGCCCGGCGGCGGCGGTGGTGGCGGCAAAAGCGGGATGGTGATGGGCGGCAGCCCCGGAATCTCCACGACTTGCGACCCGATCGGCGCCGGAGGTCCACCGGGGACCCCCTCCGGTGGCGGCGGCGGCGCCGGCGGGATCCCGTTGCTCACCTGAATGGTGACGATGGAGCCCGGGATCGTCTGGCCGCTGGGCGTCGTCCCGACGACTTCACCCTGCTCCGCGCTGCTGTTGACGGAATTGGTTTGGTCGGCGACCTGGAAACCCGCGTCCTTGAGCCGTTGCCGGGCCGCGTCGATCTTCAGCCCCGCGACGCTCGGAACCCGTGAGCCGGGTGAGCCGTCGACGTAGCGGGGATCGGTGGGCGGCAATTGCACGGGCCCGAAGCTGGTGGCGATCGGCTTCATCGCGGTGAACCAGGTGCGGGCCGGCTCGTTACCGCCATAGAGGTTGCCCTCGCCGCAGTGGCGCAGCGGCGAGGAGCACAAGTCCGTCGGGTGGGTCGAGTCGTCGTAGATGTAGTTGGCCGCCGCGTAGTGGCTGGTGAATCCGACGAAACCGGATGAGCGGTGCGCTTCGGTGGTGCCGGTCTTGCCGGACACCGGCAAATCC
The DNA here is from genome assembly GCA_963824505.1 of uncultured Actinomycetota bacterium. Taxonomy (GTDB): domain Bacteria; phylum Actinomycetota; class Actinomycetes; order Mycobacteriales; family Mycobacteriaceae; genus Mycobacterium. The sequence continues at coordinate 151,626 of CAWGPS010000011.1, forward strand.
CAACCCGCCGCCCCGGCGGAGCCCGCCGCCGTGCCACCACCCACCGCGTCCTTGCTCATCGCGTTGGCCAGGGTGTTCGCCAGGCCCTCGGGCACCACCTGGTCGCAGGTTTCGGTGGTGACTGCGACCTCGTTGCCGTTGCGGTCGATCAGCTTGTCGATCGGGTTCGGCGGGCACCACACGCCACCGGAGGCCAGCGTCGCCGCGACGTTCGACAGTTCCAGCGCGTTCACCTCGATCGGCCCGAGGGTGAACGAGCCGATGTTCTGCCGCTTGACGAAGTCGGCCAGGCTTTCGTTGCTGTCCGGGTTGTAGGTCCGGGCCGTGCCGGGGTCGGCGTAGGACCGCAGGCCCAGCTTGATCGCCATGTCCACCGCACGTGCCACCCCGATCTGGGTGATCAGCTTGGCGAACGCGGTGTTGGGCGAGGTCGCCAGCGCCTCGGTGACGTTCATCGAGCCGCGGTAGTTGCCGGCGTTGATGACGCACCAGGTGTCCTTGGGGCAGCCTTTGGCGCCGCCGCTACCGAAGCCTTTCGCCTGAAACCGGGGCGGCGCTTCCAGGGTGGCGTTGATGCCCATGCCCATGTCCAGCGCAGCAGCGGTGGTGAAGATCTTGAAGATGGACCCCGCGCCGTCGCCCACCAGGGAGAACGGCTGCGGGCGCATGGTTTCGCCGGCGTCGGTGTCCAGGCCGTATTTACGGTTGCTGGCCATCGCCATCACCTTGTGGGAATCCTTGCCCGGCCTGATCACGCTCATCACGCTGGAGATGCCGGGCAGGGTGGGGCTGGCGAACTTGTCGATGGCCGACTTGACGGGAATCTGCACGTCGGGGTCCAGGGTGGTCCGAATCAGGTAGCCGCCGCGCGCCACCTGTTCCTTGCTGATCCCGGCGCGGGACAGGTACTCCTGAACGTAGTCGCAGAAGAAGGCGCGATCGCCGGCGGCGATGCAGCCGCGCGGCAGCTCATTGGGCTGCGGCAAGACCCCCAGCGGCGTGGCCTTGGCGGCGCGCAGGGCGTCGGCCTCCTGAGGCAGGTTCTCGATCATGGTGTCCAGGACCACGTTGCGCCGGGCCAGGGCGCCGTCGGGGTTGGTATACGGATTGAGGGTGCTGGTGGACTGCACCATGCCCGCGAGCAGCGCCGCCTGCTGCCAATTCAGGTCGGAGGCGTTGATGCCGAAGTACGTCTGGGCCGCGTCCTGCACACCGAAGGAGCCGTTGCCGAACGACACCAGGTTCAGATAGCGGGTGAGGATCTCGGGCTTGGTGAACGTCTTGTCCAGCGTCAGGGCCATGCGGATCTCGCGCAGCTTGCGGGCGGGGGTGGTTTCCACCGCCGCGCGCTTCTCGGCGTCGGTGCGCGCCGTCACCAGCAGCTGGTAGTTCTTGACGTACTGCTGTTCGATCGTGGAGCCGCCCCGGGTGTCGACGTCCCCGCGGGCATAGCCGGCGAGGCCGGTCAGGGTGCCCTTCCAGTCCACTCCATTGTGGTCGGCGAACCGCTTGTCCTCGATGGAGACGATCGCCAGCTTCATCGTGTTGGCGATCTTGTCGCTCGGCACCTCGAAGCGGCGCTGGGCGTACAACCAGGCGATGACGTTGCCTTTCGTGTCGACCATCGTCGACACGGTCGGCACCTCGCCCTGCAGAAGCTGCGCCGAGCCGTTGGCGACCACTTCCGACGCCCTGTTGGACACCAGCCCGACGCCCCCTGCCAGCGGGAACATCAATGCGGTGGCCATGACGCCGGCCAGCAGGCAGCACCCCGCGAGCTTGAGGAGCGTAAGGGCCACCGGAGGGCGCTCTGACATGGGTTCTAGAGTAGCGGCCCCCCGACACGCCGCGGACCGACTATTTTTTCGGAACCGCCCGCGGAGGCTGACCAGCGAACTTATCGTGATCGCAGGGCAAAATTGTCGCGTCCGTCACTGGCCGGTCGCTCAGAAGTCGCGCGCCGTGGCCACCCTCAAACTGTAGTTTCGGGACAAGGCTGCACGACCGTCCCAAAAAAAGCGTTATGGGACTGTTGCGCAATTGCCCCTTGACCACCTAACTTAGACACACGGTGAGAGTGACCTAACACCGAAATGCACAGTGTGGCGTAGATCGCAGGTGGGGTCTGCACCCGAGGAGGGCGGTCCGCGAGGAGCGGCCGGGAAAAGGGAGACAGCTCGTGTCAGGTACACGACCTGCCGCGCGGAGGACGAACATCGCGGCTGCACAAGGGGTGCTCCGGAGCGTTGACGCCGAGGAACGCATCGCGTGGGTTTCTAAAGCGTTGTGTCGGACGACTGACCCCGACGAACTCTTTGTGCGAGGTGCAGCCCAGCGCAAGGCCGCGGTGATCTGCCGGCACTGCCCGGTGATGCAGGAGTGCGGTGCGGACGCGCTGGACAACAAGGTCGAGTTCGGTGTGTGGGGCGGCATGACCGAGCGCCAGCGCAGGGCACTGCTCAAGCAACACCCCGACGTCGTCTCGTGGTCGGACTACTTCGACAAGCGGAGGAACCGCAGCGTCGGCTGACGGACCCGAACGACTCTGACAGGAACGGACCTCGCGCAGGTTCGTCCGGCTGGTCCTGAAAACATCCGTTTTCGTGATTACTTTTTTGTTACGCCTCTCGCTATTCGCGTGGTCGGCCATGTCGAATAAGCGCCTAGCTGGTGTCCAATACGAACTGGCTTGTGCCCAATAGGGATTCGTCAGCTACAACTGGCTGGTGATCAGTAGTGACCGGCGCGTGACAAATAGCGCGTCGCGCCGTCTGTACAAGCCGAGGCCGCTCGCATCGCCGCCGGCGGGATCGAACCGGCCGTCTTCTCAGCCGGCCGCGGTCAGCTGATCGGCGAGCGCCCGCAACGCTTCCAGGTCCGACACGTCGAAGGGCAACGACGGCACCCCGACGACCGGGACATGCGGGTGGGCACTGGTGAATCGGGAAAGCAACCGAATCTCGCGCTTCGCTGTCTGTGCGCGGTCCGCATGAATCCTCAGCATGGCGGCGGCCAGGGACGCTGCCTCCGAGCCGACCGCGGCCTCCAGGGTTTCGCTCCCGTCGATTGCCCGCTCGACCGGCAGGGAACACAGGGGCGGATGGGTCCGGTTGAGGACCAGCCCGGCCAGGGGCATGCCTTCCTGCGAGAGCCGATCGACGAAGAAGGCCGCCTCACGCAGCGCGTCCGGTTCGGCCGCCGACACCACGACGAACTGCGTGCCGCGCCGCTTGAGCAGCGCATACGTGCGGTCGGCCTTTTCCCGGAAGCCGCCGAACGTAGCGTCCAGCGACTGGACGAACGCCGCCGCGTCGCCCAACATCTGGGAACCGAGCACCGTCGAGATGGCCTTCATCGCCAAACCCATCGCGCCCGTCACCAATCGCCCGATGCCGCGGCCCGGCGCAAGCAACAGCCGCCACAGTCGACTGTCCATGAAGCTGCCCAGCCGTTTCGGTGCGTCCAGGAAGTCCAGGGCGTTGCGCGACGGGGGAGTGTCCACCACCACGAGGTCCCAGCGGTCCTCGGCCAGCAGTTGACCGAGTTTTTCCATCGCCATGTACTCCTGCGTGCCGGCGAGCGAACTGGCGACCGTCTGATAAAACTGGTTATCCAGAATCGCTTGTGCCCGACCGGTTCCCGAGTATTGCACCACCATCTCGTCGAAGGTGCGGCGCATGTCGAGCATCATCGCGTGCAACTCGCCGGACACCTCCGGCGCCAGCGGGACGCGCTGCGGGGTGTTGCCAAGGTCGTTGACGCCCAACGCCTGTGCCAGTCGCTTCGCCGGGTCGATGGTCAATACGCAGACGATGCGGCCGTATTCGGCCGCTCGCAAAGCCATCGCGGCAGCGCTGGTGGTCTTGCCCACGCCGCCGGCGCCGCAGCACACCACCACGCGGTTTGATTTGTCGGCCAAGATTGCGGCCATATCGAGTGTTGTCGGCGTGATGCTCATCGAACTCCCTGCTGGGCAAGCGATTCGGACAACTCATACAGGCTGCCGAGGTCGACACCGTCGGAGATCGCGGGCAGTTCCAAGCGGGGCACCTTCAAAGCGTCCAGCTGCTGGGCAATCTCGGCACGGGCGGTGATTCGGGTTGCGTGCTCGATGATTTCGGTGAGCAGACCCGCGAAGTCGTTGTCTTCCAACGTAATCCCGGCCATCTGCAAACCGGCGCGCACGGAGTCGGCATCAATGTCGCCCTCGGCGGCCTTCGCGAGGTCGCGCGCGTCGAGGTGGGTGGGAATGTTGCGGTTGACGATCACACTGCCGATCGGCAGCTGCATGTCCGCCAGTTCCTCGATCGCCTCCATCGTCTCCTGGACTGGCAAGGCTTCCAGCAGGGTGACCAGGTGAATAGCGGTCTGTTCGGAATGCAGCAGTTTCACCACCCCGTCGGCCTGGGAGTGCACCGGGCCGCCCTTGGCCAGGTCGGACACGGCCTTGGTGACGTCCAGGAATCGCGCGATCCGACCGGTGGGGGGCGCGTCGACAACGACAGCGTCGTAGACCGGCTTCCTGTTCTTGTCGACGCGCACCACCGATTCCTTGATCTTGCCGGTGAGCAGCACGTCTCGCAGACCGGGCGCGATCGTGGTCGCAAACTCGATGGCGCCGACACGCCGCATTGCCCGACCCGCGATGCCCAGGTTGTAGAACATGTCGAGGTACTCCAAGAACGCGGCCTCGATGTCGATTGCCAGCGCGTTGACCTCGCCGCCACGCTCGGCGGTCGCAATTTTGAGCTCCTGATATGGCAGCGGAGGCACGTCGAAGAGTTGCGCGATGCCTTGGCGCCCCTCGACTTCCACCAGTAATACCTTGCGGCCGCCCGCTGCGAGCGTCAGGGCCAGTGCGGCCGCGATCGTCGACTTGCCGGTTCCGCCTTTGCCGGTCACGAAATGCAAGCGCGCCTTTGTCAGGCGCGCCGGCCAGCCGAGGCGACTAGCGGCGTTGCTAGGTGTGGTTGCCACCTTCGCATGCTAGCCCGCCCGCCCCCCGGCCTACGGGCTGGCCAAAGTCGCACACATTCGACCGATAAGCTCGCGTCATGAGCCAACCGACCGCATGGGAGTACGTCACGGTTCCACTGTTGACGCACGCGACGAAACAGATTCTCGACCAGTGGGGTGCCGATGGTTGGGAGCTGGTGTCCGTGCTGCCGGGGCCGACCGGCGAGCAGCACGTCGCGTATCTGAAGCGCGCCAAGTAACGCGGTGGCCAGATGAGCGCCCCGTCTTCCTGGACGGCCCGGCTCCGAGAGCTCGGCATCGCGCTTCCGGGCGTGGCTGCGCCGCTGGCCTCCTACGTGCCGGCGGTCCGGACGGGCAATGTGGTCTACACCTCAGGGCAGCTACCCATGGAAGCGGGAAAGCTGGTGGGAACCGGCAAGGTCGGCGCCGAGATCACCCCGGAACAGGGCAAGGCCATGGCCCGCATCTGTGCGCTGAACGCGCTGGCCGCGGTGGACTCCGTGGCGGGCATCGATGCGGTGGTCCGGGTGGTCAAGGTCGTGGGGTTCGTCGCCTCCGCTCCCGGTTTCACCGGCCAACCCGGCGTCGTCAACGGGGCTTCTGAGCTGCTGGCCGAGGTGTTCGGTGAAACCGGCGCGCATGCACGCTCTGCGGTCGGCGTTGCCGAGCTTCCGCTGGATGCGCCCGTGGAGGTCGAGATGATCGTCGAGGTCAGCTGACGGCCGTGACCGAGGTTGCCGACTCGTCGACCCATCCCGCATACGGCCGGTTGCGGCCGGTGACCGACACGGCCTCAGTGCTGTTGGCCGACAACCCCGGCCTACTCACCCTGGATGGCACCAACACCTGGGTGCTGCGCGGCCCCGGCAGCGACGAGATGGTCGTCGTTGATCCCGGGCCGGACGACGACGAGCACATCGGACGAATAGCCGCGCTGGGCCGCATCGCACTGGTGCTCATCAGTCACCGCCACGGAGACCACACCGACGGCATCGACAAGCTCGTCGAGCTGACCGGAGCGCCGGTGCGGTCGGCGGGCAGCGGGTTCCTGCGTGGTCTGGCGGGTGAGCTGATCGACGGCGAGGTGATCGACGCCGCCGGGCTGCAGATCACGGTGATGTCCACCCCCGGCCACACCGCCGATTCCCTGTCGTTCGTTCTCGACGACGCGGTGCTGACCGCCGACAGCGTGTTGGGCCGCGGCACCACCGTCATCGACAAGGAAGACGGCAGTTTGGCCGACTACCTCGACTCCCTGCGGCGACTGCGGGGGCTGGGCCGGCGTGCGGTGTTGCCCGGCCACGGACCGGACCTACCCGACATCGAAGGCGTCGCCGGGGGTTATCTGAGGCACCGGCATGAACGTCTCGAGCAGGTGCGTGCCGCGTTGCGCGAGATCGGCGACGACGCCACCACCCGCCAGGTCGTCGAACACGTCTATGTCGACGTCGACGAGAAATTGTGGGACGCGGCCGAGTGGTCGGTGCAGGCGCAACTGGAATACTTGCGCCAGTAGGGCCCGCCGGCCGAGCCACGCTGACGGTGTCGAGACCGCGCACAGGGCGCGCCCCGCACTCATGTTGCCGCTCGGGGCGCAGTCTCGATGAATCTGCGCGGCTGAGGGTTCGGCGAGATCGCCGCCATGGTCGTGACTCGTGCTGTATGCGCAGCCCGCACTGCAATCTCGGCGGCGATGAGCTCGCTCGGTTGCGCCCGCGCATTGCGCGCGCTTACCTCGCTCGGGGTTGGATGCTCGCTCGGTTGCGCCCGCGCGTTGCGCGCGCTTACCTCGCTCGGGGTTGGATGCTCGCTCGGTTGCGCCCGCGCGTTGCGCGCGCTTACCTCGCTCGGCGGGCCAGCCTTTCGGAGTCCGAAATCAGCACGCTCTTGCCCTCCAGGCGGATCCAGCCGCGATGGGCGAAATCGGCCAGCGCCTTGTTCACCGTCTCCCGCGAGGCGCCCACCAACTGGGCGATCTCCTCTTGGGTGAGGTCGTGGGTGACCCGCATGGCACCACCCTCCTGGGTGCCGAAACGCTGGGCCAGCTGCAGCAATTGCTTGGCCACCCGACCCGGCACATCGGTGAAGATCAGGTCGGCGAGGTTGTTGTTCGTGCGCCGCAGCCGCCGGGCAAGCACCCGCAACAGTTGCTCGGCGATCTCGGGCCGGTCGGCGATCCATGCCCGCAGCGCGTCGCGGTCCATGGACACCGCCCGCACCTCGGTGATGGTCGTCGCGCTCGACGTCCGTGGCCCGGGGTCGAAGATCGACAATTCGCCGAACATGTCCGACGGGCCCATGATCGTGAGCAGGTTCTCCCGGCCATCCGGGGAGCGGCGCCCGATCTTCACCTTGCCCGCGACGATGATGTAGAGCCGGTCGCCCGGCTCCCCTTCGGCGAAAACGGTGTGTCCCCGCGGGAAGTCGACGGGTTGCAGCTGCTTGGTCAGCGCGGTGACGGCGCTGGGCTCAACCCCTTGGAAGATTCCTGCCCTTGCCAGGATCTCGTCCACGTTGCCTCTTCAGCTTTCCAACGATGTGTTATTGGAGGCTAACCTCTCGCCCGAGACACAAGCTTAGAGGTTGGCCAACTATGTCCAACGTGCCAACGCTACACACGATTGACGTGTGAAGTTAGCTTAACCTGCTGATCGACGCGTGAATGCGCGTGTATTCGCACCGATACTCCGATCTCTGCGGGCTCTCCGGCAAGTCCAAGGCAAAAAGCGGGGCGGCGTTGGTCGGTAGCGCGTGCCGGCCGGCCGGCAGGGCGCCGGGCGCCCCGCGCGCCTGACGCAGGTGCAGGTACTCCAGTGCCTCCGGAATGCCGTCCCTGGCCAGGGCATGGACGTCGACGGCATCGGCGTGTACCACCAATTCCCCGACCTCGGCAGCGGTGACGGTGTCGCCGGAAAGGCTCCTTTCCAGACGCCCCAGACCGAGGGCCGCAAGTATCAGCAACCCAGGAATGGAAGCCACCAGCAACCATGACGACACTAGGAGAGTAAACCCGGCTTTGCATCAACACGAGGTCTCGGGGAGGTCACGAAATCAGTACTCTGTCGAAGGTGACAGTGGCAAAGTCATCGGGTCGCGCCAAGTCCACGCCGCCGACACCGGCGGGTGTCGTTGCGAGCCGCTGGGCGCACGAATCCCGAACCGGTTTGGTGCGACGGGCTCGCCGGATGAATCGTGCGCTGGCGCAGGCCTTTCCCCACGCGCACTGCGAGCTGGATTTCACGACGCCGCTGGAACTGACGGTGGCCACGATTCTTTCGGCGCAGAGCACCGATAAGCGGGTCAACCTGACGACACCCGTGTTGTTCGCGCGCTACCGAACGGCGCTGGATTATGCGCAGGCGGACCGGACGGAACTCGAGAATCTGGTCCGTCCCACCGGCTTTTTCCGCAACAAGGCGGCCTCGCTGATCAGCCTGGGGCAAGCCCTGGTCGAGCGATTCGACGGCGAGGTGCCGTCCACCATGGCCGAATTGGTGACGCTGCCCGGCGTGGGCCGCAAGACCGCCAACGTTATCTTGGGCAACGCCTTCGGCATCCCGGGTATCACGGTCGACACGCATTTCGGGCGATTGGTCCGCAGGTGGCGGTGGACCACCGAGGAGGACCCGGTCAAGGTCGAGCATGCGGTGGGCGAGTTGATCCAACGCAGTGAGTGGACCGACCTGAGCCATCGCGTCATCTTTCATGGCCGCCGGGTGTGCCACTCCCGCAAACCGGCGTGCGGAGTGTGCCTCGTTGCCAAGGACTGCCCCTCGTTCGGGCTCGGTCCCACGGAGCCGGCGCTCGCCGCGGCCCTGGTGCGGGGTCCCGAAACCGAACAGTTGCTCGCCCTGGCCGGTCTGTAAGAGCACGGCCTTGACCCGGACGACGCGCTGGACGGTGGCGATCCTCGCGGTGGTGGTGGCCTTGACGGTGGCGCTGGTCGCCCAACTGCGCGACGACCACGCGACGACGGCCACGACTCCGGTACCGGCCGATCGCCAACACCGCGACGCAGACACCCCGGCCGCGCTCGCCGGCCCGCGTCAGCGTGCCAACCTCGAGCCGTGCCCGGCCGCCCTCGGGGGGCCGGGTCCCGCGTCGTTGCGTGGCGTGGCTGTGGACTGCGCGGCCGACGGCTCGGTCGTCGAGGTCGGACCCGCGCTGGCAGGGCGGCGGGTCGTCCTCGACTTCTGGGCGTACTGGTGCGCGTCGTGCACGGCCGAATTGCCCGCGATGGCCGAGTACCAACGACGGGCCGGCCCGGGCGTCACGGTGCTGACGGTGCACCAGGACGAGAACGAGACGGCGGCGCTGCTGCGGTTGGCCGACCTGGGTGTTCGGCTGCCGACACTGCAGGACGGCCGCCGCCGAGTCGCGGCGGCTCTGCACGTTGTCAACGTCATGCCCGCGACGGTGGTTCTGCGGCCAGACGGTAGCGTTGCCCAGACGCTGCCGCGAGCTTTCGCGAGTGCCGACGAGATCGCGGCCGCGGTCGGAAACATCACCGATTGAGGCCGAATACGCAATTACCGAGGGAGGCGCCGGTGAGTGCTGGGGGTTCCGCCCGCCCGCCGGGGACCTCGGGAATTCTTGCGCTGAAGCCGGAAGTCTCCCCGTCCTGGCTGCGACCGCTGGTCGACAACGTCGCGGCGATCCCCGAGGCGTACCGGCGCCGCCTGCCGGTCGACGTGCTGGCCCTGGTCAGCGCCAAACTGTCACCATTGCGCGGTGACGGCCGCGAGGCCGCCGTGCTGGTCTTGTTCTCCGGACCGGACTCCGGGCCGGTGATCCCCGACGAAGCCGACCTGCTGGTCACCGTGCGGGCCTCGACGTTACGCCACCACGCCGGCCAGGCGGCGTTCCCGGGCGGCGCCGCTGACCCCTCCGACGAGGGCCCGGTGGCCACCGCCTTGCGCGAGGCGCAGGAGGAAACCGGCATCGACGTGTCCAGGCTGCACCCGCTGGCCACCATGGAGCGCACCTTCATCCCGCCGTCACAGTTCCACGTCGTTCCGGTGCTGGCCTACTCGCCCGATCCGGGCCCGGTAACCGTCGTCAACGAGGCTGAGACGGCGATCGTCGCCCGAGTTCCATTGCGAGCCTTCATCAATCCCGACAATCGGCTGATGGTGTACCGCGGTGACCTAGGCCGCCGCTGGGCCGGCCCGGCGTTTCTGCTGAACGAGATGCTGGTCTGGGGATTCACTGGCCAGGTGATCTCCGCGATCCTCGACGTCGCCGGTTGGGCCCAGCCCTGGGACACCACCGACGTGCGGGAATTGGACGCGGCGATGGCGCTGGTCGGGGAGCATGGTGGGTCCCGATGAACGTCAATTCGATGACCCCGTCGCAGTGGCTGGACGTCGCCGTCCTTGCCGTCGCGTTCATCGCCGCCATCTCCGGCTGGCGCTCCGGCGCGCTGGGCTCGTTGCTGTCGTTCGCCGGTGTGCTGCTCGGAGCTATCGCGGGTGTGCTGCTGGCTCCGCATATCGTCAGCCACATCGCCGCACCCAGGGCCAAGCTGTTCACTGCGCTCTTTCTGATCCTTGCCCTGGTCGTCGTCGGCGAGGTCGCCGGTGTGGTGCTGGGCCGGGCCGTTCGGAGCGCGATCCGCAGCCGTACCATCCGAACCGTCGATTCGGTGATCGGGGTGGGCGTCCAGCTCATGGTGGTGCTGACCGCGGCCTGGTTGTTGGCGACTCCGCTCACACAGTCCAAGGAGCAACCCGAACTCGCCTCCGCGGTCAGGGGTTCGCGGGTCCTGGCGAAGGTCAACGAGGTGGCGCCACCGTGGCTGAAGACGGTGCCTAAGCGACTTTCGGCGCTGCTGAACACCTCCGGACTGCCCGCGGTGCTGGAGCCGTTCAGCCGCACTCCGGTGATTCCCGTCGCATCGCCCGACCCCGCCTTGGCGCACAATCCGGTGGTGCTGGCCACCGCCCCCAGCGTCGTAAAGGTGCGCAGCCTGGCGCCCGGTTGCCAGAAAGTGTTGGAGGGCAGCGGATTTGTTATCGCGCCGGACCGGGTGATGACCAACGCGCACGTGGTAGCGGGCTCCAACAGCGTGCAGATCTATGCGAGCGGCAATCCCCTGGACGCCACAGTGGTGTCCTACGACCCGTCGGTGGACATCGCCATCCTCGCCGTTCCGAACCTGCCGCCCCCACCGCTGACGTTCGCCCAAAACCAGGCCAAGTCGGGTGCCAGCGTCGTGGTGCTCGGCTATCCGGGTGGTGGCAATTTCACCGCGACGCCGGCCAGGATCCGCGAGGCGATCAAACTCAGCGGTCCCGACATCTACCGGGATCCGGCGCCGGTGACCCGCGACGTTTACACCATCAGAGCCAATGTGGAGCAAGGCAATTCGGGTGGACCCTTGATCGACCTCGACGGCCAGGTGCTGGGCGTCGTGTTCGGCGCGGCCGTCGACGATCCCGACACCGGCTTCGTGTTGACGGCCGACGAGGTGGCCAGTCAGCTCGCCAAAATCGGTGATACCCAACCGGCGGCCACCGGCGCGTGCGTCAGCTGAGTTTTGCGTGCACGTGCTCGAGAAACTTCATCAAGTGCCTGTTGACTTCGTCCGGCGCCTCTTCGTGGCTGAAATGCCCGGTGCCCGCGACGGATAGATAGCGACCCTGCGGCGCATAGCGCTGGGTGCGGTCCACCGGGTCGGCCAACACGTAAGGATCGTCATCCCCGCGCAGGTGCAGCAGGGGCATGCCGAGTTGTTGGGACATCGCACTCATGAAGCGTCTGCCTTCGTCGCGCAGCTGGCTGCGCACCGCCCAGCGCTGGTATTCCAGTGCACAGTGGGCGGCCCCCGGGATCCGGATCGCCAGCCGCAGGAAGCCGATGGCTTCCGCAAAGTCTTCGGAGGCAACCCATTTGGCACCACCGCGGGCCCGGACGAGGCGCTCGATCTCGGCCGCGTCGTCGCGGGTCAACAGGCGCTCCGGCCAGAGGGGCGCCTGGTAGCGCAGCAGCGTCGGCAATAGCGCGCGCCCCTGATCGCGGCGCGTCAGCGTTGACCGCCGCAGCGCGGCCGGGTGCGGCGAGCTGATCAGCGCGATGGCGCGCACCAGCCGCGGAGTGCAGCAGCGCGGTGGCCCAGCAGGCCAGCCCGCCGTCGGCGTGGCCGACGAGCGTCGCCGACGAGTGCCCGAGCGCGCGGATCAGACCGGCGGTGTCGCCTGCGAGCGTCCAGCCGTCATAGCCGCGGGGCGGTTTGTCGCTGCCCCCGTAGCCGCGCAGGTCGACGGCGATCACGCGCGCCCCGGTGAGGCCGCGCAACTGGTGACGCCAGGACCACCAGAACGATCCGAAGCCGTGCAGCAACATCACCAGCGGGCGCGCTGTGGCGGGCCCGGTCGGCTGGCCACGGGGAACCGCCTCGACGACATGGAATCGAATACCGTTGGCGTGCACGTCCAGATGGCGCCAGGGCCCGTCGATCCGGGTTACCGACGGATCGGGCGCCGGCATCTACCAGCCCGAGGGGTCGACGGGGGCGCCATTCTCCGGCTTCTCATGCCTGCCGCGGAGCTCGGCGGCCTTGCTGCCCCCGGGTGTCAGGGCGGTCCGGGTCTCCTTGACCGACGCGATCGTCTCCCGCGGCCCCCGGATCCGGCGCACCTTCAAGAAGCCGAGCAGCGCGAGCATCGCGCCGACCACCACCTGAATGCCGAACACGATCAGGAATGCGACCCAGCGCCAAAGCCAGTTGTCGAGCAATTCGGCGAGGAAGAAGAAGAAAAAGAAGGTGGAGTAGAACAGCACCACCAGTGCGGCGATGAAGAAGACGCTGCCGGTGAGCCCCTTCTTGACGTCCCGAGTGATCTCGGCGCGGGCCAACTCGACCTCGGCGCGCACCAGCGTCGACACCTGGGTTGTCGCGTCCTTGATCAGGTCGCCGATCGACGGCTCGACCGCCCTGGCGTGCGGGTCGGTCAACGGAATCGTGGTCAGGGTGCTGGGCACACCGTTCTTGGCGTCGGCTTTGCTCACAGACAGACCTCTTTCGTTTCTTGCCCGGCTCGCGCTCGTCGCGGTTTATGTTGCCATGCCGGTGCGCCGCCAAACGAGGCCAGCCGAAGACGGCGTCTGTTAGGCCCCGATTGAGGCGGCGTAGGGTGCCCAGCCCATAGACTGACCAAGCCGGTCACGATGTCCGGCCGGTCGATGGGAGTGGTGCTGTGCGGACGGCGCACCGGTACTTCGTGGCGGCAATGGTGACCATGCTGTTGGCCCTCACGGGCATGCCCGCCCGCGCGGCGGCGGCCGATGTCAGGATCCCGATCGGGGGCGGCGCGGGCATCGTCATCAACAAGGACACGATGTGCACGCTGACCACCATCGGTAACGACGCGGCCGGCGACCTGATCGGCTTCACCTCCGCGCACTGCGGCGGTCCCGGCGCGCAGGTCGCGGCCGAGGGCGCGGAAAACGCGGGCATCCTGGGCACCATGGTCGCCGGGAACGACACGCTGGACTACGCGGTCATCAAGTTCGATCCGGCCAAAGTCACGCCGACGGCCAACTACAACGGCTTCCCGATCAACGGCATCGGACCGGATCCGGCCTTCGGTCAGATCGCCTGCAAGCAGGGGCGCACCACCGGCAACTCGTGCGGCGTCACCTGGGGGCCGGGCCAGGACCCGGGCACCATCGTCATGCAGGTCTGCGGCCAGCCGGGTGACTCCGGGGCGCCGGTGACCGTCGACGGCCTGCTGGTGGGGATGATCCACGGTGCCTTCAGCGACAACCTGCCCACCTGCATCATCAAGTACATCCCGCTGCACACGCCGGCGGTGGTCCAGTCGTTCAACGCGATAATGGCCGACATCAACGCCAAGCACCGGCCCGGCGCCGGGTTCGCTCCACAACCGGCCTGAGCTATTGCGAGGGCTTGATCGCCTCGAACACTGCCGGGGTCGAGCAACGTCGACGTGTCACCCAGCTCGCGGTTCTCGGCGACGTCACGTAACAGCCGCCGCATGATCTTGCCGCTGCGGGTCTTGGGCAGTTCGGGCACCACGTGGACCTCGCGGGGCTTGGCGATGGGAGAGATCTCCCGGGCCACCTCGACCCGCAACTCGTCGACGATCCCGTCGTGCGCCTGGTACTCGGCGCACAAGACGACGAATGCGCAGATGGCCTGGCCGGTGGTCTCGTCGGTCATGCCGACGACGGCGGCCTCGGCCACCGCCGCGTGACCGACGAGCGCCGATTCCACCTCGGCCGTCGAGAGCCGGTGCCCCGACACGTTCATCACGTCGTCGATGCGGCCCACCACCCAGATGGCGCCATCGGCGTCGTACCACGCGCTGTCGCCGGCGAAGTACCAGCCCTGCTCGGCGAACCTGGACCAATAGGTCTCGACGTAGCGTTCCGGGTCACCCCAGATGCCGCGCAGCATGGACGGCCACGGCTGGTCGATGACCAGGTAGCCGCCCACGTGCTGGCCGTCCCTGCCGCCCGGCGGCAGCTGGTTGCCGTGGTCGTCGACGATCATGGCCGAAATTCCCGGCAGCGGCGTCATCGCCGAACCCGGCTTGGCCGCAGCGACTCCCGGCAGCGGTGAGATCATCGCGGAACCGGTTTCGGTCTGCCACCAGGTGTCCACGATGGGCAGGCTGTTCGCGCCGATCACCTTGCGGTACCAGCGCCACGCCTCGGGGTTGATCGGTTCGCCGACCGATCCCAGCAGGCGCAGGCTGGACAGGTTATGCGCGTCGGGAATCTCCCGCCCCCACTTCATGAACGTGCGAATGAGCGTGGGGGCGGTGTAATAGATTGTGACACCGTACTTTTCGATGATCTCGAAGTGGCGGTGCTGGGTGGGTGTGTCGGGCGTGCCCTCGTAGAGGACTTCGGTGCCCCCGTTGGAAAGGGGACCGTAGACACCGTAGGTGTGTCCGGTGACCCACCCGATGTCGGCGGTGCACCAGAACACGTCCGTCTCGGCCTTGATGTCGAAGATGTAGTAGTGCGTGTAGGAGGCCTGGGTCAGGTAGCCGCCACTGGTGTGCACGATGCCCTTCGGCTTGCCGGTGGTGCCGGAGGTGTACAGCAGGAACAGCGGCTGCTCGGCGTCGAACGGCTCCGGGGTGTGCTCGGGGGAAGCGGTGTCCACGACGTCGTGCCACCACAGGTCCCGCCCGTCCTTCCAGGACACGTCTATTCCGGTACGCCGCACCACGAGAATGTGCTCGACGGGACTGTCCCCGTCCGAATCGGGCGCATCGCCCTTTTCGACCGCCTCGTCGGCCGCGTCCTTCAGCGGTGCCGGCTTGCCCCGGCGGAATTGCCCGTCGCTGGTGATCAGCAGTTTGGCCTGCGCGTCGGCGATCCGTGCCCGCAGCGCCTTCGCGGTGAAGCCGGCGAACACCACGCTGTGCATGATGCCCAGCCGGGCGCAGGCAAGCATCGCGATCACCGCCTCCGGGATCAACGGCATGTAGATCGCCACCCGGTCGCCGGCTACCAGGCCCAGGCCGCTCAGGGCATTGGCGGCCTTGCACACCTCGGCGTGCAGGTCGGCGTAGGTCAGGCTGCGGCTGTCGCCCGGTTCGCCTTCCCAGTGGATCGCGACGCGGTCACCGAGCCCGGCCTCCACGTGGCGGTCCACGCAGTTGTAGGCGACGTTGAGCTTCCCGCCGACGAACCACTTGGCGAAGGGCGCCTGCGACCAGTCCAGCACCTCGGTGAACGGCGTCGCCCACGACAACCGATCGGCCTGCTCGGCCCAGAACGCCAGCCGGTCGTCCGCGGCCTCGCGGTAGAGGCCCTCACCAGCGTTGGCCTGCTCGGCGAACTGCGCCGGCGGCGGATACGACGACGGTTCATCGTGATTGGTGGCGGTCACTGGCTGTTCTCCTGTGTTGGGGGCGCGCAAACCGTCTGTGAGCCTAGCGCTGACAGGTGAAAACAGCTTTCTCAATCCGGGATGAAATGCGCGCCGATATCCCATACTCACGATGTGCCGCGACGCGCTGGGCTGCCCGCCCGCCGACTAGCCGGCCGCCTCGTCGCGCTGGTGGCCGGCTACGCGGTCGTCGCTGCGCAGGGCTCGCCGGCCTGGGCCGTGCCGCCCGACACCACCGACGAACCGACGCCATGCTGGTCCGACGAGGTCGCGGTGAGCGCGTCCCCGGTTGAGGCCGCCGTCGGCCACCGTTCGGTGACACTGCTGTTCACCCTCGCGGGCGGCGCGGAGCCGTGCACCCTCACCGGCTACCCCGGCGTCGACTCCGGCGACGGCGGTCCGCTCATCCATGCCGAACCCACACCCCGCGGTTACATGGGCGGCTTGCCGGCCGATGTCGACGAGCCGCCCACCGTGACGCTGTCGATAGCGACCCAGGGCCAGGCCGTCGTGGAGGGCGTGGCCGTCGACGGCGACGGCAATCCGTGCCCGACCTACACCAGCCTGTCGGTCTATCCACCGGACATCAGTCAGAGGTACACGGTGCCGGCGGCCATTGACGCCTGCTCGTTGCAGGTGCATCCGATCACCGCCGGGACCTAGTGGCGATCGCGACCGCGGCGTAGCCGGGGGAAGCGGGTCGCCCTGGTGGGGTCTGTGGCGATCGCGACCGCGGCGTAGCCGGGGGAAGCGGGTCGCCCTGGTGGGGTCTGTGGCGATCGCGACCGCGGCGTAGCCGGGGGAAGCGGGTCGCCCTGGTGGGGTCTGTGGCGATCGCGACCGCGGCGTAGCCGGGGGAAGCGGGTCGACACCGTCGGGAGCTAGTGGCGATCGCGACCGCGGCGTACCGGGCGAAGCCTTAGGGTCGGATGTCATGCGTCGGATGCGGGTCTGGCTGTCGCCGATCACCGCCGTACTGCTGGTGGCCGCGTCCGTGGCCGGCTGCGGTGGCGGCGCCTTGACCCCCGATCTGGTGCTGGTCAACGGCGGGGAGCCGCCCTACCCGCTGGTCCCCACCAGCACCAACGACAGCAACGGCGGGCGGATCCTCGATCGGCTGTTCGCCGGACTGGTCTCCTACGACGCGGCCGGGAAACCCTCGAACGAGGTCGCCGAGTCGATCGAGAGCGCCGACAACGTCAACTACCGCGTGGTGCTCAAGCCGGGCTGGAAGTTCACCGACGGATCACCGGTGACGGCGCATTCGTTCGTCGACGCGTGGAATTACGGCGCCTTGAGTAGCAATGCCCAACTACAGCAGAGCTTCTTCAGCCCTATCGACGGGTTCGACGACGTCGCCAACGTCACGGGCGACGCCAAACCCGCGCGCCCGGGGATGTCCGGGCTGCGCGTGGTCGGCGATCTGGAGTTCACCGTGCGACTCAAGGCTCCCACCATCGACTTCGTGCTGAGGCTGGGCCACAGCGCCTTTTATCCGTTGCCGGACATCGCCTTTCGTGACATGGCGGCATTCGGTCGAAACCCGGTGGGCAACGGCCCCTATCGGCTCGCCGACGGCCCGGACGGTCCCGCCTGGGAGCACAACGTCAGGATCGACCTGAAACCCAACCCCGACTATCACGGCAACCGCAAGCCCCGCAACAAAGGCCTGCGATTCGAGTTCTACGCCAACCTGGACACCGCCTACGCCGACCTGTTGTCGGGCAATCTCGATGTGCTGGACACGATTCCGCCCAGTGCGCTGCCGATCTACAAGCGCGACCTGGGCGAGAACGTCGCCACCGGGCCCGTCGCGGTCAAACACAGCCTGGACACCCCGCTGCGGCTGGCGCATTTCGGCGGTGAGGAGGGTCGCCTGCGCAGGCTCGCCCTGTCCGCAGCCGTCAACCGCGCGCAGATCTGTCAGCACATCTTCCTGGGCACCCGCAGCCCATCGCGCGACTTCACCGCCCAGTCGCTCCCCGGTTTCAACCCGAACCTGCCCGGTAACGACGTGCTGAACTTCAATCCCGAACGCGCACGGCTGCTTTGGGGGCAGGCCAACGCCATCGCACCGTGGAGCGGCCAGTACGCGATCGCCTACAACGCCGACGCCGGCAACCAGGAGTGGGTGGACGCCGTGGCCAACAGCATCAAGAACGTGCTCGGCATCGACGCGGTCGGCGCGCCGCAGCCCACCTTCGCCGGATTCCGCACCCAGATCACCAACCACACGATCTCGACCGCGTTCCGCGCCGCATGGCAAGGCGACTATCCGTCGCTGCTGGAATTTCTCGCGCCGCTGTTTGCCACCGGTGCCGGTTCGAACGATGTCGGCTACTCCAACGGCGAATTCGACGCGGCGCTGGCCGCCGCCGAGGCCGCGCCCTCGATGCGGGAGTCGGATGCCCTGGCCAACGACTCCCAGCAAATCCTGATGCACGACATGCCCGTCGTACCGCTATGGGACAACATCAGCGTCGTGGGGTGGTCGCCGCAAATCAAGGGTGTGACGGTCACGTGGAACGGCCTGCCCGACTACGAGAACATCGTGAAGGCCTGAGATGCTCTGGTACATCGTGCGCCGAATCGGCGCCATGATCCCGGTCTTCCTCGGCGCCACGCTGCTGATCTACAGCATGGTCTTCTTGCTGCCCGGTGATCCGATCGCCGCGATGGCGGGCGACCGGCCGCTGACGCCCGCAGTCGCCGCGGCCCTGCGGGCCCGCTATCACCTCGACGACCCCTTCCTGGTGCAGTACCTGCGCTACCTGGGTGGCATCCTGCACGGCGACCTGGGCCGCTCCTATTCCGGCCTGCCGGTCAGCCTGGTGCTGCAGCATGCCTTCCCGGTGACGATCAGGCTGGCGTTGATCGCGGTCGCGGTGGAAGCGTTGCTGGGCATCGGGTTCGGGGTGATCGCGGGCTTGCGCACCGGCGGAATCTTCGACGCCGCCGTCCTCCTCACCGGCCTGGTCATCGTCGCGATCCCGATCTTCGTCTTGGGGTTCCTGGCGCAGTTCGTCTTCGGAGTCCGGCTGGGGATCGCACCCGTGACGGTCGGCGAGCGCGCCACCTTCGGGCGACTCCTGCTTCCCGGGATCGTCTTGGGCTCGGTGTCCTTCGCGTACGTCGTGCGGCTGACCCGGTCGGCCGTGGCCGCCAACGCCCACGCCGACTACGTCCGCACCGCGATCGCCAAGGGGCTTTCGCGGCCACGGGTGGTGACGGTGCACATCCTGCGCAACTCGTTGATCCCGGTGGTCACCTTTCTCGGCGCCGACCTCGGTGCGCTGATGGGCGGGGCCATCGTCACCGAAGGCATCTTCAACATCCACGGAGTCGGCGGGGTGTTGTACCAGGCGGTCACCCGGCAGGAGGCCCCGACCGTGGTGTCCATCGTGACGGTGCTGGTGCTGATCTACCTGGTGACCAACCTGGTGGTCGATCTTTTGTACGCCGCGCTCGACCCGCGGATTCGTTATGGCTGAAGACATCCCGCACGGCTTCTGGCGTGATACCTGGCGGGATTTGCGCGGGCGCCCGAAGTTCCTCCTGGCCGCGGTGCTGATCGGGTTCATTCTCGTCGTCGCGATGTTCCCGTCGTGGTTCACCGGAATCGATCCCACCTACGCCGATCCCAGCCAAAGCCTGTTGCCGCCGTCGGCGGCGCACTGGTTCGGCACCGACCTGCAGGGGCACGACATCTATGCGCGCACGGTGTACGGCGCCCGCGCCTCGGTCACCGTCGGTCTGGGGGCCACCCTCGCCGTCTTCTTCGTCGGCGGGGCACTGGGCGCGCTTGCCGGGTTCTACGGGGGCTGGCTCGACGCGGTGGTCTCGCGCATCACCGATGTCTTCTTCGGTTTGCCGCTGCTGTTGGCCGCCATCGTGATCATGGGCGTGATGCGCCACCGAACGGTGTGGACGGTGATCACCATCCTGGCGTTGTTCGGCTGGCCGCAGGTGGCCAGGATCGCCCGCGGCGCGGTGCTGGAGGTCCGGGGCAGCGACTACGTGCTCGCGGCGAAGGCGCTGGGGCTCAGCGATTCCCAGATACTGCTGCGGCACGCGCTGCCCAACGCGCTCGGCCCGGTTTTCGCCGTGGCCACCATCGCCCTGGGCGTCTTCATCGTGACGGAGGCGTCGTTGTCCTACCTCGGCGTGGGGCTGCCGACGTCGGTGGTGTCGTGGGGCGGCGATATCAACCTGGCGCAGAGTCGGTTACGGTCGGGGTCGCCGATCCTCTTCTATCCGGCCGGGGCGCTCGCGACCACGGTGCTGTCGTTCATGATGATGGGCGACGCCTTGCGCGACGCGCTGGATCCGGTCTCGCGGGCGTGGCGCGCATGAGCGACCCGCTGCTGTCGGTCGAGGGGCTGGAGGTCACCTTCGGCACTGACGCCCCAGCGGTTCGAAACCTCGACCTGACCGTGCAGCCGGGGCAGACGGTCGCCGTGGTGGGCGAATCGGGCTCCGGAAAATCCACCACCGCCGCAGCGGTTCTCGGCCTATTGCCGCCCGGGGGGCGGATCACCGCCGGGCGCGTGACCTTCGACGGGCAGGACCTCACCGGCGCCGACCGCCGGGTGCTGCGCTCGGTCCGGGGCCGTTCGATCGGCTATGTGCCGCAGGATCCGATGACCAACCTCAACCCGGTTTGGAAAGTCGGCTTCCAGGTCCGGGAGGCGTTGCGGGTCAACGGCCGGGAGGCGCGCCGGCGTGCGGTCGAGTTGCTCGCCGAGGCGGGGATGCCGAACCCGGCGACCCAGGCCGGCCGGTATCCGCACCAGCTGTCCGGTGGCATGTGTCAGCGCGCGCTGATCGCCATCGGCCTGGCGGGCCGCCCGAAGTTGCTTATCGCCGACGAGCCGACGTCCGCGCTCGACGTCACCGTTCAGCGGCAGGTGCTCGACCACCTGCAGCGGCTCACCGACGAACTCGGCACCGCCCTGCTGCTGATCACCCACGATCTCGCGCTGGCCGCCGAGCGGGCCGAGTCCGTCGTGGTCGTGCACCGCGGTGCCGTGGTGGAATCCGGTGCCGCCTCGTCGATTCTGTTGAGGCCGCAGCACGACTACACGCGGCGGCTGGTTGCGGCGGCGCCGTCGCTGACGGTGCGCAGCAGGGCGCCGGTGCGGACGGCCGAACCTGCCGACGACATCCTCGTCGTCTCGGGGCTGACCAAGGCCTACCGCGAAGCACGCGGCGCGCCGTGGTGGCTGGGCGGGCGCCGGCCGGAGTTTCGCGCCGTCGACGACGTGTCATTCCGCCTTCGCCGGGCCAGCACCCTGGCGCTCGCCGGAGGCTCCGGCTCGGGGAAGTCCACGCTGGCGCGCATGGTGCTCGGGCTGCTGCAACCAAGTTCGGGCACGGTTCTTTTCGACGGCATGCCGATCGACCGAACGCTACGCCGGGATCAGGCAATGGCTTTCCGCCGGCGCGTGCAGCCGGTGTTCCAAAACCCCTACAGCAGCCTGGATCCCATGTACTCGGTGTTTCGCACCATCGAAGAACCGTTGCGCATCCACCGCATGGGCGACGGTCCGCAGCGCGCCCGGGCGGTGCGTGACCTCCTCGACCAGGTTGCGCTGCCGTCGTCGGTGCTGGGGCGGCTGCCCCGTGAGCTTTCGGGCGGTCAGCGGCAACGGGTTGCGATAGCGCGGGCGCTGGCGCTGCGACCCGAGTTGCTGGTCCTCGACGAGGCGGTCTCGGCGCTCGACGTCCTGGTGCAGGCGCAGATCTTGGATCTGCTGGGCGAGTTGCAAGCCCGACTGGGGCTTACGTATCTGTTCATCAGCCACGACCTCGCCGTGATCCGCCACATCGCGGACGACGTCTTGGTCATGCAGGCCGGGCGCGTGGTGGAGCAGGCGCCCACCGAGGAGCTGTTCACCCGGCCGCAACACGAGTACACCCGCGAGTTGCTGGCGGCCATACCCAGGCCATTCCCGGGCCAATCCGACGCCCGCGGCGCCGCCCCGTAGGTTGGCAACCTGTGAACGCCGACCCGCTGGCCCCGTTGATCGAACTCCCGGGCGTCGCGGAGGCCAGCGACAGGGCCCGTGACGAGTTGGGGCGTGCGCACCGCCACCGGGCCAACCTGCGGGGCTGGCCCGTTACCGCGGCAGAAGCGGCATTGCGGGCGGCTCGTGCCTCGTCGGTGCTCGACGGCGGCCCGGTTCGATTGGACGACGTCGCGGACAGCGCGCAGGTCACCGATCCGGTGTTTGCCGGGGCACTTCGGGTGGCCCAGGCGCTGGAGGGCGGTGAGGGACCCCTGGTCGGCGTGTGGCGACGGGCGCCCCTGCAGGCGCTGGCGCGCCTGCACATGCTGGCCGCAGCCGACCGGGTCGACCCCGACCGGCTGGGCCGGCCGCGTGCCGAGCCGGAGGTCGGGCCGCGGCTCGAGCTGCTGGCGGGCTTGGTGACCGGGTCCACGCGGGCTCCGGCGACCGTGGTCGCCGCCGTCGCCCACGGGGAACTGCTGACGTTGGAGCCGTTCGGCACTGCCGACGGCGTGGTGGCCCGCGCGGTGTCGCGGCTCGTGACGATCGCCAGCGGGCTGGACCCTCATGGGTTGGGCATTCCCGAGGTGAGTTGGATGCGCCAGCCCGCGGAGTATCGCGACGCCGCCCGTGGTTTCGCCGAGGGCACGCCGGAGGGCGTAGCCGGCTGGCTGGTGTTGTGCTGCCGGGCCATGCGAACCGGCGCACAGGAGGCGCTGGCGATCGCCGATTCGCGTGGCGAGTCGTTAGCCGGCGCGTTCGAATCGGCGGGGGTGAAAGGCGCCGGGAAAATGTAAAGCGGGCGGCGTTCCGACATAATCGGTCCGCCGCCCGCTAACACGGAATCCGGTTACCATGCGTGCATTTCTGGGCTGCGTGGGTGGCCTCGGCGATCTTGCGACGCTTCCGGCTGCAGCCCCACCCAAAGGGCCGTCGACACCTTCCGCTTTTCGCAATTACGCAGGCCCGCAACACTTCTGCCATTATCGCGGCTATGACTCCGCGTGGGTGCCGGGAACCGTGCTAGGCGCCCGGATCGGGAGATCGGCCCTTCTCTTCCGGATCGACCTAGGCCTCACCGGGCTTCCGTGGTTTCCTTTGTACTCCTCGACCCGTAGCACAGCAAGGCCCAATTGCGAACCAAGATTCGTTGCGGCAGTAGCGCGTTTGCTGGCCGAGCGAAGCGGCTAGAACGCGAAGCGGCGCAGCAGTGAATAGGTGATCGCTCCGGCGGCCAGCGCGCTGACGCCCACCGCAGCGGTGGTCGCGATGGCGGCACCGGACGGCGCGGGGATGCGGTCCCGCAGCGAAACCGGCCGTGAGAACGTCAGTACCGGCCACCCGCGTTCGGTCGCTTCCCTGCGCAACGCGCGGTCCGGGTTGACCACGCTCGGATGCCCGACGGCCTCGAGCATCGGCAGGTCGGTGATCGAATCGGAATAGGCATAGCAGTGTTGGAGCGGGTAGCCCTCGCGGGCGGCCAGCTCCCGGATGGCTTGAACTTTGCCCTCGCCGTAGCAGTAGAAGCCGACCTCCCCGGTGTACCTGCCGTCCTCGACGACCATCCGGGTTGCCATGGCATGGGTGGCGCCCAGCGCGCGAGCGATCGGCGCGACGATCTCTTCACCCGATGCCGAGACCACCACGACGTCACGGCCGCACAGTTTGTGCGCGGCGATAAGGTCGGCGGCCTCTGCGAAAACCAGCGGGGTCACGATGTCGTGCAGCGTTTCGTTGACGATCGATTTGACCTGTTCCACGTCCCACCCGGTGCACATGTTGGTGAGGTGGATGCGCATCCGGTCCATCTGGTCATGATCGGCGCCGGATAGCAGGAAGATGAACTGGGCATAGCTCGACTTGAGCACGGCACGGCGGGTGAGCAGTCCCTGGTTGAAGAATGGTTTGCTGAACGCCAGCGTGCTGGACTTGGCGATGATGGTTTTGTCCAAGTCGAAGAAGGCGGCTGTGCGCGCCCCGAGTGCGCTGGTTTCCCCAGTTTGCGGTGCGGTTTGCTGCTGCGCGGCCGAGTCGAAGGCGGTCACGGACCCAGCATAGGTCGATCACGCCGCGGGACCACGCAGTCGAACCGAACCGGCCACCCGATAGGGGTGCAATCATTGCCATCGGCAGTGTTTTCGCGGCTCAACGAACTTTTTTCAATTAAAGGTTCTTGCGCCACTACGGACTGTCATGTGTATAGTAAGCATCACTCGGCCTTGTGCCGAGGGTGTATCAGCCCGACCCCCCGGGGCTGATACACGACGACCCTCGCCTCCTCCCCCCCTGGCGGGGGTCGTCCCTTTTCTGGGGTAAGGCAGATCGCGTTGGCGGGTAGTTAGACCGCCTGCCTGGGCGTTGCCCGGATCGCGCCCCGTCGGTGCTCGGCCTCCGCGTTTGTGCACACTCCCGTCTTTATCCACAAATCCGTCTTTGGGACTGGTGTGCCAAGGTCACGGCCCCGCACGGTGGTGTGGTGACAGACACCGGGGGCACCGTGGCGGGCGTGTTGGCGATGGTGACCGACCCGGCACTGCGCGACGCGTTGGACCGGGTGGCCGCGGCCGCGGCCGTTCGTTTGGTCCATGTCGGCGCGTCGGCGGTGAGCCGCAAGACGTGGTCGGCGGCCGCGGCGGTGGTGCTCGACGAGGGTGCGGCGCGTCGCTGCGGACAGGCGGCGCTGCCCCGGCGAGCCCACGTGAGCGTGGTGACCCTCCGGGAGCCGCTGCCCGAAACGTGGGCGGCCGCCGTCAGCGTCGGCGCCGGCCATGTGCTGCGGCTGCCCGACCAAGAGGTGGAATTGGTCCAGGAACTCGCCCAAGCCGGCGAGGCCGCGCGGGACGAC
The DNA here is from genome assembly GCA_963824505.1 of uncultured Actinomycetota bacterium. GTDB lineage: Bacteria > Actinomycetota > Actinomycetes > Mycobacteriales > Mycobacteriaceae > Mycobacterium. The sequence continues at coordinate 176,326 of CAWGPS010000011.1, forward strand.
GGCCCCCGCGGGCAGGCCGTCGCCGTGATCGGCGGCTGCGGCGGGGCGGGCGCGTCGCTGCTCGCGGTCGCCTTGGCGCAGGCCGCCGGCGACGCGCTGTTGGTCGACCTCGACCCCTGGGGCGGCGGCATCGACCTCCTCGTCGGCGGTGAGACCACGCCCGGTCTGCGCTGGCCCGACGTCGCGCTGCAGGGCGGACGGCTCACCTGGCCTGCGGTGCAAGCAGCGCTTCCTCGGGACCGGGGAGTCAGCGTGCTGTCGGGCGCACGGCGCGCGTACGAGGTGGACGCCGCGCAGGTCGACGCGGTCGTCGACGCCGGACGCCGCGGGGGAGTCACCGTGGTTTGCGACCTGGCCCGCCGCCTCACCGATGCGACGCAGGCCGCCCTGGCGGCGGCCGACCTCGTCGTGGCGGTCACCCGCTGCGACGTCCGTGCGTGCGCGGCCACCGGGTCGATGGCGCCGGAATTGGCTGCGCTCAACCCCAACCTGGGGCTGGTGGTGCGGGGACCATCGCCCGGCGGGTTGCGGGCGGTCGAGGTCGCCGACATCGCCGGCCTGCCGTTGCTCGCGTCGGTCAGAGCCCAGCCTCAGCTCGCCGAGCAGTTGGAACGCCGCGGTTTGCGGTCGAGACGGCGATCGCCGCTCGCGCTGGCAGCGCAGCGGGTGCTGGCCGTGCTGCCCGGTGCCCGTTCCGCGCAGAGCGGCAGGGCGGCGTGAGCGGTTCGCTGATCGAGCGGGTGCGCGAGCGGCTGGCCGCCGAATCGGCGGCGCCGGGCGCTTCGTTGAGGCCCAGCGTGGTCGCGGCCGCGATCCGGGCAGAGTCCGGAGGCATGCTCGGCGACACGGAGGTTCTCGCCCACCTGCGGGTGCTGCAGACCGAACTGACCGGAGCCGGCATCCTCGAACCGCTGCTGTGTTCGGAAGGCACCACCGACGTCTTGGTCAACGCCCCCGATGCGGTCTGGGTGGACGACGGGAACGGGCTGCGGCGCAGCCAGATTCGCTTCGCCGACGAGGCCGCGGTGCGGCGCTTGGCGCAGCGGCTGGCCCTGGCCGCCGGTCGGCGGCTCGACGACGCGCAGCCGTGGGTCGACGGTCAGCTGAGCGGCATCGCGGCGGGGGGCTTCGCGGTCCGCCTGCACGCCGTGCTGCCGCCGGTGGCGGAATCGGGCACCTGCCTGTCGCTGCGGGTGTTGCGGCCGGCGACCCAGGACTTGGCGGCTCTGGCCGCCGCCGGTGCGATCGCACCCGAGGCGGCCGCGCTGCTCGGCGAGGTCATCACCGCCCGGCTGGCCTTCCTGGTCTGCGGCGGAACGGGAGCCGGAAAGACGACGTTGTTGGCGGCGATGCTGGGCGCCGTGCCGCCGACCGAACGCATCGTGTGCATCGAGGACGCCGCCGAGCTGGCGCCCCGGCATCCCCATCTGGTGAAGTTGGTGGCGCGCTGCGCCAACGTCGAGGGTGTCGGGGAGGTCCCGGTGCGCCAACTGGTGCGCCAGGCGCTGCGGATGCGGCCCGACCGCATCGTGGTCGGCGAGGTCAGGGGCGCCGAGGTGGTCGACCTGCTGGCGGCGTTGAACACCGGCCACGACGGCGGTGCCGGCACGGTCCATGCGAACAGTCCGAACGAGGTTCCCGCGCGCCTGGAAGCATTGGGCGCGCTCGGCGGGCTGGACCGTGGGGCATTGCACAGCCAGCTCGCCGCCGCGATCCAGCTGCTGCTGCACGTCGCGCGGGACCGCGCCGGCCGTCGGCGGCTGGCTGAGGTCGCGGTGCTGCGCTGCGATCGGGGCCAGGTGCGGGCCGTCACGGTCTGGCACGCGGACCGGGGGATGACCGACGACGCGGGGGAGTTGCGCCGGCTGCTGGAAGCCCGGACACCGGCATGAACGGGATTCCCTGGGCCGCCACGCTTTCGGCGGCCGCGCTGTTGGTGTATCCATCCGCCCCGCGCCGCCGGCTGCCCCGGCCGGCGCGACTTCCAGGGCAGGCGACGCCGCGGGCGGCGCGCGCAGCCGGGTGGGTCGCCGCATGTCTCGTCGTTGCGGTCGCGCTGCTGTTGCCGCTGACGACCACGCTCGCCGCGGTGGCGGTGGGCGCGACGGTGACCCTGCGTTACCGTCGCGGCTGTCGCCTGCGGCGCGCATCGGACGAGGGCCGGAAGCTGGAAAGCGCCCTGGAGGTACTCGTCGGTGAGCTGCGGGTGGGCGCGCACCCCGTGCGCGCCTTCTCCGTCGCCGCCGACGAAACGCCCGGTGCGGTCGCCGGGTCGCTGCGCGCGGTGGCGGCGCGCGCCGGACTGGGAGCCGACGTCGCCGCCGGGCTCCGCGACGCGGCCCGGTCGTCGGCGCTGCCCGCGCAGTGGGACCACATCGCGGTCTGCTGGGAGCTGGCGTCCGAGCACGGGCTGGCGATCGCGACGCTGATGCGGGCGGCGCAGCGCGATATCACTGAGCGGCAACGCTTCTCGGCGCGGGTGTCGTCGAGCATGGCCGGAGCGCGCGCCACCGCCGCGATTCTAGCGGCCCTGCCGGTGCTGGGCGTGCTGCTGGGTCAGCTGATCGGGGCCCGGCCGCTGAGCTTCCTGTTGGGCGGGCACGCGGGCGGCTGGTTGTTGGTCGTCGGGTCGGCCCTGGGATGTGCCGGGCTGCTGTGGTCGGACCGCATCACCGATCGGCTGACGTCATGAACGCGGCAGCGGTCCTCCTGGCTGCCGCCCTGTGGGTCGGGCCGGGCCCCGCCGCAGTGCGGGCGCGGGCCGGTCTGCCGGCGCGCGCGCGGCCGCGGGCCGCGAAAGGCTCACGCCGCGGTGCGGATCCGCTGGCCATCGCGTCCAGCCTCGACGTCCTGGCAGTCTGTCTCGCGGCGGGTATGGCCGTGCCGACGGCCGCGGCGGCCACCGCCCGGTCCGCGCCGCCGACGCTGGCCGCGGTGCTGCGCCGTGCCGCCGATCTGTTGGCGCTCGGTGCCGATCCCGCTGCCGCATGGACACATTCGCCGGCCGGTCCGCTCGACACGCAGATCGATGGCCCTGCTGCGGCTGGCGCGGCGTTCGGCGTCGTCAGGCGCGGCGTTGGCCGGCGGGGTCACCGAGTTGGCCGAACAGTGTCGGCACGACGCCACACATGCGGCGGCCGCGGCCGCCGAGCGGGCCGGCGTGCTGATCGCCGGGCCCCTCGGCCTGTGCTTCCTGCCCGCGTTCGTGTGCGTGGGAATCGCTCCGGTGGTGGCCGGGCTGGCCGGTGAAGTCCTGCAGTCGGGATTGCTGTGAAACGAAGGGAAAGCATTGATGATCAACGCGTTTCGCCTATTTCTGGTCCGCCTGGCGTTGGTGGCCGGCGACGAGTCGGGCATGTCCACTGTGGAATACGCCATCGGCACTATCGCCGCGGCCGCTTTCGGGGCGATTCTCTACACCGTCGTCACCGGCCATTCCATCGTGTCGGCGCTGACCAACATCATCGGCCGCGCGCTGAATACCAAGGTCTAGCCGCGGGTGCGGGCGCCAGCACCGTCGAGGCTGCCCTGGCGATCGCGGCGCTGGTCGTGGTGCTGGCGTTGTGCCTGGCCGGCGTCACGGCGGTGTCGATGCAGGTGCGCTGTGTCGACGCCGCGCGCGAGGCTGCCCGATTGGCCGCCCGCGGCGACCAGCGGTCCGCGCTACAGACGGCTCGCCGCGTCGCTCCCGCGGGGGCGCGGATCGAAGTGCGGCGCGACGGCGACTTGGTCACGGCCACGGTCGTCGCGCACTCGAAGCTGCTGCCCAGGCTGGACATTGCCGCCAAAGCCGTCTCGGCGGCGGAGCCATCGGGATGAGCGCGGATCGGCGACCGTCGTCGCGGCGGCGATGGTCGTGGTGCTGCTCTGGCTCACCGGGGTGGGCGCGTATCTCGGGTCGGCGGTGGTGGCGCGTCATCGCGCACAGGCGGCGGCGGACCTCGCCGCTCTGGCGGCCGCCGCCCAGGTGCCGTCCGGGGCGGCGGCGGCCTGCGCCCGGGCGACGACGGTGGCCCGCGAGATGCGGGTCGACGATGCCCGATGCGAGGTGGACGGTCTCGACGTCGTTGTGACGGTTGCCGTCAGGGTTCGCGTGGCTACGGTCTTCGGCGGCGCGGCCCGAGCCGCCGCGCGGGCCGGACCTGTCGACGCGGGGCGCCCGCGCCGGTGACGGATTACTCTTGCGTCTCCGGGATTCTCGGCTGCCCGGCGCCGTTCAGTTCCTCGTCGCTGGGCAATCGCAGGGAGACCAGCCCGGCGAAGACGTCCGGCTCCAACTCCACCCTGTTGACGGTGACGTGTACCGGCACCCAATCTTCGCCGTGGCCGCGCAAGCGCAGCACGCGACTGGTCGCGCCGTTGGCGAATTCCGCGGTCATCGCAGACGTCAGATGCTCGTCGTCGGGATGGACCCAGGGCCGCTCGGCGGTGCTGCCGTGCCAGTCGTAGAAGGTGCAGGGTTCGTCCAGCCACTTGAGCAGGGACCAGTTGTTCAGGTCGACGAGCGCGCGGTGCACCCCGGCCTGGGCGAGCCCAGTGAGGATGCGCTGCGCCACGTCGTCGGTAGACACGACCGGGCCCTTGAGTTCGGAACGCCAGTTGATGGCCCGCGCGACCAGATGGTCGCGGCCGTCGGGTCCCGGCTCCAGCCCGGTGCGCGCGACGAAGCCGATGCGAATGGGGTGGCCCCGCCAATCGGTGAGATCCCAGGTACTGCAGAGCGTTTGGTCTGGCTTGGCCTTCACCGCCATGGCTAGCACCTTGGTCTCGTTCGGGTTGAGCTCGCGCGAGGGCAGGTCCTCCGCGAAGGCCCTGCCCAAGACGACTTCCACCTCCGGGTTTTTGCCGCTGTTCGCCAGCGACTCCCGTGTGTCGGTGGCCACGCCCAGGGTCAGGTCCCACTTCAGCGGTCCCGGAGTCGGCCGTTCCGGCGGTTCGGCGTCGGCGGGCCCGGTCCACACGTGCACGCCGTGGATGTAGCCGTCGGACATCACCACCGGTTCGGTGCGGATGACGTGGTCGCGCTTGGGCGTGATGCTGGTCAGGCTCTGACCGGTCTGCACCGACTCGGCGATCGCCGTGCGGACCGCGGAGAGATAGGGACTGCGGCGCATGAACGTGGTGATCGGGACGAGGTTTTTCAGTTGCCGCCCCTGCGCCACTACGGCCGGGTCGCCCCCTAGCGTCTCCACGAGCAACCAGTCGTGGGCCATGGCGCATTTTACCGGCTGGGGACAGCCTAAACCCCCTCGGCAGGATTAACCGATCGATGCAAATATGACAGTTTGCTGACGCGCCAGCATAGTCGGAAGTGCGGAAGAGTCGTTTGGTCCGACCGTTCGCCACGCCGTGCGATGGCACGCCGATATTTCTTCAGCAAACAGGATATGTGCTCTTGCGTCTGCCGTCACACCGCCGATCCGTGGACGTCGACCGATCGAGGGGTCGGTTGCCGCCCGCTGGATCGCGCAGTGTGACTACCAGGCCAAATTTCGCAAGCATGAGGCCACAGTGTACCGGCATCTCCCAGAGCGTTGGTGTGCCTCGATGGATGCCAACCCAGTGGAGTCGATCACGCTGTGGTGCAACGCAATCCAGTGATCGCGATGCCGGCGAGCTCGTGTGGATGTCGTATTCCGGGAACCCCGGTGCCCAGGATCGCTTGGTGCGCTCGTAGCGGCTCCGGACGGATCGAGGCCGGCACCTGGTCCACGCCGCGGCCGACGGTTGCCGGCCCCTGCCACCAATCGGGAGGTAGGCGGCCCTGAAAGCGGGCTACGCCGTCAACCCGTCGATTCCGGGTAGGCCTAACAGCAGCCCCGGTGCGCCGCCGGTGCCGGGGCCGCCGTTCGTCGTGCTACTAAGCCCGCCGTTAGCGCCGTTGCCGCCGTTGCCGATCGCTACTGCGTCGCCGCCGCCGCCGCCGGCCCCGCCCAGGGTGATGCCGTACCCGCCCTCGCCGCCGGTACCTCCGTCGCCCAACAGCTGGCCGGCCCTGCCGCCGGTCCCGCCGGCCCCGCCGGTGACGGCGGCGATTCCGCCAGCTCCACCGGCCCCGCCGTCGCCGAGCAGGAGGGCGTTGCCGCCGTCGCCGCCGGCCCCGGCGGTGGTGAAGCCGTATCCGCCGGCTCCTCCGGCGCCGGCGGAGGAGTACAGGAGGCCAGCATTGCCGCCGGTCCCGCCGGCCCCGCCGGTGGCGCCGCCGTACGCGCCGGCCCCGCCGTCCCCACCGGCGCCGAACAGCAGGCCCGCATTGCCGCCAGCCCCGCCGGCCCCGCCGGTGACGAAGCCGACACCGCCGTCTCCGCCGGCGCCGCCATAGCCGGCTAGACCATAGCCTGCGAGCGGGCCGGCGTTGCCGCCGGCGCCGCCGGCCCCGGCGGTGCTGCCGGGCCCACCGGCGAAGCCGCCGACCCCGCCGTGCCCGCCGCCCGCACCGACCAGTCCGCTGAGCAGCCCGCCGGTTCCGCCGGCCCCGCCGGCACCGCCGACCCCGGAGACGTAGCTGCCGCCGCCGGCACCGCCGACCCCGCCGGCCCCCAACAGCACGCCGGCCCCGCCGGCCCCGCCGGCCCCGCCGCCGCCAACGGGGCCGAAGCCGGTCCCGCCGGCCCCGCCGATCCCGCCGTTGCCGGACAGCAGCCCGCCGGTCCCGCCGGCCCCGCCGGCTCCGCCGTCGCCGGTTGTCGAGCTTCCGCCGGCCCCGCCGGCGCCGCCGGTGCCAAGCAGCCCGGCAGCCCCGCCGTGCGCCGCCGGCCCCGCCGGCCTGGCCCGAGCCGCCGGCTCCGCCGTTGCCGAGCAACCACCCGCCGGGTGCGCCGTTTTGCCCTGATCCTGTGAGCCGCGTTGGCGCCGTTGCCGATCAGCGGGCGCCCGGTAAGCGCCTCGACGGGACCATTCACCGCGTCGAATACCGGCTGCAGCGGTGAGGTGGTGCCGTTGGCGCCGGTGCTGCCGATGGTGGTGCGCCGATCCCGCCGTTGCCGCCGTTGCCGGCGGTGCCGATCAGCGCGGCGCTGCCGCCGGCGCCGCCGGCGCCGCCGGCACCACCGGTCGTCTATGCCCTCGCCGCCGGCGCCGCCGGCACCGCCGTTGCCCACCAGTAGGCCCGCGTTGCCGCCGGTGCCGCCGGCCCCGCCGGTGCCGGGTACACCGGCGAAACCGCTGAACCCGCCGGCCCCGCCGGTTCCGCCGCAGCCGAGCAGGACGGCGTTGCCGCCGGCCCCGCCGGCCCCGCCGGTGACGTCGCCGACACCGCCGGCGCCGCCGGCGCCGCCGCTGGAGAACAGCGCGCCGGCGTGGCCGCCGGCTCCGCCGGCGCCGCCGATGTTGGTGCCGGTTCCGCCGGTTCCGCCGGCGCCGCCGGCGCCGAAGAGTAGGCCGGCGTTGCCGCCGGTCCCGCCGGCCCCGCCGACGCCCGCGAAGGCGCCGTTGCCGAATCCGAACCGCCGGTCCCGCCGGCGCCGCCGGGGCCGGCGAGGAGGCCGGCGTTGCCGCCCGCTCCGCCGGCCCCACCGTTGGTGTTGCCGAATCCACCGGCCCCGCCGTTCCCGCCGCCCGCACCGACCAGCCCGCTGAGCAGCCCGCCGGCCCCGCCGGTCCCGCCGGCACCGCCAGCCGCCGATCGTAGCCGGTCCCGCCGGTCGCCGCCGGCACCGCCGGCGCCGAACAGCCCGCCGGTCCCGCCGGCACCGCCGGCCCCGCCGACGCCGGTCCCGCCGGCTCCGGCACCGCCAGCCCCGCCGATCCCGCCGTTGCCCCGCAGCAGCCCGCCGGTCCCGCCGGCCCCGCCGGCCCCGCCGTCGCCAGTAAGGTTGGTCCCGCCGGCGCCGCCGGCACCGCCGGTGCCGATCAGCCCCGCGGCCCCGCCGGTACCGCCGTTTTGGCCCGCCGCGCCGGAGCCGCCGGCTCCACCGTTGCCGAGCAGCCACCCGCCGGGAGCGCCGTTGGCCCCGGATCCCGGAGCCGCGTTGGCGCCGTTGCCGATCAGCGGGCGCCCGGTGTAGGTCAGGAAGGGTTGATTGATCGCCTTGGTCAGGTCCTGCCCTATCGTCTGTGCCGGATTGGCGGTGGCTGCCGAAGTAAACGCCGAGAGATTGGCGGCCTCGGCGTTGACATAGGATCCCGCACCCGCGGTCAACTGCTGCACAAACTGGTCATGGAACGTCGCCGCCTGCGCACTGAGCGCCTGAAAGCCCTGACCGTGGGCGGAGAACATCGCCGCAATGGCCGCCGACACCTCATCCTCGGCTGCGGCCAGCACCCCGGTAGTCGGGGCCACCGCGGCCGCGTTGGCCGCGCTGATCGTCGAGCCGATATTGGCCAAATCGCTGGCCGCTGACCCCAGCACCTCCGGCACCGCTATCACAAACGACATCTCAGACCTCCAACATGGCGGAAACGACGATTCAGGTTCAGCCCCGAACATATCGATAGTTTTTGGATGATGTGAAGCTTTCGCTGCGAGAACTTAGAGGTTTTCTAGAAGATTGCTCGAGCCTGATGTGTGCGCAACGTTCGCGAGCGCCCGCGGCGCCCACAATGTCGCCGCCGCTGCCGCCCGTGTCCGACGGGAGCCGCGGTCGCCCGGTGCAACGATCCTTCACCGCAATCCGTAGTAGCGGCCAAATTACGGCGCAAGCCATCCCCCGCGTTGTCCAGGGATTCGTGAACTCAGCCATGGGGCCAACTCCGCCAGCACCAGCCGCAACACGCGCACCGCGCCGGCCTTGTCCAGCGGGTCGTTGCCGTTCCCGCACTTGGGTGACTGCACGCACGACGGGCATCCGGCGGGGCATTCACACGCCTGGATGGCGGCGGCCGTCGCACCCAGCCAGGTGCGGGCTTCGCGGAAGCCGCGTTCGGCGAATCCCGCCCCGCCCGGATACCCGTCATACACGAACACGCTGGGCAGGCCGTCGGGCCCGACGGCGGTGGACATGCCGCCGATGTCACCGCGGTCGCAGCTGGCCACCAGCGGCAACAGGCCGATGGCCGCGTGCTCGGCGGCGTGCAGGGATCCGGGAATCCGCTGCGCCTCAATGCCATTGTCCTGCAACGCCTCCGGCGTGACGGTGTACATCACCGCCGTGGTGGGCAGGGTGTTGGCGGGCATGTCGAGCTCGACAAAGTCGATCACCTCCCCGTTGAGCCGGCGCCGAAGGTAGCCGACCACCTGGTTGGTGACGGTCACCGGCACCACGCCCAGGGTGACGGCGCCGAACGTCAAGCGCTCCCCGGCGCCGGTGACGGTGATGTCGGTGACTTCGCGCGCGAACGTCGCATAACCGGGATCCTCGGCGTGCACGAAGGCGATGCCGGCCTCGATGTCCAGGGAGTCGACGACGTAGGTCTCGCCCCGATGCAGGTACACCGCTCCCGGATGCACGGAGGCCGGAGCCTGCCCGACGCCGGCGCTGCCCAGCAGCCGCCCGGTGTCCGCCTCCACGATGACGATCTGCCCGCCCGTCGAGCCTCGGATGTCCACCGCCCCGTGTGGCTCCAGGCCCGGCGCGGGAAAGTACTTGCCGTTGCGTCGCCGCAGGAGTCCGTCATCGACCAGGTCCGCGGCTACCTCGGTGGCGCCGAAATCGCGGACCTCGGCCTCGTCGAGAGGCAATTCCGTTGCCGCGCAGAGCAATTGAGGGCCGAGCAGGTAGGGGTTGGCGGGGTCGATCACGACCCGCTCTACCGGCTTGTCCAACAGTGCGGCGGGATTGTGCACCAGGTAGGTGTCCAGCGGGTCGTCGCGGGCGATCAGCACCACCAGCGCCCCCTGGCCGCGCCGGCCGGATCGGCCGGCCTGCTGCCAGAACGAGGCCACCGTGCCCGGGAAGCCGGCGAGCACCACCGCGTCCAGCCCCGCGATGTCGACACCCAACTCCAGCGCATTGGTGGTGGCAAGCCCCCGTAGCCGGCCCTCCGCCAGAGCGCGCTCCAGCGCGGTGCGGTCCTCGGCGAGATAGCCGGCCCGATACGACGCCACCTTGTCCGCGAGGCCCGGGGCGATGTCGGCCAGCCGTGCCTGCGCGCCCAGCGCGGTGAGTTCGGCGGCGCGCCGCGACCGGACGAACGTCAGCGTCTGGGCTCCCTCGCCGATCAGATCGGCCATCACCCGCGCCGCCTCCGCACCGGCCGACCGGCGCACCGGCGCGCCGTTCTCGCCAGCCAGGTCGCTCCGCAGCGCGGGCTCCCACAGCGCCACCGTGCGCGCGCCCTGTGGTGAGCCGTCGTCGGTCACCTCCTCGACCACTCGGCCGATCAGCTCGGTGGCCGTCACACCGGGGGAGTCCGTGGTCGCGCTGGCGAAGATGACGGTCGGTGTGGCGGAATACCGCTCACACAACCGCAGCAACCGGCGCAGGACCATCGCCACGTTCGAGCCGAAAACCCCTCGGTAGTAGTGGCATTCGTCGACGACCACGAACCGCAGGCCACGCAGGAAGACCGACCAGCGGGCATGGTTGCGCAGGGTCGACAGATGGATCATGTCCGGATTGGAGAACAACCAACGGCAACGTTCCCGCGCGAAGCGGCGCACCTCGCCGGGGCTGTCGCCGTCGTAGGCGGTCGGTGCGACCCCAAAACCGGGATCGCGCAGCCGGGGGATGGCCGTTGTCAGCTGTTGCGCGGCGCGCAACTGGTCGTGGCCGAGCGCCTTCGTCGGTGACAGGTACAGCACCCGGGTCCGCGGATCCGTCGCCAAGGCGTTGAGAACGGGCAGTTGGTAGGCCAGCGACTTGCCCGACGCGGTGCCGGTGCTGACCACCACGTGGCGGCCGGCGTGGGCCAGTTGCGCGGCCGCGAACTGGTGCGTCCACATGCTGCTGATGCCTCGGTCGGCGAACGCGCGGACGACGTCCGGTTCGGCCCACTCCGGCCACTCGTGCGGCCGCCCGGTGCGCGCCGGCAGCTCGGCGACATGGCGCAGCGGGCGCTCGCCCGAGGCGGTGCCGGCGAGCGCGACGGCCAGCAGCTCGCTGCCGAAGCTCGCCACGGTCACAACCTCCTCACATCCGTTCCGAAATCCGCCGGAGCCACAAGTCTGTCGCCGACGCGATGAACGTGGTTGGATGATTGCGGTCGCAGCTTCTGTGTTCGTGTCAAACTTTCGCAGGATCGACGTTGCGGCCGCGGTTCCTGCGAGGTTAATCGGTCGGGTGAAGTTCCGGCGACTCAGCGAGGTATGGCGGTCGTTACCAGGCCCGGGGCACCGAAAGGCGGTGCCCCGCACCCAGAAGAAAAGGAAAGATCGAGAGATGCCACAGGGAACTGTGAAGTGGTTCAACGCGGAGAAGGGCTTCGGGTTCATTGCCCCCGAAGACGGTTCCGCGGATGTGTTTGTCCACTACACGGAGATCCAGGGTTCGGGCTTCCGCACCCTCGAAGAAAACCAGAAGGTCGAGTTCGAGATCGGCCACAGCCCTAAGGGCCCCCAGGCCACCGGAGTCCGCTCCGTCTGAGACGAGCAGACCTCCACCGAAACCCCCCGTGCGTCCCGCCCAGCGGGCCCGCCGGGGGGTTTTCGCATCCGAGCCGGTGGCCGCGCCGGGATAACGCGTTGGCGCGCCGAACGCCTCAAGGCGTGAATCGTCGACCTGGCCTACTGTCGGTGGCGTGAGCCAGCTCTCCTTTTTCACAGCGGAATCGGTGCCGCCCGCGGTCGCCGACCTTTCCGGGGTGCTGGCGGCCTCCGGCCAGATCGTCCTCGTGGGCGCGCCGGACGTTCAGGGCGCCCGCCTCTCGGTGGTCGTGGATCAGCCCTGGCGCGCGTCGGCGCTGGCCGAGATGATTCACGAGGCCGGCCTCGTTCCCGAGACCAGCCGCACCGACGAGGACACCCCCCTGGTGCGGACGTCGGTGAGCCAGGCCTTGGTCGGCATCGCCGGGGACTGGACCCGCGGCGCGGTCAAGACGGTGCCGCCGCGCTGGCTGCCCGGCCCCCGGGAGTTGCGGGCATGGACCCTGGCGGCCGGAACGCCGGAGGGCGACCACTATCTGCTGGGTCTGGATCCGCACGCGCCGGACACCCATTCGCCGCTGGCGTCGGCTCTGATGCGGGTCGGGATCGCGCCCACTCTGATCGGCACACGCGGCGGCCGGCCGGCGCTGCGGATCAGCGGACGCCGCAGGCTATCGCGCCTGGTAGAGAACGTGGGGGAACCCCCCGCGGGCGCCGAGGCGTTGTCGCTGTGGCCCCGGGTGTGACGGCCGGATAGGATCTGCGTTTCCGCCAGCCGGTTTGCGCCGGCCCGCCCGGGGGTGCGAAATTGTCAGATGCCCGACGGGGAAGGAACGCCGGCGTACCTGAAGTTTCCTCGGAATTTTGGCCGTTGGCCTGTCATCCTTCCTGCAGGGCGGGTATCGCAGGGGGGCTGTTGAAGAGATGGAGCGTAACCGTAGTTGGCTGACCCGAAGCTGAAGGACTCCCAAGACGCCGGCAGAGGCGAAAAAGCGGGGTCGAATGGGAGCCGTCGGCGGCTCGTCATCGTCGAGTCGCCGACAAAGGCGCGCAAACTGGCCGGCTACCTGGGCCCCGCGTACATCGTCGAATCGTCGCGCGGGCACATCCGCGACCTGCCGCGGGCGGCGGCCGACGTCCCCGCCAAGTACAAGTCGGAGCCGTGGGCCCGGCTCGGTGTCGACGTCGATCACGACTTCGAGCCGCTCTACATCATCAGCCCGGAGAAAAAGCACACCGTCACCGAGCTCAAGGGCCTGCTGAAGGGCGTCGACGAGCTCTACCTGGCCACGGACGGTGACCGCGAGGGCGAAGCCATCGCCTGGCACCTGCTGGAGACCCTCAAGCCGAGCATCCCGGTCAAGCGGATGGTTTTCCACGAGATCACCGAACCGGCGATCCTGGAGGCCGCCGAAAACCCCCGCGACCTCGACATCGACCTGGTCGACGCGCAGGAAACCCGCCGCATCCTGGACCGGCTGTACGGCTACGAGGTCAGCCCGGTGCTGTGGAAGAAGGTCGCGCCCAGGCTGTCGGCGGGCCGGGTCCAGTCGGTGGCCACCCGGATCATCGTGCAGCGGGAACGCGACCGCATGGCGTTTCGCAGCGCCTCCTACTGGGACATCGTCGCGCAACTGGACGCCAGCGTGTCCGACCCGCAGGCCTCACCGCCCACCTTCACCGCCAGGCTGACCAACCTCGACGGCCGGCGGGTGGCCACCGGCCGGGACTTCGACTCGCTGGGCCAGCTGCGCAAGGCCGACGAGGTCGTGATCCTGGACGAGGCGAGCGCGACCGAGCTGGCGACGGCGTTGCGGGGCGCGCAGCTTTCCGTGGCGGCGGTGGAGGAGAAGCCCTACACCCGGCGGCCTTACGCGCCGTTCATGACGTCGACGTTGCAGCAGGAGGCGGGCCGCAAGCTGCGGTTCTCCTCCGAGCGCACGATGAGCATCGCCCAGCGGCTCTACGAGAACGGCTACATCACCTATATGCGGACCGACTCGACGACGCTGTCGGAGTCGGCGATCAACGCGGCGCGCACCCAGGCGCGGCAACTCTACGGCGCGGAGTACGTGTCCCCGTCGCCGCGGCAGTACACCCGCAAGGTGAAGAACGCCCAGGAGGCGCACGAGGCGATCCGGCCCGCGGGCGACACGTTCGCCACCCCGGACGCGGTCCGGCGCGAACTGGACGGCGACGAATTCCGGCTCTACGAGCTCATCTGGCAGCGCACGGTGGCCTCGCAGATGGCCGACGCCCGTGGCACCACCCTGAGCCTGCGGATCGCCGGCACGGCGGGCGCCCGTGCGGTCGGGTTTTCGGCCAGTGGACGCACCATCACGTTCGCCGGCTTCCTCAAGGCCTACGTCGAGACGGTGGACGAGTTGGCGGGCGGCGAGGCCGACGACGCCGAAAGCCGGCTGCCCCGGCTGACCGAGGGGCAGCGGCTGGCCGCCCTCGAACTCACCCCGGACGGGCACGCCACCAATCCGCCCGCCCGCTACACCGAAGCGTCGCTGGTCAAGGCGCTCGAGGAGCTGGGCATCGGCCGCCCCTCGACGTACTCGTCGATCATCAAGACCATCCAGGACCGCGGCTACGTGCACAAGCGAGGCAGCGCGCTGGTGCCCTCGTGGGTCGCGTTCGCCGTCACCGGGCTGCTCGAACAGCACTTCGGCCGGCTGGTGGACTACGACTTCACCGCGGCCATGGAGGACGAACTCGACGCGATCGCCTCGGGCCAGGAGCGACGCACCGACTGGCTCAACAACTTCTACTTCGGCGGCGAGCACGGCGTGGCCGACTCGGTGGCCCGCTCCGGCGGGCTGAAGAAGCTCGTCGGCGTCAACCTGGAAGGGATCGACGCGCGAGAAGTCAACTCCATCAAGCTCTTTGACGACGAGCAGGGCCGCTCCGTGTACGTGCGGGTGGGTAAGAACGGACCCTACCTGGAGCGGATGGTGGCGGGCGAGGACGGCGAAACCTCGCCGCAGCGGGCCAATCTCAGCGACTCGCTGACCCCCGACGAACTCACGCTCGAGGTGGCCGAGGAGTTGTTCGCCACACCGCAAGAGGGACGCACGTTGGGCGTGGATCCCGATACCGGGCACGAGATCGTCGCCAAGGACGGACGGTACGGGCCGTATGTGACCGAGGTCCTGCCGCCGCGGCCGGACGAAGACGACGGCGGTGCCACCGCGAAGAAGGGCAAGAAACCCACCGGCCCCAAGCCGCGGACGGGTTCCCTGCTGCGCAGCATGGACCTGCAGACCGTGACCCTCGAAGATGCGTTGCGGCTGCTGTCGCTGCCGCGGGTCGTCGGCGTGGACCCGGGATCCGGCGAGCAGATCACCGCCCAGAACGGGCGCTACGGCCCATACCTGAAGCGCGGCACCGATTCTCGCTCGCTGGCGACCGAGGACCAGATCTTCGACATCACCCTGGAAGAGGCGCTGAAGATCTACGCCGAGCCCAAGCGTCGTGGACGGCAGAGCGCCGCCGCGCCGCCGCTGCGCGAGCTGGGAACCGACCCGGCTTCAGGCAAGCCCATGGTCATCAAGGACGGCCGGTTCGGTCCGTACGTCACCGACGGCGAGACCAACGCCAGCCTGCGCAAGGGCGACGACGTCATGTCGCTCACCGACGAGCGGGCCGCCGAACTGCTGGCCGACCGGCGCGCACGCGGCCCGGCGAAGCGGCCCGCGAAGAAGACGGCCCGTAAGACCGCCGCCAAATCGGGGGCCAAGAAGGCCGCCAAGCGCAGCTGAGCGGGTCTAGAAACCGGGACCGATGGCCTCGCTGGGCACATCCTCGCGGTGGGCCCGTGCCGGCTCGGAGTCCGTGACACCGGCCAGGTGCAGCGGCCGGGCGAGCTGGGTGGGCGCCGTCCGGCCGCGCAACTCGACGACCTCGCCGACGTCCCAGCACAGGGCCTCGGCGTCCAGCGCGCCACTGACCGCGATCGCCGACGCGAGCACGTGTCCGGGCTCGAGCTTGGCCAGCTCGGTCAGCCGCGCGGCCTCGTTGACCGGGTCGCCGATCACCGTGTACTCGAAGCGCGCGCGGGCGCCGATGTGGCCGGCGATGGCCCTGCCGGCCGACACCCCGATCCCGAACTCCGCCGACCCGATCACCGGGAGGATCTCGTCGTGCAACTCGCGGGCGGCCGCGAGCGCGCCACCGGAGGCGTCCGGGTGCTCGATCGGCGCGCCGAAGATCGCCAGCGCGGCGTCGCCCTGGAATTTGTTGACGAACCCGCCGTGCTTGCCGACGGTTTCCACCACCACCCGGAAGAACTCGTTGAGCAGGTGGACCACCTCCGCCGGCGGGCGCGTGGCGGCCAGTTGGGTGGAACCGACCAGGTCGACGAACAAGACCGCCACGTGCCGTTCCTGGCCGCCCAGCTCGGTGCCGCGTTCCAGCGCCCGGCGGGCCACGTCTTCGCCGACGTAGCGACCGAACAGGTCACGCAGCCGCTGCCGCTCGGACAGGTCGCGCACCATGTCGTTGAACCCGGCTTGCAGCAGGCCCAGTTCGCTGGCGTCGTAGATCTGCATGTGGGCGTTGTAGTTGCCGCGCTGTACCTCGCTCAGCGCCCAGCGGAGCTGGCGCAGCGGGTCGGCGATCGACATGGCCACCAGCAGCGTGCTCACCCCGCCGATGCCCAGCGCCGCCACCGCCAGCAGCACGATCGGGGTAAACAGCTTCTCCGGGGTGGCGTGCAGCAGCGAGGCCTTGTCGGCCATCACCGCCAGCACGATCGCCAGCACCGGCACGGCGGTGGACAGCGTCCACGTCAGCATCTGCCGCAGGATGACCCCCGGGGCCTTGACGTTCTCCGGCACGCCGCTGCGCAGGGCGGCGACCGCGACCGGTCGCAGCACCCGCTCGGACTGCAGGTACCCGATGATCGCGGTGGCCGCGGCGCCGAGCGCGGTGGCGACGGCTACGACAGGAGCGGAGTACCGCGCCACCGACCAGCTGGCGACGATGAACACCACCCCGCCGACGCACCAGGCCACCATGCTGATGACGGACCGGTAGAACGGCATCCGCAGCGCGCGGGTGCGGGCCAGTTCGGTGTCGGACGGATCGGCGTCGGCGAGCAGATTGTCGCGGCGCTGCCACCGGAACACCGGCATCAGCAGCTTGAGGTTGATCAGCCAGGTGGCCAGGAACAAGACGATCAGCGAGGCCGCGAAGATCGACAGGTTCGCCACGGGCAGGTCCTGCAGTTGGATGCGGTCCTGCGGTGGCAGGGCGTAGCGCAGGAAACCGAGCACGAACAGGGCACCGATGATCTCGGCCTGCAGCATGCTCAGCGAGAACAGCGGCCAGGGGGTGCGCACCACCCACCGGACGAATGCGGTGATCCGCCCGGGCAGTGCTGCCGCTGATGCCACTGATCCACCGTATCGGTCGGCATGGACTTGTCCGAAACGTACAACCGTCTCGGCAAGTCGTCTCATACCGCCGCGACCCCCCGAATGTCACGGATTTGTCGCGATACGGTGGCGGGTCGGTATCTGTCGGCCGGGGTCACTACTGTTACCGGCGATGTCCGGGGTGTTTACGCGGCTGGTAGGCCAGGCCGCGGTGGAGGCCGAGCTGCTTGCGGCCGCCAGGGCGGCGCGCGGTGATTCGGTTCACAGCGACGCCGTGGACGGGACTATGACACATGCGTGGCTCGTCACCGGCCCGCCCGGCTCGGGACGCTCGGTTGCCGCGCTGTGTTTCGCGGCAGCGCTGCAGTGCACGGCGGCTTTGGCCGACGGCGGCCCCGGGTGTGGCAGCTGCCGCGCGTGCACGACGACGATGGCCGGCACCCACGCCGACGTCCGTCGGGTGATCCCCGAGGGCCTGTCGATCGGCGTCGACGAGATGCGGGCCATCGTGCAAATCGCGTCGCGGCGCCCGACCACCGGCAATTGGCAGATCGTGGTGATCGAGGACGCCGACCGGTTGACGGAGGGCGCGGCCAACGCCCTGTTGAAGGTGGTCGAGGAACCGCCGCCGTCCACCGTGTTCCTGCTGTGCGCGCCGTCGGTCGATCCCGAGGACATCGCGGTCACCCTGCGGTCCCGGTGCCGGCACGTCGCGCTGGTCACGCCGCCGACCGAGGCGATCGCGCGGGTGCTGGTCGACCGCGACGGCCTGGGCCCCGACGTGGCGAACTGGGCCGCGGCCGTCAGCGGCGGGCACGTGGGTCGGGCCCGCCGGCTGGCCACCGACCCGGAGGCCCGGCAGCGCCGCGAGCGCGCGCTGGGGCTGGTGCGCGACGCGGCCACCCCGTCGCGGGCCTACGCCGCCGCCGAGGAGCTGGTGGCCGCCGCCGAGGCCGAGGCGGTGGTCCTGACCGCCGACCGTGCCGAGGCCGAGACCGAGGAGCTGCGCACCGCGCTCGGGGCCGGCGGCACCGGGAAGGGCACCGCGGGCGCGATGCGCGGCGCGGCGGGGGCGATCAAGGACCTCGAGCGGCGGCAGAAGTCGCGTCAGACCCGGGCGTCGCGCGACGCGCTGGACCGGGCGCTGATCGACCTGGCGACGTATTTCCGGGACGCGCTCGTGGTGTCGGCCCGCGCGGGGGTGCGCCCCAATCATCCGGACATGGCCGACCGGGTGGCGGCGCTGGCGGCGCACGCCTCGCCGGAACGGCTGCTGCGCTGCATGGAGGCGGTGCTCGAGTGCCGCGAGGCGCTGGCGGTCAACGTCAAGCCCAAGTTCGCCGTCGACGCCATGGTCGCCACCATCGGCCAGGAACTTGGGTGACGCATTTCTCAGGCCCCGCCTGCCGTAGACTCGTGCCGCCGTGCCGCCTTAGCTCAGTCGGTAGAGCGATTCACTCGTAATGAATAGGTCGGGGGTTCGATTCCCCCAGGCGGCTCCAATTTCTTCGCCCTCACCCCTCGCCCCTGCGCCGAGTGTGAAGCTAGCCGCACACTCGGGCCCGAGTGTGAAGCTAGCCGCACATTCGGCTGGCGCCCGAAGAGCTAGGCCGGCGCGAGAAAGCCCACGGGGCCCGACGCGAGGCACAGCGACAGCGCAATCGTGTTGGCACGCACGGTGATGGCGTCGCCGGCTCCCGGCAAGCGGACGAAGACCCGGTTGAGCCCCGGATGCACCGGTACCTTCACCTGGGGTCCCTGCGTGAGCGACAACGTCATCGACCCGTCGCTGTTGGCCAGGTAGTTGAGTTCGACGGTCCAGTCGGCGGGCAGCAGCGGCCCGTCCAGGATCAGCCGCGCGGGCTGGTCCGGCTGCGCGAAGTAGCCGCACCTCGGCATGGGACCCGGCACGATGGTGCGCACCCACGTCACGCGGGCCGGGACCAGCCGGCCCGAGCTGTCGAACATTCGCAATTGCGTTGTCGCCGAGGAGAATTCGGGACGGTCGCGCAGCAGGGCGAACAGGTGGCTGGCCAGGTTCTCCGGCGCGGCCACGCGCTGCAGCACCAGCGGGTCGACCTCCTGGTCCAGCAGCGGTGTATCGGAGGCCGCGTGGGCGGCCGCCAACGCGGCGCGGGCATTCTGCAGGTAGGGCCGCGCGGGATCGTCCCGCCAACTGGTCAGGAAGGTGGCCGTCGAGTACAGGCTGCTGGCGACGAACAACACCGCCAGACCGACCGTCACCGCGGCGCGTTTCGGCGAGGTGCCGAGCCGGCGGGGCCCCGCGGGTCGGTCCGGGGCGCTCAACGCGACGGCGGCCAGCAGCGCCAGCACGACGGCCAAGTCCGGCAGGTACCGCAGCGTCTGGGCCAGTTCGAGGGCGGTCTGCTTCGACGACCGCATCAGGTAGATCGGCACCTGACAAGCGACGGCGTAACCGGCCGCGACCAACCACACGGGGCCGACCCGTTGCTTGCGGGCGAGCGACACCGCCAGCACCCCGGCCAGCACCAGCCAGCCGAGCGCCAGCACCGACTGTGGGGGCGTGGCCCACGGCGAGGCCGGCGCCCATCGATCCCAGTGCCACGGTCCGCCGGCCAGCGTCGGCACGATCCCGTGCGTGATCGAGCGCCACAGCAGATCGCCGGTCATCGCGAGGTCGAAACTCCACCGCCGCTGGTTGACCACAGCCAGGTACACCGCGACCCAGGCCACCGTTAGTGCCAGCGCCGCGACCCACAACCGCGCGCCGGCCCGCCACACCTTCCTCACCACGGACCCCGCACCCTGGACGTGCAACAGCAGGGTGGCCACGGCGAAGGCGACGAACGGGATCACCGCGGCCTTCTCGAAGAACAGCAGCCCGCCGAGGTAGGCCAGCGCCCCGGTCGCCGCGTACCGCTGATTGCCGGTGCGCACCAGCAGGACAGCGTCGGCGCACACCCAGGCCAGCGCCACCAGCATCGGCAGCGAGTTCAGCGCCGCCGACCACCACGCGAACCCCGGCACGGCCAGGGGAGTGAACAGCGCAAACGCCAGCGGGACCAGCAGCGTCCACCGCCAACCGAGGATGACGTACAGCGCGCGCAGCAAGGCCAGCGAGGCCAGCGACTGCAGCGCCAGCAAGCTGACCGCGGGCCACGTCCAGTTCAGCGGCGCCAGCCGGATGATGGCGCCGGCGAGCAGGAAGGCGCCCGGCATCACGTGCCCGTCGTGATCGTCGAACAGGTACGACGGCGACAGCAGGTTGTGCGTGCCCGCCTTGCCGATGAGGATCAGGTCGTCCCAGTAGAAGTAGCCTCCGAAGGCCAGCGCGGCGCGCACCCCGAGTTGCACGACGATCAGCGCGGCGGCGGCCAGGGCCACTTTGGGTACCCGGCTCCCCCGCTCGGCCCGCCGGTATGGTGGGCCGGTGCGCGCACTGGTCACCGGGGCAGCCGGATTCATTGGTTCGACGCTAGTCGACCGCCTGTTGGCCGACGGGCACACGGTGGTGGGGCTGGACAACTTCGCGACCGGTCGCGCGACCAACCTCGAGCACCTGGCCGACAACCCGGCGCACGCGTTCGTCGAGGCGGACATCGTCGATGCCGACCTGAACGCCATCCTCGGCGAGCACCGCCCGGAGGTGGTGTTCCACCTCGCCGCGCAGATCGACGTGCGCCACTCGGTGGCCGATCCGCAGTTCGACGCCTCGGTCAACGTGATCGGCACCGTGCGCCTGGCCGAGGCGGCGCGGCGGGCCGGGGTCCGCAAGGTGGTGCACACGTCGTCCGGCGGGTCCATCTACGGCACGCCGGCGCGGTACCCCACGCCCGAGACGGTGCCGACCGACCCGGCCTCGCCCTATGCCGCCGGCAAGGTCGCGGGCGAGATCTACCTGAACACGTTTCGCCACCTGTACGGGCTGGACTGCTCGCACATCGCCCCCGCCAATGTCTACGGGCCCCGCCAGGACCCGCACGGCGAGGCCGGCGTGGTGGCGATCTTCGCGCAGGCGCTGCTGGCGGGTAAGCCCACCAAGGTGTTCGGGGACGGCACCAAAACCCGCGACTACGTGTTCGTCGACGACGTGGTGGACGCCTTCGTCAAAGCCGCCGGAAACGCGGGCGGCGGGCTGCGCTTCAACATCGGTACGGGGATCGAGACCTCGGACCGGCAGCTGCATTCGGCGGTGGCCGCGGCCGTCGGCGGGCCCGACGACCCGGAATTCCACCCGGACCGGCTGGGCGACCTCAAGCGGTCATGCCTCGACATCGGCCTGGCCGCAGAGGTTTTGGGCTGGCGTCCGCAGGTCCGACTCGACGAGGGCATCCGCCGCACCGTCGACTACTTCCGCCGGTTGCACAGCGGCTAACCCCGCGCCGAGCGTGTAATCAGTGCGAGATTCGGGCGGTTTTTTCGCCGTGATTACACGTTGGGCGCCGGGTCGGGCGCCTGCGCGCCCTCCAGCGCGACGGCGCGCGCGAGCCGCGCGTAGCGCAGCTCTAAGTCCTTGAACCGCATGTACGTGCTCAGCGTGGTGAAGCTGAACGCCATGATCAGGGCGTAGAGCATCAGGTCGGTGCCGCGGCGGACGCCGAACCAGTGCGCGACCACCGTGGTGTCGTCGGGCCGCAGCACGGCGTAGATGCCGGCCAGCACGAACAGGACGTAGCCGACCTTCACCCACGCCCGTGACCGCGCGTTCCTGCGGGAGCGCAGCAGATACACCAGCAGGGCGACGATGGAGCAGATCAGCAGCACCTGGATCCAGTTCATCTGGTCATCCTCCCGCGGAGCAGCCCGTCGAAGACGATGTTGACGCCGTTGAGCAGCGGCTGCCCCTTCGACCTCGAGTATTCGGTGTAAAGCACCTCGACCGGGTATTCGGCCACGCGCCAACCCTTTTCGAAGATCAACACGATGAACTCGTTGGCGTGGCTCATGCCGCTCATGGTGAGGTTCAGGCCATCGGCGACCGTCTTGTTGAACACCCGCAGCCCGTTGTTGGTGTCGGTCAGCCCGAGGCGGCGACCGCGCCGGCTCAGCCGCGCGGCCGTACGCAGCACCATGCGCTTCACGAACGGTGGGCGGCTGGCCTCGCGCCCGCCGAACCGGGTGCCGATGACGACGTCGACGTCGCCGGCGGCGAGCCGATCGATCATCGCGGCCACGTCTTTGACGCGGTGCTGGCCGTCGGCGTCGAAGGTGGCGAACGCCTGCGCGCCCGGCTGCCCGCGCGCGTACTCGACCCCCGTCTGGATGGCCGCACCCTGCCCCAGGTTGACCGGGTGGCGCACCAGATGGGCCCCCGCCCGCCGGGCGATCTCGCCGGTGCCGTCGGTGCTGCCGTCGTCCACGCACACCACGTTCTCGAAGACCGAGCGCAGATCGGCGATCACCTCGCCGATGACGGGGGCTTCGTTGAAGGCGGGAACGACGATCCAGGTTCCCGGGTAATGCGTTTGACTGGCCATGACAAGCCACAAGGTACAGGCGGCATCAGCCGGTTGGACGTCCGGCGCGCGCCAGCGCCAACAGATGGACACCGATTCCGGCGAGGGGACCGCACAACAAGGCGACCACGGTCCTGTCCGGCAAGGGCAGCGGCAGGAGCAGCAGCAGACCCGACGCCACCGTCGCGCCCACCCATCCCAGCGAGTAGGCGCGGTGCAGTGCGGCCGCGACCGCGCCGGCCCCGGTGAGCGTCAGCATCGCGATCGCCAGCGCCGCCGCCGTGAGCCAGGCCAGCAGCGCGCCGCTGGCCTGGTACTGCGGCCCGAACCCCACCCGCAGCAACCACGGTCCTACGAGGCCCGCCGCCAGCACGCCGAGCGCGCCGATCCCGCCGATGATGCCCGCGGGCCTGGCCAGCGCCCGGACCCGGTCGCTGCGTGCGTCGACGAAATGCGCGATCAGGTTGCCTTGCATGGCGGTCAGCGGCACCAGCAGGGGCGCTCGCGTCAGGGTGACGGCCAGGATGATCACGCCGCCCTGCGCGCCCAGTTGATCGCTGGTCAGCTTCAACAGGACCGGAAACCCCATCACCAGGATGGCGCTGGCGCCTGCGGCGGTGACGGAGTGGGCGGCGCCCCGCAGGAAGGTCGCGGTGCCGCCCGCCGTCAGCAGGCGGGCCGTGGCGCGTGCCGGTGGGGAGGCGACCAGCACGATCAGCCAGGCCACCGCGCCGGCCACGGTGGCCCAGAGGAACCCGGCGAGGCCCCACCCGAGTGCCGCGGTGGCCGCGGCGAGCGCCAACCGGATGACCGCGTCGGTCACCATCAGCGCCCCGTAGCGGGTCCACTGGTCCGTGCCGGCGAGCATGCCCAGCAGGGTGGCGTGCAGGCAGAAGCCGGCCAGCCCCACGCTCAGCAGGGCCACCGACGGCCAGCGCGCCTCGACGAACACCCGTTGGCCCCACAGCGGCGAGCTGCCGGCGATCACCACGGCGGCCGTCACGCCGATCAGCGCGGCGAGCCGCAGCGGACGGGTTCGACCCGTCGCCGCCACGTCGGTGACGTACCGCGTCGAGCGCACCTCCCGGGTGGTTTCCTGCAGCAGCCCGTTGGCGGCGCCGGTGACCAAACCGAAAGCACCCCAGAACACCCCGAAGATCGAAAATCCGCTCGGGGCCAGGTCACGGGCCGCCAGGTAGATCACCGCGTAGCCGCACAGCGCCGTCAGCGCCGTCGCGGTACCGACCCGGGCCATGCTCCCGCGCGCGACCGGCCCTCGCGAGGCCCCGACTTCGGTCACCGGGGTGGCGCTTCCGTCGCACTGCCCCGATGTAGCGTCACATTTGAGAATAGTAGGTGCGCCGGCTTCGCAGGCCCGGGCGCGCGACGTGGTTCGCTATCGTGGGCGGCTGTCGGAAGGGATCCATGGCCGCGTTCCGCATCTTCGGGATCTCGCTGTTCGTCACCGCGGGCGCCCTCGCCGCCGGGTACGCCCTGGGTGGCGTCAAGGACCTCTTTTTGCTGCTGGTCCTGGCCGTCCTCGAGGTGTCGCTGTCGTTCGACAACGCCATCATCAACGCCGCGATCCTGCAGCGGATGAGTCCGTTCTGGCGGCAGATGTTTCTGACCGTGGGGATCCTCGTCGCGGTGTTCGGCATGCGGCTGCTGTTCCCGTTGGTCATCGTGTGGGTGACCGCGGGCCTGGAACCGGTGCGCGCGATGGAACTGGCGCTCCACCCGCCGCCGCACGGCGCGAGCGAATTCCCGGACGGCTCGCCCAGCTACCAACAGCTGCTCGTGGCCGCCCACCCGCAGATCGCGGCGTTCGGCGGCGTCTTCCTGTTGATGCTGTTCCTGGATTTCGTCTTCTACGACCGGGACATCAAGTGGCTCAAGTGGATCGAGGTCCCTTTTGCGCGCATCGGCCGGCTGGGTCACGTGTCGGTGGCGGTGGTCGGCGTCGTGCTGATGCTGGTCGCCACGCGCCTGACCCACTCCGGCGACGAGCGCGCGACGGTGCTGACCGCCGGCTTGCTGGGCCTGGTCACCTATCTGGTGGTCAACGGCTTGAGCCGGGCGTTTCGACCACCCGACGCCGCCGCGGTGTCGGCCGGACAGGCCGTCGGGAAGGCAGGCCTGACCCTATTCCTCTACCTCGAGGTGCTCGACGCGGCCTTCTCCTTCGACGGGGTCACCGGCGCCTTCGCGATCACGTCGGATCCGATCCTCATTGCGCTGGGCCTGGGACTGATCGGCTCGATGTTCGTCCGGTCGATCACCATCTTCCTGGTGCGGCAGGAGGCGCTGGACCGGTACGTCTACTTGGAGCACGGGGCGCACTGGGCGATCGGCGTGCTCGCGGTGATCATGCTGGCGTCCATCGAGCCGCGCTACCAGGTTCCCGAGGCGGTCACCGCGTCGGTGGGTGTCGTTTTCATCGGGGCGGCGCTGGGCTGGAGCGTGCTGCGCAACCGGCGCGCCGCAGCCGCTAGTGCCCCTGCTCCTTGAACCGGTCCACCGAGCGCGCGATCTCGGCTTCGGCGTCCGCCCGGCCCACCCAGTCCGCTGCCTTGACGAACTTGCCGGGCTCCAGGTCCTTGTAGTGGACGAAGAAGTGCTTGATCGCTTCCAGTTCGGATTCCGCAACGTCGCCGATGTCCTGGATGTGGTCCCAGCGGTGGTCGCCGGCCAGCACGCAGAGCACCTTGTCGTCGCCACCCTTCTCGTCGGTCATGCGAAACATTCCCACCGGGCGCGCCTCCACGATCACCCCGGGAAACACCGACTGCTCGAGCAGCACCATCGCGTCCAGCGGGTCGCCGTCCTCGCCGAGGGTGTCCTCGATGAAGCCGTAGTCCGTCGGATAAGCCATCGCCGTGTACAGGTAGCGGTCCAGGCGTACCCGCCCGGTCTCGTGATCGATTTCGTACTTGTTCCGCTGCCCTTTCGGGATCTCGATGGTCACGTCGAATTCCACCGCGTCAGCTCCTTTTCGGGTTAGCTAGGTCAAATTTGCTCTGTTACACCCTAGTCAAGCGCATGGCGACTCCTTCGGCACAATGGGGTCGAACAGTCAGGAGAGTGATGGGTCCTACTCGCCGGCGGAGATCCACCCAGGTGTTGATCGGGTTGGCCGTGCTGGCCTTCGTGGCTGCCGTGGTGGCGGCGGCGATGTTCTTCACCACCGGCGGGCACAGCGCCGGTGTCGCGCGGGCCCCGATACCGCCGCCGCACGCGCCAACGCTCAAGCCCGGCATGGTGCCCGTGGCCGACACCGCCGAGACGCCCAGCCCCGCAGGGCTGGCCGCCACGCTGTCGGCCGTGGCGGCCGATCCCAACCTGGGCACGCTCGGGGCCCGCGTCACCGACGCGGCCACCGGGAGAGAGCTGTGGCAGGTCGCCGCCGATCTGCCACTGGTTCCGGCGTCGACCAACAAGGTCCTCACCGCGGCCGCGGCCCTGCTGACCCTGGACCGTCAGGCGCGGATCAGCACCCGCGTGGTCGCCGGCAGCCAGAACGCCCAGGGGCCGATCGTGCTGGTCGGCGCCGGCGATCCCGCGCTGTCGGCGGCACCGCCCGGCGTGGACACCTGGTACCGCGGCTCGGCGCGGATCAGCGACCTCGTCGAACAGGTCCGGCGCAGCGGCGTGACGCCGACGGCGGTGCAGGTCGACACGTCGGCGTTCAGCGGACCGACGCTGGCGCAGGGCTGGGATCCCGCCGACGTCGACAACGGTGACATCGCGCCGATCGAGTCGGTGATGATCGACGCCGGGCGCATCCAGCCCTCGACCGTCAATTCACGACGGTCGCACACCCCGGCGCTGGATGCCGGCCGCGAGCTGGCCAAAGCGCTGGGGCTCGATCCCGGTGCGGTGACGATCGCCAAGGCGCCGTCGGGCGCGCGGCAGCTGGCCGTCGTGCAATCTGCGCCCCTGGTCCAGCGGCTGGGCGAGATGATGGACCACTCCGACAACGTGATGGCCGAGTGCATCGCCCGTGAGGTGGCGGCCGCGATCAACCGGCCGCAGAGCTTCGCCGGGGCGGCCGACGCCGTCACCAACCGGCTGGCAACCGCACACGTCGACACCACCGGCGCCGCGCTGCTGGACTCCAGCGGACTCTCGGTGGACGACCACCTGACGGCCAAGACGCTCGACGGCGTGGTGCAGGCGGCCGCCGGGCCGGACCAGCCCGCGCTGCGGGCTCTGCTGGACCTGCTGCCGATCGCCGGCGGCAGCGGAACCCTGGCCGACCGGTTCCTCGACGCCGGCACCAACCAGGGCCCGGCGGGCTGGTTGCGGGCCAAGACCGGGTCGCTGACCGCCGTCAACTCCTTGGCCGGGGTCGTCACCGACCGCAGTGGGCGGGTGCTCACGTTCGCCTTCCTGTCCAACGCCGCGGGCCCCAACGGCCGCAACGCAATGGACGCCCTGGCCACCAAGCTGTGGTCCTGCGGGTGCGCATGACGCCGCCGTCGGAGCTGACCCTCGGGACCGCGGTCGACTGGCGCTTCGCAGCGACCGTCGGCAAGCGGCTGGCCCGGCCCGGCCCGCCGTCCAGCGACTACACCCGCCGCCAGGCGATCGATGAGCTCACCGCCGCGGCCGCGAAAGCCGAACCGCCGGTGCGCGACGTCACCGGGCTGGTCACCGACGGCGACATCCCCGCCGCCCGCATCGTCGACCGCCCGGAGTGGATCGGCGCCGCGGCCGAGTCGATGCGCCTGATGATGAACGGCAGCGAACGGCCCAAGAGTTTCCTGACGGGCCGGCTCACCGGTGCGCAGACGGGCGCCGTGCTGGCGTTCGTGTCGTCGGGGATTCTCGGTCAGTACGACCCGTTCGCGGCCGCCAGGCAGGGCTGCCTGCTGCTGGTGTATCCCAACGTGATCGCCGTCGAGCGGCAGCTGCGGGTGGATCCGTCGGATTTCCGGTTGTGGGTGTGCCTGCACGAGGTGACGCATCGCGTCCAGTTCACCGCCAACCGGTGGTTGACCGAGTACATGTCCTCTGCGCTGGGGCTGTTGACCCGGGACGCGGGTGAGGACATCGGGCAGGTGGCGAGCCGGCTGGCCGACTATGTGCGCAGCCGCGGCGCGGGGACGCCCGCGGTGGACGGCGGCTCGTCGGGAATTCTCGGCCTGGTGCGCGCCGTCCAGTCCGAGCCGCAGCGCGAGGCCCTCGACCGGCTGCTGGTGCTCGGCACGCTGCTGGAGGGCCATGCCGACCACGTGATGGATGCGGTCGGGCCGATCGTGGTGCCGTCGGTGGCCACCATCCGGCGAAAATTCGACGAGCGCCGTCATCGCAAGCAACCGCCGCTGCAGCGCCTGCTGCGCGCGCTGCTCGGGCTGGACGCCAAGTTGAACCAGTACACCCGCGGCAAGGCGTTCGTCGATCACGTCGTGGGCCGGGTCGGCATGGAGCGGTTCAACACCGTGTGGTCGGGCCCGGAGACGGTGCCGCTGCCCGCGGAGATCGAAGAGCCTCAGCGATGGATCGACCGGGTGCTGTAGGGCAGCTGCGGGCGGCTGTCGAGTCGTTCGCCGCGACCTACGTCGCCAGCTCCGGAGCGGTGGTGCGTCGCGCTGTCCGGGGGCCCGGATTCGCTGGCGCTGACCGCGGTCGCCGCCCAGCTGCGGCCCACCACCGCGCTGATCGTCGACCACGGTTTGCAAACCGACTCGGCCGACATAGCCGAAACCGCACGGCGGCAAGCGATTTCAGTGGGCTGCGCGGACGCCGAGGTGGTCCGGGTGCGGGTCGGCAACGAGGGCGGCCCCGAAGCGGCGGCGCGCGCCGCCCGCTACGCCGCGCTCGGGGCCTACCGCGACGGCCCGGTGCTGCTGGGCCATACCCTCGACGACCAGGCGGAGACGGTGCTGCTGGGGCTCGGCCGCGGGTCCGGCGCACGATCGATCGCCGGGATGCGGCCGTACGACACGCCGTGGTGCCGGCCGTTGCTGGAGGTGCGGCGCGCCGTGACGCATGCCGCCTGCCACGAGCTGGGCCTGACCGCGTGGCAGGACCCGCACAATTCGGACCGCCGCTTCACCCGCACCCGCCTGCGCCTCGAGGTGCTGCCGCTGCTGGAAGACGTCCTCGGCGGCGGGGTGGCCGAAGCGCTGGCGCGCACCGCGACGGCGCTGCGGGAGGACACCGAGCTGATCGACGCGCTCGCGGCGCGGGCGCTGCCGGGAGTCAAGGCGGACGCGGGCCTGCAGGCCGACGCGCTGGCGGCGCTGCCCGCCCCGGTTCGGCGCCGGGTCATTCGCGGGTGGCTGCTGGCGGGCGGCGCCAAGGGACTGACCGACAGGCAGATCCGCGGCGTGGACGCGCTGGTCATGGAGTGGCGTGGACAGGGCGGGGTCGCGGTCGGGTCGTCGCTGCGCGAGGAGCGGTTGATCGCCGGGCGGCGGGACGGCGTCCTCACCTTGTGGCGCGAGCCGGTTCGCGGCCCGGCCGAGTAGCCCCGGTTCCGGCACTGCCGTTGGTTCTTCGCCCGGCGACGTGGCACGCTGTGGGCGTGGCCCAGATCCCGTCGGCGATCACCCCCGCTCAATTCGTGGATTTGTACCCGGGGGACATCAAGTCGGTGCTGCTCACCGAGGAGCAGATCCAGGCCCGCATCGCTGAACTCGGCGAAGAGATCGGCAACCAGTACCGCGACGCCGCCGCCGAGACCGGCCAGGACTTGCTGCTGATCACGGTGCTCAAGGGAGCCGTGATCTTCGTCACCGATCTGGCTCGCGCCATCCCCGTGCCGACTCAGTTCGAGTTCATGGCGGTCAGCTCGTATGGCACCTCGACGTCGTCGTCCGGTGTGGTGCGGATCCTCAAGGACCTGGACCGCGACATCCAGGGCCGCGACGTGCTGATCGTCGAGGACGTCGTCGACTCGGGCCTGACGCTGTCGTGGCTGCTGAGGAACTTGTCCAGCCGCCATCCGCGCTCGCTGCGGGTGTGCACGCTGCTGCGCAAGCCCGACGCGCGGGGGGCCAACGTCGAGATCGGCTTCGTGGGTTTCGACATCCCCAACGACTTCGTCGTGGGCTACGGCCTGGATTACGACGAGCGCTACCGGGACCTGTCGTACATCGGCACGCTGGACCCCAGGGTGTATCAGCAGTAGGGCCTGTGGCGATCGCGAGCGCGGCGGTGGGGGCACCACCCGCTTGCGGGGGACCGGGCGACGCGGGTCACCACCATCGGGACTTAGTCCAGTTCCCACACCGCGGTCACCGTGAAGCTCACGGTCTGCTGGCCCGGTTCCAGCGGGACCGCGGCCATCCCGCGAGGCGCCTGCGGACCGGGCGGCCCGTTGCCGCTCGCCTCGGAGATCGACAACACCTTGCCCAGCCGGAGACCGGACAGCTGCGCGTACTGGCCGGCGCGGCTTTTGGCGTCCTCGAAGGCCCGCGCCCGTGCGTCCTTCACCAGCTGCGAGTCATCGGCGATGGAGTAGCGCACGGAGCTGATGCGGGTGGCGTCGCCGCCGGTGGCGACGATCAGTGACAGCGTGCGTGACGCGGCATCGGGCGGGTGGATCTTGACCTGGATGGCATTGGTGGCGCGGTAGCCGGTGATGGTGGCCGCCCCGTTCGGTTCGGGATTGCTGTACTGCGGCTGCAGGGTGACGTCCGTGGTTCTGATGTTCTTGCGATCGATGCCGGACGCGATCAGCGCGTTGATGACCGCCTGCTGACGGTCATTCGCCTGGTTCATCGCGGCGGTGACGTCGGGCGCGGTGAATTCGATGCTGGCGTCGGCGGTCAGGGTGTCCGGAACACCTTGCACTTGGCCCGTTCCCACGACGGTGACCTGACGCGGATTGGCGCCGGGCGGGCCGGCCGGGCTGTGGGAATCGCACGCTGACACCGCGGCGATGGCCATAGCGGCCGCGGCGGAGGCAATCGACCTGCGAACGAACCTGGGGGCGTGCGGCGAGATCGGCATGTGTGGACCCTAGCGCCTCGGGTGCGGCGAATCAGCCGCGTGAAAGGTGGGTCGGCTGGCCCTGGCCTTGCCCGCCGCCAGCCGTCGACGGGTCACGATGACCGACCATCGTCCAGCACTGACATCCTCGATACCCAAGCGACCACAGAGCAGTTTCGCAGCCTCGGCCCGTCATCCTGTTTAGGTGGCGGCCGACGGCATATTTCTACCCCCTGCGCCGCCGGGTGACGCTGTCGCGAGGCGACGGCGTTACTGGACCACTGCGCTGACCCTGGCATCGGCAGCGGCCATACGCGGCCATCGAGGACGCCAACAGCACCTGGTCGGTAGGGGCGAGGCCGACATGCTGGAGTTCGCCAGTTTCCGCCGGAGATCAACTCCGCCTGATGTACTCCGCCCGGCTCGATCGCCTTTCCGCCGCGACGGCCTGGTTGGAGTTCGCGACCGAGCTCCACATCACGGCGTCATCCTCGAGCGCTGATCACCGGCCTGACCGATGGGTCGTGGCAGGGTCCGGCCGCGGGGGCCATGGCGGCCGCGGCTGCGCCCCAGGTCGCTTGGCTGAGCGGCACGGCCGAGCAGGCCGAGCAGGTCGCCGCCCAGGCCGCTGCGGCGGCGGGCGCCTTGAAGCGGCCTTTGTCGCCACGGTGCCCCCGCCGGAGATCGTGGCCAACCGGGCATTGCTGACGGCGTTGCTCGCGACCAACTTTCTTGGCCAGAACACCGCCGCGATCGCGGCCACCGAGGCGCAATACGCCGAAATGTGGGCCCAGGACGCGGCCGCGATGTACGGCTATGCCGGTGCCTCAGCGGCAGCCGCGAAGTTGCCGCCGTTCAATCCGGCGGCTCCGATCGTGACCCCGGCCGGGCTGGCCGGCCAGGCCGCCGCCGTCGCCCAGGCGGTGAATGGTGCGGCGAACGCGGAAGCGATGTCGGAGATCCCGAAGGCGCTGTCCGGACTCGCGGGAATCGCCAACGCACCGCCCGGGCTCACCAATCCCGCGGCCGCACTCGGTCTGACCGGCCACGTGTGGAACTCCAACGGCGACGGCGTGATCCTTAGCGGATTGGTCGGCGACGTGGTGGAGGGCTTGACCGGGTCGGCAACCGTGGATGGCAGCCTGCCGATGGACTTGTTCAACAGATGGGTTTCCCCCGCTCGGCTCGTGGTCACCCAGATGAAGGACTACTTCGGCCTCGCCCACGACCTGCCGAAGTGGGCCAGCGAGGGCGCCGAAGCCGCGGCGAAGGCCGCCAAGGCGCTGCCGGCCGCCCTTCCGGCCGCGGGTGCTGGCCTGGGCGGCATAGCGGGAGCCGTCGGTCAGGCAGGGTCAGTCGGGGGACTGTCGGTTCCGGCTTCCTGGACCGGTGTCGCGCCGGCGGCGACACCCGTCACCGTGGCTCTCAACGGCGTCGGGGCTGCCGCGGCCGCCGAACCGGCCGCAAACGCGGTGGGCGGGCTGCGACTCGTGGGGACCGGGGCCGGGCGCGGCCTCGCGGCCCATTTTGTCGCGCCGCGCTACGGATTCAAGCCGACCGTGATGCCGCAACCGCCGGTCGGTGGGTGAATCTGGGCCGCAGGGCCTGTCGGCCCTACGGTGTGACGAGGACCTTGCAGTGCCGTTCGGGGTCGGCGAGGTCGTCGAAGGCCTGGCCGACCGCGTCAAGTCCGACCTCGCCGGTGATCACCGGGGTGACGTCGATGTCGCCCTCGGACAGCGCCCGCAGTGCATCGGCGAACTCGTCCGGAGTTTGCGCCAGCACGAATTGCACGTTGATCTCTTTGGCAATGGCAAAGAACGGATGCAGGGTGTCGGGCTCCATGCATACCCCGGCGACCACCACGCGGGTCCCGTGCCGTGCCCGCAGCAGCACGTCGTCGATGATGCCGGGCACTCCCACCGCCTCGAACACGACCGCGGCTTTGACGCTGTCGAACGGCGAACCCTGGGCCGCGTCCAGGGTTTGGTGGGCCCCCATGGCTGCGGCCAGTTCTCGACGCTTCGGTGAATAGTCGGACGCCACAATGGTTTCGACGCCTCGTACCTTCAGGGCGGCGATGATCGCGATACCGATCGGACCACAGCCAAGCACCAGGGCGGTCTCACCGGGCGTGATGTTCGACTTGTTGACGGCGTGCAACCCCACCGACACGGGTTCGGTGAGGGCGGCGTGTTTGGGGTCCAGGCCGTTGGGAATGGGCAGCAGCAACGGCGCCGAGAGCAGCATGCGCTCGGCGTAGGCGCAGATCGTGTTGTTGCTGTACACCATCGGCTCCACGCGCTTGCCGGAGAGCAGCACCGGAAGCGACGTGACCAGGGTGCCCGGCGGGTGAGTGTCGGTGTCGGGTCCGGCTTCCAAGATCTCGGCGCTGAACTCGTGACCCATGAAGACGTCGCGGTTCAGGTCGACGTCCATGCCGACTTCGCCGAGGCCCAACCGCTCGCTCATCGCCAGCATCTCCGCGCCGTGGGCGGCGAAATGCAAGTCGGAGCCACAGATTCCGCATGCGCGCACGCCGACCAGCACCTGGCCCGGTCCGGGCACCGGTTCGGCCACGTCGTCGCGGTAAACCATGCGGCCGTCGCGCAACACCGCGGCGCGCATCAGTTGGCCTCGCTCGATTGCTCCGCCACGTGTTCGGTGATGGCCTTCACCACCGCCTCTCCGGCGCGTCCGATCAGCTCGTCGCGCCTGCCCTTGGCCCAGTCATGCGAGGACCGCGAGGCTTCGAGTTGTCCCTTGAAGTGCGGAATGACCTTGCGTGCCATCAGGTCGTAGCAGTGGTAGGTCGCCTCCGGGGAGGCCCAGTCGTGGCCGAGCATCAACAGCGTGCCAAAGCCGCCGGACCGTTCCAGCAGGTCTTCGATGTGCGCGATCGCGTCGTCGGGTGTGCCGATGCAGCAATTGCCTTTCGCCGCATAGTCTTCGACGAACTCGTATGGCGTCTGGGATTCGCCGTCCACGGAGTTGGACAGCGGAACGAACCCGGCCGCGCCGAAGTAGTTGGCGAAATCCTGCAGGCCGTAGGTGCAATCGTTGATCGCCTGCTCGCGGGTGTCGGCGACGTGCATGATGCTCAGCACCCGCCAGCCGGTCCGGTCGGGCTCCTCGCGGCCGACTTTGCCGGCCTGCTCGCGCACCACCTCCCAGGTGTTCTCCAGCGCGGCGTAGCCGCCCGGAACGGACATCGACAGCGACAGCAGCGACGTCCCCAGCGCACCGGCCAGCCGCGGGCCAGACGGAGAAATCATTGCCGCCGTAGATATTTCGGGGTAGGGCCAGGTGTAGGGGCGGATGTGCAACTGCGCGTCGCGCAGCGTGAACCAATCCGAGTGTCGGTCGACCCGCTCGCTGGGTGCCGCGCGGAACAGCGCGAGGATCGCCTCCAGCGACTCCTGCATCATCCGGCGTTGCTCGACGGGGTCGATGCCCATCATGTACGCGTCCGACGGCAGCGCCCCGGGTCCCGCACCGAACATGACCCGGCCGCGGGTGAGGTGGTCGAGCAGCACCCATCGGTCGGCAACCATGAGCGGATGGTGGTAGGGCAGCGAGACCACGCCGGTGCCCAGCCGAATGTGCTTGGTGCGCTCTGCCGCGGCGGCGATGAACACCTCAGGGCACGCGATCAGCTCGTAGCCACCGGAATGGTGCTCGCCGAACCACGCTTCGTCGAAACCGAGGCGATCCAGTGCCACGACGCGCTCCATGTCGTATTCCAGCGCCACAGTGGGTGATTGGCCGATCGGGTGGAACGGGGTAATGAAGACGCCGAAGCGCAGGGGCGGGGTCATCGCAGCTCCAATCCGTTGAGGAACTCCAACAAAGCCGCATTCACCTCGTCGGGGCATTCCTGCTGCAGCCAGTGTCCGGCTCCGTCGATCATCACCTGGCGATAGGGACCCGAGACCACCTCCGTGGCGCGGTCGGCCCGGGTGAAGCCCAGCACCGGATCGGCGCTGCCGGCCATGAACAACGACGGCACGGCGATTGTGGCGTCAGCCAAATCGGGGGTGGTCTCCCAGTTGCGGTCGAAGTTGCGATACCAGTTGAGGCCGCCGGTGAACCCGGTGCGGGAGAACTCGGCGACGTAGTGGTCGAGTTCGGCCTGGCTGAGCCAGTCCGGCAACTGCTCCGGTTCGGGCAGCCGATCAACGAAACCCGCCGGGCCGGGCGCCACCATCCGCAGCGCCGCAGCCTGGTCGCCGGACGCCCGCAGGCCGCCCAGCATCCGACGCATCGTGCGGGCGGGATCATCATTGAGTTCGGCGTCTGCGACGCCCGGCTCCTGGAAGTACAGGATGTAGAAGAAGTTCTCCCCGAAAATCTTGCGCCACGCGGCCGTCGGCGCCACATGGGGGCGGGGCACCGGTGGGACGCTCAACGCGGCGACCGCTGCCACTCGGCCGGGGTGCAGCAGCGGCGCGTTCCACACCACGGCGGCACCCCAGTCGTGCCCGATCCAGACGGCGCGCTCGGCGCCGACGTCGTCGAGCAGGCCGACCAGATCGGCGGTCAGCTCGTGGATGTCGTAGGCCTCGATCGGTTCGGGACGCGACGATCCGCCGTACCCGCGTTGATCGGGTGCCAGCACGTGGTAACCCGCCTCGGCCAGGACCGGTATCTGGTGCCGCCACGAGTAGGCCAATTCGGGAAAGCCGTGGGCCAGGATCACCACGGGCGCGCCGGGCTCCCCGGCCTCGATCACTCGCAGCTGCACTCCGTTGGTGTCGACCAACCGTTCGGTTAGAGAGGGCACCGTCACACCAAAGCACAACGGCACGGGGCTGAGAAGGGCTCGACCTGATCGGAATTACGCGGTAGACATCCCCTTGGAGCGGACGGAGCGGACGGTGCGGGTGGGTGCGCCCGAAAGGCGACGCGCGAAGGCAGGTGCTGGGCTGATGCGGTTGGACCACGTAGTGCTCTGGACGAGGGATCCGGGTGCGGCGATGGATTTCTACACGAGGGTGGTTGGTCTCGCGCCGTTGCGGTTCGACGAATTCCAGCGCGGAGAGGCGCCCTTTCCGAGCGTGCGGGTATCAGAGGACTCCATCATCGACCTGATGCCGGTGGAGCTGGCCGCGGGCCGCGCGTCGTCCGCAACGGTGGCCGAGGGCAGTGCCGGCCACCCGGTCAATCACGTCTGCTTGGCGCTGTCGAAGTCCGAATACGACGCACTGGAGCGTCGCCTGCAGGCGGCGGAGGTGGACACTGGCGCGCGGCTGAGCCACAGCTTCGGAGCCCGGGGTTGGGCGCCGCACACGTACTACTTCGCCGACCCCGACGGCAACGTGCTCGAAGCCCGTTATTACGAGTAGTCAAACGGCCCCGCGGGCCGGGGTGCCGACGCTCACGGCAGGCCACGCCGGCGTGACGTTGGCAATCGGGCGTCACGCCAGCGCGACGCGCGCGGCGCGGTAGTTTGCGAGCCTCGTTCGTGTGAACCGATCGGGAACTGCCGCTCGTTATGCGGGCAGGACATATGGTGGCGATCCGTGCCCCGCGAGCGGGCGGTACCCGCAGCGCCCGGCTCCGCCGGGGCTGACGGCCGCCAGTAGCGGTAGCCTGGACTTTTCCAGCTGTGTGTATCGGGAAGGAACCTGGCCTGCACGGCCGATGATTGATGAACCGAAAAAACTTGATCCGCACCCTCACGGCGATCGCCGTCGTGGTGCTCCTCGGCTGGTCGTTCTTCTACTTCAGTGACGACACCCGGGGCTACAAGCCCGTCGACACGTCAGTGGCGATGGCGCAGATCAAAGGCGACAACGTCAAGAGCGCGCAGATCGACGATCGCGAGCAGCAGCTGCGGCTGACCCTGAAGAAGGGCAACAACGACACCGAAAACTCCGACAAGGTCATCACGAAATACCCGAGCGGATACGCCGTCGACCTTTTCAACGCGCTGACCGCCAAGAACGCCAAGGTCAGCACGGTCGTCAACCAGGGCAGCATCCTGGGCGAGCTGCTGGTCTACGTGCTGCCGCTGCTGTTGCTGGTGGGCCTGTTCGTGATGTTCTCCCGCATGCAGGGCGGCGCCCGAATGGGCTTCGGCTTCGGCAAGTCGCGCGCCAAACAACTTTCCAAGGACATGCCCAAGACCACGTTCGCCGACGTCGCGGGCGTCGACGAGGCGGTCGAGGAGCTCTACGAGATCAAGGACTTCCTGTCCAACCCGGGCCGCTATCAGGCCCTGGGCGCCAAGATCCCCAAGGGCGTTTTGCTCTACGGCCCGCCGGGGACGGGCAAGACGCTGCTGGCCCGGGCCGTCGCCGGGGAGGCCGGCGTCCCCTTCTTCACCATTTCGGGCTCCGACTTCGTCGAGATGTTCGTCGGCGTGGGCGCGTCGCGGGTACGCGACCTGTTCGACCAGGCCAAGCAGAACAATCCCTGCATCATCTTCGTCGACGAGATCGACGCGGTTGGCCGGCAGCGCGGCGCGGGCCTGGGCGGCGGCCACGACGAGCGTGAGCAGACGCTGAACCAGCTGCTGGTCGAGATGGACGGCTTCGACCCGCGGGCCGGCGTCATCCTGATCGCGGCGACCAACCGGCCCGACATCCTGGACCCGGCGCTGCTGCGGCCCGGTCGTTTCGACCGGCAGATCCCCGTCTCCAACCCCGATATGGCGGGCCGACGGGCGGTGCTGGAAGTGCACTCCAAGGGCAAGCCGATCGGCCCCGACGCCGACCTCGACGGCCTGGCCAAGCGCACCGTCGGCATGACGGGGGCCGACCTGGCCAACGTCATCAACGAGGCGGCGCTGCTGACCGCGCGCGAAAACGGCACCGTCATCACCGGCGCCGCCCTGGAGGAGGCGGTGGACCGGGTGATCGGCGGGCCGCGCCGCAAGGGCCGGATCATCAGCGAGCAGGAGAAGAAGATCACCGCCTACCACGAGGGCGGGCACACCCTGGCGGCCTGGGCGATGCCCGACATCGAGCCGATCTACAAGGTGACGATCCTGGCCCGGGGCCGCACCGGCGGGCACGCGGTGGCGGTGCCGGAAGAGGACAAGGGCCTGCGGACCCGCTCGGAGATGATCGCGCAGCTGGTCTTCGCGATGGGTGGGCGAGCCGCCGAGGAACTGGTTTTCCGGGAGCCGACCACCGGCGCCGTGTCCGACATCGAGCAGGCCACCAAGATCGCGCGGGCGATGGTCACCGAGTTCGGCATGAGCTCCAAGCTGGGTGCCGTGAAGTACGGGACCGAGCACGGCGATCCGTTCCTGGGCCGGACGATGGGTACGCAGGCCGACTACTCCCACGAGGTCGCCCGCGACATCGACGACGAGGTCCGCAAGCTGATCGAGGCGGCGCACACCGAGGCGTGGGAGATCCTCACCGAATACCGCGACGTGCTCGACACGTTGGCCGGCGAGCTGCTGGAGAAGGAGACGCTGCACCGGCCCGAGCTGGAGGGCATCTTCGCCGGCGTCGAAAAGCGTCCCCGGCTCACCATGTTCGACGACTTCGGCGGCCGAATCCCGTCCGACAAACCACCGATCAAGACGCCCGGGGAGCTGGCCATCGAGCGCGGCGAGCCGTGGCCCCCGCCCGCGCAGGAGCCGGCCTTCAAGGCGGCCATCGCGCAGGCGAGCCAGGCTGCCGAGGCCGCGCGGGCGGAGGCAAACCGTAACCCGCACGGCGGCAATGGTTCTGGCGGTCCACACGGGGCGCAAGCGCACAAGCAGGGGAATCACCAGGGCGTTCCGCATGGCCCCACCCAGCCGGACTACGGCGCCCCGGCGGGCTGGCGCGCGCCCGGCTGGCCGCCCCCGGAGCAGCAGGCCGGGTATTGGTATCCACCGCCGCAGGCGCCTCGGCACCCGCAGGCGCCCCAGCATCCCCAGCCGCAGCAGCCGGCGCAACAGCCGTATTGGCCGCCGCCGGCCCAGAGTCACCCAGGCTATGCCGGACACCCCGGCTACCCGGGTAATGCCCAGCCCCCGTATCCGCCCTATCCGCCGTATCCCCCGCCCGGCCAGCCCGGCCCCGATGCCGGGCGAGCCGATCGGGGCGAACAGTCTCCCGATCATCAGGATGACGACGTGAGCCGGTCCAACCCGCCGGCCCTCGGCTGACCAACGGAGGATTCGATGGCGTTACCGAGCTTGGGGCCGGACACTGCGACGCACCTGACGCGGGTGTTCGACCAGGAACGCGCCGAGAATGCGGTCCGCGAGCTGCTCTACGCCGTCGGCGAGGATCCGGACCGGCACGGCTTGCTGGACACGCCGGCCCGCGTCGCCCGCGCTTACCGGGAGATGTTCGCCGGTCTCTACACCGACCCGGACAGCGTGTTGAACACCATGTTCGACGAGGAGCACGACGAGTTGGTGTTGGTCAAGGAGATCCCGCTGTACTCGACCTGCGAGCACCACCTGGTGGCCTTCCACGGCGTGGCTCACGTCGGCTACATCCCCGGCAGCGACGGCAGGGTGACCGGCCTGTCCAAGATCGCCCGGCTGGTCGACCTGTACGCCAAACGGCCGCAGGTGCAGGAGCGTCTCACCAGCCAGATCGCCGACGCCTTGGTGAACAAGCTCGACCCGCGCGGCGTGATCGTCGTGATCGAGGCCGAGCACCTGTGCATGGCGATGCGCGGCGTCCGCAAACCCGGCGCCACCACCACGACGTCGGCGGTTCGCGGTCTGTTCAAGACGAGCGCCGCCTCCCGGGCCGAAGCGCTCGACCTCATCCTGCGTAAGTGAGCCCGGCGCCTGTGCAGGTTATGGGTGTTCTGAACGTCACGGGCGACTCGTTCTCCGACGGCGGGCGTTATCTCGACGCAGACGACGCCGTCGCGCACGGCCTGGCAATGGCCGCCGACGGTGCCGGCATCGTCGACGTCGGCGGGGAGTCGACGCGGCCCGGCGCCACGCGCACCGACCCGCGGGTCGAGGCGGGACGGGTGGTACCGGTCGTCAAAGAGCTTGCCGCGCAGGGCCTTACGGTCAGCATCGACACGATGCACGCGGATGTGGCGCGGGCCGCGCTGCAGAGCGGCGCGCGAATCGTCAACGACGTCTCCGGGGGGCGGGCCGACCCCGCGATGGCTCCGTTGGTCGCCGAGGCCGGGGTGCCGTGGGTGCTGATGCACTG
The DNA here is from genome assembly GCA_963824505.1 of uncultured Actinomycetota bacterium. Taxonomy (GTDB): domain Bacteria; phylum Actinomycetota; class Actinomycetes; order Mycobacteriales; family Mycobacteriaceae; genus Mycobacterium. The sequence goes on from CAWGPS010000011.1 coordinate 215,678, forward strand.
GCGGCCGGCGTCGCCCGACCGACCGCACCGGGCTCCGCACTACCGCGACGTGGTGGCCGAGGTGCGCGACGAATTGCTGGCCGGCGTCGACGACGCGGTGGCCGCCGGGGTCGATCCCACCCGGCTCATCATCGACCCCGGACTTGGATTCGCCAAGACGGGCCAACACAATTGGGCGTTGCTGCGCGCCCTGCCGCAGCTGGTGGCCACCGGGATTCCGGTGTTACTGGGCGCGTCCCGTAAGCGCTTCCTCGGTACGTTGTTGGCGGGGCCCGACGGATCGCCCCGGCCGCCCGACGGGCGCGAGACGGCGACGGCGGTGATTTCGGCATTGGCCGCCCTGTATGGAGCGTGGGGAGTGCGCGTGCACGACGTGCGGGCGTCGGTCGACGCGCTCAAGGTGGTCGGCGCCTGGACGCAGGCGCAGACCGACAGCGGACCGGCGGACGGCGATGGCTGATCGAATCGAGCTGCGCGGCCTGCGGACCCGCGGCCGGCACGGAGTCTTCGAGCACGAGCGCGCCGACGGGCAGGACTTCGTCGTCGACATCACGGTGTGGATCGACCTCGCCGAGGCCGCCGCCAGCGACGAACTGGCCGACACCTACGACTACGGTGCACTGGCCCAGCTCGCGGCCGAGGTCGTCGCCGGCCCCCCGCGCAACCTGATCGAAAAGGTCGGCGCGGAGATCGCCGACCGGGTCATGCGCGACGTGCGGGTGCACGCCGTCGAAGTCACCCTGCACAAGCCGCAGGCGCCGATACCCCAGCAGTTCGACGACGTCGCGGTGGTGGTTCGGCGGTCGCGGCGCGGCGGCCGCGGTTCGGTCATCCCGGCGGGCCGGGCGCTATGACGCGGGTGGTGCTGTCGATCGGCTCCAACCTGGGCGACCGGCTGGCGCGGCTGCAGTCGGTCCTAGACGGGCTGTGCGGTCTGGGCGCGGCGGTGCTGGCGGTCTCCCCGGTGTACGAGACGGACCCCTGGGGACGGGTGGATCAGGCGCCGTTCCTCAACGCCGTGCTCATCGCCGAGGACCCCGGGTGCGACGGGCAGGGGTGGTTGCGCCGGGCCCAGCAGTTCGAGCGCGCCGCGGGCCGGGTGCGCGGCGAGCGTTGGGGGCCGCGCAGCCTCGATGTCGACCTCATCGCCTGCTACCAGACGGACCCGTCCGATGGCTCCGTGGTGAGCGAGGTCATCTCGCGCGAAAACAACCTGACGTTGCCTCACCCGCTAGCCCACCTGCGCGCCTTCGTGTTGGTGCCGTGGCTGGACATCGACCCGGCCGCCCGGCTGACCGTCGCCGAAGGCCCGTGTCCGGTCGCGCGCCTGCTCGCCGAATTGGACCCCGCCGATCGGGACGGCGTTCGCCGGTCTACCCTCGCCCTGGCGCGGGTGCCGGGCAGCTGATGGGGCCGACCAGGAAACGCGACCTGACGGCGGCCGTGGTCGCCGCGGCGGTGGTCGGATACCTGGTGGTGACCGCGCTGTACCGGTGGTTTCCACCGATCACGGTGTGGACGGGCCTGTCGCTTCTGGCGGTGGCCATCGGTGAGGCGCTGTGGGCGCGTTACGTGCGGGCGAAGATAAGCGAGGGCGAGATCGGTGTCGGGCGCGGGTGGTTGCATCCGCTCGCGGTAGCGCGCAGCCTGATGGTCGCCAAGGCCTCGGCATGGGTGGGTGCCCTGATGGCGGGCTGGTGGGTGGGGCTGCTGGCGTACTTCCTGCCGCGGCGGTCGTGGCTGCGGGCCGCTTCCGAGGACGCGGGCGGAACCACGGTGGCCGCCGTGAGCGCGCTGGCGTTGGTCGTCGCTGCGCTGTGGCTGCAGCACTGCTGCAAATCCCCGCCCGACCCCACCGACCAAGGCGAGGGAGCAAAGAGTTAGCTGCCCTCCCGGCCGGGGCCGCCGCGCCGCACGAATCAGCCCTCCGGTTGAGCCGGGCGAGAATCGCCGGTCCGGCGCGACACGCTGATTGACCTCGCACAGGTACAGTCAGGCCATGACCGTTCTGTCCCGCGGCGCTCGGGGTCGGCGCGGCGGACGCAGGCCGGGTTGGGTGCTCTTGACGGCGTTGCTGGTCCTCGCGATAGCGGCCAGTTCCGCGCTGGTTTTCACCAATCGGGTGGAGCTCCTCAAGCTCGCTGTCATCCTGGCGCTGTGGGCCGCCGTCGCCGGCGCCTTCGTTTCTGTGCTGTACCGCCGGCAGAGCGATGCGGACCAGGCCCGCGTCCGTGACCTGAAGCTGGTGTACGACTTGCAGCTGGACCGCGAAATCTCGGCGCGTCGCGAGTACGAACTCACCGTCGAGTCCCAACTGCGCCGCGAGCTCGCGTCGGAGCTGCGCGCTCAGGCCGCCGACGACCTCGCCGCGCTGCGTGCCGAGCTGAGCGCGCTGCGGACCAGCCTGGAGATCCTCTTCGACACCGATCTGCAGCACCGCCCGGCGCTCGAGACGCTGGAGGCCGAGGCGCCACCCGAACGCGCCTACAGCGAATGGGACCGCAACGGCGAAGCCGCCCGCGACGCGGGAGTCGACTGGGTGTCCAGCGATCGGATGGCCTCGGTGAATGCCGACAATCAGGCCGCCCGGGCCGACGAAACCGCGATCATCGACGTGCCCGAGGAACCGCTGTTGCCGCCGCGGCAGCAGCCGCCGTCCCGCGAGCACCGCCACGCGCCCGGTTGGCCTCAGGAGCCCGCCGCGTACGTTCCGCCGGCTGCGCCCGAGCCGCGATTCGAAACGCGCCGCCAACCGCCCCCGCCGGCGACGCCGCCGCCGGCCGCCCAGGCCGCGCGCGAAGCGCAGCCGCAACCGCCGATGCAGGGCTGGCAGCCGGCGCCCGCGACCGGGCTGTGGTTACCGCCCGGCGCGCCGGGCAGCGACTGGGCCGCCGACGAGGCGCCCGGGGCTCGCACCGCGGAGCCGGTGACCGGGCGCCGGTCCCGCCATTCCGGCATCGACGAATCCGCGGACGAGGCGCCGAGCGAGCCCGCGGCGCCCACACCGCCGCCGTATACCGGGTCCGGCCGCCGGTCGCGCTCGCGCCACTCGGCCGAGTACCGCGACCACGGTGTGCGCAGCTTCACGGCCGGCGAATCCACCGACGAACTCTCGGCGGAAGCCTCCGCGTTCTCCCAGCCGACTCCGCCCGTTGTCGCGCCGGCGGCCGCGCCGCCGCGCCCCGCGCCGAGTCCCGGCCCGCTCGCCGCCGAGCCGGCACCGCCGCAGCTGGCGCCGCCGCCCGCGCCCCGGCACCGCGGCGCCGACCGGGCGGAGGGCGGCGCGGTCGGACGGCACCGAAACCGGTGGTCAGTCGGTCGCCGAGCTGCTGGCCCGGCTGCAGGTCGAGCCGTCCGCGGGTGGCCGGCGGCGCCGCCGCGACGACTGACGGCAGTCCTTCCCGCTCGCATCGACTAGAGTTTTAGTGACCGTCCGGTACCCGCTCGAGGACCGGAACGAACGAAGACACAGGTGAGGTCGTCTGCGATGGTGCAGTTCGACGGTTTGCGACCGGCCAGACTCGACGGTCTGCGCCCGGCCAGACTTCAAGTGGGGATCATCTCCGCCGGCCGGGTAGGCACCGCGCTCGGTGTCGCCCTGGAGCGCGCCGAGCACGTCGTGGTGGCCTGCAGCGCCATCTCCCGCGCGTCGCGGCAGCGGGCGCAGCGATGGCTGCCCGACACCCCGGTGGCCCCCCCGCAGGAGGTGGCCGCCAGCGCCGAGTTGCTCGTCCTGGCGGTGCCCGACAGCGAACTCGCCGGCCTGGTATCGGGCCTGGCGGCCACGTCGGCGGTGCGGCCGGGCACAATCGTGGCCCACACGTCCGGCGCCAACGGGATCGGCATCCTCGGCCCGCTGATACCGGAGTGCATACCGCTGGCGATTCACCCGGCGATGACCTTCACCGGGTCCGACGAGGACATCAGCAGGCTGCCGGACACCTGCTTCGGCGTCACGGCGGCCGACGGCGTCGGGTACGCGATCGGGCAGTCGCTGGTCCTGGAGATGGGTGGCGAACCGTTCCGCGTCCGCGAGGAGGCCCGGGTGCTGTACCACGCCGCCCTGGCTCACGCGGGCAACCACGTCGTCACCGTGCTCGCCGACGCGCTCGAGGCGTTGCGGGCCGCGCTGCGGGGCGACGAATTGCTGGGCCAGCAACTCGTGGACGACCAGCCGGGCGGCCTCGCCGAACGCATCGTGGGGCCGCTGGCCCGCGCCGCGCTGGAGAACACGCTGCAGCGCGGCCAGGCGGCGCTCACCGGCCCGGTCGCCCGCGGCGACGCGGCCGCCGTCGCCGACCATCTGGCCGCGCTGACCGCGGTGAACCCGCAGGTGGCTGAGGCCTACCGGGTCAACGCCCTGCGGACCGCCCAACGCGCGCACGCGCCCGACGACGTCGTCGAGGTCCTCGTGCGATGAACCCCACGCAAGGCAGGCCGCCGGCCTTCAGGGCAGGCGAGCTCAACGTGTATTCGAACCCGCGCGAGGTGACCGACGTCAGTCGCGCGCTGCGCCACACCGGCCGCCGGGTGATGCTGGTGCCCACCATGGGAGCGCTGCACGACGGGCACCTCGCCCTGGTGCGGGCGGCCGGGCGGGTCCCCGGCTCGGTGGTGGTGGTCTCGATATTCGTCAACCCGTTGCAATTCGGCGCGGGGGAAGACCTCGACGCCTACCCCCGCACCCTCGAGGACGACCTCGCGCTGTTGCGCGGGGAGGGCGTCGAGATCGTGTTCGCGCCGACCGCGGCGGCCATGTATCCCGACGGATTGCGCACCACCGTGCATCCCGGGCCGCTGGCCGCCGAACTCGAGGGCGGCGTGCGCCCAACGCATTTCGCCGGCGTGCTCACCGTGGTGCTGAAGCTCTTGCAGATCGTGCGCCCCGACCGGGTGTTCTTTGGGGAGAAGGACTACCAGCAACTGGTGTTGATCCGTCAGATGGTCGCCGACCTGAACGTCGACGCCACGGTGGTCGCGGTGCCCACCGTCCGGGAAGCCGACGGGCTGGCGATGTCGTCGCGGAACCGCTACCTGGACACCGCCCAGCGGGAGGTGGCCGTGGCGCTCTCGGCGGCGCTGACGGCGGGGGCGCACGCCGCCGGGGCCGGCGCGCAGCCGGCGCTGGACGCCGCGCGTGCCGTGCTCGATGCCGTGCCCGGGCTCACGGTCGACTACCTCGAACTGCGGGATCCCGGCCTGGGCCCGTTGCAGGCCGGCAGGCCCGGCCGGCTGCTGGTCGCGGCCCGGCTGGGCGCCACCAGGCTGCTCGACAACATCGCGATCGAGATCGGATCGGAAAGACCCTCGCCGGCACCCGTGGGGCCGGACGGATATCGGGACACCTTCGAACCACATTGGAGGAATTGATGTTACGGACGATGCTGAAGTCCAAGATCCACCGCGCCACCGTCACGCAGGCCGACCTGCACTACGTCGGCTCGGTGACCATCGACGCCGACCTGATGGACGCGGCGGACCTGCTCGAGGGCGAGCAGGTGACTATCGTCGACATCGACAACGGCGCGCGCCTGGTCACCTACGCGATCACCGGCGAACGGGGCACCGGTGTGATCGGGATCAACGGCGCTGCAGCGCATCTCGTCCACCCCGGGGACCTGGTCATCCTGATCGCTTACGGGACCATGGAAGATGCGGAGGCGCGCGCCTACGAGCCGCGGATCGTGTTCGTCGACGCGGACAACAAGCCCGTCGACCTGGGTCACGATCCCGCGTTTGTGCCGGCTGACATATCCGCTGCCGCGGACTTGTTGGATCCGCGAATCGGTGTGGGGTAGCCGTGCTGCTGGCGATCGACGTCCGCAACACCCATACCGTGGTCGGGCTGCTTTCCGGAGCCAAAGAGCACGCGAAAGTGGTGCAGCAGTGGCGGATTCGTACCGAATCCGAAGTCACCGCGGACGAACTCGCGCTGACCATCGACGGCCTGATCGGAGAGGACTCCGACCGGCTCACCGGCGCGGCCGCCCTGTCCACCGTCCCGTCGGTGCTGCACGAGGTACGCGTCATGCTGGACCAGTACTGGCCGTCGGTGCCCCACGTGCTGATCGAGCCGGGTGTCCGAACCGGCATCCCACTGCTGGTCGACAACCCCAAGGAAGTCGGTGCCGACCGAATTGTCAACTGCCTCGCGGCGTTTCACAAGTTCGGCACCGCGGCCATCGTCATCGACTTCGGATCCTCGATCTGTGTGGACGTGGTGTCGGCCAAGGGCGAGTTCCTCGGCGGCGCGATCGCCCCCGGCGTGCAGGTGTCCTCGGATGCCGCCGCGGCCCGGTCGGCCGCCCTGCGCCGGGTCGAGATGGCCAGGCCGCGCTCGGTGGTGGGAAAGAACACCGTCGAGTGCATGCAGGCGGGCGCGGTGTTCGGGTTCGCCGGGCTGGTCGACGGCCTGGTGACACGCATCCGGGAAGAGGTCGACGGCTTCTCCGGCGATGACATAGCGATCGTGGCCACCGGCCACACCGCGCCGTTGTTGCTGCCCGAACTGCACACCGTTGACCACTACGACCAGCACCTCACCCTGCAGGGCCTGCGGCTGGTCTTCGAACGCAACAGAGACGCCCAGCGCGGGCGGCTGAAGACTGCCCGCTGAGCCGGCGTCGGCGCGTCGAGTCTGCGCACAGGGCCGCTTCTCGAGCACTTTTCGCGCCGCCATCGCAGGGTGGACGCCGTCGGCGCAGGCTCGATGCCCGCGCCGGTGGTCAGGCCAGGTCATTTAAGCTGGCACGTCGTGAGTGACGCCGACTTGAGCCTGCCCGAGCAGTTCCAGATCCGCCGGGACAAGCGTGCTCGCCTGCTGGCGGAGGGGCGCGAGCCGTACCCGGTCGCCATCGAGCGCACTCACACCCTGGCCGAGGTTCGCGCCGCCCACCCCGACCTGCCGGTCGACACCGCCACCGACGACGTCGTCGGCGTCGCGGGCCGCGTCATATTCGCGCGCAATTCGGGCAAATTGTGTTTCGCCACGCTGCAGGAAGGCGACGGGACCACCCTGCAGGTGATGATCAGCCTGGATAAGGTCGGCGCCGAAGCCCTCGACGCCTGGAAAACCGACGTCGACCTCGGTGACATCGTCTACGTGCACGGCAATGTGATCAGCTCGCGGCGGGGGGAGTTGTCCGTCCTCGCCGACTCGTGGCAGATGGCGTCCAAGGCGCTGCGGCCGCTGCCCGTCGCGCACAAGGAAATGGGCGAGGAATCGCGGGTTCGTCAGCGCTACGTCGACCTCATCGTCCGTCCCCAGGCCCGCACGGTGGCCCGGCAGCGAATAGCGGTTATCCGCGCCATACGTAACGCGCTCGAGCGGCGCGGGTTTCTCGAAGTGGAAACCCCGATGTTGCAGACGCTCGCCGGCGGCGCGGCGGCGCGGCCGTTCGTCACGCATTCCAATGCGCTCGACATCGATCTGTACCTCCGCATCGCGCCCGAACTGTTCCTCAAGCGATGCGTCGTGGGCGGCTTCGACAAGGTTTTCGAACTTAATCGGGTGTTCCGAAACGAGGGCGCCGATTCGACCCATTCTCCCGAATTTTCCATGCTCGAGACCTACCAGAGCTACGGAACCTATGACGATTCGGCGATCATGACCCGCGAGCTTATTCAAGAGGTGGCTGACGAAGCGATCGGAACCAGACAACTGCCACTGCCCGACGGCAGTGTCTACGACATAGACGGAGAATGGGCCTCGATACAAATGTATCCCTCACTGTCGGCGGCCCTGGGCGAGGAGATCACCCCGGACACGCCGGTCGATCGACTCCGCGGCATCGCCGATCGACTCGGCCCCGAAACCGGGCTGGAAATTCCCGACGACCGTGGGTACGGGCACGGCAAGCTCGTGGAGGAATTGTGGGAACACACCGTCGGCAACACGTTGAGCGCACCCACCTTCGTCAAGGATTTCCCTGTCGAGACAACGCCTTTGACCCGCCAGCACCGGAGCGTCGCCGGGGTGACCGAAAAATGGGACCTTTATTTACGCGGTGTCGAATTAGCCACCGGGTACTCGGAGTTGAACGACCCGGTTGTGCAGCGCGACAGGTTCGCCGCGCAGGCTCGCGCCGCCGCGGCCGGCGACGACGAGGCTATGCTTCTTGACGAAGACTTCCTGGCTGCCCTCGAGTATGGGATGCCACCGTGCACCGGAACCGGAATGGGTATCGACCGGTTGTTGATGTCTTTGACCGGCCTGTCAATTCGCGAGACAGTTTTGTTCCCGATTGTTCGGCCGCAGTCGTAGTTGAAACTGACTTGTGCGTCGTCGCGTACGGATTGAGTATGCTGCGTTCTTATGGCAGATTAGTAACCGGGGAGGCCTGTCCTCAGACTGCACAGCACTGCTCAGGACGAAATGCGAGGGTAAAGCCAATGGCGAAAAAAGTGACCGTCACCTTGGTCGATGATTTTGACGGTTCGGGCTCGGCCGACGAAACGGTCGAATTCGGGCTCGACGGGGTGACCTATGAGATTGATCTTTCATCCAAGAATGCCGCGAAACTGCGCAACGATTTGAAGCGATGGGTCGCGGCGGGCCGTCGCGTCGGCGGTCGGCGGCGCGGGCGCTCGGGATCCGGGCGGGGGCGTGGCGCGATCGACCGGGAGCAGAGCGCCGCGATACGGGAGTGGGCGCGTCGCAACGGCCACAACGTGTCCACGCGCGGCCGCATCCCGGCGGACGTGATCGACGCATTCCACGCGGCGACCTGACGGGTTTCGCACCGGCGCCCAGGCCAGCAGGCCGGGCGCCGGTGTTGTCTTTCGACCCTGGCGCTGTGTTGTCTTTCGCCCTGGCGCTGTGTCGTCTTTCGCCCCTGGCGAAAAGTTCGGGGGCCGCCGGGGGAAACGAATTGGCGGTTCGCCTCGTTGTCTCCAGTATGGCGCTGCCTTCGCAGGGGGATTCCCCGGAAACGCCGCGCGGGTCTTGAACAGCAAAGAACCGCGAGTTAGGCCCCCCGGCAGGCCGACCATTACAGTGGATGTCAGGTATGCGTTGCCGGCCCCGGTGTCGGCGGCGAGGGAGTACCGATGGTGAGGGAGAGCAGGTAACCACCGATGTTTGAAAGATTTACCGACCGTGCCCGCAGGGTCGTCGTCCTGGCGCAGGAAGAGGCCCGGATGCTCAACCACAACTACATCGGCACCGAGCACATCCTGCTGGGTTTGATTCACGAGGGCGAAGGCGTTGCGGCGAAGTCGCTGGAGTCGCTGGGGATCTCGCTCGAAGGCGTCCGCAGCCAGGTCGAAGAGATCATCGGCCAGGGCCAGCAGGCGCCGTCCGGGCACATCCCGTTCACGCCGCGAGCCAAGAAGGTTCTCGAGCTGAGCCTGCGCGAGGCGCTGCAGCTCGGCCACAACTACATCGGCACCGAGCACATTCTGTTGGGGCTCATCCGCGAGGGCGAGGGCGTCGCGGCTCAGGTGCTGGTCAAGCTCGGCGCTGAGCTGACCCGGGTGCGCCAGCAGGTGATCCAGCTGCTGAGCGGCTACCAGGGCAAGGAGGCTGCGGAGGCCGGCACCGGCGGACGCGGCGGCGAATCCGGCTCCCCGTCGACGTCATTGGTGCTCGACCAGTTCGGTCGCAACCTGACGGCGGCCGCGATGGAGGGCAAGCTGGACCCGGTCATCGGCCGCGAGAAGGAAATCGAGCGGGTGATGCAGGTGCTGAGCCGGCGCACCAAGAACAACCCGGTGCTGATCGGCGAGCCCGGCGTCGGCAAGACCGCCGTCGTCGAGGGGTTGGCGCAGGCCATCGTGCACGGCCAGGTCCCCGAGACGCTGAAGGACAAGCAGCTCTACACGCTCGACCTGGGATCGTTGGTGGCGGGCAGCCGTTACCGCGGTGACTTCGAGGAACGCCTGAAGAAGGTGCTCAAGGAGATCAACACCCGCGGCGACATCATCCTGTTCATCGACGAGCTGCACACCCTGGTGGGTGCGGGTGCCGCCGAGGGCGCGATCGACGCCGCGTCGATCCTCAAGCCCAAGCTGGCCCGCGGCGAGCTGCAGACGATCGGCGCCACCACGCTCGACGAGTACCGCAAGTACATCGAGAAGGACGCCGCGCTGGAGCGCCGCTTCCAGCCGGTGCAGGTCGGGGAGCCGACGGTGGAGCACACCATCGAGATCCTCAAGGGGCTGCGCGACCGCTACGAGGCGCACCACCGGGTGTCGATCAGCGACTCGGCGATAGTGGCCGCCGCGACCCTGGCCGACCGCTACATCAATGACCGATTCCTGCCGGACAAGGCGATCGACCTGATCGACGAGGCGGGCGCCCGGATGCGGATCCGCCGGATGACCGCGCCGCCAGACCTGCGCGAGTTCGACGAGAAAATCGCCGACGCGCGCCGGGAGAAGGAGTCGGCGATCGACGCGCAGGACTTCGAGAAGGCGGCCAGCCTGCGCGATCGGGAAAAGCAACTCGTGGCGCAACGCGCGGAGCGGGAGAAGCAGTGGCGCTCCGGCGACCTCGACGTGGTCGCCGAGGTCGACGATGAGCAGATCGCCGAGGTGTTGGGCAACTGGACCGGCATCCCCGTGTTCAAGCTGACCGAGGCCGAGACCACCCGGCTGCTGCGCATGGAGGACGAGCTGCACAAGCGGATCATCGGCCAGGAGGACGCCGTCAAGGCGGTCTCCAAGGCGATCCGCCGCACCCGCGCCGGGTTGAAGGACCCCAAGCGCCCGTCGGGTTCGTTCATCTTCGCCGGCCCGTCCGGTGTCGGTAAGACCGAGCTGTCCAAGGCGCTGGCGAACTTCTTGTTCGGTGACGACGACGCGCTCATCCAGATCGACATGGGCGAGTTCCACGACCGCTTCACCGCGTCGCGGCTGTTCGGTGCCCCGCCCGGGTACGTCGGCTACGAGGAGGGTGGCCAGCTCACCGAGAAGGTCCGGCGCAAGCCCTTCAGCGTGGTGCTGTTCGACGAGATCGAGAAGGCGCATCAGGAGATCTACAACAGCCTGTTGCAGGTCCTCGAGGACGGCCGCCTGACCGACGGCCAGGGCCGCACGGTGGACTTCAAGAACACCGTGCTGATCTTCACGTCCAACCTCGGCACCTCGGACATCTCGAAGCCGGTCGGCCTGGGCTTCACCCAGGGCGGCGGTGACAACAACTACGAGCGGATGAAGCAGAAGGTCAACGACGAGCTGAAGAAGCACTTCCGTCCGGAGTTCCTCAACCGCATCGACGACATCATCGTCTTCCACCAGCTGACCAGGGAGGAGATCATCAAGATGGTCGACCTCATGGTCGGCAGGGTCGGCAACCAGCTCAAGGCCAAGGACATGGCTATGGAGCTGACCGACAAGGCCAAGTCGTTGCTGGCGAAGCGCGGCTTCGACCCGGTGCTGGGCGCACGCCCGCTGCGGCGCACGATCCAGCGTGAGATCGAGGACCAGCTCTCCGAGAAGATCCTCTTCGAGGAGGTCGGGCCCGGCCAGATCGTCACGGTCGACGTCGACAACTGGGACGGCGAGGGAGCCGGCGAGGACGCGGTGTTCACGTTCACCGGGACCCGCAAGCCGCCGGCCGAGCCGGACCTGGCGAAGGCGGGTGCGCACAGCGCCGACCCGCAATAGCGGAAATCGGAAACGGGGGGCGTGGCGATCACAAGCGCGGCGTAGCCGGGCGCAGTGGGTCGCCACCGGGCGGTTAGTCTCACGGGATTGACCGCCCGCTCGAGAAACGCCTTCTCTCAGATGGGCGCGTGCTTCAAGGCCATGTTCGGCGGCGAGTTGCAGAGCATGACCAAAAACCTTGCCGAAAGCCGCAATGAGGCGATGGGGCGCCTGATCGCCGAGGCCCGCAATCGCGGTGGCAACGCGATCGTGGCGATGCGGTTCGACACCACCGAAATCGGCGACGTGCGGACCGAGAATTGCGCGTACGGCACCGCGGTGCAGGCCATCCCGGTCACCGACGGAGCGAAGTGCACGGCGAGCCAGCTGGGCTACGGCGCCGCGCCGCCTCAGCAATGAACTTCTTCGTGGGCTCAGCCGTCGTCGAACTCAGTGGTCACATGAGTCGCGTGCGTAACGCCAGCCGGGTATGCGGTGATTCCGGTTTGCGATACCACCGGTGATATCGCATATGACCTGACTTGCGTGGTGCGCAAGAACTTTCGAGCTGGGGTCGGGTGGCCCGGGTTTTGTCGGTGGTGGTTGCGATGATGGGGTTATGTCGTTGATCGCGTCTGCTGGCGCTGTGGGGGTGAATCCTGGTGAGCGTCTTGAGGTGTTGTTCGAGGAGTTGGCGGAGTTGAGTGGTCAGCGCAACGCGATTGATGGGCGCATCGTGGAGATCGTGGCCGAGATCGACCGCGATGAGTTGTGCGGGATGACCGGGGCGCGGTCGGTGCCGGCGTTGGTGGCCTGGAAGACGGGCTGTTCGCCGGCCACCGCGCACACGATCGCCACCATCGCGGCCCGGCTCGAGGAGTTCCCGCGCTGCGCCCAGGGCATGCGGGAGGGCCGGCTGTCGCTGGATCAGGTCGGGGTGATCGCGGGGCGCGCCGGTGCGGGATCTGATGCGCATTACGCGCAGCTGGCCGGGGTCGCCACGGTCACTCAGCTGCGCACCGCGGTCAAGCTGGAACCGCGACCCGACCCCGACCCCGCGCCCGAGCCCGAGCGGTCGTTCACCGCGACCCGCACCGAGCGGGGCAGCTGCTATCGGATCACCCTGCCCCGCGAGGACGCCGCGGTGTTCGACGCCGCGCTGGCCTCGCAGCGGGAAGCCCTGATCGCCGAGTGGAAGCGCGACCACGGCACCGGCGGGGGCGGTTAGAGCAGCGGCCCCCGCTGCCGACCCTCGCCGAGGCGTTCCTGCGGCTGGTGGAGGCGGGCTGGGACACCGAAGCGGCCCGCCGCCCGCACGGGCAGCACACCACCGTGGTGGTGCACCTCGACGTGGCCCAACGCGCCGCCGCCCTGCACCTGGGTCCGCTGCTCACCGACGCCGAACGCCGCTACCTGACCTGTGATGCCACCTGCGAAGTGTGGTTCGAACGCCACGGCGAGGTGATCGGCGCCGGGCGGGCGACCCGGGTGATCAACCGGCGGCTGCGCCGCGCGCTCGAGCACCGCCAGCCCACGTGCGCGGTACCCGGCTGCGGCGCCACCCGGGGACTGCACGCCCATCACCTGCGGCACTGGGAAGACGGCGGCCCCACCGAGTTGGACAACCTGGTGCTGCTGTGCCCGTATCACCACCGGCTGCACCACCGCGGCCACATCACCCTCACCGGCACCCCCCGCGCCCTGACCGTCACCGACACCACCGGGCGCGTCCTGCGCCCGGGATCGCTGGCGCGCCCACCCACCGGGCCCCCGCCCGCAGTGCCGCCCTGCCCCGGACCCACCGGCGAACGCGCCCAATGGTGGTGGTATGACCCCTACCAACCCCAACCACCACCCACCCCCAACTAACCGGCTACCCGGGGCCAGTCACTGCCGGCACCCTAGCGACACCCAAAAACATTCAGGCACCGCCACCTTCGCTCCCACCACCCGGCCGCCCACCACAACGCCGAGATCGCGGCGGACACACGAAATCCTCACCGCCACCGAAGTGACCCCAAGACCCGAGCTACCCCTCACCAACACCCGCGGTGACGCCGCACACCGAGTTGAGCGAAACCCGGACCCACGAGCCGCGTGAGGTAGCGCGAGCCGGGCATGCGATGCCGGTTTGAGATACCACCGGTGATATCGCATTTAAGATTCGCCCAGCGTCCTTAGCGCATGGAGCGAATAGCCTTGTTCGGCAGCAGATTCGCGAAACGCCACTTACCTCGGCGCGATCAGCGCGAACGCCTGCTTGGCGATCTGCAGCATCCATCCGGTCACGGTGGGCCCGTGATCGCGGGGCCAGTTCAATTGGAAGCTGACCACCCACGGCTGCTGCGTTTTGTCGACGGCGTACCAGCTGAACGTCAGGTCACCGGGCAGGCCACCGGCTTTCGCCCCGATGTACGGCCAGACATTGCGGTCCAGCTCAATACCCGACACCGCGGACAGGATCTGTCTGACCGGGGCCGCCGCACCCACCGCGTCGGCCTGCAGCGCCGCGTGGACCCGGCAGATGTCCCCCGCGGTGCCGTACCACTCCGCGCCATAGGATGACGCCGGAGAATGTGCTCGGGTTGGATCGGGATGGTAGGGAGTCGAATTCGCCTCCGCCAGCAGTCGGGCGCGCACTTGCTGAGACCCCTTTTTCCATTGATCGCGTAGATCCGGCTGCCCCCAGCCGACGGAGAACAGCTCGTACATCGTGGGGAATGGCGTCATGCTGGCGGGATCGTGATGGCCGGCCGTGACGAGCGCCTCCTCGATGGCGTGCGTGCCCATCCTGCCGATCAGCAGGTCGGTCGCCATGTTGTCGCTGGTCGCGATCATCTTCTCGGCGGCCTTGCGAACCGAAACATGAGCCCCCACGGGAAGTTCCAGTCCGGACGAGCCGACCGCGCGACTCTTGTCGGTGACGGTCAGCTGATCGTCCCACGACACTGTCCCGTTCTGCACCGCGACCGCCAGCGCGTGCAGGACGTACAACTTGAAAATCGATGCCAGCGGCAGGGATTGGCCGGTGTTGGTGCCGGCCACCGGGTCGCAGTGGCCCTGGTCGACCTTGGCGACCTGGTAGGAGTAGCGGGCACCCGTCTTGCTCAGCACCGCGTCGATGTCCTGCCACGACGAGATCTTCGGGGCCTGCGTATCAACGTCGAACCGGTCCACCCGCCCGTCGTCATCGGTGTGGATCCGGATGTCTTGTCGGGCGCCGTACGACGAGATCAGGTGCAGCGTCGCCACGCTCGCCCCGATGTCGACACCGGCGAGGGCGAACGGGCGGTCCCACCAGAGCCGCTCCATGGTGGAGTCGACCGAGTCCACCCTCTCGGGTGCGGCGAGGGTGCCGACGCCGACCGGTCCGATGGGCCAGTCCGAGTTGAGCATGTCCATCGTCTGCTGGGCCCGCAGGCCGGGCGGCGTCCGGGTGTCGATTGCCCGGCCCGGGTCGGCGGCCTTGGCCTCCGGGGACGGCGACGGCGCACAGCCGGGCACCAGGATCGCTACGAGTGCGGCGCCGGCGCTCAACGCCGCCACGCGGCGCCGGGCAGACCGCCCGCTAGCCCGCCTGCTTTTTACCGGCAACGTCCATCACAACCTCGAACTCCAGCAGGGACGCCCCGGTGGCTACCGGATTGGCCCGCTCACCGGCGTGGGCGGCGATGGCGGGGCCCTTCGCCCAGGCCTGGAACGCCTCCTCGGACTCCCACTGGGTCACTACGAAGTAGCGGTTCTCGCCCTTGATCGGGCGCAGCAGCTGAAACCCGAGGAAACCCGGCTGGTTGTCGACCGCGTGCGCTCGATGGGCGAACCGCTTTTCCAGCTCAGGGCCGGCGTCCGCGGGTACCTCGATTGCATTGATCTTCACCACTGGCGACATGCCGCTAGGTTACCGCGCTCCTCCGTCTGTCCGACCGGGCGGGCCGGGCAGGATAGTGCTATGGCCACCGATCTGCTCACCTGCCGCGGCGGGCGAGGCGAGCCATTGGTGCTGGTGCACGGCCTGATGGGCCGGGGCACCACGTGGTCGCGGCAAATATCCTGGCTGACCCGACTGGGCACGGTGTACACCTACGACGCCCCCTGGCACCGGGGCCGCGACGTCGACGACCCGCATCCCGTCAGCACCGAACGTTTCGTCGCCGATCTGGGCGACGCGGTGAGCGCGCTCGGCGCGCCCGCGCGGTTGGTGGGGCACTCGATGGGCGCCCTGCACTCGTGGTGCCTCGCCGCCGAGCGTCCCGAACTGGTTTCGGCGCTGGTGCTCGAGGACATGGCGCCGGATTTCCGTGGCCGCAGCACCGGCCCGTGGGAGCCGTGGCTGCACGCGCTGCCGGTCGAATTCGACTCCGCCGAAAAGGTTTTTGGCGAGTTCGGCGTGGTTGCGGGGCGGTACTTCCTGGATGCGTTCGACCGTACCGCCACCGGGTGGCGCTTGCACGGTCACACCGCGCGATGGATCGAGATCGCCGCCGAGTGGGGCACCCGCGACTACTGGGCGCAGTGGCGGGCGGTGCGGGCTCCGGCGCTGCTCATCGAGGCCGGCGATTCTGTCACGCCTCCGGGGCAGATGCGTGCCATGGCGGAAGCGGAAAAACCATCTGCGACAAGGTATTTGTGTGTACCGGAAGCGGGCCACCTCGTCCATGACGAAGCCCCGGGGGTGTACCGTGATGCGGTCGAGGCGTTCCTGGGTGCACGGTGAGGGGCCGCACCGGCCCCGGGGGTGGCGATTCGTGAAGTGCGTTACGCGAATCCCGGTGGTGTAGGATGCGCCCGTGGATGCCGCGCGGAAACGGGGGACTGCAGCGGAGCCGGACGGCGAAGCGGCCAGTCGGACGTGGACTTTTCTGACCAATCACGGCCATGTGCTGTTGTGCGTGTCCAGTGGCGAGCCGTTGACCGCTCGCGAATTGGCGCTGCGGATCGGGATCACCGAGCGATCCGTGCAGGCGATTCTGACCGACCTGACCGACGAGGGTTACCTCAAGAAATCCAAGGTCGGCCGGCGCAACGTGTACACGCTGAATCCCAAGGGCAAGCTGCGCCATCCTCTGGAGGCCAGCCACACCGTCGGCGAGCTCATCGCTGCCCTGTCGTGACCGCGCGGCTCATCACGGGTTGCACTGCGGACAGAAGCGTGGTTCCGCGGGGGGCCCGGTGCGCGCAACGGTGCGGCGATGTTCGCAGGCGGCGCACCCGTGGATGTCGGCGGCGACGAGGCTGGTCGGGCAGCCGCATGCTTGACACGGCAAGCCCTCGCGGACGGCGACCCTGCCATATCCGGGGCAGGCGCAGCCGGGACAGGGTGTGGCGAGGCGGCGAGCCAGCCGGCGCGCCAGGTCGGCGATGACCTGACGGCGGCTTGGGTTGTGGTGTGCGCGAAGGTCCGGTTCCAGCCACGCCCGGCCGCCGTCGGCGGTGACCACCGCCGCGGTGATGGCCGCGGTCAACTCGGCCGGATCCGTTATTCCTTTGCCGAACAGCCGCACCCGGTCCGCGACGGTGGCCTTCACCGCCACTCCTTGGCTCGGAAACCCGTAGCCACGCGCCACGGCCATCGCTTCCTCTGCGCCGTCGACCAGCCGGGGAGCCCCGGGAGCGCCGCACACGCTGACGCCCTCGACGACGTGCATGTCGCGGGTGTCATCGACGAACAACAGAATTTCTTCGTGCATGGGCAGCGTGCCGAACCACGTGTCGTAGCTCGCTTCGCTCGCCAGACCGTAGTGCACCCCGGCGACGCGCATCGCCAGCCGCGCTTTGGCGGTGGCCGCCGCCAGCGGCGCCAACGTCCTGGCCACGTCACCGGTGAAGGTGCCGAACTGGTCGGTGTCGATCCCCGCCGGGGCGATGACGCGCGCGCCCAGCTCCTGAGCGAAGGCGGGCGCCACCTGTTCCTCTTTGCGGTGCATGGTGCCCATCGCGATCACCGCCCCGGCGTAGCCGGGCCTGCGCGCGGCGAGCGCACGCGGGCCGGTTATACGCACTCCAACAGCGGTGCGTCGCCTGCCAAAACGTCGCCGAAGGCCGCGCAGGTCCGGACCAGTCCGTCCTTGCCGCCGCCCATCATGCAGACGATGGCGGTGTCCCCACTGTCCACGGCGCCGGCGACCAACGGCGACTTGTGCAGTAGCGAGGCACCGGTGTGCACCACGTGGGCGGCGGAGAGATCGTCGGCGTTGGTGATGGTGCCGTCGAGCCGGGTGAGTGACGAGATCGCGTGCTCGATGACGGAGCGAGTCGCGCCTTGCGGGAAACTCGCGCTGTTCCAGGCCTCCAGGGAGGTCTGCATCGCGGCGCAGTGCGCATGGCCGAGCACCACGATCAGCGGTGTCTTCAGCGTGCCCACGGCGTACTCGAGGGTGGCCAGCACGCCGGTGTCGATCACGTGGCCCCAGGTGCTGATGTCGATCAGCGATCCCCAGCTTTGGCCCAGCAACACCTCGCTCGGCGTGTCGGCGTCCGCGCAACGGAACACCGCGGCGACGGGCTGCTGCTCGTCGGCGAAACGTTCCTTCGACCGCTCCGCGCCGTAGAAACGTTGGTTACCCACTTGCAGGCGCCGCAAGGCGGATGAGGGGTTATTCATGGTGATTCCTTTCCTTTAGTTCCTTTGGTTTCTTTGGTCCAGCTGAAGTGGTCTAGCTGAAGTACTCGGGTCGGCTGACGTAGGTGTCGGTGACGAACATGACCCCGGGAGAGTCGTCGAGCAGACGTCGGAGTCCGGCGACCAGCCCCTCGGCCTTGGCCTCCGGTACGACGCTGATGAGCATTTCCAGTGCCGACTGCTGGTTGAAGAGCAGCCGGCCCTGGTGGTAGCCGTGATGACCGAGCCCGGAGACGCCGGACACGGTGGTGAACCCGGTCGCCCCGGCGCTGTGGAACTGCTCCCGAACCGCGGGCGCGTGTTCGCCGGCGACCACGACTTCGATCTTCGTCATTTTGGTTAAGCCGTTCAGTGGCATGGAATGATCTCCTGTTCCGTCGTGTCGTGGTGGTCGGCGGCCGCCCAGGGCCGCCAGCCGCTGCGAGTCCAGCGCTGCCAGTCGTGGCCGGGGTGCTCCCGTGCGGCCAGCGACACCCAGTCGTTCCCGAACAGCTGCTGCAGGATGGGATTTCGCTCGACCACCGTGTCGATCAGCTGCAGTGGTGCCTGCACCACCGTCAGCAGACGCATGGGTTCGTGCGCAAAGCCCGCACCGTCGGTGATCGACTGCTGCGGCAGACCCAGCTGCAGGTCGCCGCCGTGTCCCGCCAGCACGCCCACGCCGCCGACGACGTTGTGGATGGTTTTGGTTCCCGCGCCGAACAGTCCGGGCGCCACCGTCGAGAAGTAGTACTGGCAGTTGATCCATTGGGCGACGACCATGGGCGCGGTGAGGATGGTTTCCAGCGCGGTGCCGTCGAGGTCCACGCCGGCCTCGTAGGAGTGCAGGAAAGCGCGCCGCTTCAGGTTCAGTCCCGCGGTGACCGCGCGGGGTGCGACGATGAAAGCCGCGTTGCCCGCCAACCCCCACTCGGGAAAGACTTGCGCCCAGTCGACGGACCTGGTGTAGACGTGGCGGAATGCGCGGGTCGGGGAGGGCTTTGCGGGTCCCCCCGGAAGCGCCGAGCAGCGCTCGGCGGCCAGCTCGGCCCCGGCGGTGGCGAGATCGGCGATGAGTCGATCTACGTCGCCGCGATGACTGGCGGGGACCAGGTGCTGTTCGAGGACGCTGACCCGATCGGTGGCGGTGTCGTGCTGGGCCGGCAGGAACCAGGTGTCCTCCGGGACCGTGATACCCATGCTGCGCAGTTCGGTGCGGACATCGGCATCGTTGAGTATCGCCGCCGCGGTGCGGGCGTTGGGGCCGCCGGCCTGACCGCCGCAGGCCCCGCAGTCCAGCGCCGCCTGATAGGGGTTGTTCTCGGTGGTGCTGCCGTGCCCGCAGAGCACGACCAGCCGACCGAAGTCGCTGGTGAGGCCCATGGTGGTCAGTGCGACCTGTGCGTACAGAGCACGGTGGGCCAGGTCGACCGTCTCGTTGATCGACAGCACGGTGCGGGCTGCGGGAACGAGCCGTTCGCGCAGGCGGCGCCGTAGGAGTCCACTGCGCCCGGGGGTCAGCGTCTTGGCGGCCGCCCACAGACCCGCGACCCAGCCCGTCGCCTCGGCCAGCGCGAAGGGGGCGATCAGCGCTTGCTTGGCGGCGTGGAACGAATCCTCGGCGCCTGCCATGACGGCGGCGCCGCTCTGTTCCCGCAGGGCCGCACGGTGCGCCGTCGGCGCCGGTTTCTCGTGGACCTCGTGCTCGGGGCGGATGAGCACCGGGCAGAGGTCGTTGGGGGCTCCTCCGAGCAGGCCGGTGAAGCGGATGGCGACGGCGAAGAAGCCGGCGAAGCCCAGGGTCTGGTATCCGCCGAGGGACTCGATGTGGCGGCGCAGGCCCTCCGATCTGGTGTCGATGCAGCAGACGAACTGGGCGCGCGGCCGCTCATGGGTCGGGGCCGGGGTGCCCTCGGCCAGGGACCGCAGCAGCGCGTCGCGGTAATGCGCTTCGTAAGCCTGCTGCCAGACCGTCTGTCGCGCGGTGACCGGCAAGGCCGACAACACCCTTGCGGCGGCGGCCAAGTCGCCGCCGGCCGCGTCTTCCACGCCCCATGTGCGGGCGAGCGTGGCGGCCCGTTCGCGGGCCGAAGGGATACGCGTCCCGGCTTCGGCCGGCGGTGTGCTGGTCACGTCGGAACCGTTGTGCGCCAGCAGCAACGCCTCGTACGTCAACCGCATCGCCAGGTAGTCCAGCACGCTAATGCCACCGGCGTGCGCGGCATGCCAGCGGACGTGTGCCGCCCAGCCCGGAAGCCGCGTCAGGTGGGCTTGCAGATAAGTGATGCGTTCCTCGTCTGACACCGAAAGTCTTTGCAGCGCGTGCAGAGCGGCGTCGTCAGCCCGGTCGGGGAGCTGGCGCAGCCGGGCCCGCACCCTCCTGCCCAGCGTGTGGTCGCCGGCGGCGATCGCGCGCCAGGCATGGTAGAAGCCCTTGGGGTGGTCGGGCATCGGCCACGCGGCGGCGGGCGACCCGAAGTACGCCGCGCACCATTTCGCGGCCTGGGCGTCAACCTGGTCGGCCACCTCCGGCATCGCCGTCTCGGCGCGGGTCGGGTTGCGCCGCGACGGTTCCGGGCCCAGGCTGCCGTTGAGCAAGTCGGCGCGCAACAGTTCGCCCGGGGTCACCGTGCGCGTGCCCAGACGCACGGCCGGCCCGTCGAGCAGGGTGGGGTAGCGCAGCCGCAGAGTCGATTCCAGGTCGACATCGGTGATCCGTCCGCGGTGGTAGAGATCACGGTAGGTCGTCTCGTCCAGCACCCCTGCGACGCCGTACATGTCACCGGCACGGCGGATCGCCTGCTCGAAGGGCATCGACTCCAGCCCGGCCAGCGGGTTGACCGCGATGAACGTCTCCAGGGGGTAGTGCGTGGGTATCACCCGGGCGGCGATGTTCACCTCGCTGCGCAACTGCGCGCGTAAGGCGTCGATTGAAGTTCGTTCGGCCACTGCGGTCACCGATTTGCTCCTGTCAGTAAGGGCTTCGAGGGGAAGGTGGTGGGCTGGGACATCCGACGTGGGGCCGAGATATGACCGGAGGCAAGTGCTTTGGCGTACATGGCCAGCCGCAGGCGAGCGACCCAGCCGCTCGCGGGGGCCTGGCCCAGCAGCGTCAGACCGCCCAGGACGACTGCCACCGCCACGATGCCCAGTGCCGAGGCGGACGGGACGAGGACTGCGGGGAGGTCGGGCGCCAGGAACCCGGTCACCGCGCCCACCAGCGCCACGTAGCCGAAGGCCATGGCGAGCAGTGCGGCGGAACCGGCCGCAGCGGTGGACGCTCGCGGGCTCCGTGTCAACCAGGCCATGAGTGCCGCCGCGCCGGTGGCCCAGGCGAAGACCAGCAGGGCCAGTCCGGAGCCATGTTCGACGTCCGGCGGCGCCACCATGGTGGCCGCCGCGTACAGGGCGGCGGCAGGTACCACCGGCGCCGCGAGCTGAACCGCCACCCGCTGGCGCGCGCTCAGCGGCGCGGCGGGCGGCCGGCCAGCCTTGCGGCGCCCCTTGGCGATGGCCGAGCCGGAGGACAGGAACAGGGTGGCCTTGTAGAACCCGTGGCCCACCAGATGGAACACGGCTGCCGCCGACAGGCCCAGGCCGCAGGTCATGATCATGAAACCCATCTGGGACATGGTCGAGTACACCAGCGAGCCTTTGATGTCGGTTTTGGTGAGCATCACGACGGACCCGTAGGCCACGCTGAGCGTGCCGGCGGTGAACGCCAGGCCCATGGCGATGGCCGATCCGCTGACGACGGGGCTCAGCCGCACCAGCAGCACCCCACCGGCGTTGACGACTCCGGCGTGCAGCATCGCCGAGACGGGGGTGGGTGCGGCGAGGGTGGCCGGTAGCCAACGCTGGAACGGAATCTGCGCCGACCGCGACAGGGCCGCCACGACGATCAGGGCGGCGGCCACCGCCGCGGTGGGCGCGTGCCCGAACTGGTTGGCGCCCAGGCCCGATAGGCTCACGTTGCCCCACCGCCAGGTGATGAGACCGACCGCCGACCACAGGGCGAGATCACCGAGCAGGAACGCGGTCGCCGTGCGGCGCACCCCGTCGCGGGCCGCCGGAAGCTCCCAGTAGGTCGCCAGCAGCAGGCACAGCGCGGCGCCGGCCATGGTCCAGCAGAACGCCAGCCCGACGAGGGTTTCCGCGGTCATGAGACCGGCCGACGCCGCAGTGAGCAGGCCAGTGCCGGCGGTGAACCATCCCGACCGCGCGTCGCAGGCCAGGTAGCGCAGAGCGAAGATCTGGGCCACCGTGCTCACGCCGTACACCAGCAGCAGCAGCAACGTGCTGAGCCGGTTCGCCTCGAGCCCGAAGATCGTTGCGCCGGTGGCCGACTCGAGATGGGCCGACACCGAGCCGTGGAGCGCTACGTACAGCGCCAACAGGCTTGCGCCGATGAAACCCGCACCGGCGGCCGAAGCGCCCAAGCGACCGACGAGGCGGGGATGCCGCGAGCCCGCGAATAGTGCACTCAGCAGCGCGAGCAGGGGCAAGGTCACAACCCCGACCAGGACGGCGTTCACCGGTCACCCCCGGGCGCGGCCGTTGCAGGAGATCCGTACATGCGAGCGACATTACGTGAGATCCAATACGCGTGTCAATTATCGCGAAACAAATTTCGCTAATCTGGCACCGGATAAAGTGCGCTGACCGACGGTCGCCGGGCGCGAGTGTGTTCGATCTCATAGCGGGGTCATGAGCCGGGTCATGACCGGGTCATGGCCGGGCGGCCGCTGGCGCCGCGCCCTATCCTGGGGCATTGCCCCTGCTCAGGGGCCGAAGACGGCGTGACCGGCCGCCGGCCGCACCCCTACGGCCCGGCGAGCGGCAGCGGCCGCAACATGATAAATTCTTCAATTGTTCAATCATTGAAGTCACTTGGTCGTCGGGAGATTTTTCGTGTCGGAGCCGCTGTACAAGCTCAAGGCGGAGTTCTTCAAGACGTTGGGGCATCCGGCGCGGATCAGGATCCTCGAACTGCTGGTGACGGGGGATAAGTCCGTCGCCGAGCTACTGCCCGAGATCGGGCTGGAATCGTCGAATCTGTCGCAGCAACTGGGCGTGCTGCGACGGGCTGGGGTGGTGGACGCGCTCAGGGACGGCAACACGGTGATCTACTCGATCGCCTCGCCGGACATCGCCGAACTGCTGCTGGTCGCGCGCAAGGTCCTCACCGGGGTGCTCAGCGACCGCGTCGCGGTGTTGGAAGACCTGCGCGCCAACGGCGGGGAATAGCGTCCATGGGCTGGATCGGCAAAGTCTTTCGGGTGGGGCGGATCACCGAACCGGCGCCACCACTACCGCAGCGGACGACGAAATCGACTGCGCCGGTGCGGGGTTCGCTGCAGATCAGGCACGTCGACGCCGGATCCTGCAACGGGTGCGAGGTGGAGATCGCGGGCGCCTTCGGACCCGTCTACGACGCCGAGCGGTTCGGCGCGCGGCTGGTGGCCTCCCCGCGACATGCCGACGCGCTGCTGGTGACCGGCGTCGTGACGCGCAACATGGCAGAGCCGTTGCGCGCCACCGTCGACGCCACCCCGCGGCCGCGATGGGTGATCGCCTGCGGGGACTGCGCTTTGAACCAGGGCGTTTTCAAGGGCGCCTACGGCGTGGTGGGCGCGGTGGGCGACGTGGTGCCGGTCGACGTGGAGATCGCGGGCTGCCCGCCGGAACCGAGCCAGATCATCGCCGCGCTGCGATCGGTGACCGGCAAGTGACCGCCCTGCTGAGCGCCGACAGCGTGCACTCGTCGAAAACCTTGTCTCGCCGCGAATTCGGCCCGGCGTTCGCCGGAGTTGCGACATCGCTGATCGGCGCCTGCGGCATGGTGGCGGGCGCGCTGGGCATGTTCGGTTCGGTCCACTCGATTCACATTGGGTGGTTGCTCCCCCTCGCGGGTGTCCAGCTGGAACTCGATCCGCTGGGCGGGTTCTTCATGGCGCTCGCGGGCGCCGTCGCGATCGCGGTCGGGCCCTACCTCATCGGATACGCCCGGCGCGGGCACCTGGGCGGGCTCCCCCTGGTGGTGCTGCCCGCGTTCGTCGCCGCGATGCTGCTGGTGCCCGCGGCGGGCTCGGCCACCACGTTCCTGCTGGCGTGGGAATTGATGGCGATTTCCTCGGTGGTGTTGGTGCTGACCGAGCACACCCGGGCGCAGGTTCGCGCCGCGGCGCTGGTGTACGCCGTGATGACCCAGTTGGGTTTCGCGGCGATCCTGGTCGGGCTGATGGTGCTCGCGGCGGCCGGTCACGCGGACCGGTTCGCCGGATTGGGTCCGATACCGCCCGGAGTGCGCACCGCGACCTTCCTGTTGACGACGGCCGGGTTCGGATCCAAGGCCGGGCTGGTGCCGCTGCATGCCTGGTTGCCGCGCGCCCACCCCGAGGCGCCCAGCCCGGTCTCCGCGCTGATGAGCGCCGCGATGGTCAATATGGGCGTCTACGGGATCTGCCGGGTCGACCTCCAGCTGCTGGGACCGGGCCCGCGCTGGTGGGGACTGACGTTGATGGCGATCGGCGGGGTGTCGGCGCTCTACGGCGTGGTGCAGGCGTCGGTGGCGACGGATCTCAAACGGCTTCTGGCCTATTCGACGACCGAGAACCTCGGGCTCATCACGCTGGCCTTGGGGGCCGCGACCCTGTTCGCCGCCTGCGGTGCGGGCGCACCGGCGACCATCGCGGCGGCCGCGGCGATGCTGCACCTGGTTGCGCACGCGGCGTTCAAGGGGCTCGGCTTCCTGGCCGCGGGGTCGGTGCTGGCGGCGACCGGGCTGCGCGACCTGGATCGGCTGGGCGGGCTGGCCCGCCGAATGCCCACTACCTCAACTCTTTTCGGCGTCGCCGCGCTCGGGGCGTGCGGCCTGCCGCTGGGTGCCGGATTCGTCAGCGAATGGTTGTTGGTGCAGTCGCTGATCCACACGGCCCCCGGGCACGCCACGATCTTGTCCCTGACGACGCCGCTCGCGGTCGGCACGGTCGCACTCACCACGGGTCTGGGCGTGGCAGCGATGGTCAAGGCGTTCGGGATCGGGTTCCTCGCGCGGCCCCGCAGCCGGGAAGCGGCCGGGGCCACCGAGGCTCCTGCCAGCATGCTGACCGGTATGACGGTCGCGGCCGCCGCCTGCCTGGTGCTGGCGGTGGCGCCCTCGGTGGTCGCGCCCGTGCTGCGCCGGGCGGTCGCCGCGCTGCCCGCGGCCCGGGCCGTCGAACTCACCGAATTCGGCGCAGTGGTGCGCCTGCCCGGCCTGCAGGGTTCGATCGCGCCGGGGGTGATCGCCGCCGGCGTCGTCGTCGCCGCGGTGACCGCGGCCACGCTGGCGCGGTGGCGCCGGGGACGGCGCCCGGCACCCGCCACCTTGCCGCTGTGGGCCTGTGGGGCAGACGATCTCACCGAACGCATGCAGTACACGGCCACGTCGTTCGCAGAGCCGTTGCAGCGGGTGTTCAACGACGTCCTGCGTCCGGACACCGACATTGAGGTCACCCACCCCGCCGAGTCGCGGTACTTGGCCGACAAGATCACTTACCGGACCAGAATCGCCGACGCCATCGAGGAGCGCCTCTACACCCCGGTGGTCGGGGCGGTGCTGGCGGCGGCGGCACTGATGCGGCGGGCCCACACCGGCAGCGTGCATCTTTACCTGGCCTACGGTGCGCTCGGCGTGCTGACCGTGCTGGTGGTCGCCCGGTGAACGCGTGGTCCGCGGTCGCCGGCGCGGTCCAGGTCGGCAGCGTGATGCTGGGCGCGCCGCTGGTGGTCGGCCTGACCCGGCAGGTGCGGGCCCGCTGGGAGGGCCGCGCCGGCGCCGGTGTCCTGCAGCCGTGGCGGGACATCGTCAAACAACTTGGCAAGCAACAGATTACCCCGCTGGGGACGACGGTCGTGTTCGCGGCCGCCCCCGCCGTCGTCGCCGGCACGACCCTGCTGATCGCGGCGATCGCGCCCCTGGTCGCCACCGGGTCGGCGCTGGACGTCAGCGCGGATCTGTTCGCGGTGGTCGGACTGCTGTTCCTGGGCACCGTCGCGTTGACGCTGGCGGGCATCGACACCGGCACGTCGTTCGGCGGCATGGGGGCCAGCCGCGAGATCACCATCGCCGCGCTCGTGGAGCCGACGATCCTGCTGGCCGTCTTCGCGCTGTCGATACCGGCGGGGTCGGCGAATCTGAGTGCGCTGGTGTCGAATACCGTCACCCACCCCAGGCAGGTGGTGTCGCTGACCGCGGTGCTCGCCTTCGCGGCGCTGGTGATCGTGATCGTCGCCGAGACGGGACGGCTACCGGTGGACAACCCGGCCACCCATCTCGAGCTGACGATGGTGCACGAGGCGATGGTCCTCGAATACGCGGGTCCCCGCCTCGCGCTGGTCGAGTGGGCATCGGGCATGCGGCTGACCGTGCTGCTGGCGCTGCTGGCCAACCTCTTCGTGCCGTGGGGCATCGCCGGCGGGCATCCGGGCGCGCTCGACATCCTCGTCGGCGCGGCCGCGGTGGCGGCCAAGGTCGCCGTGCTGGCCGGACTGCTCGCGAGCGTCGAGGTTTTCGTCGCCAAGTTGCGGCTGTTCCGGGTTCCCGAACTGCTGGCCGGGTCGTTCCTGCTGTCGCTGCTCGCGGTGATCGCGGCCAACTTCTTCACGGTGCCGGCATGACCTCCGGCAACTTCGCGGTGCTGGTCGACCTGGCCGCCGGTGGGCTGATCCTGACCGCGGTCCTGATTGTCTGGCGCCGCGACCTGGTCGCGATCGTGCGCCTACTGGCCTGGCAGGGCGTCGCTTTGGCGGCCATCCCCGTGCTGCGTGGGGTACACGACGGTGACCGCGCACTGGTCGGTGTCGGTCTCGCGGTGCTCCTGTTGCGGACGGTGGTGCTGCCGCGCCTGCTGGCCCGGGCGGTGGGCGTCGGGCCGCAGGCTCACCGCGAGTCCACCCCGCTGGTCAACACCGCCACGTCGCTGTTGATCACCGCGGTGCTGACGCTGGCGGCCTTCGCCGCCACGCAGCCTCTGGTCGACCTGCAGCCGGCGGCCACCACCACTGCGGTCCCGGCCGCGACCGCGGTGGTGCTGATCGCGCTGCTGGTCATGGTCACCCGGCGTCACGCGATCTCGCAGGCGGCCGGATTCCTGATGCTGGACAACGGGATCGCGGCGACGGCGTTCCTGCTGACCGCGGGGGTGCCGCTGATCGTGGAACTCGGCGCCTCGTTGGACGTGCTGTTCGCGGTCATCGTGATCGGGGTGCTGACCGGCCGGCTCTCGCGCACCTTCGGCGGCGCGGACCTCGACGCCCTGCGGGAGTTGCACGACTGATGACGGCCCTACTGCTCGCAGCGATCCTGGCGCCGATCGGCGCGTCCGTCGCCACCCTCCTACTCGGTTGGCGCCGGGGAACCGCGACGCTCATCGTGCTTTCGGCGCTGACCGTGCTGGGGTGCGGCGTGGCGCTCGGGATCCGGGTCGGGGCGGGGACCAGGTTCGCGCTGGGCGGCCTGCTGCGAGTCGACGCGCTGACCGTCACCATGCTGATCGTCATCGGCGTCGTCGCCACACTGGCCACCTGGGCCAGCATCGGTTATCTCGATGCCGAAGTGGCGCACGGCCACACCGACATTCGCGGCGCTCGCGAGTACGGGACCCTGACGGCGGCGTTCCTGGCGGCGATGGTCATCGCGGTGTGCGCCAACAACCTCGGCGTGGTCTGGGTCGCGATCGAGGCCACCACCGTGATCACCGCCTTCCTGGTCGGACACCGGCGCACCCGCGGGGCGCTCGAGGCGACCTGGAAGTACGTCGTGATCTGCTCGGTGGGGATCGCGATCGCCTTCCTGGGCACGGTGCTGCTGTACTACGCCGCCGAGCACGCGGGAGCCGTCACCCGCCGACGCCCTCGACCTGGACGTGTTGCGTGCGCACGCGGCCGGCCTGCATCCCGACATCGCCCGGCTCGCAGGCGGATTGCTGCTGATCGGCTACGGCGCCAAGGCCGGGCTGTTCCCGTTCCACACCTGGCTGGCCGACGCCCACAGCCAGGCACCGGCACCCGTTTCGGCGTTGATGAGCGGGGTGCTGCTGTCCGTCGCTTTCTCGGTGCTCATTCGCATCAAACCGGTCATCGACGCAGCGACCGGACCGACCTTCATGCGCTCGGGGCTGCTGGTGATCGGGCTTGCCACGCTGGTGATCGCGGCGCTGATGCTGACCGTGACACCGGACATCAAGCGCATGCTCGCCTACTCATCGATGGAAAACATGGGCCTGATCGCGATCGCCGCCGCCGCCGGGACCACGCTCGCGATCGCCGCGCTGTTGCTGCACGTGCTCGCCCACGGGATCGGCAAGACGGTGCTGTTCCTGGCCAGCGGCCAGCTGCAGGCCGCGCATGACTCCACCGCGATCGCCGACCTGACCGGCGTGCTGCGGCGCTCCCGGCTGATCGGCGCATCGCTGGCCGTGGGCGCGATCGTGCTGCTCGGGCTGCCGCCGTTCGGGATGTTCGCCAGCGAGTTGGCCATCGTCCGATCGCTCGCCGACGCCCGACTCACCTGGGTCCTCGGCGCGGGCGTGCTGCTCGTCGCGGTCGCCTTCGCGGCGCTGGCGCGCAACTCGGGCCGCATTCTGCTCGGCACCGCGACTGACGCCCGCGAAATCGTGGCTCCGCCAACGGTTGCGGCGGCCCTGCTGCTCGGAGTCGCGGCGTCCGTCGTGCTCGGGGTGACCGCGGGTCCGCTGACGGGCTTGTTCACCGCGGCGGCCGCTGACGTCGGGGCGCTGCGGTGACCTGCGAACAGTTGCGCTACCAGCTGTCTGTGGACGGGGTCGCTGAGGTGGCGAAAGACTCTGCTGGGCAAAGGGTTTCGCCTGGGCCTGGTCTCGGCTCGCGAGGTAGACGACGCTTTCACCGTCGTCTACCTCTTCCTCGCCGGGTGCCCCGATCGCCGCGTCGAAGTCGAATGCGCGGTCCCGAAGGAGAAGCCCGAGCTGCCCTCGCTCGCGGGCCTGTCCTTTCCGGCCGGCCGGTTCGAGCGGGAAATGGCCGACCTCTACGGGATTCGTCCCGTCGGACACCCGAAGCCGCGCCGATTGGTGCGCCACGCCCACTGGCCCGAGGGCTGGTATCCGATGCGCAGCGACGCCGCGGAGCGATCCCGAATTCGGCGGCAGCGAGCATTTCCCGTTCCTCACCGTGGACGGACCCGGCGTGTACGAGATCCCGGTGGGGCCCGTCCACGCCGGGTTGATCGAACCGGGCCACTTCCGCTTCTCGGTCGCCGGTGAAACCGTGCTGCGGCTCAAGGCCCGGCTCTGGTTCGTCCACCGGGGGATCGAGAAGCTCTTCGAAGGCCGGCCCGCGCACGCGGCGGTGGAGCTGGCCGAGCGGGTCAGCGGCGACACGTCGGTCGCGCACGCGCTCGCCCACAGCCTCGCCGTCGAGGACGCGCTCGGCGTGACAGTCCCGGACGACGTGCACCGGCTGCGGGCGCTGTTGGTCGAACTCGAAAGGCTCTACAACCACGTCGCGGATTTGGGCGCGCTGGCCAACGACGTCGGATTCGGGCTCGCCAACGTGCACGCGCAACGGATCCGCGAGCAGCTGTTGCGAATCAACGCGACCGTCACCGGACATCGGTTGCTGCGCGGCGCCATCGCCCCCGGCGCGGTCACGCTGCGGGCCTTGCCCGACGCGGGTCAGCTGAGGTCCGTCGCCGCCGACGTCGCCGAACTCGCCGACCTCACGCTGGGGAACAGCCTGGTGTACGACCGGTTCGCCGCGACCGCGATCCTGCTTCCCGAAGACGCCCGCGCCCTCGGCTGCCTCGGCTACGTCGCGCGGGCCAGCGGCCTGCGCATCGACGCCCGGCTCGATCATCCCACCACCGCGCTGCCGGTCACCGAGGTGGGCGCCACCGCCGGCGACGTGCTGGCGCGCTACACGGTGCGGCGCGACGAGTTCGCGGCGTCCACCGAGCTGGCCTGCCACCTGATCGAATCCCACTGCGGCCCAACGCAATACACGGTGAGCGGAGGCCCCGAAGTACGTCGCCCGCGGGGGCGTCGGCATCGTCGAAGGCTGGCGCGGCACCGTCGTGCACCGACTCGAGATCGACGCGGCAAACCGGATCACCCGCGCCAAGATCGTCGACCCGTCTTGGTTCAACTGGCCGGCGCTGCCGGTCGCGATGGCCGACACCATCGTCCCGGACTTCCCGCTGGCCAACAAGAGCTTCAACCAGTCCTACGCCGGCAACGACCTTTGACCCAGACCTCTGATCCGCTACCCCTCGCCGGCCAGGGCGAACCGCCCGTCGACCGTCCGGGTCACCAACCCATCGGCCAGTAGCGAGTCCAGCGCCCGCTCGCGCTGCACGGTGTCGGTCAGCCAGGCCACGTCCAGCTCCGCCCGGGTGACCGGAGAGTCCTTGGCGCGCAAGATATCCAGCAACCTGCCGCGGACCTGCCGGTCGGTCCCGGCGTAGCTCTGTATCCTGCGTGCCGGCCCCTGCGGCGGGGGGTAGCCGGCAAGCCGCCACGCGCATTCGCGCAGCGGGCACAACCCGCATTTCGGCGCGCGCGCGGTGCACGCGATCGCGCCCAACTCCATCAGCGCCACGGAAAAGCGCGGCGCCCTCTCGTCGGGCGGCAGCAGCGCCGCGACGTCGGCGTGGTCGCGCGTCGCCGACGGTGCGCCGGCGTCCGCCAGGCCGTGCACCGCGCGGGCCACCACGCGGCGAACATTGGTGTCCACCACGGGCACCGGCTTGCGGTAGGCGAAGCAAGCGATCGCCCGCGCGGTGTAGCTGCCGACGCCCGGCAGCGTCAGCAGGACGTCGACGTCGTGCGGGACCACGTCGTCGTGATCGCGCGCGATGACGGTGGCGCATTCGTGCAGCCGCTTGGCCCGCCGCGGGTAGCCCAGCTTTCCCCACGCCCGCAAGATGTCGGCGGCGGTGGCGGCGGCGGTGGCCGACGCGGTGGGCCAGCGCCGCACCCAGTCCGGCCAGACCGGCAGCACGCGCGACACCGGAGTCTGCTGCAACATGAACTCGCTGACCAGGATCTGCCACGCGTCGACGCCGGGCTCGCGCCAGGGCAGGTCGCGCCGCGAGCGGTCGTACCACGCCAAAAGTTCATCGGCCGCGATGGACGGTGCGCTAGTCATAGGCGTGCTGCGGCACAGCAGAATGTGAGTCATGCCCAATACCAGTCCGATAACCGCATGGAAAGCACTCAAAGAGGGTAACGAGCGATTCGTCGCCGGCAAGCAACAGCATCCCAGCCAGAGCGTCGAGCATCGGGCCAGCCTGGCCGGGGGTCAGAAGCCCACCGCGGTTGTGTTCGGGTGTGCGGACAGCCGGGTGGCCGCCGAGCTCATCTTCGACCAGGGCCTGGGTGACATGTTCGTGGTCCGCACCGCCGGGCAGGCCATCGACTCGGCGGTGCTGGGCTCGATCGAGTTCGCGGTGACGGTGCTCGACGTGCCGCTCATCGTCGTCCTGGGCCACGACAGCTGCGGTGCCGTCAAGGCCGCCCTGGCCGCGATCGAAGACGGCGCGATACCCGGTGGTTTCGTGCGGGACGTGGTGGAACGGGTGGCGCCATCGATCCTGATGGGCCGCCGCGACGGATTGACCCGCGTCGACGAGTTCGAGGAAAGGCACGTGCGCGAAACGGTGGCGCAGCTCATGGCGCGCTCGACGGCCATCGCCCAACGGGTGGCCGCGGGGACTCTGGGAGTGGCGGGCGTGACCTACCACCTCGCCGACGGGCGCGCGGTGCTGGTCGACCACTTGGGGGACATCGGTGAGTAAGCCCCCGCCGGCTCAGAGCGGTGAATGTTGGTGACGCAGCGAGACGCCACCGGGCGTGAGCCGGCGCAACGTGCTGGCGGCCTCGACGACCGCGGCCGGCGCGATCGCCCTCTCGGCGTGTAGCGCGCCGCGGCCCAACCCCGCCGGTCACGCCGACGACGAACTTCCGGTCACCCCGCCCGAGGACCTGATGCGCGAGCACGGCGTGCTCAAGCGCGTCCTGCTGATCTATCGAGAGGGGATCCGACGCCTGCAGGCCGGCGAGCCGAGTCCCGCCCAGGCGCTCAACGCGGGCGCCGGCATCATCCGCAGCTTCATCGAGGACTATCACGAACAGCTCGAGGAGAAGTACGTGTTCCCCAAGCTGGAGAACGCGGGCAGGCTCGTCGACCAGACGTCCGTGCTGCGCACCCAGCACCAGCGTGGCCGCGTGGTCACCGACCGGCTGCTGGCGGGCACCGGCACGTCGGCGTCGTCCGGCCAGCCCGCGCGGGATGCCCTCGTGCAGGACATGTCGGCGTTCATCCGGATGTACGAGCCGCACGAGGCGCGGGAAGACACCGTGATCTTCCCGGCGCTGCGCGACGTGGTGCCCGCCAAAGAGCTCCGCGACATGGCGGAAACCTTCGAGGACGAAGAGCACCGGCGCTTTGGCCAGGCCGGCTTCCAAGGGGTGGTCGACCACGTCGCCGACATCGAGAAAAGCCTGGGCATCTACGACCTGAGCCAGTTCACCGCCACCTGACTTATCGTCGCCACTAACACGCCGGTTGGCCAGCAAACCTTGCGACACGCCGAGGCGGGTCGAACAAATCGGCGTGACCTGGACCTACGGTGTAAATGTGCTGGATCTGGAACCGCGTGGCCCGCTACCTACGGAGATCTATTGGCGGCGCAGGGGCCTGGCCCTGGGCATCGCGGTGGTCGTCGTCGGGATCGTGGCCGCCATCGCCGTCGCCTTCATGAGTCACAGCGGGGGCGCCAAACCCGCCAACGCCAACAAGCCGAATTCGGCGCCGAGTACGCCCGCCGCGCCGGCCCCCCAGGCGCCCGCCCCGCCGGGGCAGGAAGGCGTCACTCCGGTGCCGGCCCCGCAGGGCCAGAACCCCGAGACGCCCACACCGACGGCCGCGGTGCAGCCGCCGCCGGTGCTCAAGGAGGGCGACGACTGCCCCGACTCCACGCTGGCCGTCAAGGGCCTGACCAATGCGCCGCAGTACTTCATCGGTGACCAGCCGAAGTTCACCATGGTCGTCACCAACATCGGGCTGGTGTCGTGCAAGCGCGACGTCGGGGCCGCCGTGCTCGCCGCCTACGTCTACTCGCTGGACAACAAGCGACTGTGGTCCAACCTGGACTGCGCGCCGTCCAACGAGACCCTGGTCAAAACTTTCACGCCGGGGGAGCAGGTGACGACCGCGGTGACCTGGACGGGAATGGGTTCGGCGCCGCACTGCCCGCTGCCGCGACCGGCGATCGGGCCGGGCACCTACAACCTGGTCGTACAGCTGGGCAACCTGCGCTCGCTGCCGGTTCCGTTCATCCTGAACCAG
This sequence comes from uncultured Actinomycetota bacterium, assembly GCA_963824505.1. GTDB lineage: Bacteria > Actinomycetota > Actinomycetes > Mycobacteriales > Mycobacteriaceae > Mycobacterium. The sequence goes on from CAWGPS010000011.1 coordinate 249,231, forward strand.
CCGCCGCCCCCGCCGGGGCCCGCGCCGGGGCAGCCGGCTGTCGCGCCGCCGCCAGAGGCGCCGGCCGCACCGGCGGGGTAACCCGTCAGCTCAGGGGGTCGGCGATCGTCGACTCCGCCAGCTGCGACAGGCCTTCTCGCACGTGGCGGGCCCACATCGCGCCGATGCCGTCCACCGACTGCAGATCGCCGGCGCTGGCCGCCAGCAGGCCCTGCAGGGTGCCGAACGTCCGCACCAGCAGGTCCACGTGGGCGAACTGCAGCCGCGGGATGCCGGCCATCGCCCGGTAGCCGCGCGGGCTGAGCGCCGAATCCTGCGCCTCCGTCGTCGTCGGGTAGCCGAAAACCTTTGCCAACACGGTGAAGTCGAGCAGCTCGGTGTCCGACAGCGCGTCCAGCTCGTCGAGGGTCGCGGTCATCTGCGCCTCGGACAGCGGCTCCGGGCTGGCGTGATAGTCGCGCACGATCAGCTCGCGGGCGATGTCGTTGCCGCCGAGCAGCTCCTCCAGCTGCAGCCGTAGCTGCCGCCCGTCCGTGCCGAGTTCGACGACGTCGTTGTCGATCACCAGCCCGATCCGGCGGACCAGCTCGAGCCGCTGCACCACCGTCATGACGTCGCGCAGCGTGACGAAGTCCTCGATCTCGGCGCGCGAGAGCTGCCGGCTGACCTCGTCGAGCCGGGTCTTGTACCGCTCCAGCGTGGCGATGGCCTGGTTGGCGCGCGAGAGGATGGTCGCCGAATCGGCCACCACGTGGCGATCGCCGCCGACGTAGACGGTGACGGTGTTCATCGAGTGGCTGACCGAGATGACCGGGTAACCGGTCTGGATGGCGGCCCGTTCCGCCGAGCGGTGCCGGGTCCCGGACTCGTCGGTGGGGATCGACGGGTCGGGGACCAGCTGCACGTTGGCCCGCACGATGCGGCTGCCGTCGGTGGACAGCACCACCGCACCGTCCATCTTCGCCAGCTCGCGCAGCCGGGTCGGGGCGTAGCGAATGTCGAGCGTGAAGCCGCCGTCGCAGATGGCCTCGACGTTCTCGTCGTTGCCCAGCACGATCAGTGCGCCGGTACGGCCGCGCAGGATGCGTTCGAGGCCGTCGCGCAGGCCGGTGCCCGGGGCCAGGCGGGCGACAGTCTCACGGAGCGTCGGACGGGTCACAGCGTGTCATTCTGCGGCCCGCCGCGTCACGCGTCCAGCGGCTGCGGCGGTTCGGCGATGTCCAGCATGTGCTTCAGCGCCGCGACGATGGTCGGGGCCCGCAGCGCCCGCATGCCGCTCGGTACTATTTCGCGGCGGGGGTCGTCCCCGTCCGGGATGAGCGCGATGTCGAACCCCTGACGCGCGGCTTCGGCCAACCGCCGTTCCATGCCGCTGACCCGTCGCAGGTCCCCCGCGAGCCCGACTTCACCGATCATCACCGCCGTGGTGGGCAGCGGCCGATTGGTGTAGGCCGAGGCCAATGCGACCGCGACGGCCAGATCCGACGACGGGTCGGTCAACCGCATTCCGCCCACGGTGGACAGGTAGATGTCGTTGACGGCGACGTTCAGCCTGGCGTGCTTTTCCAGTACGGCGGTGATCATCGCGGCCCGGGAGTGGTCGATGCCGCTGACGGCGCGGCGCGGCGAGCCCCCCGTCGGCTTGGACTGGTTTTGGGCCAGCAGGGCCTGCACCTCGCCGATCAGCGGTCGCTTCCCGTCCAGCGTCACCGTGATCGCGGTGCCGGCGACCGGCGCCGGCCGCTGATCCAGGAAGAGATTCGACGGATCGGCGACGTCCTCGATCCCGTTGTCGTGCAACATGAAACAACCGACCTCGTCGGCGGCGCCGAAGCGGTTCTTGATTCCGCGGACCATTCGCACCGAGCCGTTGCGATCCCCCTCGAAATGCAGCACCACGTCGACGAGATGTTCCAGGGAGCGCGGCCCGGCGATGGCCCCGTCCTTCGTCACGTGGCCGACCAGGATCAATGCCACCCCGTTGGCCTTCGCGGCGGCCGTCAGCGCGGCCGTCACCGCCCGCACCTGCGTCACGCCGCCCGCGACGCCGTCGGCCTCGGTGGTGGACATGGTCTGCACGGAGTCCACGATCACCAGCGCGGGCCGGACGGTCGCGATGTGCTCCAGCACCGTGTGCAGGTCGGACTCGGCGGCCAGGAAAACCTCCTCGGCCCCGCAGCCGATCCGGTCGGCGCGCAAGCGGATCTGGCCGGCCGATTCCTCGCCGGAGACGTACAGCGCCCGCCGGCCCGACAGCGCCCAGCGATGCGCGACCTTGAGCAGCAGCGTCGACTTTCCCACCCCCGGATCGCCCGCCAGCAGCGTGACCGAGCCGGGCACCACGCCGCCGCCGAGCACCCGGTCGAGTTCTCCTAAGCCCGTCGAGCGGTGCCGGCTGACGTTGGGCTCGATGGAAGTGATCGGGACGGCTTGGGAGGCCAACGCCCGGCCCGGCCGACGGCCGCCCCCACGGCGCTGAGCGCGGCCACCTCGTCGACGCTGCCCCAGGTGCCGCATTCCAGGCACCGGCCCACCCACTTCGCGGTGATGTGCCGGCATTCCGAGCAGCGGTATTGGGAGCGCGCAGTTGCCACGCCATGAAGGTATCGGCCCGGTACGACAAGCCCGGGGTGACAGGCCGCCGCGACGGGCTCAGATGTGTTGCGGCTGGGGCGCGAGGCCCGGCCGAGATCGGGCACCTGCACCGTCGCCTGCCCGGCCTTCTCGAAGTTGAAGGTGAAGTTGTAGTTCAGGCCGTTGCTGATGGGCTTCGCCAGGTTGACGGTCGCCTTCACCGCGTTGTTGGAGTCGGTGGGGCCCGGCGCCACCTGCTGGCCTTCCGGCGTGCCGATGAACAGCATCCCGCCGGCGGGCAGGCGGCCGTCGCCGCTGAGCGTCACCGAGCCGATGTCAGTGGTGATGCCGACCAGCCTGTCCGGGGTGTCCGGCGACTGGTTGATGGCCACCGCCACCAGGTCCACGTTCCGCCCGGGCTGGAGGAAGTCGCCGGTCTGCACCGCTTGCATCCGGATGTCGCGCAGCGCCACGTTGTTCACGTTGACCCGGTTGCCGTTGACGGCGGGCTCCTGGGTGGCCATCTGGGAGACCTGACCGGCTCCGCAACCGCTGAGCAAGGTGGCGACCAGACGCAACCAGGCCGATCTTGAAGCGGTTCACTCGGGTGCCTCCTGCTGGGGCTCGCGCCGTAACGGACAGCGGACAACGGATCGACGGGGATCAAATACTGCAACTATGCACAGTAGTAGGAACGCCCCGGCAGCGGTAGCGCAGGGCACCAGACCAGCGTGGCAGGTGTTTCGCCCGGGTACCCGCGAGGGCCGACAGGGGCATTGGTAAGGTGTGTGCTTGCATGTCTTGCTCCGTCTGTCAACCCCTAGTTTGCGTGCGTTGTGCCCCTGACCTGCACCGTTGTTCCGCACGCGTCGGGTTGCCGTGTTAGAATGAAGTAACGAAAGGGGCTCGAACCAGATGATCTTCAAGGTCGGCGACACCGTTGTTTACCCACATCACGGTGCTGCGTTAGTCGAGGCGATTGAAACCCGCACCATCAAAGGGGAGCAAAAAGAGTATCTCGTCTTGAAAGTCGCGCAGGGCGACCTGACCGTTCGAGTTCCGGCGGACAACGCCGAATATGTCGGTGTGCGTGACGTTGTCGGCCAGGAGGGCCTCGACAAGGTCTTCCAGGTGTTGCGGGCCCCTCACACCGAAGAGCCGACGAACTGGTCCCGCCGCTACAAGGCCAACCTGGAGAAGCTCGCTTCCGGTGACGTCAACAAGGTCGCCGAGGTAGTGCGCGATCTGTGGCGCCGCGACCAGGAGCGCGGTCTGTCCGCCGGCGAGAAGCGGATGCTGGCCAAGGCCCGTCAGATCCTGGTCGGTGAGTTGGCGCTGGCCGAGAGCACCGATGACGCCAAGGCGGAAACCATCCTCGACGAGGTTCTGGCCGCCGCTTCCTGAAACCCCTGACGCGCTGGTGGCCGGGGAAACGGGCACCTCAGGCGCGGTAGTCGCGGTGGTCCCGGCCGCGGGGTCGGGAGAACGGCTGGGTGCCGGCATCCCGAAGGCGTTCTGCGAACTCGACGGGCGCACGCTGCTCGAACGTGCCGTCGCCGGCCTGGTGGAATCCGGGGTGGTCGACCGATATCGTGGTGGCGGTGCCGCCCGACCGCATCGATCAGGCCAAGCAGATCCTGGCCGGCCAGGCCACCGTCGTCGCCGGCGGGCCGGAGCGCACCGCAATCGGTGCGCCTGGCCTTGGCGGCCATGTCCGGGCGAGCGCCGGAGTTCGTTCTGGTGCACGACGCCGCCCGGGCGCTGACGCCGCCCACGCTGATCGTGCGGGTGGTCGACGCCCTGCGGGCCGGACACGCCGCCGTCGTGCCGGCGCTGCCCCTTTCCGACACCATCAAGGCCGTGGACGCCAACGGGGTGGTGCTGGGCACGCCCGAGCGGGCAGGATTGCGGGCCGTGCAGACCCCGCAGGGCTTCGCCACCGACCTGCTGTTGCGCGCCTACCAGCGCGCCGGCTCCGGCGCCGGCTTCACCGACGACGCGTCGCTCGTCGAGCATGTCGGCGGTCAGGTTCAGGTGGTCGACGGCGACCCGCTGGCGTTCAAGATCACCACCCAGCTCGATCTGTTGCTGGCCCAAGCGATCGTGCGCCGGTGACCGGGCTGCTCCCCTGCAGGGTCGGATTAGGCACCGACGTTCACCCGATCGAACCCGGCCGCCCGTGCTGGCTGGTCGGGCTGCTGTTTCCCGGCGCCGACGGCTGCGCCGGACACTCCGACGGTGACGTGGCGGCGCACGCGCTGTGCGACGCGGTGCTGTCGGCCGCGGGGCTCGGCGATATCGGCGCGGTGTTCGGCGTCGACGACCCGCGCTGGAAGGGCGTCACCGGCGCCGACATGCTGCGCCACGTCGTCGACCTGGCGCAGCGGCATGGCTTCCGGGTGGGCAACGCCGCCGTGCAGGTGATCGGCAACCGGCCCAAGATCGGGCCGCGCCGCGACGAGGCGCAGCGAGTGCTGTCCGACCTGCTGCGAGCGCCGGTGTCGGTGTCGGCGACCACCACCGACGGGCTGGGCCTGACCGGCCGCGGCGAGGGCCTGGCCGCCATCGCTACGGCGCTGGTCTTTCCCGTCGGGTAGCTCTGCGCGCCGCTCTGGCGTGACGCTGGGCGCCGGCCGTCACGCTGACGTGACGCTCACGGACCTTCGCGGGCCGGGGTCGCGGTAATTGGGCAGGTAAGCTGGCACGTCGTGACCGATCGCCCCCGCTTGCGGCTCCACGACACGGCAGCCGGTGCCGTGCGTGATTTCGTTCCGCTGCGCGACGGCCACGTCTCCATCTACCTGTGTGGCGCCACCGTTCAGGGCCTGCCGCACATCGGCCATGTCCGCAGCGGCGTGGCCTTCGACATCCTGCGCCGCTGGCTGATCGCCCGCGGCTGCGACGTCGCGTTCATCCGCAACGTCACCGATATCGACGACAAGATCCTCAACAAGGCCGCCGCCGCGGGCCGGCCGTGGTGGGAGTGGGCCGCCACCTACGAGCGCGCCTTCACCGCCGCCTACGACGCCCTGGACGTCCTGCCGCCGTCGGCGGAGCCGCGCGCCACCGGCCACATCACCCAGATGGTCGAATTGATGGAGCGGCTGATCGAAACCGGCCACGCCTACGCCGCCGGCGGCGACGTCTACTTCGACGTGCTCAGCTACCCGGAGTACGGGCAGCTGTCCGGGCACCGGATCGACGACGTCCATCAGGGCGAAGGCGTCGCCACCGGCAAGCGCGACCAGCGCGACTTCACCCTGTGGAAGGCCGCCAAGCCCGGCGAGCCGTCGTGGCCCACGCCGTGGGGCCGCGGACGTCCCGGCTGGCACCTGGAATGCTCGGCGATGGCCCGCACCTATCTCGGGCCGGAATTCGACATCCATTGCGGCGGAATGGATCTGGTGTTCCCGCACCACGAGAACGAGATCGCGCAGAGCCGCGCCGCCGGGGACGGCTTCGCCCGCTACTGGCTGCACAACGGCTGGGTGACGATGGGCGGCGAGAAGATGAGCAAGTCGCTGGGCAACGTGCTGGCCATCCCGGCGATGCTGCAGCGGGTGCGGCCGGCGGAACTGCGCTACTACCTGGGCAGCGCGCACTACCGGTCGATGCTGGAATTCTCCGAAACCGCCCTGCAGGACGCCGTCAAAGCCTATGTGGGAGTGGAGGAGTTCCTGCACCGCGTCCGCACCCGGGTCGGCGCCGTCGTGCCCGGCGAACCCACGCCGCGGTTCGCCGAGGCGCTCGACGACGACCTGGCCGTGCCGATGGCGCTGGCCGAGGTGCACCACGTCCGCGCCGAGGGCAACCGGGCGCTCGACACCGGCGATCACGAAGGCGCCCTGCAGCACGCCCGCGCGATCCGCGCCATGATGGGCATCCTGGGCTGCGACCCGCTGGACGAACGCTGGGAGACCCGCGACGAGACATCGGCCGCGCTGGCCGCCGTCGACGTGCTGGTGCGCGCCGAACTGGAAGACCGGGACAAGGCGCGCCAGCAACGCAACTGGGCGCTGGCCGACGAGATCCGGGATCGGCTCAAGAACGCCGGCGTCGAGGTCACCGACACCGCCGACGGGCCGCAGTGGACGCTGGGCGGTGACGGCAAGTAGTGGCCGGTAACTCGCGGCGCCGGGGCGCGGTGCGCAAATCCGGCACCAAGAAGGGCCCGACCGTCGGCTCCGGCGGTCAGCGCCGCCGCGCGCTGGAGGGCCGCGGTCCCACACCGCCGGCGCACCTGCGGCCCAACCACCCCGCCGCCAAGCGCGCCCAGTCCCCAGCCGCGCCGGCCGCCGCGGCGCACCGACGAGACCGAGACGGTGCTCGGCCGCAACCCGGTGCTGGAGTGCCTGCGCGCCGGCGTCCCGGCGACCGCGCTCTACGTCGCCCTCGGCACCGAGGCCGACGAGCGGGTCACCGAATCCGTCGCCCGGGCCGCCGATTCGGGCATCGCCATCCTCGAGGTGCCGCGCACCGACCTGGACCGGATGAGCAACAACCACCTGCATCAGGGCATCGCGCTGCAGGTGCCGCCGTACGACTACGCCCACCCCGACGACCTGCTCGCGGCCGCACTCGGCGCGCCGCCGGCGTTGTTGGTCGCGCTGGACAACATCTCCGACCCGCGCAACCTCGGCGCCATCGTGCGGTCGGTCGCCGCGTTCGGCGGCCACGGCGTGCTGATCCCGCAGCGGCGTTCGGCCTCGGTGACGGCGGTGGCCTGGCGCACCAGCGCCGGCGCCGCGGCGCGCATCCCGGTCGCCCGGGCCACGAATCTGACCAGGACGCTGAAGGATTGGGCCGATCGCGGCCTGCGGGTGGTCGGGCTGGACGCCGACGGCGACACCGCGCTCGGACGACCTGGACGGCACCGACCCGCTGGTGGTCGTCGTCGGCTCGGAGGGCAAGGGCCTGTCGCGGCTGGTGCGCGAGAACTGCGACGAGGTGGTGTCCATCCCGATGGCCGGGCGTACCGAGTCGCTGAACGCCTCGGTGGCCGCCGGCGTGGTGCTCGCCGAAATCGCCCGCCAGCGCCGGGGGTGACTTTCTCTGGCCGAGTCCCAGCTTGCGGGACGCAAAAGCCCGCCGACACGCCGAGGATTTGGGGGCTTTTGCGTCTGCTCGCGGGTGTTGGCGGTGCTGGCTGGCTTCGGTGTCATGGCGCCGCACCGCGGCGGCGCAGCCCACCGGTTTCGACCTGCAGGCCCATCGCGGCGGGCGCGGGGAGACCACCGAGGAGTCGCTGCGGGCGTTCGCCAAGTCGCTCGAATTGGGCGTCAGCACGCTCGAACTCGACATCGTCATCACCAAGGACGGGCAGCCGTTGGTGTGGCACGATCCGACGATCGAGGCGGAGAAATGCTCCGACACGGCGCCCGCATTCGCGGGCGACCCGCAATATCCCTACGTCGGCAAGCTCGTGCACGAGCTGACCCTGGTGCAGATCCGCACGCTGGACTGCGGCAAGCGGCTCGGCGAGTTTCCCAACGCCGAAGTGGTGCGCGGCAACAAGATAGCGACGTTGCCGGAAGTCTTCGCGCTGACCGACTCCTACCACGCCCCGGTGCGCTTCAACATCGAAACGAAGGTGCAGGCCGACAAGCCGGGCACCTCGGCCGGGCCGCAGGAGTTCGTCGACGTGATACTGGCGGCGGTCAGGTCGGCCGGCAAGGTCGACCGCGTGGAGATCCAGAGCTTCGACTGGCGAACCCTGCCCATGGTGCGCCGCGCCGAGCCGTCAATCCCGTTGGTGGCGTTGTACAACGGGCAGACCTGGGTGGCGGACTCGCCGTGGCTCGCCGGGGAGAATGCCGGGGTCATCGGCGACCCGATGATCGGGGCGAAGCTGGTGGGCGCGGACATCGTCTCGCCCGAATACCCGCTTGTCGACGGCAAGCCGTACGTCGACCACGCACATTCGTTGGGGCTCAAGGTCATTCCGTGGACGGTCAACGACGCCGCCGCCATGCGCGACCAGATCGCCTACGGGGTCGACGGCCTCATCACCGACTATCCGACGTTGTTGCGCGAGCGTGCTGGCCGAACTCGGGATGCCGCTGCCGCCGGCCTACCACCGGGGCTAGTCAGGGCATCGCGTCGGCCCAGGCGATATGCCCCTCAAAGCCAAGCGTATTCGCCATGTCGCGGTAGCGATCCCTGAAGTCTGCGTAAGCCGCATCGTCGCCGCGCGCCCGGGCCAGCAGAGCGCGCAGCCGCAGCAGGAAGATGTCGCGACAAAGAGATCTCGTCGGTCGGCGCCGCCGCTAAGCACTCGATCGCGGCCTCGGCTTCCGCCACGTCACCATCGGCACCTCGGTCCAGCAGCGTCTCCACCAGAACACCTGTCGCCAGAACGCCCCATGCGAGGAGCTGTCCCGCGCGGACCAGATGTTCGATGGCGGCGCGCATCAGCGGTATCGCGTCATCGCGATCTCCACGTCGAGCCCTCTCCCGCGCCAAGTACACGTCGACGAGCGGTAAATCGCACAGGTGGTGTCTCTCGCGCACGAATACGTCGCGGACCTCCGCCAGGAGCTGCTGTCCGCGGTCACGCTCGCATCGTTCGGCGGTGGACCAGCGCAACGCCCAGCGTCACTGCGCGTGGGCCAACGCGAAGTCGTCACCGGATCGCTCGGCAATGTGCAGGGCATCCTCGATCTCGTGCATGACGGAATCGCTCGGGGCTGAGCACGCCAGCCGGAATCCCCGGGCCATAGATGAGGTCGACGACCGCGGCGTAGGACAACGGGTCGGCGCTGCGGGCCATGGCAATGGCCCCGCCCGCAGGTCGTCGCGCCAACCGGGAAGACCGAGGCAATAACGGGCGACTGCCCGTGTGGTAAGGGCGAGCGCCAACGGAGATCCGAAAATGAAGTCGCCTTTGGACGGGTCACCGTCGGCCAGGTCGATGACCCGCTGTGACCATCGCAGCATGTCACGCCACTCGGCGCTTTCCATCTTGGCGTAGATGGCCGCGATAGACAGCCCCACCGTCAAGCGTTGGATCGTCGAGCGACTCGACGAGGGCCAGGATTCCGAGGCCAACTGCGACGCCTCGCGGACCGGCCCTGGAACGCGTGATCCACCACTAGCCCTGACATGGCGATGGCAAGTGACGCCTTGTCCCCGCGGCGGTGCAGAACTCCCGCAGTTCGTCGAAACGGGCGCCTCGACGCAGCGTGGACACGAAAGGCGGTCCCGCACAGCATGGTGCGTGGGGCGATGCGCATGGCTGCCCGGTCCGTGTCATCGGCGGGAAGTGCGTCGGCGATCTTCGTGGCGCGCTCCCAGCTGAGCCGTGCCGCGTTGATGTCGCGGTTGGTCGCCCATGTCGCCGCGCGCATGTGCCAGCCGTAGGCGGCGTGCAGATCGCCGGCGGCCTCGAGATGTTCGGCGATCAGCGCGGCATTCTGGTCGGCCGATTCGGGCTCGCGGGCTTCGATGGCGGCGGCCAGCCGCCGGTGCAGTCGGGCGCGGTCGGATTTCAGCTGTGATTCGTAGGCCACCGTGCGGATCAACGGGTGCCGAAACGCGTACTCCGCGGAAGGGGTGAACCGCACCTGGTCGACGAGCTCGGCGGCGATCAGCTCGTCGACCACCGGATCGACTTCGAGGCCGGCGAGCAGATCGCGGTCGAAGCGGGCGCCGATGACCGCCGCGGCGGCAAGGGTGTGTTTGGCCGCGGGGGGAGGCGGTCGATGCGGGCGGCGATGGTGGCCTGCAGCGTGGCCGGCACGCTGACCTCGGTCGCATCGATGTGGCACGTGTAGCGGCCGCTGTCGCCGACGAGCACGCCGCGTTCGGCGAGGTCGCGGGTGATCTCCTCGGCGAAGAACGGATTACCGGCCGCGCGCTCGGCGATCAGCTCGCCGACCCGGCCGACCGAGGGATCGGGGCCCAGCAATTCGGTGACCAGCGCTGAGGTTTCCGCATCGCTGAGCGGTGCCAGGGCGATGGTCTGGGCGCCGGTGACCTGGGCCAGCGCTCCGTGATATTCGGGGCGATAGGTGATCAGCACCAGCGAGGGGGTCTGCGGGATCACGCGAGAAAGTCGGCGAGCATGGATTCGCTGGCCTCGTCGATCCAGTGCGCGTCCTCCACGACGAAGACCGCCGGTTCGCGGCGGGCGAGCTGGGCGGTGTTGATCAGCGCGGTCAACCGCCGTCGCCGCGCGTCGGGGTCGATCTTGGGCAACGCTACCGCGGGGTCGGCGATGCCCACCAAGTCATCAAGCAGCAGCAGGTCTTGCGGATCGGCGTCGGGAAATTGTGCCCGCACCTGCGCCCGCGCGGCCTGATCGTCGAGACCGCCGAGGCGGCCGGTCGCGCGCAGCAGCCGCGCCACCACATGGAACGGGACGTCGGCGGCATGCGATTCGCAGAAGGTGGAAAACACTTCGACTCCGCGATGTTTGGCAAGCTGCACGGCTTCAGCGGTCAGCCGGGTCTTGCCGATGCCGGGCGGGCCGACCACGGCGACGACCGAGCCGCGCCCTGTCGCCGAGCGATCGAGCATCGCGGCCAGCGTGGCCAATTCCCAATCTCGGCCCACCAACATCGAATACGAGGCACCGGTCCGGCTGGTGGCGATGCTGAGCAGCTGCTGCGCCGGCACCGCTCTCGGTGCCTTTGATGTGCACCAGCTGCGGCCCTCCCAGCACCGCAGCGCCTCGACCAGCCGCGCCGTCGATTCGCTGAGCATCACCGCCCCGGGCGGCGCCGCCGACTCCATCCGCTGAGCGATCCCCACCTGCTCGCCGATAGCGGTGTAACCCAAAGCGGCGGAACCGATCTCGCCGGCAATCACCTGACCGGAGTTCAGCCCCACCCGCAGCCGCAACTCAAGGCCGTCGCGGCGGTGCACTTCCGCCGCGAGGGCGGTGACCTCGTGCTGAATGCCCAGCGCCGCCAGACACGCGCGCAGCGCGTGGTCCTCCAGCGCCGCCGGCGCCCCAAAGACCGCCATGAGGCCGTCGCCGGTGAACTTGTCCACCGTGCCGCCGTAGCGGAGCACCACCGCCGCCGCACGCGCGACCAGTTCGGCCATGATCTCGCGCAAGCGCTCCGCACCCACCGCCGCCGCGAGGTCCATCGACCCCACCACGTCGGCGAACAACACTGTTACCTGTTTGAACTCCGCCGCCATGCCGGGCGCAGCAGTGGGCGAACCGCACTCGTCGCAGAATTTCGCGCTTGTCCGCAATTCCGCAGCGCAATTCGCGCACGTCACCACGGCCGCCATTCCAGCAGAATAGGGCGGCTCAGCCAACTGCAGTCTCCGGCCTCACCGACATCCGACCTTGGGTGAAGTCGGTGTCCACGCGGAGCGGGAAGGTGACGAAAAAACGTTGCTCGTTAACGGCTACAGGAGTCGCAGCAGCCGAGCGAAGAGGCCGAGGGGATCGGCGCCACCGGCGCCACCACCACCGGACGTGGCGTTGGAGCCACCGCCACCACCGCCACCGCCGCCGACTCCGAACAGCAAGCTGCCGGTCCCGCCGGCGCCGCCGGCGCCGCCATCGAATCCGCCGCCGGTGCCGCCGGCGCCGCCGGCGCCGCCCGTCCGGCCAACCGCGGCGCCACCGTTGCCACCGGGCCCGGTACCACCGCCGCCGGCGCCACCACTGGCGCCGCCGGAAGCCGTCCCGGTGCCGCCGGCGGCACCGCCGCCTACGCCACTGCCGCCGGCGCCGCCGACGCCGGGGTTACCAGCGGTACCGTCAGCGCCGCTGACGCCGTTGCCGCCGCCGCCACCACCGCCACCAAGAGGGGCGCCGCCGCCGCCACCACCACCACCGCCACCGGCGCCGCCGTTGCCCCACAGCAACCCGGCGTTGCCGCCCGCGCCGCCGACGCCGCCGGGGGCCTGGCCGCCGCCACCGCCGCCGCCGTTGCCCCCATCGCCGAACAGAAAGGCGTTCCCACCTACACCGCCGGTGCCGCCGGGCAAGCCGCCGCCACCGTTGCCGCCGCCCCCGCCGCCGCCGCCGTTGCCCCACAGCAACCCGCCGGCGCCGCCGGCACCGCCGGAGCCGCCCTTGCCGACGCCCGCACCGTCGCCGCCGGTGCCGCCGGTGCCGCCGTGGCCGATCAGCCCCGCGGCTCCACCGGCGCCACCGGCCAGCCCGGGCGCACCGGCCGCGCCGTTACCGCCGTTGCCGATAATCCACCCGCCAACGCCGCCGCTGCCCCCCGGCGTCGTCGCGTTGGCACCGTTGACGAACAACGAGCGTCCCGTCACCATCTTGACCGGCGAGAACACCCCGAAAGGCTGAGCCAAGTCGACCAAACTGGTCAACGGATCGTTCGCAGCCACCGTCGCCGCGGCATTTGCCGCCTCAGCGGCCGCATACATGCCTCCACCCGAGGTCAGCGCCTGCACAAACTGCGCATGAAACGAGGAAACCTGAGCGCTGAGCGCCTGAAATTCCTGGCCGTAACCGGAAAACGCCGCCGCGATCGCCGCCGACACTTCGTCACCGGCGGCGGCCATCACCCCGGTGGTCGACGATGCTGCGGCCGCGTTGGCCCCGCGTAGCGACGAACCGATGCCCGTCACATTTGCTGCTGCGGCGGTCAATTCCTCCGGGATAGTGATCACAAAGGACACTGGGCACCTCCTGCTGAACCAAACCAACGGCCCTCGGTCGTCAACAAATGAACGGTAAGGCAAACCATATCGCGATTCCTCGCACATGACCCTAAATTCTTTTACCCCGGTTTTTGCGAGACGTCGAGTTGCCCGACGGAATCGCGCGAAAGTAGCAGGACTGTTGGCCCGGCATTGCACGCACGTGAACACACGGACAAATTCATCCTTCCAGTGCGACAACCCCGATATATTCGCCGAGTGATCGACGCCGAGTCGCTTGCCGGGCGGGACAGCGAATTGGGGGTGATTCGCCGTGCCCTGAGCGGGTCGGTCAAACAGTGCGGCGTCGTTATCGCCGGAACTGCCGGGGTGGGCAAGACGTGGTTGGCGCGCGAAGTTCTGCGGCGCGCCGAGGCGTCGGGCGAGCTCACGAAGTGGATCGTCGGCACCGAATCAGCGCATGCGCTACCTCTCGGAGCGTTCATCGGCTCGCTGGGTGAGGCGATGGCGGATCCGCTGACCAACGTGCGACGCGTCATCAATTCGTTCGTCGCGCAACAGCGTCGAGGCCGCGTGGTGGTGGGGGTGGACGACGCGCACCTGCTGGACCGGTTCTCCGCCCTGGTCGTTCACCAGCTGGCGCAGTCGGGTGGGGTCAGGCTGGTGGTCACGGTGCGCACCGGCAGCGCGGAACCCGACGCCGTGACCGCACTGTGGAAGGACGGTCTGCTGGCGCGACTCGACCTGGAACCGCTTTCGGCCGCAGCCACCCAAGAGGTGATCGAGCGCACGCTGGGCGGTCCGGTCGATGCCCGCAGCGCATCCCGGTTCCGCCAGCTGACCGGCGGAAACACGTTGTTCCTGCGGCAGCTGCTGGCCGATCAGGTAGCGGCGGGGCGGATGCGGCAGTCGGCCGGGGTATGGGTGTGGGACGGCGACGTCGCGGTCTCGGCGAGCCTGTCCGACACCGTCGGGCGCCAAATGGGCCGGCTGAGCCCGCAGACGGCCATGGTGGTCGACACCTTGTCGCAGTGCGAGCCCCTTGCGGTCGACGTGCTGTGCGATCTGGTGGGCCGCACCGACCTGGCCGCCGCCGAGCGCATGGGCCTGGTGAATGTCGAACGCACTGGCGGCGGTCTGATGGCCAGGCTGGCACACCCGCTGTTCGGCGAACTGCGCCGGGCGCACGCCGGAGAGATGTACCTGTCGGGAATCCGGGGCAGGCTGGCGACGCGGCTGGCCGAAGACGGCGACGGTGACATGCAGGCCACCTTGCGCCGCGCGCTGCTGCATCTGGAGTCGGACCTCGATCCGGACGCCGAGCTCTACCTGGAATCGGCGCGGCACGCCATGACGCTGCTGGACCTGGATCTGGCGGACCGGCTCGCCACCGCCGCCACGCGTGCGGGCGCGCCCGCGGCGGCCGGCGTGCGGGCGATGAACCTGCTGCTGCTCGGGCGCGGCGAGGAGGCCGAAGCGACGCTGCGTGAGATGGCTGACGGGAACTTGCCCGACGGGCATCGCTGGGCCACCATGCGGGCGGCCAATCTGATCTGGATGCTGGGTAGGCCCCGGGATGCGGCGGCCATCCTGGACGGCCTCGCCTCGACTACCGAGACACCGGTGCAGGTGGCGGAGCGGCTCGCTGTGCAGGCCTGTCTCGACGCGGTGTCGGCGCGTTGCCAACTCGCGGCCGAAAGGGCCTGGGCCGCTTTGGATTCGGCAGACCTGCCGGATTTTCACGCGATGATGGCGGCGGTTGCGTTGACCACGGCCATGGGGGCGCTGGGACAGGTCGACGAGCTCGCCGACGTGGCCGAGGAGGCGCTGCGGCGGGCGACGACGTCGTTTCAGGCGTCGCACATGCGTTTCTGGTACGCCGCCGTGTACGGCCGCGCCTGCCGGCTGACCGGACGCATCGACGAATTCGTGGGAGTGGCAAAGCGACTCGCGGCCTCGGCGTCCGACGTTCCGGGTCTGGCGTATGCGAACCTGGCCTCGCTGTTGGGCAACGCCGACCTGGCTCGCGGGGCCGTCGCCGACGCGGTCCGGCTGGTGCACGAGGCGCTCGCCGGGGTGCACATCCATTCCGTCACCACGGGTCTGCGTCCGGCGAGCTATTTCGCGTTGGCCGAGGCGCACGCCAAGCTCGGGGAACCGGCCGAGGCGAACGACGCGGTTGCGCAGGCGCGGTCGTGCGTGCCGCCTGACTTTCTGTTCATGCACACCGCTCAGTCCCTGGCCTGCGGGTGGGCCCTGGCCGCAAGCGGGAGCCTGACCGAGGCGGTGACCGAGGCGCAGGAGGCGGCACGACTCGCCCGCGACCGCGACCAGCCCACGCATGAGTTGTCCTGCATCCAGGCCGCGGCCCAATGGGGCGATGCCTCGCAGGCGGGACGGGCGCAGGAGTTGGCCGAGGAGCTGTCGCTGCCGCTGGCCGATGCCGTTGCGCTGCATGCGAAAGCTCTGCTGGCCGGGGACGGCGGAGGCCTGCTGGAGGCCTCGGTGGCATACCGCCGAATCGGTGATCGGGTCGCCGCCGCCGACGCCGCGGCGCAGGCTTCCGTTGCTTTCACCGCGAGTCAGCAGCAAAAGCGTGGGGTGTATGCCGCGGCGCTGGCCAAGGAATTGGCTGACGAGTGCGGCGGTTTGCGCACACCGGCGATGCGGACTCCGACGGGCCTCAAGCTATCGGGCCGTCAGCGCGACGTCGTGGAACTGGTCGCGACCGGGCTGTCCAACCGCCAGATCGCCGACAAGCTGGTGATGTCGGTGCGCACCGTAGAGGGTCACGTCTACCGCGCCTGCCAGCGGGTCGGGGCCCAGTCCCGCGAGGAACTGACGACGATCATCCGATCGGGACCGGGCGCCGGGCTGGGCTGACGCGCCGCCGCTGGGCACAACCTTTCCGGTTGAGTGGACCCGGGTAAGTGGAGTAGTCGACTACGCATGCGCACAATCCCGCAGCCGCCATACCGTGCCAGCAAACAAAGGAGTTGGCATGGTCGAGGTCCAGGACAAATCCGAAGTTGGCACACTGCCATTGGTGCCGAAGAATCCGCTCCCGTACTTCCGGCAGCTCAAGGAAATCCGGTCATACATCGAAGGCATGCAGGCGCTGATCGACGCCGGGGGCCCCGTCACCCGGCTCGTGCTCGGCCCGAAGTGGCTGATGCCGAACATCGTACTGATCTCCAAACCGCAGGGTGCCCACGATCTGTTGGGCCGTCGCGACGAGGTCGCCGACCGCGGCCGCGGCCGGTTACTGGTCGAACTTCGCGCGCTGATGGGCGGCAACCTGCTCGACCTTCCGCACGAGAAGTGGCTACCGCGGCGACGCGCGCTGCAGCCGATGTTCACCAAGCGTCAGGTGCCGCGCTATGGGGGCCACATGGCCGCGGCGGCGCAAGAGATCGCCCGCAGCTGGCAGGACGACGCCTCCGTCGACCTGGACACCGAGTGCCGCAAGCTGACACTGCGCGCCCTGGGGCGCTCGGTGCTCGGGATGGACCTCGACGAGCGCGCCGCGGAAGTGGGCGGTGCGCTGCGCGATGCGTTGACATGGGTCGCCGACCGCTCGACGCGCCCGGTCAACTTGCCGCGCTGGCTGCCCACTAAAAGCCAGCGCGCCGCTCGCCGGGGCAACGAAACGCTGCACCGCCTGGCGGCCGACATCCTGCACGCGGTGCGCGCCGACTCGGACAAGGAGGCCCCGCTGGTGCGCTCCCTGATCGACGCGGTCGATCCGGAGACCGGCCGGCGGCTGACCGACGACGAGATCTGCCACGAGCTGGTGCTGTTCATGCTGGCGGGCCACGACACCACCTCGACCACGCTGACCTACGCGTTGTGGGCCCTGGGCCACCACCGCCACATTCAGGATCAGGTGCGCGCCGAGGTCGCCGCGCTGGGTGTGCGGGAGCTGACCCCGGACATCGTGCCCGAACTCGACCTCACCGTGCGGGTGTTGCACGAGGCGCTCCGGCTGTGTCCGCCGGCGTCGGGAACGCAGCGCTGCCCTCACTCGCGACATCGAGGTGGACGGTCACCGGGTGGAGGCGGGCACGCTCGCCGTCGTCAGTTTCTATGCGCTGCACCGTGATCCAGCGCTATGGGAGAACCCACTGCACTTCGATCCGGACCGGTTCCTTCCGGAGCGGTCGCAGGGCCGGAGCCGTTGGCAATACCTGCCTTTCGGTGGCGGTCCGCGCTCGTGTGTCGGTGATCATTTCGCGATGCTGGAGGCCACGCTCGCGCTGGCGACCATCATCCGCGAGGTCGAGATCGAGTCGCTGGGCCGGGAATTCCCGTTGGACACGCCGTTCACCGTGGTTGCCGCGGCACCCATTCCGTGCCCGGGTAAAGGTCATAGGGCTGCCGCTGGTTGCGGACGTTTGTGCTTAGTTCGGATGGCGGCGGCCCGCTTCGCGCGGCCTTGCCGCGCTCGCGATCGCCACGCTTTCGGATGGCGTCTGACGAGTGTCGTCGCGAGTGAAACTGGGCGACGACACGCCGAGAAGCCTTACCACAGAAGCACATTCGACGCCGTCAGTGCACACTCAACCCCCGCGCGCACGAGAAAAGTAGCCAAGCTAGGCGCCGAGCAACCGCACCGACGCCCACAGCGCGACCACCGCGACCGCCAGCGAGAGCGGGACCGTGCACACGCCGAGGCGGGTGTACTCGCCGACCCCCGCGTCGACATCGTGCCCGCGCAGCACGCGGCGCCACAGCAGGTTCGACAGCGATCCCACGTAGGTCAGGTTGGGCCCGATGTTGACCCCGATCAGCACCGCCAGGACGGCGACCGGACCACTGGCGGCGACCAGCGGCAGCAACACCAGCGTGGCGGGCAGGTTGTTGACCACGTTGGCCAGCAGGGCGGCGATGGCCGCGATGGCGAGTAAGGCGGGCAGGCCGGAACCCGACGGCAGCACCTTGGACATGGCGGTGTCCATCCCGTTGAGCATGACCGCCTGCACCACGACGCCCAGCGCGAGCACGAAGACCAGAAATGACGGATGCAGCGAGCGCGCTATGGCCAGCACCGAGGTGTGCCCGCGGCTCAGGCTGCGCACCGCCAACACCGCCGCACCCGCGAGCGCCACCCACGCCGGATCCACCTCGACGGATTGGGCGACCGCGAACCCGGCCAGCGTCAGTCCGACGACCACCAGCACGAAAACCGGGGGCCGGGGCGGCGGGCCGAGTTCCTCGGGATCGGGCTGCACGCGCAGATCCGCCGCGAAGAACCACCGAAACACGACGTAGAGGGTGGCCACGGCGCCGAGCCAGGGCAGCGCCATCAGCACGGTGAAGCGGGTGAAAGAAATGTTGGCCGTGTGAAAAGCCAGCAAATTGGTCAGGTTCGATACCGGTAGCAGCAGCGAGGCGCCATTGGCCAGATGAGCCGTGGCGTAGGCGTAGGGCCGCACCGGGGTCCGCAGCCGGCGCACCGCGGCCAACACCACCGGGGTCAACAACACCACGGCGGCGTCCAGGCTCAGGACGGCGGTGATCAGCGAGGCGATGACGAACACGCGCATCAGCAGGCCACGCGACCCGACGCGGCCCCGCGCGATCGCCGCGCCGGCGGCCTCGAACAACCCCTCGTCGTCGCAGAGCTTGGCGAGCACCAGCACCGCGCCCAGGAAGGCGACCACACTCGAAAGCCGCGTGACCTCCTGGACCGCCTGACGCATCGAGATCGCGCCGACCGCCACCACGATGACGGCCGCGGGGACCGCCGCCAGTGCCTCCGGCAAGCCGCGGGGGCGGACGACGGCGAAGGCGAGCACGGCGCCAAGCACCACCATCGCCAGGGTCAGGACCAAGGGAGTCCCAAGCTGTCAATCCGCTTCACGCCCAAGGGTCCTCGCGCCGCCACACCGTCGGCAGGTGCAATGCGACGCCGTCCTCCGCGGCCAGTTCGTCGAGGGCACGAATGGACACGTCCAGGTCGTCACCCGCATACGGCAAGGCTCGCAACGGTTCTGAGAGCGGCCGGAAGAAGTCGTCCCAGTGGATGAGGATCACCCGGCGGGCGCCCACCGCACGCACGGTCTCACTCCAGTAGTCGACCAGATACGACCGCGGCCGCAGGCCAAGCTGGCCGACACTGAGGTAGACGACATCGGCCCGGTGCCCGGCCAGCGCGCCCCTGACGAAACCGGCGCTGCCCTGAATCAGCAGGCGCCGGTCCGACGTCAGGTGGTGCACCAGCGCCGACCACGCCTCGCCGCAGCGGTAGGCCGACGCACGCACCGGCGGAACCAGCGGTTCGCGGATCACTCCCGGGTACCGGTCGGGTGGGCAATGGTGTGATTCCACCAGCGTTACGTCGAAGGCCCCCAACCGGATCGGCTCGCCGCCGACCGCGACCACCACCCGGTTCTCCGGCAGCCCGTACCCACGCCCGACGTTGGCCGCCGACTCGCCGCCGACCAGCTGCGCGCCCGTGCGGTCGGCGACCAGCGCCGAATCCATCACATGGTCGATGTGGGTGTGCACGGGGATGATCGCAGCCAGCCGGGACACCTTGGCCCGCGCCAGGCAGCCGTCGACGCGGGCCGCCGACGGCTCCACCTTCCCGAGCCCGACGCGGAGCAGGCCGGGGCGGGAGAAGTAGCCGTCGGTCATCAGCGCGGACGACCCGTCGTCGACGAGCAGGGTGGCCACCCCCATCCACGTCACCGACAGCGGCGCATCCAGCCCCGCGGCGGGCACATCGAAGCGGTCCACATAGCGGGTGATATCGGGGCGACCGAGCCGCAGGCGCATCAGCAGAAAGCCCTGATCTCGGTGCCGCCCGCGCGAGGCGATCGCGAACCGCGGTCGCGATCTGCACCGCACCGGGCGAATCTCCGTGCACGCAAACCGATTCCACGGCGATCGGGATGTCGGTGCCGTCGATCGCGGTGACCCGGCCCGTCGTCACCATGGTCACCACGCGCTCGGCGATCGCGGCCGGGTCGTGCAGCACCGCGCCGGTTCCTGCCGGGAGACCAGCCGGCCGTCCGGCAGGTAGGCGCGGTCGGCGAACGCTTCGGCCACCGTGCGCAGGCCGAGGCGGGCGGCCTCGTCGAAGAACGCCGAACCCGCCATGCCCAACACGGGCAGCGCGGCGTCCACCAGGCGCACCGCCTCGGCGACCGCGGCCGCCTGCTCAGCGGTCGGTGACGATCGTGTTGTACAGGGCGCCATGGGGTTTCACGTAACGAGACCGCCGAACCCGAAGCGTGCGCGATCGCCTTTAACGCGCCGATCTGGTACACCACATCGGCGATGAGGTCCTCGGCGGAGACGTCGATGAATCGCCGGCCGAAGCCGGCCAGGTCGCGATACCCCACCTGCGCCCCGATCCGCACGCCGCACTCGGCGGCCGACCGGCAGACCCGCAGCAGGCCGGCCGGGTCCCCGGCGTGAAAGCCGCACGCCACGTTGGCGCTCGTGACGACGCCGAGCATGGCGTCGTCGTCGCCGAGGCGCCAGACGCCGAAGCCCTCGCCCAGATCGGCGTTGAGGTCGATGGCGGGCACCCACCTAGCTTATGGGGGCGGCAGAACCTCTGGCGGGCGCGTCCCGGCGGCTACCGACGAGCCGGCAGATCAGGTAGATCGCGAAGGAAATGCTCGCGACGAAGACGGATACCGGAACGCCGGGCGCCAGCGACAGGACGATCCCCCCGACGGCGGACACCTCGGCAAAGACCACCGCGGCCAGCATCGCCGCCGCCGGGGAGGCCGCCACCCGGGCGGCCGCGGCCGCCGGCGTGATGAGCAACGACATCACCAGCAGCGCCCCGACGATCTGCACGGCCTGTGCCGCCACCACACCCACCAGCGCGGCAAACACGATGCCCAGCGCACGCACGGGCACGCCCCGCGCGGCCGCGACCTCGGGATCGACCGTGGCGAACAGCAGCGGCCGGTAGCACGTCGCCAACACCGCGACGACAAGCACGCAGACCAGCGCCAGCATGGCCAGCCCGGTGTAGCCGACCCCGACGATCTGTCCGGTCAGCAGCGCGAAACTGGTTGCAGTCCGGCCGGGGTAGAGGTAGATGAACAGCACCGCAAGGCCCAACCCGAACGCCAGGACCACGCCGATCACCGAATCGTGTTCGCGGGCGCGCTGGCCCAGGATGCCGAACAACGCCGCCGCCAGCGCGCTGCCGATCAGCGCGCCGGCACCGACCTGAAACCCGATCAGCAGCGCGAACGCCGCGCCGGTCAGTGACAATTCGCTGGATCCGTGCACCGCGAACGACATCTGCCGCATCACGATGAACGGCCCGATCAGCCCGGCCACCAGGCCGAGCAGCGCGGCGGCCAGCAGGGCCTGCTGCACGAAGTCGTGGCTGAGCAGGTGGGCGGTGACGTCGAACGCGAAGAGATGGTGCACCACGTCGGCGAGCCGCTGGTTCATCGGCCGTGCGCCTCGTCCGGCTCGCCGACCACCGCGTAGCCGCCCCTGACCTTCACCACCTGGATGTCGGCCCGGTACAGCGCCGACAGCGTCTCGGTGGTCATCACCTCGTCGACGCCGCCCACCCGGAACCGGCCGTCGACCAGATAGAGCACCCGGTCCACATAGGGCAGGATCGCGTTGACCTGATGGGTGACGACGATGACCGTGGTGCCGGCCTCGCGGCGGCGGGCGTCGATCAGCGCCGCCACCAGCCTGGCGTTGGCCGGGTCGAGCGCCAGCAGCGGCTCGTCGCACAGCAGCAGCCTCGGGTCGGCGGCCAGCGCCTGCGCGATGCGCACCCGTTGCAGCTCCCCGCCGGACATCACCCCGACCCGGACGTCGGCCAGGTGCTCACCGCCGACCTGGCGCAGCGCCCGGCGCACCGCCGCGCGCCGGCGGGCCCGGTCCGCGGGCCGCAGCGCCGTGATGCCCCACCGGAACCCGTCGATGCCCAGCCGGACGAGGTCGCGCCCGCGCAGCATCACCTCCCGGTCGATGGGGCGGTGTTGCGGGACGTAGCCGATCCGCGCGCTGCCCGCGGTGATCGGCCTCCCGTCGACCAGCGCCTCGCCCGAGTCCAACGCCAGCTGCCCGAGCAACACTTTGAGCAGCGAGGTCTTGCCGCTGCCGTTGGGCCCCAGCACCGCGATGAACTCGCCGGGTGTCACCGACAGGTCGAGGTGGTCCCACAGCACGCGGTCGCCGAACGAAAACCGTGCGCCACTCAGCCGAACGGCCTCCGCATGGCGGCCGACGGCCGGGACCGCGTCCACGCTCACGGCTTCGCTCACCGCTTCGCCCTCAGCGCCGCCAGCAACTGGTCGACCGTTCGGCGCTGCCAGGTCAGGTAGTCGACGCCGGCGGGCAGCGTCTCGGTCACCTCGGTGACGGGAACACCCGCGCGCCGCGCGGCGTCCTCGACGCCGGTGATCGCGGCGGTGGAGGTCTGCGGGTTGACGATCAGCGCCGAAACCTGGCGACGGTCGATGAGGTCGAGGACGGACGCCATGTCGGCCGGCGACGGGTCCGTCTCGTTCTCGTTGGCCGCGGTGAACGCGGGCGGGGTGCGGTCGACGAGCCCGGACGCCGCCATCAGGTAGTGCCCGACGGGTTCGGTCTCGATGACATTGGCCTCGGGGTACGTGCTGGCGATCGCGTGTTCGGAGATGGCGATCGCGTCGGCGCCGCGGCAGAAGGCGGCCGCGTTGGCGCGGTAGTCGGCGGCGTTTCGGGGGTCGATGGCCGACATCCGGTCAGCGATCGAGGAGGCCACCGACTTGGCGACGCTCAGGTCGTAGAAGACGTGCTCGTCCGGAGGTTGCCCCCCGCCGGGCCCGTTGGTGACGAACGAGTAGGCCTGCACGGAGGCCACGGCCCGATGCCGGGTCAGCACCTGGTCCACCCAGGGGTCGTAACCGCCGCCGTTGTAGACGACCAGGGCGGCGTCGGCCAAGGCGGCGGCGTCCGAGGGCGTGGCCTGGTAGGAGTGCGGGTCGGTGTCCGCGCCGCGCAGGATCGACGTGACGGCGACATGGCCGCCGGTGACGGCGCGGGTCACGCTGCCCCACACGTCGGTCGAGGCCACCACCGTGGCCGCGCGGGGGTGCGACGCACCGGCGCAGCCGGTGAGCACGCCCGCCAGGAGCGGGAGGGTCGCGGCCAGAACCGCCAGTGCCGCCCGCGCCTCCCGCGGCCCGATCAGCGCCATGCGCACGTCCGATTCCTCTCGCCGGCCCGACAGCCGACCTTTCATACTAATGAAAATCGTTTCCATTAGAAAGCGGGGGAGCGAAGCGCCGTCGGCGCACGGGCGGGCGCGTTGTAGCGTCACCGAACGTGAGTCCCACACCGCGCCGGCGTGCGACTCTGGCGTCGTTGGCGGCCGAACTGAAGGTTTCGCGCACGACGATCTCGAATGCCTTCAACCGGCCCGATCAACTCTCAGCCGACCTGCGCGAGCGGGTGCTGGCAACGGCGAAGCGACTGGGTTACGCCGGGCCCGACCCGGTCGCCCGGTCCCTGCGGACCCGCAAGGCCGGTGCCGTCGGCCTGGTGATGGCCGAACCGCTGACCTACTTCTTCAGTGACCCCGCGGCACGGGATTTCGTCGCCGGGGTGGCACAGTCCTGCGAGGCGGTGGGGCAGGGACTGCTGCTGCTGGCCGTCGGCGAAAGCCGCAACCGCGAGGACGGGACGGCCGCCGTGCTCGGCGCCGGTGTGGACGGCTTCGTGGTGTATTCGGTCTGCGACGACGATCCCTATCTGGGGGTGGTCCTGCAGCGACGCCTGCCGGTGGTCGTGGTCGACCAGCCCAAAGGCCTGTCCGGGGTGTCCCGGGTGGGCATCGACGACCGCGCGGCGATGCGCGAGATCGCCGACTACGTGCTGGGCCTCGGCCACCGCGAGATCGGGCTGCTGACGATGCGGCTGGGCCGGGACCGCCGGCAGGGCCTGGTCGACGCCGAGCGGCTGCGGTCGCCGGCCTTCGACGTCCAGCGCGAACGCATCGTCGGCGTCTGGGAGGCGATGACGGCGGCCGGCGTCGACCCGGAATCGCTGACCATCGTGGAGAGCGACGATCACCTACCGGAGTCGGGCGGGGCGGCGGCCAAGGCGGCGCTGGAGGCCAACCCGCGGATCACCGCGCTGATGTGCACGGCCGACATCCTGGCCCTCTCCGCGATGGATTACCTTCGCGCGCACGGCATTTACGTCCCCGGTCAGATGAGCGTCACCGGGTTCGACGGCGTGCCGGACGCGATCGGCCGGGGGTTGACCACCGTGGCGCAACCGAGTCTGCAGAAGGGCCGCCGGGCCGGCGAGCTGCTGCTCAAGCCGCCGCGGTCGAACCTGCCGGTGGTCGAGCTGCTGGACACCGAGCTGATCCGGGGCCGCACCGCGGGGCCGCCGGCCTGACGGGTGCATTACGAGGCGGGGCGTGCCTCGTCCTGGTCGCCGATCAGCAGCCGCACGGCCAGGTCCAGCCGCTTGCTGACGTCCGTCGCCGAGGCCCGGCGGGTGAGCCACGCCAACAGGTTGGACAGCCACACGTCGGAGATCACCCGGGCGATGTGGTACTGGTCCTCGGTGGGTTCGCCGTCGGCCATCGCGCGCGCGAACATGCCGTCGATCAGCTTCTCGACCTGGTCCACCTCACTGGCCGCCGAGGCGTCGGCGAACACGTAGGCCCGCGTCATCGCCTCGGTGAGCAGCGGGTTGCGCTGCATCGCGCGGTTCAGCTTGCTGACCATGAAGTTCAGTCGCTGGAACGGCGTTCCCCCGGCAACAGCGGAGCGGTCCGTTTTGGCGTCGATGCGGGTGAACTCGCGGCCCAGAGCCGATACCAGCAGGTGCACCTTCGACGGGAAATATCGGTAGAGCGTCCCGACCGCGACGTCGGCGCGGTCCGCCACGGCACGCATCTGCACCGCCTCGTACCCGCCCTTGGACGCGATCGCCATCGTGGCGTCCAGGATGCGCTTGCGGCGTTCCCGCTGTGCCTCCGAGCCGAGTTCGGACTCGGCCAGTACCGCCACGTTCACGACCTCGCGCGGCTGCGAGTCGGGAACGCGGCCCGAGTTCGTGTTCGCTGGCATGTGACGGATTGCTCCTGTTCCGGGCGGCTCGTTCGCAAACGATACGCATTCTCAGTGTGAATCTCTCACCTCCGTACCGCCGGGACCCCCGCCTGTCCTGCCGTGATGGCGTTCGACTTGAGGGTCGATCGCTGGCACTATTAGAACACGTTCTAGTCGGCCCACGGCAATGTCCAGATAACGTCGAAGCAAAAGCACGCGGAGGAAACCAGGGTGGTAGCGACCGTCACCGACGAGCAGTTTGCCGCACGTGCGCTGGTGCGCGACTGGGCGCGCAATTCGACTTCCGGCCCCGGCGGGACGGCCGCGATCCGCGAGGTCGAGCAGGGCGACCCCGACGCCTGGCGGCCGGTCTTCACCCGCCTGGCCGACCTTGGCATCTTCGGCGTCGCGATCCCGGAGGACGCTGGCGGCGCGGGCGGCAGCATCGAGGATCTGTGCGCCATGGTCGAGGAGGCGGCGAAGGCGCTGGTGCCCGGGCCCGTCGCGACCACCGCACTCGCCACCGTGGTCCTCTCCGAGGCCGGTATCTCTCGCGACGCGCTCGCCGCGCTGGCCGCGGGTGAGCGCTTCGCCGCGCTGGCGCTCGACGGCGACGTGCAATTCGACGGCGCGGCCGGGCGGGCCACGGGCACGTTGCCGTTCGTCCTGGGCGCCGCGGAACGAAGCGCGGCGCACTCCTGCTGGTGCCGGCCGGGGGCGCCTGGCTGCTGGTCGACGCCGCGTCCCAAGACGCCTCCTCCGGCGTGCGCATCGAGCCGCTGCGGGCGACGGACTTCTCCCGGCCGCTGGCCCGGGTCGTGCTGACGTCGGCACCGGCCACCTTGGTCACCGACGCGCGGGAGCGGGTCGAGGAGCTGGCCGCGACCGTGCTGGCGGCCGAAGCTGCCGGCGTGACCCGCTGGTCGCTGGACACGGCGGTCGCCTACGCCAAGGTGCGCGAGCAGTTCGGCAAACCGATCGGCAGCTTCCAGGCCGTCAAGCACCTCTGCGCGGAGATGCTGTGCCGCGCCGAGCAGGCCGAGGTGGCCGCCGCCGACGGCGCGCGCGCGGCCGAAGACCCCGATTCGGCCCAGTTCTCGATCGCGGCCGCCCTGGCCGCCGCCACCGCCATCGCCGCGGCGAAGGCCAACGTCAAAGACTGCATCCAGGTGCTCGGCGGCATCGGCTGCACCTGGGAGCACGATGCGCACCTCTACCTGCGCCGGGCCCACGGCATCGGCGCGTTTTTGGGCGGGGCCGAGCGCTGGCTGCGCCGGATCACCGCGCTGACCCAGGCCGGCGTGCGGCGCCGCCTGAGCATCGATTTGTCCGACGTCGAGGGTCGGCGGCCGGAGATCGCGGCGGCCGTCGCCGAGATCGCCGCGCTGCCCGTCGAGCAGCGTCAGGCCGCCCTCGCCGAGGCGGGGCTGCAGGCGCCGCACTGGCCGGCCCCGCACGGCCGCGCGGCGTCACCGGCCGAGCAGCTGCTGATCGACCAGGAACTGGCGGCGGCCGGCGTCGCACGTCCGGACCTGGTGGTCGGCTGGTGGGCGGTGCCGACGATCCTCGAGCACGGGACGCCGGAGCAGGTCGAGCGCTTCGTGCCGGCCACGCTGCGCGGCGAATTCCTGTGGTGTCAGCTGTTTTCCGAGCCGGGCGCCGGATCGGACCTGGCGTCGCTGCGGACAAAAGCGGTTCGGGGTGACGGTGGTTGGCTGCTCACCGGGCAGAAGGTGTGGACCTCGGCGGCGCACAAGGCGCGGTGGGGCGTGTGCCTGGCGCGCACCGACCCCGACGCGCCGAAACACAAAGGCATCACCTACTTCCTGGTGGACATGGCCTCGCCGGGGATCGAGATCCGGCCGCTGCGCGAGATCACCGGCGACTCGCTGTTCAACGAGGTCTTCCTGGACAACGTGTTCGTGCCCGACGAGATGGTGGTGGGCTCGGTGAACGACGGCTGGCGGCTGGCGCGCACCACGCTGGCCAACGAGCGGGTCGCGATGGCGACCGGCACGGCCCTGGGCAACCCGATGGAGGAACTGCTCAGGGTGCTCGGCGAACTGGATTTGGATGCGGCCCAACAGGATCGGCTCGGGCGGCTGATCGTCGCCACGCAGACCGGCGCGCTGCTGGACCAGCGGATCGCCCAGATGGCCGTCGGCGGCCAGGATCCCGGTGCCCAGTCCAGCGTCCGCAAGCTCATCGGCGTCCGCTACCGGCAGGCGCTGGCCGAATACGCCATGGACGTCTGCGACGGCGCCGGCCTGGTCCACAACCAGGCCGTCTACGACTTCCTCAACACCCGCTGCCTGACGATCGCCGGCGGCACCGAGCAGATCCTGCTCACGGTGGCCGCCGAGCGGCTGCTCGGCCTGCCGCGCTAGATCAGGCTCGGCGAGATTGCCGCCATCGCCGTGATTCTCCGATGATCGCGACCATGCGCACCGCCTCGGCGGCGCCTGCCAGCGGACGCCGGTCCGTTGAGGGCCTTTCGGCCTTGCAGGCCGTGACTTCTGGCTGCTGACTGCCAACCGGGCCGCTCCTAGGGTTGGCTTCCATGAGCAACAGCGCCGTCGTCTCGGCGGTAGCGGCGACCTTCGTGGCCGTCCTGCTGTTGGGCGCCTCGATCCGCATCGTGCAGCAGTATCAGCGCGGGGTGCACTTCCGCCTGGGCCGGGTCATCGGTGTCCGCGAGCCCGGGTTGCGGTTCATCGTCCCGGTCATCGACCGGCTGTGGCGGGTGTCGATGCGCATCGTGACCATGCCGATCCAGTCGCAGGGCATCATCACCCGCGACAACGTCAGCGTCGACATCGCCGCGGTCGCCTACTTCCGCGTCGTCGACGCGCGCAAGTCCGTCGTCGTCATCGAGAACGTCAGCGCCGCCATCAATCAGATCGCCCAGACCACCCTGCGCAACGTCGTCGGGCAGCACTCCCTCGACGAGGTCCTGGCCCAGACGGAGAAGATCAACGGCAGCATCCGCCAGATCCTCGACACCACCACCGTGGAGTGGGGTGTCGAGGTCACCCTGGTCGAGCTCAAGGACATCCAGCTGCCCGACAGCATGAAGCGCGCGATGGCGCGTGAGGCCGAGGCGGAGCGGGAGAAGCGCGCCAAAATCATTGCCGCAGAGGGCGAGGCGCGTGCCGCCGCCGCGCTGGGCGAGGCGTCCGACACCATGATGAGCCATCCGCTGGCCCTGCAACTGCGAAACCTGCAGACCCTGCTCGAGCTCGGGGTGGAGAAGAACACCACCATCGTGTTCCCCTCCCCGATGATGAGCGCGATCGGGGAGCTCACCAGCTTCCTCACGCGCGAGTCGGAGGCGGCCCAAACCTCCGTGGCGCCGCAGGCCCTTTCACATAACTGATCCGAAGTGGTACCGCAAACCCCGGCCCATTCGCCGGATCGGGGTGATGCGGAACAGGACCCGCATCTCGTACAGGTACCAAGGCGGTAGGAGCCGCTTGACGTCGTCGGCGTCTGCTAACCACCACTCGCAGTCGAAAATCAGTCCGGGTACTTCCCGTTCGAGCTCCCCGGGGTTTCCGATGCTCCAATCAAGTTTGGCGCCAGAGGCTTTCACCGGCGGGTAGCGCTGCAGCACCCACACTCCGGGGTGGCTGTAGCCATCAAAAAGCATTTCGCCCGACGGGAAATGCGCCACGATGCGCCGCAGCATCGCCAAGCCGTCGGCGCGGCGAAGGTACGGCGTCAAACCCTCCGCGACCGCCAGGACAGGCTTGTCATGGGGGATCGCGTCGAGCAGTCCCGGGTCAGTCACCGAGGCGGCGACGGTGTGCACCTCGGCTTGGGGCGGAAACAGCCTTTGCCGCAACGCGATGATGTCGGGCAGGTCGATGTCATACCAGCTGACCGTCGGCGGCGGGCCGACCCGGTATGCCCGGGTGTCCAACCCGCAGCCGAGGTGGAGCACGACGCAGTCGGGATGGCGCTCAAGGAATCGCAGCACCTTGGTGTCGTAAGCCTTCGACCGTAGCGCGCAGGACCGTTGATCCCGGCGGCGCATCCGCAGCGAACCAAAGTCGCAGTCGATGCGCTGCACGGCACGATCGGCTTCCCGATCGGCAAGGACCGAATCCGGCCGACGGCTCTCAAGGGCTTTGCCGTACAGGGTGACCAGCGCGGTCTGCTGTGTCCCGGTGAGGCTGACGTTTATGTGATCGCCCATGGTCGCTCGGGTTGCCTAGCGGCTCGCAGCCGAGGGCCGTGGGAATACGCCCGCCACGCGCGGCGCCGGTGCGGCGAGCACTGCCTGGCGCTTCCCGTGCCGTTCCGCGGTGAGGTCGTGCTCGAATGCGGACAACGTCAGCCTGTGACGTCTCAGTTTTCGGTCGAGCTTCGCGATGAGCAGGCCCCCGCCGGAGCGGCGGCAGGCCGGAACGGCCCGCCGCCCCGAGCCAGCCGCTCCGGGCATGGCGGCTGATCGATACCGTATCCCGCACCCACCTGCGTCGACCGCTTCGGTCACCGCCCGATCCCTTTTCTCGCCTCCCGCCGGTCACGATGTTCATCATCGGCCCCGCGGAACACATCGCGAAACCAGTTTGGGCTTACCGGTGTACGCGGGCTAGAGACCGAAGTCCCTAGCAGGGGGGAGTCGGGGCGTCGCTGCCGGGCGGCCCGGGCAGGCAAGGCGGCGCTGCGACACCGGCACCGTCGGTCTCGACCGCGAGGAGTCGGCCGGCGCAAACAGAGTTCGCGCGCATGGCGTCGGCCACGCGGCAACACGGCGACCCGCGATATACCCTGCCGGTGCCTTTCGGCACTTGCCGGGCACGTCCGGCGCTCGCTTGACTGGCCCAAGCACCGATGTGCGGGAGGGAGTTACGTGATGGGTGCCCGACGTGCCGTGTTCCTGTGCAAGCGACGGCGAGTGCAGGCCTGCACGTGTCGGACAGCTGATATTGCAGCCGCTACACGACAGTGATCGCACACCGGCATGCGCGCCCGTATTGCCCTCGCCGCGTGAGGACGCTGTGACCGGTTCGCGAATCTCGGTCGGCCTTCAGTTGGGCACCCAGCCTCCGCTCAGCGCCACTCGCGCCTTTCTCCTCGGAGCCCGGACGATGCGGCTGGACTCCGTGATGCTCATCGACCACTTCCAGAATGTCTTTCCCACTGACATCTGGGACAAGGAACTGACGTGGCTCGCCGCGCAACGCTCGACGCCGCACGAATTCTTCGATTACCAGGTGCTCCTCGGTTTCCTCGCGTCGCGTGTCGGGCGGATGCGCCTGGGCGTAGGGGTCACCGAGCCGATCAGGCGGCACCCCGTGGTGATCGCGCAAGCCATGATGACGCTTTCGCATCTCACCAAGCGCGCTCCCATTCTCGGCATCGGAGCAGGCGAACGGATGAACATCGACCCCTACGGCCTGGACTCGTCCGGATCGGTCGGGCTGTTGGACGAGGCCCTGCAGATCATCCGGCTGTGCCTCTCGGAGCGAGGACCTATCAGTTTCTCGGGCAGCCATTTTCGCCTCGAACGGGCGCCGATGGATCTCAAACCCGCACCTGGCCGGGTGCCGGAGATCTGGATCGCCGGACACGGGCCGAGGATGCTCGCATTGACCGGGCGCTACGGCGACGGGTGGTATCCCACGGCGGTGGTGTCGCCGGGCGAGTACGCGGACAAGTTGGCGACGGTGCGAGCCGCGGCGAGCGAGGCGGGTAGAAACCCTGCCTCGATCACTCCTGCGCTGCACCGGTTTGCGGTGCTTGCACCCACCGAGGGCGAGGCGCGGGACATGCTCAAGACCAAGGTCATCCGCGCGCTGGGGCTCATGGCGCCCAGCGACCGGTGGCGCCAAGCCGGGGCCGTGCACCCGTTTGGCGAACACTTCAACCCGCTCGTCGATTTCGTGCCCGGTAACTATGACCGGGCGACGATGGACGCGGCGATCGCCGCCGTACCGGACGACCTGGTCACCGAGGGCACCCTATTGTGGGGTACTCCCGACCAAGTGGTCGCAAGACTTCGGGCCTTCGGAGACGCCGGCATGCGCCACGTCGTCCTCGCGCCCGTCTCGGGCTTGGTCTCCAAACGCGCTGCCCTCTACGGGCTCTGGGCCACCGGGCGGATCGTGCGGTCACTTCGTGCGATGACATCCCCGGGAGTTAGGGCGTAGACCGACGCCTTGACCGGACCATGCGTCGGCTCGGCGAAGGCCGCGCGGCCCCTAAGAGAACGTGGTCTGCGCGCAGGTGGACGGCGAGGTGATGTTGACCCCGCTGTAGACCACCTGGATGTGGGTGCACGTGATGACGTTGACGTCGGTCTTGGGCTGGCCCGTCGACCAGTCGGTCGAGTCGATACGGCCGTTGGTCTGGTACTTGTCCGGTGGGCCGCCGCCGAAGTAGACGGTGGTGATCTCGTCGCTCCCCATCGCCTTGTTGACGCGTTCGTTCTGCCCGTTGGAGTGCGCGTCCAGGTAGGCCATCCGGTTCGACGAGCGGATTTCGGTGGTCTGTCGGGCCCACAGGTCGTTCGGGAATCCGGTGACCCCGTCGGGGGTCTGCCTGTCGGCGCCGGCGGTGAAGTTGCAGAAGCCGCCGGATTTGAAGCAGTCGAGGGTGATGTGCGTCTCGAGCTGGTTCGGGCCGTCCAGGGGGAACAGGGTCGTGGCGGTGTTGCTCGCCGCGCGCGAGACGCCGGCGGGGACACAGGCCAGCATGGCCAGCATGGGTAAGACCGCGGCGACACCCGCTACCGGCCGGATCATCTCGTTTCCCCTTTCCGGGACCCAAGGGTGAACCTAACTCCGCGACTACTCGTCGTAGGTGACTTCTACCGAATCAGATTCCGGCCGAGATTGACAGGCCAAAATGAGGCCGTCGTCCAGATCCTGCTGCTCCAGGACGTCGTTGACCTCCATGCGCACCTTGCCCTTGCGCAGGGTGCACGCGCAGGCACCGCAGTGTCCCTCCCGGCAGGAGAACGGCGCGTCCAAGCCCTTCGCCAGGAGCACGTCGAGCAGCTTGGCGTTGCGCGGCCACGACACGGTGTGCGTCTCGCCGTCCAGCTCGACCACCGCGGTGGCCGGCGGCTGGTCACCCTCCGGGGTGTCCTCGATCTTGACGGCGGCGAACGGATCCGACTCCAGCGATTTGAAAACCTCGATATGTACCAGCGCTGCAGGCACTTTCAGCGACTCCAGCGCCGCGCGGGCCGCGTCCATGAACGGTCCGGGCCCACAGATGTACGCGGGCCGATCGGTGTAGGGGCCGGCCAGCTTCGCCAACGCGGTTGCGCTCGGGAGCCCCTGCACCGATTCCAGCCAGTGCAGCACCGTGAGACGTTCGGGGTATTTCGCCGCCAGGTCCCGCAGCGCTTGGGAGAAGATCACCGAACGGTCGTCGCGGTTGGCGTAGACCAGCGTCACCTGCCCGCTGCCCTCGGACAGCGCCGACTTGCAGATGGACAGGATCGGGGTGATCCCGCTGCCGGCGGCCAGCAGCAGGAAGTCGGTGTCGAGAGTTTTGGGGACGAAGGTGCCCGACGGGGCCAGCACGTGGATGCGCATGCCCGCCTGGGCGTGGTCGCACAGCCAGTTGGACGCGTACCCGTCCGCGGTCCGCTTGACCGTGACCGCGAGCGCGTCATCGGTGAACGGCGAACTGCACAACGAGTAGCAGCGCGCCACCGAGCCGGTGCGCTCGCTGGGCACCCGCAGCGTCAGGAACTGCCCTGGCGCGTACCGCAGCCGCTCCGGCGGGATGCTCGGATCGCCCGGCTCGCTCGGTACCGAGAACACCAGCGACCGCGCGTCGTCGGTCTCGGCGACGACCTCGGCGATCTGCAGTTCCAGGACGTGCTCGCCGAGCGGCTCGTCGGGGGCGTGGTCCAGATCCGCCTCGGTCAAGGCTCCCTCCCTTCTCGCGACTAGAACATGTTACAGAAATCAAAATATGTGGCCTACCAGCCGCAGGAATACCCTGCTCGACACAAATCGGAACGTGTTCTAGTCTTTCGGGTAAGTCCGCTCGTCTGGGAGGCAAACTTCAGTGACAACCATTCAACAACGCGACGCCCAGTCGGTACTGTCCGCCATCGATGATCTGCTGCCGCGGATCAGCGAGCGCGCCCGGGTCACCGAAGAGCTGCGCCGCATCCCCGAAGAGACGATCAACGAACTCGACGCGGCCGGCTTCTTCACGCTGCTGCAGCCCCAGCAATGGGGCGGCCTGCAGTGCGACCCCACGCTGTTCTTCGAGGCCGTCCGTCGGCTGGCCAGCGCGTGCGGCTCGACGGGCTGGGTGGCCTCCATCCTCGGGGTGCACAACTGGCACCTCGCGCAGTTCGACCAGCAGGCCCAGGAGGACGTGTGGGGCAATGACCCGACCGTGCGGATTTCGTCGTCGTACGCCCCGATGGGTGCGGGCACCGTGGTCGACGGCGGCTACCTGGTCAACGGGGCATGGCACTGGTCGTCGGGCTGCGACCGCGCGACGTGGGCGTTCGTCGGCGGCCCGGTCCTCAAGGACGGCCGTCCTGTGGACTTCGGCAGCTTCCTGATCCCCAACAGCGACTACCGCATCGACGACGTGTGGCACGTGGTCGGCCTGCGCGGCACCGGCAGCAACACCCTGATCGTCAAGGACGTCTTCGTGCCCAGCCACCGGTTCCTGTCCTACAAGGCGATGAACGACCAGACCGCCGGGGGCCAGCTGACCAATACCGCGCCGGTCTACAAAATGCCCTGGGGCACAATGCATCCGACCACGATATCGGCGCCGATCGTCGGCATGGCATACGGTGCCTACGCGGCGCACGTGGAGCACCAGGGCAAGCGGGTGCGCGCGGCGTTCGCCGGCGAGAAGGCCAAGGACGACCCGTTCGCCAAGGTCCGCATCGCCGAGGCCGCCAGCGACATCGACGCCGCCTGGCGCCAGTTGATCGGCAACGTCGGCGACGAGTACGCGTTGCTGGTCGCGGGCAAGGAGGTCCCGTTCGACCTGCGCGCCCGCGCACGGCGCGACCAGGTGCGGGCCACCGGGCGCTCGATCTCCGCGATCGACCGGCTCTTTGAGGCGTCCGGCGCCACCGCGCTGGCCAATGACGCTCCAATCCAACGGTTCTGGCGCGACGCCCACGCCGGGCGGGTGCACGCCGCCAACGACCCCGAGCGCGCGTACGTGATCTTCGGGAACCATGAGTTCGGCTTGCCGCCGGGCGACACCATGGTGTGAGTGTGACCGTAACCGGGGAGTTGACGTTCGAGTCCACCTCGCGCTTTGTCGAGGTCGACGTCGACGGACCCCTGAAGCTGCACTATCACGAGGCGGGGGCCGGCAACGAGCAGACGATCGTGCTGCTGCACGGCGGCGGTCCGGGCGCCGCAAGCTGGACGAATTTCGCGCGGAACATCCCGGTCCTGGCGCGGCGGTTCCACGTGCTGGCCGTCGACCAGCCCGGCTACGGCCGCTCCGACAAGCGCGCGGAGCACGGGCAGTTCAACCGCTACGCCGCCAGAGCGCTCATTGGGCTCTTCGACCAGCTGGGCCTTGGACGCGTTCCGCTGGTAGGCAATTCCCTGGGTGGGGGCACCGCGGTGCGGTTTGCCCTGGACTACCCCGACCGGGCCGGGCGCCTGGTCTTGATGGGTCCCGGCGGTCTGAGCATCAACCTGTTCGCGCCCGATCCGACCGAGGGCGTCAAGCGGCTTTCGGCGTTCTCCATGGACCCCACCCGCGAAAACCTCGAGGCCTTCCTGCGGGTGATGGTGTACGACAAGAAGCTGATCACCCCCCAGCTCGTCGACGAGCGTTTCGCCCTGGCCGGCACGCCGGAATCGCTCACGGCGACGCGCGCGATGGGGCTGTCGTTCGCGGGCACCGACGCCGAGCTGGGGATGATGTGGCGCGAGGTGTACCGGCTGCGTCAGCCCGTCCTGCTGATCTGGGGCCGCGAGGACCGGGTCAATCCCCTGGACGGCGCGCTGGTCGCGCTCAAGACCATTCCGCGCGCGCAGTTGCACGTCTTCGGGCAATGCGGGCACTGGGCGCAGGTGGAGAAGTTCGACGAGTTCAACAAGCTCACCATCGATTTCCTGGGAGGTGCGTGATGAGCATCCGGTCTCTGGGCTACTTGCGGGTCGAGGCCACCGACATGGCGGCCTGGCGCGAGTACGGCCTGAAGGTACTTGGCATGGTCGAGGGCTCAGGTGCTTCGAAAGGTAACACCGAGGGCGCGCTGTATTTGCGCATGGACGACTTCCCGGCCCGGCTGGTGATCGTGCCCGGCGAGCGGGACCGGCTCATGGAGGCCGGCTGGGAATGCGCGAACGCCGAAGGCCTGCAAGACATTCGGAATCGGCTCGAGGTGGAGGGCGTCCCGTACAAGGAGGCCACCGCCGCCGAGCTGGCGGATCGCCGCGTGGTCGAGATGATCCGGTTCTCCGACCCGTCCGGCAACTGCCTGGAGGTCTTCCACGGCGTGGCCCTGGAACACCGCCGGGTGGTCAGCCCGTACGGGCACAAGTTCGTCACCGGTGAACAGGGCCTCGGTCACGTGGTGCTGTCCACCCGCGACGACGCCGAGGCGCTGCACTTCTACCGGGACGTGCTCGGCTTCACGCTGCGCGACTCCATGCGGATGCCGCCGCAGGTGGTCGGGCGGCCCGCGGACGGGGCGCCCGCATGGCTGCGGTTCTTCGGCTGCAATCCGCGTCACCACAGCCTGGCCTTCCTGCCGCTGCCCACGCCCAGCGGCATCGTGCACCTGATGCTCGAGGTGGAAAACGCCGACGACGTCGGTCTGTGCCTGGACCGCGCGTTGCGCCGCAAGGTGCCCATGTCGGCCACGCTGGGCCGGCATGTCAACGACCTGATGTTGTCGTTCTACATGAAGACACCCGGCGGGTTCGACGTGGAATTCGGTTGTGAGGGAAGGCAAGTCGCGGACGAAAGCTGGGTCGCGCGGGAAAGCACCGCCGTCAGCCTGTGGGGTCACGACTTCACGGTCGGCGCGCGCGGCTAGCCTGGAGCACATGTCGGCTCAGATCGATCCGCGCGCCTTCCGGCAGGTGCTGGGCCAGTTCTGCACCGGGATCACCATCATCACCACCGTGCACGACGGGGTCCCGAGCGGCTTCGCCTGCCAGTCCTTCGCGGCCCTGTCGCTGGATCCGCCGCTGGTGCTGTTCTGTCCGACCAAGGTGTCGCGGTCCTGGACGGCCATCGAGGCCAGCGGCCGCTTCTGCGTCAACGTATTGAGGGAGAAGCAGAAGGACGTCTGCGCCCGGTTCGGGTCGAAGGAACCCGACAAGTTCGCCGGCATCGACTGGCACCCTTCGCCCCTCGGCTCTCCCATCATCGACGGATCGCTGGCCTACATCGACTGCACGGTGGCGTCGGTACACGACGGCGGGGACCACTTCGTCGTGTTCGGCGGAGTGGAATCCCTGTCGGAGGCACCCAAGATCAAGCCGCGGCCGCTGCTGTTCTATCGCGGTGAATACACCGGCATCGAACCGGACAAGACGACCCCGGCCCAGTGGCGCGACGACCTGGAAGCGTTTCTCACCACGACCACGCCGGACACCTGGCTGTGATTTCCGCCCCGAGCCCTACGCATGGGCGCCGGCACGCGTGCGCAAAAACCTGGAACTAGGGACCCAACTAGGACCCGGAGCCGCGTCGCAGCGCGCGGGTCGAGTGCACCCGGGTGCCGTCGCGCAGCGGCACCGGCCGGGAGAACGTCAGGGCGGGCCAACCGCGTTCGCTTGCCTTCCTACGCAGCCTGCGGCCCGGGTTGACCACGCTGGGGTGGCCCACCGCCTCCAGCATCGGTAGGTCGGTGATGGAGTCGGAATAGGCGTAACAGTGCTCCAGCGGATAGCCCTCACGGGCCGCAAGCTCGCGGATCGCGTGCACCTTGCGCTCGCCGAAACAGTGAAATGCCACGTCGCCCGTGTACTTGCCCTGCTCGACCGCCAGCCGGGTCGCCATCGCATGGGTGGCGCCCAGTTTGCGGGCAATCGGTTCGACGATATCTTCGCCCGACGCCGAGACGACGACGACGTCGCGGCCGCACAGTTTGTGCTCGGCGATCAGGTCGGCGGCCTCGGTGAACACCAATGGCGCCACGATGTCGTGCAGCCTCTCATCGACGATCGACCTGACCTGGGCCACATCCCAACCGGTGCACATGTTGCGCATGTGGACGCGCATCCGGTGCAGGCGGTCGTATTTGGCGCCGGAGAGCATGAAGAACAGCTCGGTGTAGCCAGACCTGAGAAGGGCGCGGGTGTTGAGCAGCCCGTGGTCGAAAAATGGTTTGCTGAACGCCACGGTGCTGGATCTGGCGATGATGGTCTTGTCCAGGTCGAAGAACGCGGCGGTGCGCGCGGTGGACGCGGGAGCGGCCGCCGCCCGCGGCGAGGTTTGCTGCGGCACAGCGGGTTTTATGCCCGCAGGCGGGCGCGGTCCGCAGCCACGACCTGCTTACCGAGGTCGTCCAACCACGCGTGCATGCCGGCGCACACCCGGTCCACGAGCGGGGCCAGGGATCGGTCCGCGGTGAGCATGATCGCGAGATTGCCGTTGTACGCGGACCCGACCAACCCCAGGGACTTCGTGCCGCCGGGGAGGGCGGCCAATAAGCACTGCTCGAGGCGGCCGCCGAGACAGGAGACCCCGTCCGGTGGGCCATTGAGCGACGTCGCGGTGACGTTCCACTTCATCGGCCAGGTTTGGACCGCCCCGCCTTTGCCGAGCATGGCACGGGTCCCGGGTTCGTCGGAGTCGAGAGCGTGCCGCTGCCGGTCGGTGATGGAACGGAGGAGAGCGAGCGGGTCATCCTGCGAAAGCGGCGCCGAGATCACCAAGTTGCCCGTCTCGGTGGCGGAGTTGACACACACCTGGCTCGTGTCCCGGCGCAGGCTCTTGGGTATGCCGATCTTCAGCGGCGCCTGCAGCGGCTGACCCGCTGCAGCCAGCGCTTCTTCGAGGGCGTGGGCCAACGCCGCAAGGTAGACGGTGTTCACCGTTGCGCGCGGGGTGCTGTCGGCCAGCGCCCGGAGTTCCTCGAGCGGTCGTGAGATCGTGCGGAAGACCCAATCGCCACTCGCGGGCTGGTTGATCGCGGCCGGCTTGTAGGGGTGCCGGATTTCGCGCGACACAAGCTTTGCCAAGCGCGTGAGATTGCGCGCAGCGGCCGCCCGGCGGTCGCGCGAATGCATCGTCTCGAGCGCGTTCCTGGACCGCCGCATGAGGTCGCGGCCGCGCCACAGCAAACCTTGCCGGACGAGTTCGGCCGTCGGCGGGGCTACGGCCTTGGGGCAGGCCACCTGCGGCGGCGCCAATAAGTCCATGTCAAGGAGCGCCAGGCCGAAGAGCGCGACGCATGCTGCCCCATCGCCCAGGACGTGATGGCACTGGATGACAACGGCCCATTTTCCGTCGTCGAAACCCTCGACGACGTAGATCCGCCATGGTGGACGTGTCAGGTCGAGTGGGGCCAGGACGTCCTCGACCGACTGCATCAGCTCGGGGAATTCGCCCCCGGAAACGCGTTTGCTCTGCACGTGATAGTCAAGGTCGATGGATTCTGCGTCGAACCACGCGGGCCGGGCCAACTTCAGCGGCGTGGCGACTACATGCTGCGCCAGCCGGGGGATGTAGGGTAAGCGAGCGTTGATGCGTGCCCGCACTTGGTCGTACACCGGTTCGGAGTCGTCGGTGCGCCGGTTGAAAAAGCACGTCGCCACAAGTTGGCTTTGAGAGTTTCCACCACGGAGAAAGGCGTAGGCGTCTCGCGGGTTGACGTAGTCGGGTCTGTTGCAGGCACCACTCATGTCGTATCCTCGCTGTTTAAGGCATGAGTGGTTAGACCCCGTGGTCAAACCAGCGTCCACGCAGGTGGGAATGCCCCTCATCCTTGCGGATCGGCACATTTGTGCCGATCTGTATGCGCTCGATCGTAGAAGACTTGGGTGCCAGGCGTCCTGCGATTGGAAAAGTTCGATGCATTCCGAATCGATTCAGGCACAGCGCTTCACCTGTCAGCTGAAAAAGCAGCCAAAGCCCGACCGGACGCGTAAACTTCGCAATTTGCGCGTCTCATCCTCAGTTGAAAGCCCTCGTCGCCGGCGTCTTGGCGCTGTCCGTCGGTGACCCGCCTACCGCGCAGGTCGTGGTAAATTCCGACGTCGCGGGCATCCCGGGCGATCGTCTGCCGGATTCCCGACGATGCGGACCGCGCGTGCCCAAGGAATACATTGAGATGTTCGTGAGATGACCACTGCTTGCCTATGGTTTACGTGCATCCACGGTTCGGATAGGAAATTCGGCAGTATTTCTGCGGGCGTCGGAATTGGCGGCGTGCAATCGGGCGCAAACCCGGCGACGGTGAAAGGGGTCCGGTAACCAATGCAGTCTGAGCAGCGTCTGCGCGACGAGCTTGCGGGTGTGCTGAGGGACGCCGGCCTGGACGAGATCGATGATCCCGACATTCTCGACTTCGATTTCGAGGAGCAGCTCGGCCTGGGCAGCATCGAACTCGCCGATCTATTGATCCGGGTTGGTGCGGCCTACGGGGTTGACTTGCCCACCGACGGAATCGGCAGGTTTCGCCGGCCGCGCGACCTGCTCGAGGCGATCGATCGAGAGCTCGGCGGAGATGCAGCGGCCGGCGGTCAGCCTGCAATCGCGCGGCTGCCGAAGGCGCCGATCCCGGACGCGTCGATGTCGATATCGAGCGTTGCCGACATGCCGAGCGCGCCGTCGACCCTGCTTGAGCTGCTGGGGGCCCGCGCCGGCAAAGATGGCCGCTTCCCCCACCTGAAATTCCTGGCGGCCGACGGCCAGGTGACGGAGCTGACCTACGCCGAACTCTGGGACCGCGGAAGGCGCGCAGCCTCGAGAATGGTGAACCTTGGCTTGGTAACGGGAGAGCGGGTCGCGATTTTGGCGGCAACGGGGCCAGACTTCTTCGTCGCCTTCGTGGCCACGCTGTGCGCGGGCGGGGTTCCCGTGCCGATCTATCCGCCCGTGCGACTCGACGACCTGGACGGCTACATCCAGCGGCACAGCCGGATTCTGCGGAGTGCCGAGGCGGCTTTCATCCTGTCCGATCCGCAGTTCAAGGCGGCCGCGGAGCTGCTGTGCGCGGCCACCCCTTCTCTGCGGGTATCCGCGACGGTGGACTCCCTCACCAGCGGCGGCGCGGAATTCTTCTGTGTCGAGTCGCCCCCGGAGCTCGCGCTCATCCAATACACCTCCGGGAGTACGGGAGACCCCAAGGGCGTGGCGCTGACCCACACCAACCTGCTGGCGAACACCCGCGCGATCAGCGAGGCCACAATCGCTCGCCGGCCTCAATCCCGGGGATGTCGGGGTGTCCTGGATGCCCCTCTACCACGACTTCGGGCTGATCGGAACCTGGATGGGGATCGCGCTTTACACGGGCGCCACCGTCGTGTTGATGTCGCCCGTCGATTTCCTGATCAAGCCGGCGTCTTGGCTCTGGGCCATCGACAGGTTTCGGGCGAAGGCCATCGCGACCACGCCCTTCGGACTGGACCATGTCACGGGGCGCGTCTCGGACGATCACATCGCGGGACTCGACCTTTCCAGCGTCGAACTCGCGGTGCTGGGGGCAGAGCCCATCCGGGTCAGCGCCCTCGACGAGTTCCGCCGCCGCTTCGAGCCCTACGGCTTCCGCCGGAGCGCTTTCGCGCCTGCCTACGGGCTTGCCGAAACGTGCGTTGCGGTGACGCTCGCGCGCGGCGGGCCGCAGGGTCCGCGCGTGGACACCGTCGACGCGGATCGGCTGGCGGCCGACCGTCGTGCCGTGCCCGCGGGCCCCGGATCGCGGACCCGAAGCCTCGTGTCCGCCGGCAAGCCGATCGGCGATCAGCAGGTCGAAATCGTCGGGGCGACGGATCCGAGGCACGAACCGGTGCCGGAGCGCCACGAGGGGCGTGTGCTGATCCGGGGGAAGTCCGTGATGGCGGGCTATTTCGGCAGACCTGAAGCCACTGCGGCGATCCGGGTGGGTGACTGGCTTGATACGGGCGACCTGGGCTATCTGGCCGACGGGGAACTCTTCATCACGGGTCGCATCAAGGACCTGATCATCAAGGCGGGTCGCAATTATCACCCGCAGGACATCGAGCAGGCCGTCGGCCTGGTGCCCGGGGTGCGCCGCGGGTGTGTCATCGCGTTCGGCGAAGACATGCCCGAGCACGGCGAAGGGATAGTGGTGGTCGCCGAAACCGCCACCGACGCGGCACGGCACGACGAAATCAAAGCCTCGATCCGTGCGGCGGTGGTCGCGACGACGGGTACGTCGGCCGACGACGTGGTGCTGATTCCGCGCGGCGGGGTGCTCAAGACCTCCAGTGGCAAGCTGCGCCGCCGAGAGACCCGGCAAGCGTATCGGGATGGAACCTTGGGCAAGGTTGCCGGCGGACGGTGGCGGCTGGCCGCGACGATGGCCCGCTTGGGCTGGTACCGGGCACGAACCTTCGCCGACCGGTCCCGGCAGGGCGTCGTCGGTGCCTACATCGCGGGGGCGGCGATGTCCGTCGTGGCGATGTCCGTGCGCTCGGGACTGTGGCCACGAGATCGGGACGCCGCGTGGCGCTTCGCCCAGCGCAGACTTCGCCTGTTGTTCTCCGCGACCAGGATGTCGTTTCAGCGCACGGGTGTCCCGCTGCCGGAGGGGCAGGCGCTCTACGTCAGCAATCACCCGACCGACATGGATCCCCTCCTCCTCGTGAGCGCGCTCGACCGGCCCGTTTCGATGACCGGAAAGGGCCGACTGTTCAAAGGTCCGTTGGGGGTGATCGCCGAGCGCCTCGGCGTCATAGCCCTCGAGCCGGGCTCGTTGGATTCCTCGCTGGCGTCCTACGAGCGGATGCGGGAGCTGCTGGCGGAGGGCGCTTCCATCCATATATTCCCGGAGGGCGAGCGCCGCGACACCCCTGGCATCTACCCCTTCCGGCTCGGCGCGTTCAAGCTCGCCGCCGGGGCGGGAATTCCTATCGTTCCATTGGCCATCAAGGGCCCCAGGGAAGTGATGCGGGGCCGGCCCTACCGGCCCGCCGCCCTGGAAGTCGAGGTGCTTCCCGCTGTTCGGATCGAGGGGGACCCGTCCGATTTGGCGGCACTGGCGCAAGGGCGGGCGGAGATTCGGCGCATGATCGCTGACGCGACCGGCGAGCCCCTCGTTGACCTACGCGGCTTCAAGAAGCCGGTCGTCAAGGACTCGATCGCCACCCGCTTCAGCACATGGGGCGGCTTGCGAGGGGCCTTGAAACGGGCACGGTCGCGCTAACGGAGCGCAACCCGTTCGAACCGGTGCCCTCGGTGCGGCGGCTCGCGATTGTCCACTTGGCAAATTTTCCACTTGGCAACGTCGATGTTTGACCCCGCGGCATCTGGTAATCCACAGTGCATCGCTTACCGGCGCATGCCGGGTGCCCGATGGCCCGTTGAGGGGGCGGGCCATCGGGCTACCCAGTCGGACTGGGCTCGAGCTGCACTGCCCGCCGAACCCATCTGTAGCTTCCCCTATTCGACAGGTATCAAACAAGCGGCCCCGCGACTTTTTTGTGGGCAGGCGTCGGCGACGACGTTCGCCGTTGCGAATCAGGGCCGCCGCGGCTGCCACCAGCGTCCGCGGGCCTCGGCGTGGCCGGGGCACCACTCCGCTGCCGGCACCATCGTGCGGACCTGGTCCACGTGCGCTCCGCAGCCCGCCCAGGTCGTTTTTCCACAGGTGCGACACCTGATCGGGTAGCACATCAGCGGTGGCCTTCCTCGACAATGGGTGGCCCCTGGTAGGGCCGCTGCAGAACGGCGAATTCGGGGACTG
Source organism: uncultured Actinomycetota bacterium (assembly GCA_963824505.1). Lineage (GTDB taxonomy): Bacteria > Actinomycetota > Actinomycetes > Mycobacteriales > Mycobacteriaceae > Mycobacterium. The sequence goes on from CAWGPS010000011.1 coordinate 292,296, forward strand.
CGGCGGCCGCGACGATCGCCTCCAGCAAGCGGACCCCATTTTCCCCGCTGGGGACCCCGGTCAGAACCGGTCCGTGGAAGGCCTGCCCGTCGACCGCGATGATCGGGCTTCCCGAGGGACCGCCCAACACCTTTTGGCTGGCTTCGTGCGCCTGCCTGGCGACGTCGTCGAACCTGCTCTCGTCTACCGCACCGGCGAGCGACTCGTCGAGCCCGTTCTCGGCGAGGGCCTCCCGGATCGTGCCGTCGTCGATCTCTTCCTTGCGCACGTGCAGGCGGGAACCGATCGAGTGGTACAGGCCCGCGAATGCATCGGGCCCATGCTCGGCGACGGCGGCGAACAGCCGGCCCAACCGGCGCGATCGGTCCATCATGCCCTGTTGCTTCTCATCGAGGTCCTTGCCCTCGTTGAGCACCGCCAGACTCATCTGCCGCAGGGTGACCGGGGTGTGTCCGGTGGCGGCCGCGTCGAGCAGCCAGCGCGAGGCGACCCATGCAAACGGGCATACCGGATCGATATAGAGGTCGACGTCCGCCATTGGTTCTCCCTTTCCATCGCGTGCTCCCGGACGCTCGCGATAATACCCCCATGGGTATATGTCTGTCGAAGGCGCTCGGACGCTCCGCCGCCCGCCGCAGAATGGCTTCATGACGCTGGATCTGAACGAGTACTTCGACCGCATCAACTACCGCGGGGCCGTCGAGCCGAGCCTCGGCGTGCTCCGGGATCTGGTCAGCGCGCATACCCGGGCCATTCCCTTCGAAAACCTCGATCCGGTCATGGGGGTGCCGGTCGACGACCTGAGCCCCGCGGCGCTCACCGACAAGCTGGTTCGTCGGCGCCGGGGTGGTTATTGCTACGAGCAGAACGGGTTGATGGGCTACGCGCTGGCCGAGGTCGGTTTTCGGGTGCGGCGCCTCGCGGGCCGCGTCGTCTGGATGCGGCCATCCGACGCGCCGGTGCCCGCGCAGACCCATACGGTGCTGGCGGTGACGTTCCCCGGCTCCCAGGGTTCCTACCTGGTCGACGTCGGGTTCGGCGGCCAAACGCCGACGGCGCCCCTTCGCATCGAAACCGTCAGCGTGCAGGAGACCACGCACGAGTCGTACCGGCTGATGGACCGCGACGAGGGGCTGGTGCTGCAGTCGTCGATCCGTGGCGAGTGGGTGTCGCTCTACGAGTTCACCACCCGCAGCGTGCCGCAGGTCGACCTGCAGGTGGGCAGCTGGTTCGTCTCGACGCATCCGTCCTCTCTGTTCGTGCGAGGGCTGACGGCGGCGATAGTCACCGACGACGCCCGGGTGAACCTGGCCGGCCGCTACCTCGTGGTTCACCGCGCCGACGCCACCGAAAAAATCCGCCTGGACGATGCGGCCGGCGTCGTCGACGCCCTGAGCGATCGCTTCGGCATCGACGTGACCGGCCTGGGCGACCGTGTCGCGCTCGAAGCCCGGCTCGCCCCAATCCTCGGCGATTGATTACGCGGCACCGGCTGCGGGAAGTCACCGAGCCCGAGGTTGCCGGGCGGTTCATCCGGTAACTGCCGGGGGTTGATTCGCGAGCCAGGGCCCGATCCGCCGCAGGGCTTCTTCGATGTCGCTCGTCGGGCCGGCGAACGAGAGCCGGACGAACGAATTGCCCCGCACGGTGTCGAAGTCGATCCCGGGTGCGATGGCAACCCCGGTGTCCGCCAGCATTTTCGAGCAGAACCCCAGCGAGTCGGAGGTGAAGTCCGAGACGTCGGCGTAGACATAGAACGCGCCGTCGGTGGGCGCCAACCGGTCGATCCCGATGTGGCGCAGCCCGTCGAGCAGCAGGGCACGGTTGGCCGAGTAGTGCCGCAGGTTGCCGTCGGCTTCGGCGGTCGCCTCCGGGGTGAACGCGGCCACGGCGGCGATCTGGGAAAGCACCGGCGGGCAGATCGTGAAGTTTCCGGTCAGGCATTCCACCGCCCGGCGCAGCGGTGCTGGGACCAGCAGCCAGCCCAGCCGCCACCCCGTCATCGCGTAATACTTGGAAAAGCTGTTGACCACCAGCGCGTCTCGCGAGGTCTGCCAGGCGCAGCTGGTCTGCGGCGCGCCGTCGTAGACCAGCCCGTGGTACACCTCGTCGCTGATCAGCCGCACGCCCGACTCCGCGCACCAGGACGCGATCGCGGCCAGCTCGGCCGGCGGTATCACCGTCCCCGTGGGGTTGGCCGGGCTGGCGACGATCACGCCGTGCACGGGCGGGTCGAGTTCGGCGAGCATCTGTGCGGTGGGCTGGAAACGCGTCTGCGGCCCGCAGGGGATCTCGACCACCTCACACCCCAACGCCGACAGGATGTTTCGGTAGCACGGGTAGCCGGGGTCGGCCAGCGCCACCCGGTCGCCCACGTCGAAGCAGGCCAGGAAGGCGAGCAGGAACCCGCCGGAGGAGCCCGTGGTGATCACCACCGCGTCGGGCTCGACGTCGATGCCGTGCTTGCGTCGATAGTCGGCGGCGATCGCGGTGCGCAGCTCCGGAATGCCCAGCGCCACGGTGTAGCCCAGCTCGTTGAGGTGCAGCGCGGCGGCCGCCGCCGCACGCACCGGTTCGGGTGCGCCGACGCTGGGCTGCCCCGCCGAGAGGTTCACCAGATCGCCGTGGCTGCGCTGGCGCTCGGCGGCCGCCAGCCAGACATCCATCACGTAGAAGGGCGGGATGCCGGCGCGCAGCGCGACGTGGTCGTTCACGGCGACGTCAGCACCTCGGACTCCAGCCGGCACAACAGCTCTCGTGGCGTGTCGAGCAGGTGCGCGCTGCCGTGTGCCCTTTTGAAGTACAGGTGCATGTCGTGCTCCCAGGTGATCGCGATTCCGCCGTGCAGCTGGATCCCCTCGGCGGCGACGGCTTGCAGCGCCTCGGTGGCGGCGAGGCGCGCGGTGGCGGCGTTGGTGGGTGTCGGATCGTTGCACGCGTCGGCCACGACCGCCTTGGCGGCCGAGACGGCCACATACAGGTCCGCCATCCTGTGCTTGAGGGCCTGGAAGCTGCCGATCGGTCGTCCGAATTGCACTCGGCTCTTGCTGTATTCGACGGTCAGTTCCAGGCAGCGCTCGGCGGCGCCGACCTGCTCGGCCGCCAGGAGGACCGCCGCCGCGTCGGCGATTCCCGCGTCGGCGCCGAGGTCTTCGGTCTCCTCGGGGCGCACCCGGGCCAGGCGGCGGGTGGGGTCCATGGTGCCGACGGGCTCCGCGCTGAAACGCGTCCACCTGCTCAGCCGGCCGTCACCCGCGGCGACGACGACATCGGCGACGTCGCCGTTGACCACGTACTCGGGGTCGAGCACCAGCGCGCCGATCAGGCCGCCTTCGGCCAGGCCGGCCAGCGTCTCTGCGTCCGGCTCCGGGGCGGCGAGCAACGCCAGTTCCGCCAGCGTGGTGCCCAGCAGCGGGGAGGGCACCAGGGCGCGGCCCAGCTCCTGCAGAACCGTTGCCGCGTCGGCCAATTCACCGCCGGCGCCGCCCAGCTCCTCGGGGATCACCAGCGCGGCCGCGCCCACCTGCTCGCACAGCAGCCGCCACAGCGACTCGTCGTAGCCGCGGTCGGATTCCATCGCGGCGCGCACCGCCGCCGGGCTCGCGTGCTTGGCGACCAGGGCCGCGACGGTCGCGCGCAGCATCTCCCGTTCTTCGTTGATGGTCACAATGCCTCCAGCACTCGCCGCCGGTGCGATTCCGGCGTGCCCCAGGCCGACCGCAATGCCTGCGCCCGCAGCAGCCACTGCGACAGGTCGTGCTCCTGAGTGAACCCGATCGCGCCGTGGGTCTGCAACGACGCCCGCGCCGCGAGCAGGGCCGCGTCGGACGCCGCCGCCTTGGCGGCGCTGACGTCGCGTGGCTCCAGCGACAGGGCGGCGCCATAGACCAGGGGGCGGGCCAACTCCACGGCGATGTGCACGTCGGCCAGCTTGTGCTTGATCGCCTGATAGGAGCCGATCACCCGGCCGAATTGGGAGCGCTGCTTGGCGTAGTCCACCGCGGCGTCCAGCAGCGCCTCGGCGGCGCCGACCAACTGGGCCGCGGTGGCCAGCGCGCCGAACTCGTAGGCGCGCTCGACTGTTTCTTGAGGAGCCCGCCAGCCCGTGCCGGTCGCGGTCACGTCGTAGAGGCGGCGGCTGGGATCAACCGACTCGTATCGGTCACCGATGGCGCCTTCGCTGACGCCGTCTTCAGTGGCCAGCAGCACCAGGCCGGCGGCGTCGGCGTCCACCGCCCGCGGCACGTGCGGCGGCAATGCCACGGTGGCGATCAGCTCGCCGGTAGCCAGCCCGGCGCAACGGTCGTCGTCGGCGAGCAGAACGGGTGCGACGGCGATGGATTCGGTCACCGGGCCGGGGACGCACCAGCGTCCGAGGCGTTCGAGCGCGACCACGAGATCCACCGGCTCAGCGTCCAGGCCGTCGAACTTCTCGGGCACCAGCAGCGCGGTGACGCCGAGGTTGGCCAGCTGCTCCCAGACCTTGCGGCCGGGCGCCACGTCGCCCGCGGACCAGGCGCGCACCGCGGCGGGCAGGTCGGCCGCGCCCAGCGCCGCGTCGATGCTGGCCGCGAAGTCGCGCTGCTGTTCGTCGAGTTCGAATTGCACTATCGCTTCCCCCCTGACTTTTCGCGGGGCAGGCCCAGCAGCCGCTCGGAGATGATGTTGCGCTGAATCTCGTTGGTGCCGGCGTAGATCGGGCCCCCCAGGGCGAAGAGCAGGCCCTCGGTCCACGGCCCGGCGAGTTCGCCGTCGGCGGCGAGGATGTCGAGCGCGGTCTGGTGCAAGTCCACGTCGAGGTCGGACCAGAAGACCTTGGTGACCGACGACTCGGCGCCAAGTTCGCCGCCCCCCGCCAGCCTGGTGACGGTGCCGAAGGTCTGCAACCGGTAGGCCTGCGCCTTGATCCATCCGTCGGCGACCCGGTCGGCGAACTCCGCCGGCGAGCCGCGGTCCTTCCACAGCCGCACCAATCGCTCGGCCGTCGCGAGGAAGCGGGCGGGGCTGCGCAGCGACATGCCGCGCTCGTTGCTCGACGTGCTCATGGCCGCCCGCCAGCCGTCGTTGGGCGTGCCGATCACGTCCGAATCCGGCACGAACACGTCGTCGAGGAATATCTCCCCGAAGCCGGTGTCGCCGCCGAGCTGGACGATCGGCCGCACCGTGACGCCGCGGGCCTTGAGGTCGAACATCAGATACGTCAGGCCGTGGTGGCGCTCGGCCGCGGGGTCGGAACGGAACAGCCCGAAGCCCATGTCGGCGAACGGCGCCCGCGAACTCCAGATCTTCTGCCCGCCCAGCAGCCAGCCGCCGTCGGTTCTGGTGGCGGTCGACCGCAGGGAGGCCAGGTCGCTGCCGGATTCGGGCTCCGACCACGCCTGCGCCCAGATCTGTTCGCCGCTGGCCATCTTCGGCAGGATCCGGTCCAGCTGTTCTGGAGTGCCGTGCGCGAACAGCGTCGGGCCCAGCATCGAGGTGCCGTTGGCGCTCGCCCGGCCGGGTGCTCCGGCGCGGAAGTACTCCTCCTCGAACACCACCCAGTGCAGCAGCGGCGCGTCGCGGCCGCCGTACTTCTCGGGCCAGGTGATCACCGACAGGCCGGCGTCGAACAGCACGCGGTCCCAATGCCGGTGCTGGGCGAAGCCGTCGGCGTTGTCGTAGGACTTCGTGGGGATGGCCGCGGCGTTGTCCGAGAGGAATTGCCGCACCTCGGCCTGGAAGGCCCGCGTCTCGTCGTCTAGATCCAGATCCATTCAGTCCTGCTCTCGCAGTTGTGCTTTGACCACCTTGCCGCCGGCGTTTCGCGGCAACTCGCCGACGAATCGCACCGACCGCGGCGCCTTGAAGTTCGCCAGATGCTCCCGGGTGTAGGAAATCACGGCTTGCTCGTCGAGGCCGGCCCCGGGCCGGGTGACGACGAACGCCCGGCCCACTTCGCCCAGCCTGTCGTCGGGGACGCCGATCACCGCGGCGTCGGCCACCCCGTCCAGCCGCGCCAGCACCTGCTCGACCTCGGCGGGGTAGACGTTGAACCCGCCGCAGATGTACATGTCCTTGAGCCGGTCGGTGATGCGCAGGTTGCCGGCGGCGTCGACGGCGCCGATGTCGCCGGTGTGCAGCCAGCCGTCGGAATCGATTGCGGCGGCGGTCGCTTCCGGGTCGTCGAGGTAGCCGAGCATCACGTTGGGCCCGCGCAGCAGGACCTCTCCCGTGTCTTCGGGAGCGGTTGCGTCGATGCGCAGTTCGAAGCCGGCGAACGGGCGACCGCACGTGGTGGCCACGGTGACCGCGTCGTCGTCGGCGCGGCACATCGTCCCCATGCCGTTGGCCTCCGTCAGGCCGTAGGCGGTCAGCACGATGTCGATGTCGAGTTCGGACTGCATGCGCTCGACCAACACGACCGGCACCGTGGCCGCGCCCGTCACGGCGAACCGCAACGAGCTCAGGTCGTAGTCGTGGCGGGCCGGATGGTCCAGCAGGGTCTGGTAGATCGTGGGCGGGCCGGGCAGCACGGTGATGCGGTGCTGCTCGATCGCCTGCAGCGCGCGCAGCGGGTCGAAGGTCAGGTGGGGGATGAGCGTGGCTCCGGTCTGCAGGCACGCCAGGATGCCGGCCTTGTAGCCGAAGTTGTGAAAGAACGGGTTGATGCACAGGTAGCGGTCGTCGCTGGTGATCTTGCCGTTGGCGGCCCACGACGCCGATGCCGACAGCGATTGGCGGTGCGCGCACAGCACGCCCTTGCTGCGTCCAGTGGTGCCGGAGGTGAAGAGGATGTCGCTGACGTCGTCGGGTTGCACGGCGCCGGCCCGGGCCGCGACCGGCGTCGGTGTCGGCGCCGCGTCGCATGAACTCGTCCCAGGTGCCGTCGCTCGCCTCGATCGGGATCCGGACGATGTGCCGCAGCGCCGGCAGTGCATGAGACTTCAGGCGGTCCAGGCCGGCCACGCGGTCGTTGCCGAGGAACTGGCCCATCGCGAACAGGACCGGCGCGCGAGTGCGGGCCAGGATGTCGGCGGCCTCCTCGGCGGTGTAGCGGGTGTTCAGGGGCACCATGGCGGCCCCGGCGTGGTGGATCGCCAGGCAGGCCACCACCCAGTGCCACGTGTTGGGCGACCAGATGGCCACGCGATCGCCGGCCTGCACGCCGAGCCCGATCAGGGCCGCGGTGGCCCGATGCACGTCGCCGCGCAGGGCGGCGGCGGTGAAGGTCCGCTCCTCGGTGACCAGCGCCGGATGGTCGGGAAGCCGGCGCGCGAAGCGATCCAGCGCCGCCGGCACGGTGCGGGGATCGTCCCCCGCAGACGGGCGGTACCCCGAGGTCATCGATGCTCCTCCGTCTGATTGCCCGGCTCGCCCCCTCGCCGCCGCGCGGCCGGGGGCCCACCTCACGCGGCTGCGCCGAGTGCGACGACCGGGCCACCAAAGCAAGTGCTTGGTAGGTTAGCCTACAGGTCATGCGGGACGTCGAAGACTTCCGGGCAGAGGTCCGCCAATGGCTCGCCGACAATCTGGTCGGTGATTTCGCCAAGCTCAAGGGGCTGGGTGGGCCCGGCCGCGAGCACGAGGCCTTCGAGGAACGCCGGGCCTGGAACCAGCACTTGGCCGCCGCCGGGCTGACCTGTCTGGGGTGGCCGGTCGAGCACGGCGGCCGGGGGCTGCCGACCGCGCACCGGGTGGCGTTCTACGAGGAGTACGCGCGCGCGGACGCGCCGGTGAAGGTCAACCACTTCGGCGAGGAACTGCTGGGCCCGACGCTGATCGCGTTCGGAACGCCCGAGCAGCAGCAGCGCTTCCTGCCGCGCATCCTCGACGTCACCGAGCTGTGGTGCCAGGGCTATTCGGAGCCCGGCGCCGGTAGCGATCTGGCCAACGTGTCCACCACCGCGGAGCTCGTCGGCGACGAATGGGTGATCAACGGCCAGAAGGTGTGGACCTCGCTGGCCCACCTGTCGCAGTGGTGCTTTGTGGTGGCCCGCACCGAGAAGGGCTCCAAGCGGCACGCCGGACTTTCCTACCTGCTGGTGCCGCTGGACCAGCCCGGTGTGCAGGTCCGCCCGATCATCCAGATCACCGGCACATCGGAGTTCAACGAGGTCTTCTTCGACGACGCCCGCACCGCTGCGGACATGGTCGTCGGCCAACCCGGTGACGGCTGGCGCGTCGCCATGGGCACGCTGACCTTCGAGCGGGGCGTCTCGACGCTGGGACAGCAGATCGTCTACGCGCGTGAGCTTTCCAACCTCGCCGAGCTCGCGCAGCGCAACGGCGCCGCCCGACGATCCGTTCATCCGGGAGCGGCTGACCCGGGCGTGGACCGGCCTGCGGGCCATGCGCAGTTACGCCCTGGCCACCATGGATGTCGAGCAGCCGGGGCAGGACAACGTGTCGAAACTGTTGTGGGCCAACTGGCATCGCGGGCTGGGCGAGCTCGCCATGGACGTGATCGGCAAGCCCTCGATGGCTTTGTCGGACGGCGAGCTCGACGACTGGCAGCGGCTGTTCCTGTTCACCCGCGCCGACACGATCTACGGCGGCTCGAACGAGATCCAGCGCAACATCATCGCCGAGCGGGTGCTCGGCCTGCCGCGGGAGGTCAAGGGATGAGCTTGTCCGACGCGCCGAAAGAGATTGCCGGCCACGGGCTGCTAGGGGGGAAGGTCGTCGTCGTGACCGCGGCGGCGGGCACCGGCATCGGCTCGGCCACCGCGCGGCGGGCCCTGGCCGAGGGTGCCGACGTGGTGGTCTCCGACCACCACGAGCGGCGGCTCGGGGAGACCGCCGACGAACTGTCCGCGCTGGGACTGGGCCGCGTCGAGAAGGTGGTGTGCGACGTGACGTCCACCGCCCAGATCGACGCCCTGATCGACTCGACCACCGCGCGCATGGGCCGGTTGGACGTGCTGGTCAACAACGCCGGCTTGGGCGGCCAGACTCCCGTGGTCGACATGACCGACGACGAATGGGACCGGGTCCTGGACGTGACATTGACGTCGGTGTTCCGCGCCACCCGCGCGGCGCTGCGGTACTTTCGCGACGCGAGGCACGGCGGGGTGATCGTCAACAACGCCAGCGTGCTGGGCTGGCGGGCCCAGCACTCGCAGTCGCACTATGCGGCGGCCAAGGCGGGCGTGATGGCGTTGACCCGTTGCAGCGCAATCGAAGCCGTCGAGTACGGGGTCCGGATCAACGCCGTCTCGCCGAGCATCGCGCGGCACAAGTTCCTGGACAAGACCACCTCGGCCGAATTACTTGACCGCCTGTCCGCCGAGGAGGCGTTCGGCCGCGCGGCCGAACCCTGGGAGATCGCGGCCACCATCGCGTTTCTGGCCAGCGACTACTCGAGTTACCTCACCGGTGAGGTCATCTCGGTGTCCAACCAGCACGCGTGAGCCGCGCTAGCCAAGCAAGCGCTTGGTTGATACCCTGATCGACGTGGACCGAGTGACCGGTCAGTCGATCAGCCGGCGAGACGAGCTGCTGGAGCTTGCCGCGACCATGTTCGCCGAGCGCGGGTTGCGCGCCACCACCGTGCGCGACATCGCCGACGGCGCCGGCATCCTGTCCGGCAGCCTGTATCACCACTTCGCCTCCAAGGAGGAGATGGTCGACGAGCTGCTGCGCAGCTTCCTGGACTGGCTGTTCGCCCGCTACCGCGAAATCATCGACGCTGAGCCCAATCCGCTGGAGCGGCTCAAAGGCCTGTTCATGGCGTCGTTCGAGGCCATCGAGCACCGGCACGCGCAGGTCGTCATCTACCAGGACGAAGCCCAGCGGCTGCTGTCGCAACCCCGGTTCTCCTACATCGAGGACATGAACCGGCAGCAGCGCAAGATGTGGGTCGAGGTCATCAACCAGGGCATCGACGAGGGCTACTTCCAGCCCGACCTCAACGTCGACCTCGTCTACCGTTTCATCCGCGATACCACCTGGGTGTCGGTGCGCTGGTATCAGCCCGGCGGACCGCTCACCGCGGAGCAGGTGGGTCGGCAATACCTCGCCATCGTGCTCGGCGGAATCACGGCGGCATCGAACAAAATCGACGAAGGAGTCTGAACATGCCCGAGGCGTACGTCATCGATGCGGTGCGGACCGCGGTAGGCAAGCGCAACGGCGCACTGGCCGGGATACATCCCGTCGATCTGGGTGCCCACGCGTGGCGCGGACTGCTCGACCGGGTCGACGTCGACCCCGCCGCCGTCGACGACGTGATCGCCGGGTGTGTCGACGCCATCGGCGGGCAGGCCGGCAACATCGCCCGGCTCTCGTGGCTGGCGGCCGGCTATCCCGAGGAGGTTCCCGGCGTCACGGTGGACCGGCAGTGCGGCTCCAGCCAGCAAGCGATTTCCTTTGGCGCGCAGGCCATCATGTCCGGCACGGCGGATCTGATCGTGGCCGGAGGCGTGCAGAACATGAGCTGGATCCCCATCTCGTCGGCGATGACCGTCGGCGAACAGTTCGGCTTCACCTCGCCCACCAACGAGTCCAAGCAGTGGCTGCACCGGTACGGCGATCAGGAGATCTCACAGTTCCGCGGCTCGGAGATGATCGCCGAGAAGTGGAACCTCTCACGCGAGGAGATGGAGCGCTACGCGCTGACCAGCCACGAGCGCGCGTTCGCCGCGATCCGCGGCGGGCACTTCGACAACGAGATCATCACCGTCGAAACGGATTCCGGGCCGTTCCGGGTCGACGAGGGCCCCCGGGAGTCGTCGCTGGAGAAGATGGCCGGGTTGAAGACGCTGGTCGAGGGCGGCCGGCTGACGGCGGCGATGGCCAGCCAGATCTCCGACGGCGCCAGCGCCGTGCTGCTGGCGTCCGAGCAGGCGGTCAAGGACCACAAGCTGACGCCGCGGGCGCGCATCCACCACATCAGTGCCCGCGCCGCCGACCCGGTGTTCATGCTGACGGGGCCAATCCCGGCCACCCGCTACGCCTTCGACAAGACCGGGCTGTCCATCGGCGACATCGACACCGTCGAGATCAACGAGGCGTTCGCGCCGGTGGTCATGGCCTGGCTCAAGGAGATCAAGGCAGACCCGGAGAAGGTCAATCCCAATGGCGGCGCGATCGCCCTCGGTCATCCCTTGGGTGCCACCGGTGCCAAGCTGTTCACCACCATGCTGGGCGAGCTGGAGCGAATCGGCGGCCGCTACGGGCTGCAGACGATGTGCGAGGGTGGCGGCACGGCCAACGTCACGATCATCGAACGGCTGTAACCTTTCTGCGCCGACTGTGCAATCCACCACGCTCCTGCGGCGTGTCGCGTCGTGAATGTCACACTCGCGCAGCCAATTAACGCTCGTAGGCGGTCATCGGGTGGCCAGCACCAGCGCCATACCACCGAGGGCCAACAGCCAACTGGCGAAGCTGCCCACCAGGAAGTACTCGGTCACCTCGTCGATGCCAACCTCACCGTTGCGCGCCTTCTGGGCGCTCAATTCCGGGAACCGGATGAGGCCCTTCGCCGCGACCACGGCGCCCGCCGCCCCCACCTGACCGCCCAGGCCGAGGCTGAGGATCAGCAGGCGCTCCATCGGACCCAGCAGCCGGCCGCCTTTCAGCTTGTCCGAGGGCTGCGGCTGCCCCGCCGGACGCACGGCCCCGACGGCGCTGAGCACCAAGCGAATCAACTGATTGCCGGTCGCCAATTGGAGCAGCACCACGCCGACGACCATCAGCAGGCGGGTGGGCGTGACGGAGCCCAGCGGCAGGGCGACCCAGTGCGCCCAGCGGGCGGCAAGCCCGCCGATGTGAGAACCCAACCCCGACAGAAGGATCAACGCCGCGAGGGCGATGACCATGACGGCCAGCGGACTGCGCTGATGCCTGCCGGTGCGTTCGCTGCGCAGGCACAGCATCTCCCAAGCGACGGCCGCGAGGGCCGCCAATCCCAGCGGCACGATGTCGCGGGCGTGCCAGAGTCCGCACAGCGCCGCACACCCCACCACCGCGGCCGGTCCGATGATGAGGGGCAACCATATCGACCGGGATAGCCGCCGCCAAGCGTCGGCGATGCCAACAGCGATCAGCAGGACGGCGACGGCGCTCACGTGACGCTCCGAAGGTATTGCGATGCAAGGACTATCAAATCCAGACCGTCGCGGCTTGCCCGCTGGGACACCGCCGAGGCGGAGATACCCTCCGCCGCGGCGAGTTCCTTCTTGGTTCGGCCGGCCATCAAGCCCCTCACAATCCGTATCGACCTTTCATCGAGCGATCCAAGCAGATGGTCCCGACAAATCAGGGCCGCGTTGACGGCGGCGACGTCGGTGCGCGTGTCGTCGGCTGCGCGGAATGTCGTGCGTACCAGCGTGAAGCCGGGTCGTCGCTGGGTCTCGGCCGTCTGCTGGATGGCCTCGCGCGCGCTCCACCAGCCCGGCCCGTCCTGGATTCCGGCATCGGCGTCGAGGACGGTGACCGCGCCCCAGCCGATGCCGAAACGGACGTCGATCGCCGGGGCAAGCAACAGGCGCATGGTCAATGCCGCGTCGATGGCGGTACCGAGGGCGGGGTAGCTGCCCTGGAACTCGTCGCCGACGGTGAAGGCGGGCGGGTCGATCGCGCCGGCGGCGACCTGGTCGAGTGCCGGTGGCGACGCGCAAGTGCAGGGCGGGCCGGTCGTCGACACGCCTGGATCCCACCACGTCGCCGATCAGCGTCGCGCGAAGTGAAGGAGCCGCCTTCACCCTGCCCATATGAAGATTATAGCTTAATTCACCTAAAAGTTAGGCGATGGCTTAATCCGCTTGCTGGTCTTTGGCCTTGAGGTACTGCCAATGCCGACTCGCTGGAACATGCGACGCCGTGATCCGATAATGGTGAACAGGGCCGTGAGGATCACCGATGATTCCGGCGACGACCATGTCGTAGCTTTCGCTGCGTGGACCGTGTGATTGCCCTCCCCGACGACGACGTTTGGCCCCCAAAGCCATCGCGGCCGCCGCCGCAGCGTGGATTCACCGTCGTTTCACGCTGCCCGGCGCGACGGGGTCCGTATTGCTTCTCGACACATCTGAAAGCCGGACCGCGCACGCAGGACCGGTGCTTGTCGCGGCCGTCGACACCAGCATTCTCATCTGTTCAACGGTACAAAGTGGTCGTAACTGTGGAACCACCATGCGGGTGAAGTCGACTAACGATCAGAGTACGGACCAGTCACGGGCCGGACGGTGGCGCCGCGACCGGCTCGACGAAGACACTCGGCGGGCTACTCCACCAGCGAGGACGCGGCCTTCAGGTGGGTCGATCGCGTCGCGGACGATCGATTCGATCAGCTCGGCGCACGACGGCAGGTCCTCGAGGATGCCGGCCACCTGCCCGGACGCCAGCACCCCGGCTTCGGTGTTGCCCTCCACCAGCCCGGCCTTGAGCAGCATCGGGGTGTTCGCGGCCATCACCACCTGCGACCAGGTGAGGTCCTTGCCGTGGCGCATCGCCAGGCCGTCGGTGATCATCGACCGCCAGGTCATCTGCGACATCTTCTTGAACTTGGCGGCGTTGCCCACTGCGGCGACGAAACCCCTTGCCGGCGAGCCGCTTTCCAGCCTCTCGACCAGGCCGGTGCGCAGCACCCGGTGCGGCATACCGTCGACCCGGGTGGTGACCACCGTGCCGTCCAGCGCGGCCTCGAGGTAGCGCCGCTTGACGGCGTCGGGCACGGTGGAATCGGAGGTGAGCAGGAAGCGGGTGCCCATCGCCACCCCTGCAGCACCGTAACTCAGCGCGGCGGCCAGGCCGCGCCCGTCGAAGAATCCACCCGCCGCGATCACCGGAATCCCGGTGCCCTGCACGGCGTCCAGCACCGACGGGAGCAGCAGCGTGGTGGCGACGGGACCGGTGTGACCGCCGCCCTCCCCGCCCTGCACGATCATCGCGTCGGCGCCCCAGGCCGCGACCTTGCGCGCGTGTTTGGCCGCGCCGATCGACGGGATCACCACTGCGCCGGCCTCTTTGAGCCGTGCGATGAGCTCTTGCTTGGGTGCCAGCGCAAAAGAGGCCACCTTCACGCCCTCGCGGATCATCAACTCGACGCGGTCGCCGGCGTCGGCGGCGTCGGCGCGGATGTTCACACCGAACGGTTTGTCGGTGGCGGCCTTGACCTTGCCGATGGCGGAGGCCAGCTCGTCCAGGGTCATGGTCGCCGACGCGAGAATGCCCAGCCCGCCCGCATTCGCCGTGGCGGAGACCAGCCGGGCTCCGGCCACCCAACCCATCCCGGTTTGCACAACGGGGTGCTCGACGCCGACCAGCTCGGTCAGCGGCGTGCGCAACCTCATGACCGGATTTCCCGGTCCCGCAGCGACTTCGGATCGATCGCCTCGCGGATCAGGCGCAGCTCGTCGTCGGTCGGCAGCCTGGTCTCGTCGGCGTCATCCACGCCGGCTATCTCGAACGCGGTGTTGTCGCGAACCTCGTCGGGTGTCACCCCGGGGTGCAGGGACACCGCGCGCATGGTGTGGTCGGGCCCGCCGAAGTCGAAGACCCCCAGGTTGGACACCACCCGGTACGGGTTGGCGAAGCGAAACGCCGGATTGTCGGGGTCGATCTTGTCCCAGCCGATGCCGCAGACCACGTCGACCGCGTCGCAGAACACCCGCTTCGAGTGGTTGCCGACCCAGTAACTGGTCGCGTGGTTGACGGCGTTTCCGGGCGCGCCACGCAGGCCGAACATCTGCCGGGTCGGGCGCTGCAGGGCCCCGAACGCCGAGATGTTCTGATTGCCGAAACGGTCCACCTGGTTGGCGCCCATCACCACGTGGCGGCGTCCCCAGGCCAGCGTCTCGAACACGCGGCCGAACGGCATCCAGCCCTCGACGGCCCCGGAGCCACCCAGTGGCGGTGTGTCGGCGAGCAATTGGGCCTCGCCGTCGGTCAGCAAGATGTCCGGCGAGAACGTCAGCCGGGCCAGTCGTGCGCCGACCGATGCCATGTTGGTCATCGGGCTGACCATGATCTCGCCGGCGTCCCGGAACAGTTCCGCGCACGCGACGGCGCACACTTCGGCTCGGCTGCTCATTTGGCCGCCTCCTCGGCGAAGGCGCGCACGGCCGCCTGGTAGTCGTCCTCGCTGCCCGACAGGTAGGTCTGGACGAACTTCTGCCAGCCCTCGTCGGTTGAGGCCGCCTCGGCGTAGTGCCGCTGGAACTTCTCATCCCGGCCGTAATCGGGTGCGGCGGTGGTGAAGTGGGCTCCGCCGGGCGCCTCGACGACCGCGTCGACCATCATTCGGTTCACCAGGAGCGCTTGCGGCGGGACCGCTTTCACCAGTTCCTGGGTGGTGACGACGCGTTCCACCGACAGGTAGCGCTTGTCGGCGGCCATCAGGAAGAGGTCGTCGAAGTACGGGTCGATGCCGGTGTAGGCGGCATTGCCGCGGTCGTCGCCGAGATTGAGATGCACGAACGCGGCGTCCAGCCGCAACGCCGGCATGGCGATCAGCGTCTCGTGTCCGCCGCCGGGCGCCGGGTAGGGGCTGGTGACGGTGCGCAGCTCGCCCTCCCAGAAGTCGGGCACCGAACTGCCGAGCCCCGCCCGAATGGGCAGGAACGGCAACCGCCCGGCGGCCGCCTGCAAGCCGCAGCGCAGCATGCCCTCGTCCATCTCCCTGGCCTCGATCGCCCCACCGGTGCGCGCCTTGGCGAACCAGGGGTCGTAGAAGGGCGGGGAGTCCAGCGAGACGAAGCCGTAGTAGGCGCGCTTGACCTTGCCCGCCGAGCACAGCAGCCCCAGGTCGGGTCCGCCGTAGGTCACCACGGTCAGGTCCGTGACGTCGGTGCGCAGCATGGCGCGCACGAACGCCATGGGCTTGCGCCGTGAGCCCCAGCCGCCGATGCCGATCGTCATGCCGCTGCGCAGCGCCGCGACCGCCTCGTCGAGAGTGGTGCGCTTGTCGCTCACTTCTCGCCCTTCGTCGTACCGGCGAACGCGTCGCGGTGCTCGTCGGACACCCCGGCGAGGTTGAGCTCGAACGTAAAGCCTTGCTCCATGCGGTAACTCGAGTTGACCCGCTGCACGTCGATGAGGTTCAACGCCTCCTTGGCCGCGCGGATCACGCGGGTGTCCTTGGCGGCGATGTCGCGGGCCACGCGCAGCGCGGCCTCGTCCAGTTGATCCCGCGGCACCACCTCGTGCACCGAACCGAAGTGGTGCAGGGTGGCGGCGTCGACGGTGGCGGCGGTGAAGAACAGGCGCCGCATCATGTGCTGAGGGACCAGCCGCGACAGGTGGGTGGCCGCGCCGAGCGCGCCGCGTTCCACTTCCGGCAGCCCGAACGTGGCGTCTTCGGACGCGACGATGACGTCGGAGTTGCCGACCAGTCCGATCCCGCCGCCCACGCAGAAGCCGTTCACCGCCGCGATCACCGGCACCGCGCACTCGTACACCGCGCGGAAGGCCGCGAAGCAGCCGCGATTGGCGTCGATCAGGGCGGTGAACCCTTCGGTGCGCTGCATCTCCTTGATGTCGACCCCGGCGTTGAAGCCGCGGCCCTCCGCCCGCAGGATCACCGCGTGCGTTTGCGGGTCGTGGCCGGCGGCGGTGACGGTGTCGGCGAGTTCGAACCAGCCGCGCGACGGGATGGCGTTGACGGGCGGGTAGTCGACGGTGACCGCGACGATGCCCGATTCGACTGTGGTGGACTTGATGGTCATGGCATTTCCTGGTGGGGTCGCTACCTAAGCAAGCACTTGCTTGGTACGCTAGCACAGTGACTCGCGCCGAATCAGGCCCCCCATTTGAAGAAGCCATCAAGTTGGGATTGGCAGGGCGGGTGGTTCTGGTCACCGGCGGCGTGCGCGGCGTGGGCGCCGGCATCAGCTCGGTGTTCGCCCGGCAGGGCGCGACGGTCATCACGTGTGCCCGACGGGCCGTCGATGGTCTGCCGTATGAGTTTCACGCCTGCGACGTCCGCGACGACGAGGCGGTGCACGCGCTGATCGACGCCATCGTCGACCGGCACGGCAGGCTCGACGTCGTCGTCAACAATGCCGGCGGTTCGCCCTACGTGCTGACCGCGGAATCCAGCGCCAAGTTCAACCGCAAGATCATCGAGCTCAACTTGATCGGCGGACTGTGGGTTTCGCAGTACGCCAACGACAGGATGCAAAGCCAGCCGGGGGGCGGGTCCATCGTCAACATCTGCAGCCTCAGTGGCCGGCGGCCGTCGCCCGGCACCGCCGCCTACGGGGCCGCCAAGGCCGGCCTGGAAAGCCTGACGCAGACACTGGCCGTGGAGTGGGGGCCGAAGGTCCGCGTCAACGCGTGCGTGGTCGGCATGGTGGAGACCGAACAGTCGGAACTGTTCTACGGTGACGCCGAGTCGATCGCGGCCATCTCGAAGAACGTGCCACTGGGCCGGCTGGCCAAGCCGGAGGACATCGGCTGGGCCGCAGCATTTTTGGCGTCCGACGCGGCGTCCTACATCAGCGGCGCCTCCCTGGAGGTGCACGGCGGCGGCGAGCCGCCGCACTATCTGGCCACCACGAACGCCAGCGCAATCAAGTAGAGGAGACAACAGCTATGGGAGTGGTCGACGGCCGCGTCGTCATCGTCACCGGAGCCGGCGGCGGTATCGGGCGCGAGCATGCGCTGGCCTTCGCCGCAGAGGGCGCGCGCGTGGTGGTCAACGACATCGGGGTCGGGCTGGACGGATCGCCGGCCGGCGGCGGCAGCGCCGCCCAGAACGTGGTCGACGAGATCACCGCCGCCGGAGGGGAAGCCGTCGCCAGCGGGTCCAACGTCGCCGACTGGGACCAGGCGGCCGGGCTGATCAACACCGCCGTCGAAACCTTCGGTGGCCTCGACGTTTTGGTGAACAACGCCGGCATCGTGCGCGACCGGATGATCGCCAACACCAGCGAGGACGAGTTCGACGCCGTCATCGCCGTCCACCTGAAGGGTCACTTCGCCACGATGCGCCACGCCGCGTCGTACTGGCGTGGCCTGTCCAAGGCGGGCCAGACAGTCGACGCGCGGATCATCAACACCAGCTCGGGCGCGGGCCTGCAGGGCAGCGTCGGGCAGGGCAATTACAGCGCCGCCAAGGCGGGCATCGCGGCGCTGACCCTGGTCGCCGCGGCGGAGATGGGCCGCTACGGCGTCGCCGTCAACGCCATCGCGCCCTCGGCGCGCACCCGCATGACCGAGACCGTCTTCGCCGAGATGATGGCCAAGCCGGACGAGGGCTTCGACGCGATGGCGCCGGAGAACGTCTCGCCGCTGGTCGTCTGGCTCGGCAGCGCCGAATCCCGTGACGTCACCGGCAAAGTGTTCGAGGTCGAGGGCGGCATCATCCGGGTGGCCGAGGGCTGGGCGCACGGCCCGCAGGTCGACAAGGGCGCGAAGTGGGACCCCGCGGAGCTGGGACCCGTCGTCGCCGACCTGCTGGCCAAGGCCCGCCCGCCGGTCCCCGTCTTCGGGGCGTAACCCCTAGCGCCGAACGTGCACTCAGGGCGAGATCCTGGCCGAATTTTCGCCCTGATTACACGCTCGGCGAGCCGGCGCGCGGCTCAGTCAGGGGTCGCAGATGACGATGGGGATGACCCGGTCCGTCCACGACCGGTAGTCCCCGAATGATGGGTACATCGCGTCCAACTTCGGCCAGTATTCTGCGCGCTCCGCCTCGGTGGCATCGCGGGCCTGCAACTGCAGCACCTCGTCCTTGATCTGCACGGAGACTTTGGGATTGGCCTTGAGATTCAGGTACCACAGCGGGTTCTTGTCGCTGCCACCCTTCGATGCGACCAACACGACGCGATTCCCCTCGCGCAGGTAGAGCAGCGGGCTCACCCGCGGCTCACCGGTCTTGCGGCCGGTCGTGGTGAGCAGTGCGACCGGAGCTTTGCCGAAGGTTCCGCCGAGTTTTCCGTTGCTGCGCCTGTAGATCCACGCGTTGCCCTTGGCCATGTATTTGATGATCAAGCCGACCCAGGGTGAATTCAGTGAGCGTGGCTTCTCTTTCGGCATGATGTTCCTAGCGCTGGATGAATGGTTGGAAACGAACCTTGATGTGCTCGATTTCGGCCGCGCCGCTGGGACTTTCGGCGGGGATCACGAAGGTCTCGTCGACCCGCGCGGCCAGTCGGCGTCCGCCGAACGCCGCCTTGGTCAGCACGTCGTACGCCGCGTGCACCCGGTCGCCGGAGATCCGGTAGTCGGGCGCCGTGGCGCCGGCGATCAAGCGGTATTGGGGCCCGCGACTCAAGCTGCGCCGCAAGTGATTTCCCGAGAACCCGTTCTTGATCCCCTGCTCGACGCGGGTGCACCCGGTCGCGAACGGCACGGCATCGCCGTCATGGCTGACCAGCGCGTCGATGTAGGCCTGCGCCGCGGCGACGCGGCTTTCTTCGGGGACGAGCACCGAACAGGCTAGATACGCTCGATGATGGTTCCGGTGGACAGGGCGCCGCCCGCGCACATCGTGATCAGCGCGGTGGTCTGGTCGGTCCGTTCGAGTTCGTGCAGCGCCGTGGTGATCAGCCGGCTGCCGGTGGACCCCACCGGGTGGCCCAGGGCGATGGCGCCGCCGTTGACGTTGACCCGGGCCATGTCGGGCTCGTGCACCCGCGCCCACGACAGCACCACCGATGCGAACGCCTCGTTGATCTCGACGATGTCGATGTCGCCCATCTTCATCCCGGCCTTCTCCAGCACCTTCGCCGTCGACTGCACGGGACCGTCCAGGTGGTAGTAGGGCTCGGCGCCGATGAGGGCCTGGCTGACGATCCGGGCGCGCGGCCGCAGCCCCAGCGCCTTGGCCTTGTCCTCGTCCATCCACAGCACGGCCGCGGCGCCGTCGGAGATCTGCGACGACGTGCCCGCGGTGTGGATCCCGCCTTCAATGACCGGTTTCAGCGCGCTCAGCCCCGCCAGCGTGGTGTCGCGCAGGCCCTGGTCGCGGCTGATCGTCACCCGCTCCGACGTCGGTTGCTTGTTCTCGTCGATCGCCGGCGCCACGATCGGGGAGACCTCGCGGTCGAAGCGGCTCTCGTCCCACGCCTGCTTCGCCTTGACCTGGGATGCCAGGCCCCACTCGTCGATGTCCTCGCGGGTGATCCCGCGCCGCTTGGCGATCCGCTCGGCCGCCGTGAACTGGTCGGGCAAGTCGATGTCCCACGACGCGGGCCGCAGGATGCTGCGGTCCGGACCGGCGTTGGCGCCAAGCCCGACGCGGCTCATCGCCTCGATTCCGCAGGCGATACCGATGTCGATGGCGCCCGCCGCGATCAGGCCGGCCACCAGGCCGTTTGCTTGCTGGCTGCTGCCGCATTGGCAGTCCACGGTCGTGGCGCCAACGTGCTCCGGCAGCCCCGCGACAAGCCAGCTCACCCGGGTGATGTTGTTGGACTGCTCGCCGAATTGCGTGACGCAGCCACCGATGACCTGTTCGACGTCGCCGGGGTCGATGCCGGCCTTCTCCACCAGAGCCTTCTGCACACTGCCCAACAGCTCCGTGGCGTGCAGTCCTGACAACCAGCCATTGCGCTTGCCGATCGGGCTGCGGGTGGCTTCAACGATTACCGGGTTACCCATGGGGCCAGGCTAGAACACGTTTCATTACTATGACAAGCGAGGATGCCCGGCCGCCTTTTTTCTACGGTGGAGGCATGTTTTACTGGCAACAAGGCTCCACTAGGAGAGCTAGTGTTCTGGTATCGCCAGTGACACGGCCAGTCGCGATGACGAGCATATGCAGGAGCAGTGAGGAGAAGCACCGTGCCCACCCCCAATCTTCCACCCGGGTTCGATTTCACCGACCCCGACATCTACGCGGAGCGGCTTCCCGTCGAAGAGTTCGCCGAACTGCGCGCGACCGCACCGATCTGGTGGAACGCCCAGGCGCCGGGCAAGGGCGGCGGCTTCCACGACGGCGGATACTGGGCGATCACCAAGCTCAAGGACGTCAAAGAGGTGTCGGTGCGCAACGACGTGTTCTCCAGCTACGAGAACTGCGTCATCCCGCGGTTCAACGACGACATCGCGCGCGAGGACATCGAGATGCAGCGGTTCGTGATGCTCAACATGGACCCGCCGCACCACACGCGGCTGCGCAAGATCATCTCGCGTGGCTTCACGCCGCGCGCCATCGGACGGATCCGCGACGAACTCAACGAACGCGCCCAGAACATCGCCAAGGCCGCGGCGGCCGCCGGCTCCGGCGACTTCGTCGAGCAGGTGGCCTGTGAACTGCCCCTGCAGGCGATCGCCGGCCTGCTCGGGGTGCCGCAGGAGGACCGCGACAAGCTCTTCCGCTGGTCCAACGAGATGACCGGCAGCGACGATCCCGAGTACGCGGACATCGATGCCAAGACGTCCTCGGTCGAGGTGCTCACCTACGCGCTGCAGATGGCCGCCCTGAAGGCCGAGAACCCCGGCGACGACATCGTCACCACCCTGATCAACGCCGACATCGACGGTGAAAAGCTCTCCGACGACGAGTTCGGCTTCTTCGTGATGATGCTCGCGGTGGCCGGGAACGAGACAACCCGCAACTCGATCACGCAGGGCATGATGGCGTTCGCCGACTTCCCCGACCAATGGGAGCTCTACAAGAAGGAGCGCCCGGAGTCCGCGGCCGACGAGATCGTCCGCTGGGCCACCCCGGTCACCTCCTTCCAGCGCACCGCCCTGCAGGACTACGAGCTGTCCGGTGTGCAGATCAAGAAGGGCCAGCGGGTGCTGATGTTCTACCGCTCGGCCAACTTCGACGAAGAGG
Source organism: uncultured Actinomycetota bacterium (assembly GCA_963824505.1). Classification (GTDB taxonomy): domain Bacteria; phylum Actinomycetota; class Actinomycetes; order Mycobacteriales; family Mycobacteriaceae; genus Mycobacterium. The sequence continues at coordinate 314,008 of CAWGPS010000011.1, forward strand.
TCTTCGACGACCCGTTCACCTTCAACATCATGCGGAACCCCAACCCGCACGTCGGTTTCGGCGGGACCGGGGAGCACTACTGCATCGGCGCCAACCTGGCGCGGATGACGATCAACCTGATCTTCAACGCGGTGGCCGACCACATGCCGGACCTCAAGCCGCTTTCGGCGCCCGAGCGGCTGCGGTCGGGCTGGCTCAACGGCATCAAGCGCTGGGAGGTCGACTACACCGGAAAGTGCCCGGTGGCGCATTGACGACTCCACGAACGACGATGGACTTCGACCTCACCGCCACCCAGCAGGCCGTGGCCGACGTGGCCACCTCCGTGCTGGACCGGGAGCTGACGTGGGACGCGCTGGTGAGCGGCGGCGTGACGGCACTGCCGGTGCCGGAACGCCTCGGCGGTGACGGCCTCGGCCTGCCCGAGGTCGCGACGGTGCTGACCGAGATCGGTCGCCACGGTGCGATCACGCCGGCCCTGGCCACGCTGGGGCTGGGTGTGGTGCCGCTGCTGGACCTGGCGTCCGACGCTCAGCAGGACCGGTTCCTGGCCGCCGTGCCCAAGGGCGGCGTGCTGTCCGCGGCGCTCAACGAGCCGGGCACCGCGCTGCCCGACCGGCCCGCCACCACCCTGGCAAATGGACGGCTGTCGGGCACCAAGGTCGGCGTCGGGTATGCGGGACAGGCGGATTGGATGATCGTCACCGCCGACAGCGCGGTCGTCGTGGTGTCGCCGAAGGCCGACGGCGTGCGGCTGGTTCGGACTCCGACGTCGAACGGTTCCGACGAGTACACGGTCACGTTCGCCGACGTGGCGGTCGACGACTCCGACGTCCTGGCGGGCGCGACCGCGCATCGTGTCAACCAGCTGGCGTTGGCGGTGATCGGCGCGTTCGCCGACGGGCTGGTGGCCGGCGCGCTGCGGCTGACCGCCGACTACGTGGCCAACCGCAAGCAGTTCGGCAAGCCCTTGTCGACCTTCCAGACCGTCGCCGCGCAGCTGTCGGAGGTCTACATCGCTTCGCGCACCATCGATCTGGCGTCGAAGTCGGTGATCTGGCGGCTCTCCGAGGGCCGCGATGCCGATGCGGACCTCGACGTCCTCGGCTACTGGGTCGCGTCGCAGGCACCACCCGCGATGCAGACGTGCCATCACCTGCACGGCGGCATGGGCATGGACATCACCTATCCGATGCACCGGTACTACTCCTCGATCAAAGACCTGACCCGGCTGCTGGGCGGGCCATCTCATCGCCTCGAACTGGTGGGAGCGCAATGTTCATCGAACTGACGCCGGAGCAGCGACAGCTGCAAGCCGAGATACGGCAATACTTTTCGAACCTCATCACGTCCGACGAGATGAAGGAGATGGAGAAGGACCGGCACGGCGCCGCCTATCGCGCGGTGATCCGGCGGATGGGCCGGGACGGCATGCTGGGTGTCGGGTGGCCGAAAGAGTTCGGTGGCCGCGGATTCGGCCCGATCGAGCAGCAGATCTTCGTCAACGAGGCGCACCGGGCCGACGTGCCGTTGCCGGCCGTGACGCTGCAGACGGTGGGTCCCACCCTGCAGGTCTTCGGCAGCGAGATGCAGAAGAAGAAGTTCCTGCCGGCGATCCTGGCCGGTGAGGTGCACTTCGCTATCGGCTACAGCGAGCCCGAGGCGGGCACCGACCTGGCGTCGCTGCGCACCTCCGCCGTGCGCCAGGGCGACGAGTACATCGTCAACGGCCAGAAGATGTGGACCACCGGCGGCCACGACGCCGACTACGTGTGGCTTGCGTGCCGCACCGACCCGGATGCCGTGAAGCACAAGGGCATTTCGATCTTGATCGTCGACACCAAGGATCCGGGCTACTCCTGGACCCCGGTGATCCTGTCCGACGGCGCGCATCACACCAACGCCACCTACTACAACGACGTGCGGGTGCCCGCCGACATGCTGGTCGGGGAGGAGAACGGCGGCTGGCGGCTGATCACCACGCAACTGAACAACGAGCGGGTCATGCTCGGTCCCGCCGGGCGGGTCGCCGGGATCTACGACCGGGTGCACGCGTGGGCGTCGAAGCCCGGGGCCGACGGTGTCACCCCGATCGACCACGACGACGTCAAGCGCGCGCTGGGTGAGATCTATGCGATGTGGCGGATCAACGAGCTGCTGAATTGGCAAGTCGCCGCCTCCGGCGAGGACATCAACGTGGCCGATGCCGCGTCGACGAAAGTCTTTGGCACGGAGCGCATCCAGTACATTGGCCGGCTCGCGGAGGAGATCGTCTTCAAGTACGGCAACCCGGCCGACTCCGAGACTTCCGAGCTGATCAACTGGCTGGACTCGCAGACCAAGCGCAACCTGGTGATCACCTTCGGCGGAGGAGTGAACGAAGTCATGCGCGAGATGATCGCCGCGGCCGGCCTCAAGGTGCCGAGGGTGCCCAGATGACGGTGAGCGACATTCAGGACGCCATCGCGGAGATCAAGGCGGCCGGCGGTGCCAAGCCGCGGGCGGCCCGGGACCCGGTGAACCAGCCGATCATCAACAACTGGGTCGAGGCCCTCGGCGACCGCAACCCCATCTACGTGGACGAGGCCGCCGCCCGCGCCGCCGGTCATCCCGGAATCGTCGCTCCACCGGCCATGATTCAGGTGTGGACCATGTTCGGGCTGGGCGGCGAGCGTCCCAAGGACGATCCCCTGGGCCCCATCATGCAGTTGTTCGACGACGCCGGGTACATCGGCGTCGTCGCCACCAACTGCGAGCAGACCTACCACCGCTACCTGCGGCCCGGCGAGCACGTGAGCGTCACCTCCGAGATGGGGGACGTGGTCGGACCCAAGCAGACCGCGCTGGGCGAGGGCTTCTTCGTCAACCAGCACATCATCTGGCGGGTCGGCGACGAGGACGTCGCCGAGATGAACTGGCGCATCCTCAAGTTCAAGCCGCGCGAAGAGTCGGCGGCATCCTCGGTGCCCGCGGACCTGGACGCCGACGCCATGATGCGTCCCGCGTCGTCCCGCGACACGGCCTTCTTCTGGGAGGGGGTCAAGGCGCACGAGCTGAGGATCCAGCGCCGGCCCGACGGCAGTCTGCAGCACCCGCCGGTGCCGGCGCTCTGGCAGGACCGAAAAGGGGATGCGCCGATCGACTACCTCGTGGCCAGCGGCAGGGGCACGGTGTTCAGTTACGTGGTGCACCACGCGCCCAAAGTGCCCGGCCGCACGCTGCCGTTCGTCATCGCCCTCGTCGAACTCGAGGAGGGCGTGCGGATGCTCGGCGAGCTGCGCGGGGCCGACGCGGGAACAGTGCAGATTGGAATGCCGGTGCGCGCCACGTACATCGACTTCCCGGCCGGTGCGGCCGGGCCGGAGTGGACCCTCTACGCCTGGGAGCCGCTGGGAGCCGGGGCATGACCGCGCCCGTTGTGGAAGTGGGCACGACGCTGCCCGAGCTCAAGCTCTACGGTGACCCGACCTTCATCATCTCCACGGCCATCGCCACGCGCGACTTCCAGGACGTGCATCACGACCGGGACAAGGCGCAGGCCAAGGGGTCCAAGGATATTTTCGTCAACATCCTCACCGACACCGGCCTGGTACAGCGCTACGTCACCGACTGGGCCGGGCCGTCGGCGCTGATCAAATCGATCGGACTGCGGCTGGGTGTGCCGTGGTACGCCTACGACACGGTGACGTTCACCGGCGAGGTGACCGCGGTCGAGGACGGCTTGGTCACCGTCAAGGTGCTGGGCAGCAACAGCCTTGGGCACCACGTCATCGCGACGGTGACGCTGACGATGGGGGACGCGTAATGCTTTCTGGTAAGGCAGCCATCGTCGGCATCGGCGCGACCGACTTCTCGAAGAACTCCGGCCGCAGCGAGTTGCGGCTGGCGGCGGAGGCGGTGCGCGACGCGTTGGACGACGCCGGGCTGAGCCCGTCGGACGTCGACGGGCTGACCACGTTCACGATGGACACCAACAACGAGACCGCGGTGGCCCGGGCGGTCGGCATCGGTGATCTGAAGTTCTTCTCGCAGATCGGGTATGGCGGCGGCGCCGCGTGCGCGACCGTCCAGCAGGCGGCGATCGCCGTCGCCACCGGGGTGGCCGACGTCGTGGTGGCCTACCGCGCGTTCAACGAGCGTTCCGGCATGCGGTTCGGTCAGGTGCAGACGCGTCTGGCGGGAAGCGCTGCCGCCGAGGCGGATTCGACCGCGGCGGACAATGCGTTCTCCTACCCGCACGGGCTTTCGACGCCGGCGGCGCAGGTGGCCATGATCGCGCAGCGCTACATGCACTCCTCGGGTGCGACCAGTCGCGACTTCGGGGTGATCTCGGTGGCCGACCGCAAGCACGCGGCCAAGAACCCCAAGGCCTACTTCTACGAGAAGCCGATCACCATCGAGGACCACCAGAATTCGCGGTGGATCGCCGAGCCGTTGCGGCTGCTGGACTGCTGCCAGGAAACCGACGGCGCCGTGGCGATCGTCGTGACGTCCGTCGAGCGGGCGCGCGACCTCAAGCACCGACCGGCCGTCATCGAGGCCGCGTCGCAGGGTTCCAGCCCGGATCAGTACACGATGGTCAGCTACTACCGGCCCGAGCTCGGTCTGCCCGAGATGGGTGTGGTCGGCCGGCAGCTCTGGGAGCAGTCCGGGTTGAAGCCGACCGACATCCAGACCGCCGTCCTCTACGACCACTTCACGCCGTTCACCCTGATCCAGTTGGAGGAGTTGGGATTCTGCGGCAAGGGCGAGGCCAAGGACTTCATCGCCGACGGAGCCATCGAGGTGGGCGGCAGGCTGCCCATCAACACTCATGGGGGCCAGCTCGGTGAGGCCTACATCCACGGCATGAATGGCATCGCGGAAGGCGTGCGGCAATTGCGCGGCACGTCGGTGAACCCGGTGCCCGACGTCGAGCACGTCCTCGTCACCGCGGGAACGGGCGTGCCCACGTCGGGCCTGATTCTGGGCTGACATCCTTCGGTGCTGCTCGAACGCCCGGCTAGCCGGGCGTTCGAGCGCTCAACGTGCGGCTGGCCGGGCGCTCGGCGGCTGAAGTGACGGCGACGGTCTGGCGTGCGACGCTGCGGCGATGGGCGAGCCATTCGTCGGCAGCGAAGCCATCGCGTGCTGGACGGCTGACCAAGAGTCAATTGGAAACGCGCTACCGTCGGCTTTTTCGGGGCGTCTACATCGATCGCGACGCCGAGCTCAGCGCCGCGGTGCGCGCGAAGGCCGGGTGGTTGTGGACCGGTCGCCGGGGAATTGTGGCGGGGTTCTCGGCGGCCGCGCTGCACGGAAGCAAATGGGTGGATGACAGCACGAGCCGTGGAACTGATCCACGACAACCACCATCGCGCGGCAGGGCTACAGCTGCACAGGGACGTAGTCGAGGCGGACGAAATCGAGATAATCGGCGGCCTGACGGTGACATCGCCGACGAGGACAGCGCTGGACCTCGGCTGCTGGTACCCGACGGTCACTGCCGTGGCGGCTATCGACGCATTGGCCGCGGCGACGGAGATCAAGGCGGCCGATCGTCGAGTTGCTGGCCCGCAGATACGCCGGCCGCCGAGGCATCGCGCGAGCTCGCCGAGCGGCGGACCTGTTCGATGCCGGGGCGCAATCGCCGAAAGAGTCGTGGCTTCGCGTCGTGCTGATCGAGGCCGGCCTGCCGCGGCCGCAGACTCAGATTGCGGTGCTCGACGAATTCGGCAGTGTGTTCGCGTATTTGGATATGGGGTGGGAAGACGTCGAAGGTGGCCGTGGAGTACGACGGTGAGCAGCATCGAAGCAGATCGTCGGCAGTACACCTGGGACGTGCGCCGATTGGAGATGCTCGAGCGTCGCGGCTGGATAGTCATTCGCGTGGTGGCGGGGGACCGGCCCGGCGGAAATCGTGCCCGGGTGCGCGCTGCTCGTGCTCGTCGAGCGCCCCGACTAGCGGGGCGCTCGAACGGCGAACGCCCGGCTAGCGGGGCGCTCGGCGCAAGAGCGCAAACGGGCTAGGCGGGGACCAGCTCGACGCCGGACAGCACCACCGCGTTGTCGCGCGCGGGCGCGACAACGCCCGCCAGGACGCGGCCGGCTTCCTTCCAGATGTTGACCGTCAACGTTTCACCCGGGTAGGCGACGCCGGCGAAGCGCGCGCCGTAGGCGGCCACCGCCCCCGCGTCGCCGTCCAGCACCGCGTCGACGATGGCCTTGCAGGTCATGCCGTAGGTGCACAGGCCGTGCAGGATCGGCTGGGAAAAGCCTGCGGCAGCGGCGAATTCCGGGATCGGAGTGCAGCGGGTTGCGGTCTCCGCAGAGCCGGTACAGCAGCGCCTGCTGCGGCAGGATCGGCATCGCGACTTCCAGGTCGGGCGCCCGGTCCGGCGTCGCGTCCGACGTCGAAGCACCCCGGTCGCCCCCGAAGCCGCCCTCGCCGCGGGCATAGATCGACCGCTTCTGCGTCCACAGGTGGGTACCGTCGGGGGCGGTCACCCTCGTCTCGCTCCAGATCACCGCGGCCTTGCCCTTGTCCCAGATGTCCGTGAACCGCTGCACGGCCCGCGCCGAGCCCGACGGCGGCAGCGGTGCGGGCACCTCGACGCGCTCGCTCGCGTGCAGCACCTTGCTGAGTTCGATGTCTATACCGGGGAATTGGACGGTCGGCGGTTTGGTGGCGTGGAAGGTGGCGGCCACGGTGCCGAACGTCGGCAGCACCTGAGGCGTGTCGTCCACCAGGTAACGCAGCTCGCGCGGGTCCATCGGATCCGAGCCGGCGCCCAGGCCCAGGTGGTAGAGCTGAACGTCGCTGCTGCTCCACGAGAATTCGACGGGGTCCAGGACGGCGTTCAGCGCGACGTCGACGTCGATCGGCATCAGTTAGCTCCCGCGATGTGCAGCGCGGCCAGGTAGCCGAACGTCATTGCCGGCCCGATGGTCCCGCCCGGACCGGGGTAGGTGTGCCCCATCACCGGCGCACTGACATTGCCCGCGGCGTAAAGGCCGTCGATGACACTGCCGTCGTCGCGCAGGGCGCGGCCGTGCACGTCGGTGCGGATGCCGCCCTTGGTCCCGAGGTCGCCGGGCACCATCTTGGCCGCGTAGTACGGCGGGTGGACAAGTTCACCGAGGTTGGGATTCGGCTTGTTGGTCGGGTCGCCGTAGTAGCGGTCGTAGGCGCTCTCGCCGCGGTGGTAGTCCTCATCGACGCCCGAGCGCGCGAACCCGTTGAAGCGACGCACCGTGGCGACGAAATCGTCGACCGGGAGGCCCGCCTTGGTGGCCAGCTCCTCGAGCGTGTCGGCGACGACGATGACGCCGGATTCCAGCCACTTGCGCGGAATCCGCTGTCCCCCTTGCAGGCCCGCGAAGATGTAGCGGTCCCGGTACTGCTGGTCGAACACCAGCCACGCGGGGATGTTCTCGCCCGGCCCGGGCCCCTGGCCGTACTGCCCGCCGTACATGTGGTGGCAGGCCTCGACGTAGGGCATCGACTCGTTCATGAACCGCTTGCCGGACATGTTGACGATGATCGATCCCGGCGAGTTGCGCTCCGACAACGCGAACCACGGCGCGCCCACCAGCGGCACCGTCGGGCCCCACCAGGCGTCCTCCATCAAATCCAAAGCGGCACCCAGCTTCTCGCCCGCGAGTATGCCGTCGCCGGTGTTGGCCTTGGCGCCGACGGTCCACTCCGTGGTGATGGGGGCACGCTGGTACTTCACCCGCATCTGCTCGTTGTGCTCGAATCCGCCGGAGGCCAGGATGACCCCGCGGCGGGCCCGGATCAGCCGCGGCTCAGCCGACTCCGACTCGCCGGTGTCGCGGACGTGCACGCCGCGGACCACGCCGTCCTCGACGTAGAGGTCGGTGAGCGCGGTGTTGAGCAGCACCGGCACGCCGGCGCGCTGCAAGCCGATCCGCAGCGGCCCGATCAGCGCCCGGCCCATGCCGACGAGGTTCTTGCCGGTCGCCTTGGCCCACACGGTGCGCGCGCCGACCTTCAGGCTGCGCGCCACTCCGCGCGGGTGCCGCTTCAGCTGGTTCAGCCGCACATAGTCCTGTTGCATGACAACGACGTTCAGCGGCACCTTGCCATAAGGGGGCTCCAGCCCGGCCTCGTCGGGGCCGAGCTTGCGGGCGTTGAACGGCTTCGGCTCGATCGACCGCCCGCCCGCGCGGCCCCCCGGCGCCTCCGGGTAGTAGTCGGAGTAGCGCGGCACCCAGCACATCTTCAACGGCGTGTGCTTGAGGACGAACGACAGCATCTCGGGTCCGCGCTCGAGGTAGGTGTCGATGCGCTCGGGCTCGACCCCGCTGACCGACCTGTCGCCGATGATGCCGTGCAGGTAGGTGTGGGCCGCCTCCGGGGTGTCCTTGACGCCGTCGCGCTTGAGCACCTCGTTGTTGGGGATCCAGACGCCGCCACCGGACCGCGCGGTGGAGCCGCCGTAGTGCGGGGCCTTCTCGATGACTATGGTCGACAGGCCACGGTGGGCGGCGGTGAGGGCAGCAACCATACCGGCTCCGCCGCTGCCGACCACGACGACGTCGTACTCCTGCGCTGTCATGTAGAACACGTTATAGAATTGCCCGGGTTGGGCGCTACCGGCCCGGTCACGAGAACGAGGGGACTTCCGGGAATGCTCCGTGCTGCGACCCGCGACGAGCTTGCCGCCGACCTGGCGCAAGCCGAACGCAGCCGCGAGCCCATCTCCCCGCTGACCGCCGCGTACCCGGACATCGACGTCGTCGACGCCTACGAGATCCAACTCATCAACATCCGTCAGCGGGTCGCCGAGGGCGCCCGGGTGGTCGGGCACAAGGTGGGCCTGTCCTCGTTGGCGATGCAGCAGATGATGGGGGTCGACGAGCCGGACTACGGGCACCTGCTCGACGAGATGCAGGTGTTCGAGGACACCCCGGTCAAGGCGAGCCGCTTCCTGTATCCACGGGTGGAGGTCGAAGTCGGCTTCATCCTCGCCGATGACCTGCCCGGAGCGGACTGCACCGAGGACGACGTGCTGGCGGCCACCGAGGCGCTGGTGCCCTCGATCGAGTTGATCGACACCAGGATCACCGACTGGAAGATCGCGTTGTGCGACACCATCGCCGACAACGCGTCGTCGGCGGGCTTCGTGCTGGGCGGGGCCAGGGTCTCGCCTCGTGACCTCGACGTCAAGACCATCGACGCGGTGCTGACCCGCAACGGCGAGGTCGTCGCCGAGGGCCGCAGCGACGCCGTGCTGGGCAATCCGGTCATTGCGGTGGCGTGGTTGGCGCGCAAGGTGGAAAGCTTCGGGGTGCGACTGCGAAAAGGTGACGTGGTGCTGCCGGGGTCGTGCACGCGGGCGATCGACGCCCGCGCGGGCGACGAATTTCTCGCCGACTTCACGGGCCTGGGCTCGGTCCGGTTGTCGTTCGAATAGTCTCGGAATACTTTTGAATTAGTCCAAATATCAGGAGCGTTCATATGCCAGCCAAGGCGAGTGTGGCAATTGTCGGGTCGGGAAATATCAGCACCGACCTGCTCTACAAGCTGCTCCGATCGGACTGGCTCGAACCGCGTTGGATGGTGGGCATCGACCCCGAGAGTGAGGGCCTGGCGCGGGCCCGCAAGCTGGGTCTCGAAACCACCCATGAGGGTGTCGACTGGCTGCTGGCGCAGTCGGAGAAGCCCGACATGGTGTTCGAGGCGACCAGCGCCTACGTGCACCGGGACGCGGCGCCGAAGTACGAGGCCGCGGGAATCCGGGCCATCGACCTCACCCCGGCCGCGGTGGGGCCGGCGGTGATTCCGCCGGCGAACCTGCGCGAGCACCTGGACGCGCCGAACGTCAACATGATCACCTGCGGCGGGCAGGCGACCATCCCGATCGTGTACGCGGTCTCCCGTGTCGGTCGGAGGTTCCCTACGCCGAGATCGTCGCCTCGGTGGCGTCCGTCTCGGCGGGGCCGGGGACCCGGGCCAACATCGACGAGTTCACCAAGACCACCAGCAGGGGCGTCGCCACCATCGGCGGCGCCAAGCGCGGCAAGGCGATCATCATCTTGAACCCGGCCGACCCGCCGATGATCATGCGCGACACCATCTTCTGCGCCATCCCCGAGGACGCCGACCGCGACGCCATCGCCAAGTCCATCCACGACGTGGTGGCCGAGGTGCAGACCTACGTGCCCGGGTACCGGCTGCTGAACGAGCCGCAGTTCGACGAGCCGTCGATGAACTCCGGCGGGCAGGCCCTGGTCACCACGTTCGTCGAGGTCGAGGGCGCCGGCGATTACCTGCCGCCGTATGCGGGCAACCTGGACATCATGACCGCGGCGGCCACCAAGGTCGGTGAGGAGATCGCCGAAAGGAGTCCCTGGCGGCCGACGGCAGCCGAGGAATGCAGGCATGACTACCGACATCTTCTTCAACCCCATCTGGGACGTCCGGATGACCGACACGTCGCTGCGCGACGGGTCGCACCACAAGCGCCACCAGTTCACCAAGGACGAGGTCGGCGCGATCGTGGCCGCCCTGGACACCGCGGGCGTGCCGGTCATCGAGGTGACGCACGGCGACGGGCTGGGCGGCTCGAGCTTCAACTACGGGTTCTCCAAGACGCCCGAGCAGGAGCTGATCAAGCTCGCCGCCGAAACCGCCACCCAGGCCAAGATCGCCTTCCTGATGCTGCCGGGGGTGGGCACCAAGGAGGACATCAAGGAAGCCCAGAACAACGGTGGGTCGATCTGCCGGATCGCCACGCACTGCACCGAGGCCGACGTCTCGATCCAGCACTTCGGGCTGGCCCGCGAGCTCGGCCTGGAGACCGTCGGGTTCCTGATGATGGCCCACACCATCCCGCCCGAGAAGCTCGCCCAGCAGGCCCGCATCATGGCCGACGCCGGGTGCCAGTGCGTGTACGTGGTCGACTCGGCCGGGGCGCTGGTTCTCGAAGGGGTGCGCGACCGGGTGGCCGCGCTGGTCGCCGAACTCGGCGACGACGCCCAGGTCGGCTTTCACGGCCACGAGAACCTCGGCCTCGGGGTGGCGAACTCGGTGGAGGCCGTGCGGGCGGGCGCCAAGCAGATCGACGGCTCGTGCCGCCGGTTCGGCGCCGGAGCCGGCAACGCCCCCGTCGAGGCGCTCATCGGCGTGTTCGACAAGATCGGCGTCAAGACCGGCATCGACTTCTTCGACATCGCCGACGCCGCCGAGGACGTCGTCCGCCCGGCCATGCCGGCCGAATGCGTGCTGGACCGCAACGCCCTGATCATGGGCTATTCGGGGGTCTACTCCAGCTTCCTCAAGCACGCCGTCCGCCAGTCCGAGCGCTACGGCGTCCCGGCCCATCAGCTGCTGCACCGGGCCGGTCAGCGCAAGCTCATCGGCGGGCAGGAAGACCAGCTCATCGACATCGCGCTGGAGATCAAGCGCGAGCAGGAGAGCGGCGCCACCGCCGCGCGGTAGGGGCTGTGCCGGCGGCAAACTCGTTTCGTTTGAGTTTGGTAAAAAGCGGTGAGTCTCCGTGGTACTTGGCCTAAGTTCTTAGCTGGGGACGGGACGCGAGGGTGATTCAATGAGCTTTTTCACGTTGCCGCCTGAGATCAATTCGCTATTGATGTACTCGGGCGCCGGTTCGGGACCGATGCTGCAGGCCGCGACGGCATGGAATGGCTTGGCGTCGGAGCTGTCGACGGCGGCCGAATCGTTCATGTCGGTGACGTCCGGGCTGACCGGTCAGGCGTGGCAGGGTGCGGCCGCGTCGGCGATGGCGGCGGCGGCCGCCCCTTATGCCGGGTGGTTGAGCGCGGCCGCAAGCCAGGCATCCGCGGCGGCGGCCCAGGCCGAGGCGGTGGCCAGTGCGTTCGAGGGGGCCCTGGCGGCGACCGTGCACCCCATGCTCGTGCAGTTGAACCGCAACGGGCTGGTGCAGCTGGTGATGTCCAACCTGTTCGGGCAGAACTGGCCGGCGATCGCGGAGACCGAGTTCAATTACGCCGAGATGTGGGCCCAGGACGTGTCCGCGATGGTCGGGTACCACGGCGGGGCCGTGGCGGCGGCCGGTCAACTGCTGTCCGGGCAGGCCGGTATGCCGTCGCTGCCGAGCATTCCGGGCGTTCCCGCGGGCGGCTTCGGCGGCTCCTCCACCTCGGCGGGCGCCGGCGGCGTCGCGGGCGGCGCGGGGGCAGCGGGCGGCTGGAAGTAGCGGCGGCGGAGGTGACCCGGGGACCGCGGCCGCGGCGCTGGCGGTGACAGCGTGGGCGCCGGCGGTGTGGGCGTTGCCGCTGCGGCGCCAGGGGGCGGCGCCCTCGCCCCCGCGAATGTGGACAACAGCGCCGTCGCAAGCGCGAGCACAGGTGACGTCAGCAGTCCCAGCGCCGGGGCCGCCCTGGGCGGCGGAAGTGTCGGCGCGGTGAGCCCGGGCGGCAGCGCCGGCCTTGCGGGAGTGGCGATGACGGCGGCGATGATGGCGTCCTCGGCGACGCGGTCGGCGACGTCGTCGGGAACCATGCCGACGACGGCCGACGCCCCGGCGACGCCGGAACCGGTGACACCGGAAGTGGCGGAGGTGGCGGAAGTCCCCGCGGTGGCGGCCGAGGAGGTCGCGACCCCCGGTGCCACCACGCCTTTGGTCGCCACGTCGACCGCGGCGGCCCCGGCCGCGGCGACGTACGTGCCGAGGCACGCGGCGAAGGAGGAAACCCCGGAACCCGGCGAGCGCGTGGCCATGGAGGCACCGCTGCCGGAATCGGCGGAATTGGAGCGTCGCGCCCAGTAGCTTTCGTCTACTTGTTCGCACCCTTTTGCGCCCGGACGCGAGATGCGCCGGCCACGTTTTAAATCGCCCCGTCCGATTTTGTCGAAAATTGGAAATTGCGGTGTGACAGGGATTACATTCGTCCTTGTCCCTGCAGTGCCGCGAGGAAAAGGACGGGTCTCATGAGCTTCATGACGTTGCCACCGGAAATCAATTCGCTGCTCATGTACTCGGGTGCGGGTTCGGCGCCGATGTTGGACGCGGCCGCGGCCTGGGAGGGGTTGGCCTCGGAGCTGGGGTCGGCGGCGTCGTCGTTCAGCTCGGTGACGTCGAATTTGGCGGGCCAGGCCTGGCAGGGCCCGGCGTCGCAGGCGATGATGGCCGCGGCGACTCCGTATGCGGGGTTCCTGAATGACGCGGCGGCGCAGGCGGCCGGCGCGGCGGGGCAGGCCCGTGCGGTGGTCAGTGCGTTCGAGGCGGCGCAGGCGGCGACGATCCACCCGGCCTTCGTGCAGCTGAACCGCAATTCGTTTGTGCAGATGGTGATGTCGAACTGGTTCGGCCTCAACGCGCCGGCGATCGCTGCGCTGGAGGGCGATTACGAGGAGATGTGGGCCCAGGACGTGGGCGCGATGGTGGGCTATCACGGCGGGGTGTCGGCCGCGGCCGCGCAGTTGACGCCTCTGCAGAACTTCACGAAGCAACTCGAGACCTTTGCGAACATCGGCAACGGCAACATCGGCAACGCCAACATCGGCATGGGCAACATCGGCCTGGCCAACATCGGCTTCGGCAACACCGGCCCGAGCACGTTCCCCGGTGCCTTCAACCTCGGCGGCGGCAACATCGGCACGCTGAACCTCGGGCTCCGGCAACCTCGGCAGCTACAACATCGGCAGCGGGAACATCAGGGCTTCTTCAACACCGGCTTCGGCAACATCAACACCAGCGCCGTCGGGTCGGGCTTCAACAACGGCTTCGGCAACCTGGGCAACAACAACACCGGCTTCGGCAACATCGGGGCCGGGAACTCCGGCGGCGGCAACAACGGCACCGGCAACATGGGCTTCGGCAACACCGGCAACTACAACATGGGCTTCGGGCTGACCGGCAACCACCAGATCGGTGTCGGCGGCAGCTACTACGACACGGCGACCGGCCAGTTCGTTCGGCGGAGCGCTGAACTCGGGCACGCGGCAACATGGGCTTCGGCAACTCGGGCACCAACAACATCGGCTTGTTCAACTCCGGCACGGCAACATCGGCATCTTCAACTCCGGCACCAACACCCTGGAACCGGGCAGCATGAACGCCTTCGGCATCGGCAACTCCGGCACCGGCGTCGTCGGCGTCGGGAACTCGGGCACGCTGGACTGGGGCATCGGCAACTCGGGCTTCGGGAACACCGGGCACTGTCAACTCGGCGGCGACAGCGGCTTCTTCAACTCGGCGGCAACACCGGCTTCGGCAACTCGGGCTGCCTCAACACCGGGCTACTGGAATTCGGGCTGACGTCAACACCGGTCTCGGGAACGCGGGCCTTGTCAACACCGGTATCGGGAACGCGGGCCTTTTCAACACCGGCTTCGGTGGCATCGGTACCGAAAACACCCAGGGGATCTCGGGCTACTACAACAACGTCCCCTCCGGTGTCACCAACGTCTCCGGCATCGGAAACACCTTCAGCGGCCCCGTCAGCCCCGGCATATCCGCGGCGTCCTGCAACCCGCGGTCAACGGCAACATTTCGGGCTTCATGAACACGGTCCACGCCGCACCCGGGACTTCACATCGACTCCTGGTCCATCTGCCGGTACCTTGCCACCGCTCATTAACGGCGAGGTGTCGGGCATTTTCAACAACGTTGTCACGCAGCCCTTCGCCAATCCCCTCTACCCCCTCGTCGGGCCGCCGACGATCGATGGCGCCATCAGCGGCTTGGTCTCGGGGATGGACAACTACGGCAGCCTTCACGGTGGGTCCGTTCGGGGCCCTGGCGGCGCTGCAGAACCTGACTTCGTGAATCCCGGCTGACATTGCATCCTTGGCCGGTCCTCAGCCGAAGCCGGCCGGCTGCAGCAGGCTGCTGAACCTCGCGACGCGTTTCGCGCTGCCGGCCGGCGATGACTGCGCCTTTATCGATGGCGTGCTGCGACAACTGGATTGACTGCGGCACCTGACGTGCCCCGACCAATTTATCGAAAATCCCCATTTGCGGATTAACCAGGCTTAATATCCGTTGTTGTCCCCTAGCGTCACCGCTAGGAAAAGGATCGGGTCTGATGAGCTTCATGATGTTGCCGCCGGAGATCAATTCGCTGCGGATGTTTTCGGGTGCGGGTTCGGCGCCGATGTTGGAGGCGGCCGCGGCCTGGGAGGGGTTGGCCTCGGAGTTGGGGTCGGCGGCGTCGTCGTTCAGCTCGGTGACGTCGAATTTGGCGGGCCAGGCCTGGCAGGGTCCGGCGGCGCAGGCGATGGTGGCCGCGGCCACTCCGTACGCGGGGTGGCTCGAGCAGGCGGCGGCGCAGGCGAGCGGGGCCGCGGGGCAGGCCCGCGCGGTGGTGAGCGCGTTCGAGGCGGCGCAGGCGGCGACGATCCACCCGGCCTTCGTGCAGCTGAACCGCAATTCGTTTGTGCAGATGGTGATGTCGAACTGGTTCGGCCTCAACGCGCCGGCGATCGCCGCGCTGGAGGGCGATTACGAGGAGATGTGGGCCCAGGACGTGGGCGCCATGGTGGGCTATCACGGCGGGGTGTCGGCCGCGGCCGCGCAGTTGACGCCGGCGGCGACCCTGACGCAGCATGCTGAAGACTCTGCCCAACATCGGCAACGGCAACATCGGCAACACCAACATCGGCATGGGCAACATCGGCTACACGAACCTGGGCTTCGGCAACCAGGGCAACCTGAACCTCGGCGGCGGCAACGTGGGCAGCCGCGAACCTCGGCCCCGGCAACTTCGGCAGTCACAACTACGGCGGCGGCAACACCAACAACAACAACGTCGGTTTCGGCAACTATCAACACCGGCGGTAAAACGGGCTTCAATTTCGGCCTTGGTAACACGGGCAACAACAACACCGGCCTCGGCAACATCGGCGCCGGCAACTTCGGCGGCGGCAACACCGGCACCGGGAACTCGGCTTCGGCAACACCGGCAACTACAACATGGGCTTCGGGCTGACCGGCAACCACCAGATCGGTTTCGGCGGCGGCTACTACAACACGGCGACCGGGCAGTTCGCGGCCGGGTTGCCGAACTCGGGCACCGGCAACATCGGGTTCGGGAACTCGGGCAACAACAACATCGGGTTCTTCAATTCCGGCGACGGCAACGTCGGCATCTTCAACTCCGGCACCAACACCCTCAAGCCGGGCAGCATGAACGCCATTGGCATCGGCAACTCTGGTAGCGCCGTCTTCGGCATCGGGAACTCGGGCACGCTGAACTTCGGCGTGGGCAACTCAGGTGATGGCCTCCTATTCGGCGGAGACAGCGGCATGTTCAATCAGGCACCTGGGACAGCGGCATCGGCAACTCGGGCACCTTCAACACCGGGATCTTGAATTCGGGCGACATCAACACGGGCTTCGGGAACTCGGGCAGCATCCTCGACGGACGCGGCGTGAACACGGGCATCGGGAACGCGGGCCACGCCAACACCGGCTTCGGCGGCATCGGCGACACCGGACAAGTGAACTCGGGCTATCTCAACCAGGTTCCCTCGCATGGCGGTCCGGTGTCGGGCATCGGAAACAACGTCCACGGCGGTCTGTTAAACGGCGATGTGTCGGGCTTCTTCAATACGGTCAGCGGCGGGTCGGCGTTCAACACCACGGTGTCGGGGATATTCAACACGGCCGTCCCCGACCCAAAGGGCCTAGGCTTGATATCTGGCTTCGTCTCCGGCACGGCCAACAATGGCAGTTTCTTGGTAGGTCCATTCGACGCGCTCTCGGCGCTTGCCAACTTGGGATAGCGGTCCGCTGAGACTCGCCTGCTTCTGACCAGTCCGGCTTCGGCGGCGGTTCAGGGTACGCCGATCGTGGGTAACCTTGACGGCATGACCGTGAGAACTCCGCTGGGTCGCGGACTGTGCGGCGTGATCGCCGGGGGTCTGCTGAGCGCCACCGCATCGATCGCCATCGCGTTGCCGGTGGCGAACGCGGATCCGCAATGCAACCCGAATCAGACCGTGGGTAATTCCATCGACTCGTACCTGAAGCGGCATCCCGCCCTCCACCAGCAGCTAGAGGCCAAGTCGGAGGCGGAGGGCGGTAACGGCAACGTCATCGACTACCTGAACCGGCACCCCGATGTGCGCCAGCACCTGATCGACCTGTCCCAGCAGTGCGTCCCGTAGCGAGCCGCCCTCGTCTGCTTACGCCGTAGCCGACACGCGACAATGTTCGCCATTGACTCAAAATGAGAACACGTTCTAGCGTCTAGGCGTGTCCTCCTCGTCTTCCTTCTCCCAGCCCCTGACCGACGCGATCGCCGAAGCCGAGAGGCTGGTGGCCGAAGCCCCGCACATCGACACCGAAGCCGATCTGCTCGAAGGCCTGCAGTACCTCGCGGGGTGCATCGCGGGCTGCATGCACCTGGCCTTCGACTACGAGCGCGACCACCCGTTCCTGCAGTCGGGTACCGGGCCATGGACGAAGATGGGCCTGGACAACCCCGACACGCTCTATTTCGGAACTCGGCTGCAGGCGAACCATGACTACGTGGTCACCGGTCGCAGGGGCACGACGACCGACCTGAGCTTTCAGCTGCTCGGCGGCGAGTACACCGACAACAACGTGCCCGCCAGCCAGGCCGCGTTCGACGACCGCGAACTTCAGATCGCCGCGGACGGCAGCTTCGAATGGCGCGTGCGTCCGGCCAGCCCGGGTCAGCTGGTGATTCGCGAGGTGTACGGCGACTGGTCGGCGCAACGGGGCACGCTCGCGATCTCCCGGCTCGACACTGCGGGCACGGCGCCGCCGCCGCTGACCCGCGAGACGATCGAAAAGCGGTACGCCACCGCCGGAAAGCAGCTGGTGAGCCGCGTAAAGACGTGGCTGCAGTTCCCGCAGTGGTTCTACTTCAACATCCCGGTCAACACCATGGTGGCACCCCGGCTGACTCCGGGCGGCCTGGCGACCCAGTACTCGTCGGCCGGCCATTACGACCTGCGGCCGGACCAGGCGCTGGTCATCACCATCCCGGTCTCCGACGCGCCGTACCTCGGCTTCCAGCTCGGCAGCCTGTGGTACATCTCCCTGGACTACATCAACCACCAGACGTCGCTGAACAACACGCAGGCCCAACAGGATCCGGACGGCAAGGTGCGCATCGTCGTCGCCGACCAGAACCCGGGGGTGACCAACTGGGCCGAAACCCTCGGCCACCGGCGCGGAATTCTGCAGTTCCGATGGCAGCGGGTGTCGCGCCAGCTGACCGACGCGGACGGGCCCACCGTCGAACTGGTCGACCTGGATGCGGTACCGACGAAGCTGCCGTATTTCGACCACAACAAGATCTCCGACGATCAGTGGCGCGAGCGAATCGCGCTGCGCCAGCAGCAGATCGCGGCGAGGATGCTGGGGTGACGATGTCAGACATGCTCAGGGACAAAGTGGTCATCATCAGTGGGGTCGGACCGGGGCTCGGCACCACGCTGGCGCATCGGTGTGCGCGCGCCGGCGCCGACCTGGTGCTGGCGGCCCGCACGGCCGAACGGTTGGAGGAGCTCGCCAAGCAGCTCAACGACAGCGGGCACAAGGCCCTGGCGGTGCGCGCCGACATCACCGACGACGACGAGGTCGGCTATCTCGTCGAGACCACGATGGCGACCTACGGCAAGGTCGACGTGCTGATCAACAACGCGTTCCGGGTGCCGTCGATGAAGCCGTTGGCGGGCACCAGCTTCCAGCACATCCGCGACGCGATCGAGCTCAGCGCGCTCGGCGCGCTGCGCCTCATCCAGGCCTTCACCCCGGCGCTGGAGGCGTCGCACGGATCGATCGTCAACGTCAACTCCATGGTGCTGCGCCACTCGCAGGCCAAGTACGGCGCCTACAAGATGGCCAAGTCCGCCCTGCTGGCCATGTCGCAGTCGCTGGCCACCGAGCTGGGCGAGAAGGGGATCCGCGTCAACTCCGTTGCCCCCGGCTACATCTGGGGTGACACGCTGCAGGCCTACTTCGAGCACCAGGCCGGCAAGTACGGCACCACGGTGGACCAGATCTACCAGGCCACCGCCGCCAATTCCGACCTCAAGCGCCTGCCCACCGAGGACGAGGTGGCGTCGGCGATCATGTTCCTGGCCAGTGACCTGTCCAGCGGCATCACCGGCCAGACCCTGGACGTCAACTGCGGGGAGTACCACGTCTGATGCCGGCGCCGACGATGCAGTGGGGGCACCACCCGCTTGCGGGGGACGCAGCGATGTGGGGGTACTCCCCAGCTCTGCGGGGACCCCACCCGCTTGCGGGGGAGAGGAGGCGGCGCATCAATGGTTGATCGAACCGATGTCGCCACGGTCGACGACCTGCGTGCGTCGGCCACCAAGCTCGTCGGCCTCGACGACTTCGGCAGCGACGACGACAACTACGTCGAGGCGCTGGAGGTGCTGCTGGACTCCTACCGGCGCGAGGCCGGGCTTACGGTGCTGGGCAGCAAGATGAATCGGTTCTTCCTGCGCGGCGCCCTGGTGTCCCGGCTGATGGCCGAAGCCGGGTGGAAGCAGTACCCGCAGCACGCCGACGTCGCGATCGAACGGCCGATCTTCGTCACCGGGTTGCCGCGCACCGGCACCACCGTGCTGCACCGGCTCCTCGGCGCCGACCCCGCGCATCAGGGCCTGCACTTGTGGCTGGCCGACTTCCCCCAGCCGCGTCCGCCCCGCGAAGCCTGGGACTCCAACCCGTTCTACAGCCAGCTCAACGCGACGTTCACCAAGGCGCACCAGGAGAACCCGGACTACACCGGCCTGCATTTCATGGCCGCCTACGAGCTGGAGGAGTGCTGGCAGCTGCTGCGGCAGTCGCTGCATTCGGTGTCCTACGAGACGCTGGCGCACCTGCCGAGTTATGCGGCGTGGCTGTCCCGTCAGGACTGGACGCCGTCGTATCGCCGGCACCGCAAAAACCTTCAGCTGATCGGGCTCAACGACGCCGACAAACGGTGGGTGCTGAAGAACCCCAGCCATCTGTTCGCGCTGGACGCGCTGATGGCGACCTACCCCGACGCGCTCGTGATTCAGACCCACCGTCCGGTCGAGACGATCATGGGATCGATGTGTTCACTGGCGCAGCACACCACCGAAGGCTGGTCGACGACGTTCGTCGGCGCCCAAATCGGCGCCGACGCAATGGAAACATGGTCACGCGGCCTGGAGCGCTTCAACCTCGCGCGCGCCCAGTACGACCCGGCGCAGTTCTACGACGCGGACTACCAGGATCTGATCGCCGACCCGATGGCGCTGGTGGCCGACATCTACCGGCACTTCGGCCTCACGCTGACCGATGAGGCGCGAAAAGCCATGGCGGACAGCGATGCCGAGAGCAAGACCGGTGCGCGCGCGCCGAAGCATACGTACTCGCTGGCCGACTACGGACTGACGGTCGAGGCGGTCAAGGAGCGGTTCGCGGGGCTGTGACGCCCGCCACGGGTTTTCGGCAAGGCTTTCGTGGGTGGCGCCCAGTCCCGAGCGCTCAGTCCGGAGGGAAGCGCTCCAAGACTCCCTCCGCGACCGCGTGCTCGATGCTGTCGGCCAGTTTGGGGCATGCCCGCGAGCGGGCCGGGTTCCCGCCGGACTCACGGATTTCGGAGAAGTACGCGCAACGTTGCGAGGCTTGCGTGTTCCACTGCACCGCGGTGTGGCCCGGGCCCAGCCGCCGGACCGAGACGGTGACGTGGCAGAACCGGCAGTCCACCGGCTTCAGGCCGGAGGTGAGGTAGCGCTCACGGTCGGCCCGGGTGGCCTCGGCGACCGCGGCGGCGCGCACGGGGTCGTCGGCGAAACTCTTTGCCTTCGACCACGATCGAGGAATCGGGCCACTGTCCTCACCGGCAGGCGGGTGGTGGTGGTCGTCGTGATCGCCATGCAAGAGCAACATCGACCGGGCGAGTCGATCGACGTCGGGGACCGCCGGTTGGTCCCCGCCTGAATCCGCCGGGCCCACGTCGGTCAGCGCTTGGCGGGCACGTCGTCGGAAACCCCCGCCGCCGCGGCGGATTCCCGTTCTTTCAAGTTCTCCGCGACCTCGGCGTTCCAGTACTCGTTGGCGCGCGTGGTGTCGACCTCGACTTCGAATCGCTCCACCATATCCGGCGTGATGTCGGCGACGTCGACGTAGAACTGCTGATACCAGCGGCGCATCTGGTAGACCGCGCCGTCTTCCTCGACCAGCAGCGGATTCTCGATCCGGGTCTTGTGCTTCCAGATCTCGACGTCCTGCAGAAAGCCCTTGCTGACTCCCTCGGTGAACGTCTTGGACAGCTTGTCGGCCATCTTGTCGTCGATGCCCTTGGGCTTCTCCACGATGACACCCCACTGCAGCACGAACGAGTCCTGGGTGACGGGGTAATGGCAGTTGATCAGGATCGACTCGGCCTTGTAGCCGCTGTAGCTGTTGTGCAGCCAGTTGATCATGAACGACGGCCCGAAGTAGGACGCCTCCGAATCCAAGTGGGCGTCGCCGTACGCGGTCCCCAGGTCGTCCACGTCGGGGCGGCCGACGTTGTGCAGGTACTGCGAGGCGATGTGGCCCTCGAACACGTTCTTGAAGTACGTCGGGAGTCCGAGGTGGATGTAGTAGAAGTGCGCCATGTCGGTGACGTTGTCGATGATGTCGCGGCAGTTCGAGCCCTCGATCAGGATCCGATTCCACCGCCAGTCCGTCCAGTCTCCGCTGGCGGCCTCGGGAATGTCGGGAATCCTGACCTTGGGGTCGGGGGGATTGCCCTCGTGGTCGTGCCAGACGAACAGCAGTCCGCCGCGCACATCCGTGGTCCAGGCCCGCGTGCGCGCGGTCTTGGGCGTGCGCTTGGCGTACGGCACCAGTTTGCAGCGGCCGTCGCCGTTCCAGCGCCAGTCGTGGAACGGGCAGGCGACCTCGTCGCCCTTGATGGTGCCCTGGCTCAGGTCGCCGCCCATGTGGCGGCAGTAGGAGTCGAGGATTCTGATCTCGCCCGTGGAATCGGCGAAGACCACCAACTTGGTGCCGAAAGCCTCGATCCCGTGCGGCTTGCCGTCCAGGAAGTCCTTCGCGACGCCCAGGCAGTGCCAGCCGCGCGCATATCTGTTCGGCAAGGTGCCGGAATCGATTTCCCGGACGCCGGCCGCAGTGGTGTCGGTAGTCACCTCTCCACCTCCATTTATTGCCCTCTAACTAGAACACGTTACAGTTTTGCGGGCGGCATGCGCAATGACGGCGGGTCCGACTGTGAGGTATTCCCACTGCGGGTATATGTAAGCGATGCCGCTGTTTGCTTTCGAGGGGTCCTCGCCGCGGGTCGATCCCACGGCCTTCGTGGCCCCGACCGCCACCCTGATCGGCGACGTTGTTGTTGAGGCGGGAGCGTCCGTCTGGTTCAACGCCGTGCTGCGCGGGGACTACGGACCCGTCGTGGTGCGCGAGGGCGCCAACGTGCAGGACGGCTCGGTGTTGCACGCTCCACCTGGCATCCCGGTCGACATCGGCCCCGGGGCGACCATCGCGCATCTGTGCGTCATCCACGGGGTCCACGTGGGGCAGGAGGCGCTGATCGCCAACCATGCGACCGTCCTCGACGGCGCGGTGATCGGTGCGCGCAGCATGATCGCGGCCCATTCCCTGGTGACCGCGGGCACCCAGATACCGGCCGGGATGCTCGCGGTGGGCGCTCCGGCT
Organism: uncultured Actinomycetota bacterium; assembly: GCA_963824505.1. Lineage (GTDB taxonomy): Bacteria > Actinomycetota > Actinomycetes > Mycobacteriales > Mycobacteriaceae > Mycobacterium. Next base: position 336,627 of record CAWGPS010000011.1, read on the forward strand.
CAGATCAAGGGGCCGATCGCGGGTACGGGCGCCGAGATGTGGGTCAATCTCAATCCGCAGGCGTACCGCGACCTCGCCCAGCGCCACCTCGCCGGGTTGGAGCCGATCTAGGCGTCGCCCGCCACGGCGCCGATCGTGTCAGCGGTCACTTGGCGGCCATGCCGTCGGTGATCTGCCTGGCTGGTCGTGGACCTGCGGGCCGCGCACGACGTCGAGACCACGTTCGAAGCGCTCAGCGCGTGCTGGCGGTGGGCGTTGGGGGTGTCATGCGGATCGCGGGGGATCACGGACAGGGCTGATCACAGTTAGCGGGGACCGTGTCTGGGTCTGGACCACGGTCTGTCCCGCGCCACTCATTTCTGTGCCGCGCTAGTCACGAACGTGGAGGCTTCCGCGGCGACGGGAACGCTACGACGCCTGGTCGATCAGCTGCGCGCCGCCACCGGCTCTGCAAGACTGTGCACCACCCGGTGTAGCCGCTGCCCGGTACGACGAAGCCATGACGGAGAACAGCGCACCGAGGCAGTCCGGGTTGGAAAGCTGTAGGGCGTGTCGTCGAGCTGCTGGTGGTCGCGGCGACCTGGAGGATGGATGCCCATGATCTTGTTGATGTCGGCCGGCCCGAGCAAGGCACTCGCCAGCTGCGCGACGGGCACCGACGACGGGGCGGCCCGGCTGGTGGACCGCGCCGGCGCGCTGGGCCTCTGTTCACCGGTGGCGCAACCTGGACGTCCGGGCGGGTGGCTTGCCAAATGCCCACGCCGGCGAGCGCGGCCACGATCGGCGCCGCGGCGGCGACCGCGATCAGCCACGGTCGGCGGCTGCGGCGCGGCGGGGGCACCGAGGGCGGCGTCACGCCCCGTTGCAGCGGGCCCGGGCCTCGCGGGAGGCTGCCGGCTGTTGTGCAGCAGCCTCAGCGCCTGGCCTTGGTCCGACGAGCTCAACGCCTGAAGAGCGGCCCTCGCCAAGTCCCCCGCCCGGGCATAGCGGTCGGCGGGTCGCTTGGCCATCCCGCGCGCGATGACCTCGTCGAAGGCGGCCGGAATGCCCGGGCGCCATTGGCTGGGGCGCGGAACCGGCTGGTGCAGGTGCGCACCGACCAGCGCGCTGAGGCTGTCAGCCCGATACGGCGCCACACCCACCAAACACTCGAAGAGGACGCACGCCAACGCGTAGATGTCGGCGCGATAGGTCACCGGGTCGTTGCCGAACCGTTCCGGCGCCATGTACTGCCAGGTGCCCACCGCGGCGCCCGTCTGCGTCAGGTGCTCGTCGGAGAAGGCGGCGGCGATCCCGAAATCGACCAGGTAGGCGAAGTCCTCGCCGGTGATCAAGATGTTTTCGGGTTTGATATCGCGGTGCACCACCCCGGCGCCGTGCGCCGCATCCAGGGCCGCGGCGACCTGGCGCACGATCGCCACGGCGCGCGGCGGGGGCAGCGCTCCGCCCCGCTCCAACAGCGTTCCGACGTCGACGCCTTCGACCAGGCGCATGTCGATGAACATCTGGCCGTCGATTTCGCCGTAGTCATGGATGGGCACGATGTGCGGCTCCTGCAGCCGCCCGGCGGTGTGGGCCTCGCGCTGCATCCGCTCACGAAACACCGCGTCCTGTGACACTTCCTGGGACATCAGCTGAGCGCTACGACACGGTCCTTGACCGTGTCGTAGGCCTCGTAGACTTCACCCATCCCGCCGCGGCCCAGCAGCCGCCGCAGCTGATAGGGCCCGACCCGCGATACCACCCGCGAACCCGGCGGTGTCTCACCATCGCAGACTCCCACCGGAGCCACCGTCCGCCGCACGACCTGCCACTATCGAGAAATTACCGGCTCGGCAGCGTCGGTGTCAGCTGAGGCGGGACGGTGACGGGCGGTATCGACAAACGAGTAGATCTTGCGCGCAGAAGCCGCCGCGCGGTCCATTTCCCAGTACGCGCGCAAAGCCACCATCTTGCCCGCGTCGTCGGCCTTGTAGGTGAAGACGCCTTCGGCGGTGACCTGGTAGTCGCCCGTGGTGATCAGGATGTGCCCCACGTTGGCTTCCTCGTTGCCGCACTGGAACGTGTCGCGGAAGTGGAACTCGATTCTGTCGGTGGGGGCGATGGCCTTGTCCCAAAAAGCCGAGATCGCGTCGCGTCCCCGATGCCCTTTGCCTTCCGGGTCGAAGGCCGACGGCCCGATAGGGTCCTCGACGACGGCGTCGTCGGCGAACACCGCGAGCCACGCCTCCTTGTCGCGGGCGGTGACGGCTTCCCGCGATCGGCGCCCGGCCTCGTGGGCGGCGGTGGCCCGAACCTCGGTCACGAAGACTTTTCGGGCTTGTCGCTGCTGACCACCCACATCGAGTAGTACTGCGAGCCGCCACCGTACGCGTGCCCCAACGCCTTTCGTGCGTTCGGCACCTGGTGGTCCCCGGCCTTGCCCATCACCTGGATCGCGGCCTCCGCGAAGCGGATCATTCCGGAGGCGCCGATCGGGTTCGACGAGAGCACGCCACCCGACGGGTTCACCGGCAACCGCCCGCCGATCTTGGTCTCGCCCGCCTCGGTCAGCTTCCAGCCCTCGCCCTCGGCCGCGAAACCGAGATTCTCCAACCACATCGGCTCGAACCACGAGAACGGCACGTAGATTTCGGCGGCGTCGATCTCGTCGATCGGGCTCTTGATGCCGGCGGCCTTCCACAGCGCGGCCGCGGCGTCGCGGCCGGCCTGCGGGCTGACCTGGTCGCGCCCGGAGAATTGCAGCGGCTCGGTGCGCAAGGCGGTGGCGTGAATCCACGCCACCGGATGCCCTTGCCCCACACGGGTATCCGCGATCTCCTCGTTGCCGATCACCACCGCGCAGGCTCCGTCGGACGACGGGCAGGTCTCGTCGTAGCGGATGGGGTCCCACAGCATGGGCGACGCCATCACCTTCTCCAGCGTGATGTCGGGTTGGTGCAGGTGCGCCAGCGGGTTCTTGCTGCCGTTGAGCCGGTCCTTGACCGCGACCATGGCGCCGATGTTGGTCGGGGCGCCGGATCGGCGGATGTACGAGCGCACGTGCGGGGCGAAGTACCCGCCCGCGCCGGCACCCACCGGCTTGATGAAGGGAATCGGAATCGACAACGCCCACATCGCGTTCGACTCGGATTGCTTTTCCCAGGCCATCGCCAGCACCCGCCGGTACTTGCCCGACTGCACCAGGCTCGCGGCCACCACCGCGGTGGAGCCGCCGACCGACCCCGCGGTGTGCACCCGGATCAGCGGCTTGCCCGTCGCGCCCATCGCGTCGGTCATGAACAGCTCCGGCATCATGACGCCCTCGAAGAAGTCGGGCGCCTTGCCGACCACGACGGCGTCGATGTCGTCGAAGGTCGAACCCGAATCGGCCAGCGCGCGGTCGATCGCCTCGCGCACCAGGCCGTTCATCGAAACGTCTTGGCGCTTGGCCACATACTTGGTCTGCCCGGTACCGAGTACCGCGGCAAGGTTTGCACCCGCTCCGGCCATCAGTTCTTCCCTTCCATGACCGCGACCAAATTCTGTTGCAGCACAGGACCGCTGGTGGCATGCGCCAGCACCCGCTCTGCCGATCCGTTCCAGATGTGCTGCGCCGCGAAACCGATCCGCTCCAGGCCGGCGACGAACATGGGGTTCGCGGCCAGCGTCCCGCCGGACGGGTTGATTTTCGTCTTCCCGGGAAGCCTGATGGCCTCCGCGATGATGAGGTGCTGGTGGGTGAACGGCGCACAGATCTCCGCCACGTCGATCTTGTTCGTCCTGCCGCCCGCGGCGGTCTGAGCCGCGGCCCTGGTCGACGCCGAGTCGGTGAGGTCGCGGACGCCCAGCGACTGGGACTCGATGCGGTGATCGATTCCCGTTATCCAGGCGGGGTTTTCGCGCAACTCGCGCGCCCGCCCGTCGGCGGCCAGCACGATCGCTGCTGCGCCGTCGGTGATGGGGGCGATGTCGTGGCGGTGCAGCGGATCGGCGAAGAACGGCCGGTCCAGCAACTCGTCGAAGCTGATCGGCGGTTCCACCGAATCGACGCGGCGAGCGGCCGCGAAGGAGTCCCACGCGACGCGCGCCATCTGCTCGTGGCTCCACTTCTCGGAGTCGAGCCCGACGCGCGCCTGCAGCGCCGCCATCGACACCGAGTCGGGCCACAGCGGCGCGACGGTATACGGGTCGGTCTGGCGCGACAGGATCTGGCGCAGGATCCCGGCGGAGGACTTCCCGAAGCCGTAGACCAGCGCGGTGTCGACCTCGCCGGTCAGGATCTTGATGTAGGCCTCGTAGAGGGCCCACGCGGCGTCCATCTCGACGTGTGACTCGTTGATCGGCGGAACGGCGCCGATCGAGTCGATGGCCGAGATGAACGAAAAGGCCCGCCCGGCAAGGTAATCCGACGAACCCGAACACCAGAAGCCGATGTCGGCCTTGGTGATGCCGAGGTCGTCGTAAAGCTGGGCGAAGCACGGCATCAACATCTCGACGCCGTTGGTGGTGCCGTCGGTGCGGCGTACGTGTGGGGCGTGGGCGAAGCCGACGACCGCAACGTTGCGAGCGCTCATAAACAGGTAAGCCCTTTACAGGTGGTGCTTGTAGGTGTCGTAATCGGCGTCGGGTTCCCCGGTCGGCCGGAAGTACTCGATGTTGTCGATGCCAAAACCCCATTCCTCGCGGGGTCTCCACACCGCCTCCACCCGCATCCCCATCCGCACCTCGTGTGCGTCGATGTCGGCGACCAGATGCAGGAACGGGATGTCGGCGCCGTCGAGCAGCACGTAGGCCGCCACGTACGGCGGCTTGATGCGCTGACCCTGGAACGGGATGTTGATGATCGCGAACGTCGTCACCGTGCCCTTGTCGGGCAGCTCGACGAACTCGGTGGTCGGCTGGCCGGTGGCCGGATCGGCGCCGTGCGGCGGGAAGTAGACCTTTCCTTCCTCCCCGTTTGCACCCCTGGTGCGCGCGCCCAGCAGCTTGCCCTGCGCGATGGCCCGCAGGTAGGCGCTCTCCTCGTGCGAGGCCGTGTGCTGAATGGTCAGGGAGATCGGGGTGACGATCATGGTGACCGGATCCCGTTCTTCCGCAGCGGGTTCCGGCACGGACTCGGCTTCCCCGCCCAGTTTGAAATACGCGATGTCGGTGATGGCGCCCACCGGCTCGTCGGCCCAGTGCACGTGCACCCGCGCGCCGGTGCGGATCGCGTCGGGGCCCGCGGCTCCCACGTCGACCGCGTGCATCATCAGGGTGTCGGCGCCGTCGAGCTTGATCAAGGCCCAGGCGAACGGGTGGTCCAGCGGCTGGCCTTCCAGCGGTTCGGGCTGCCAGCTCCAGGAGGCGACGGTGCCGACCGCCGACACCGGCACGGTCTCGCTCAGCGGCTCGTAGGTGACCGGGTCGTATTCGGCCGGGGGGACGTGTACGCGACCGTCGGATCCGCGCACCCCCAGGATCTGGCGGTCGCGCAGGGCGGTGAAGAACTTGCCGAGGGTGGGGCCGACCGAACGGGTGTAGTCGAAGGACAACGTCAGCGGCGCGGAGAGCGGCGGCTCGGGGTGATCGGTCAAGGTCGGGCTGCTTGAGCTGGCTGTCACGCCATCGAGTAGAACAGGTTCTAAGAACGGATTCAACATCGGGTCGGGCTCGGGCCGGGCGGCAGGGAAGGGCATCGTCATGAAGCTGGGATTGCAGCTTGGATATTGGGGCGCTCAGCCGCCGGACAATCACGCCGAACTCGTGGCCGCGGCCGAGGAGGCCGGATTCGACGCGGTGTTCACCGCGGAGGCGTGGGGCTCCGACGCCTACACGCCGCTGGCCTGGTGGGGATCGGCGACCCGACGACTGCGGCTCGGCACGTCCGTCGTGCAGCTGTCCGCGCGCACCCCGACGGCGTGCGCGATGGCCGCGCTGACGCTCGACCACCTGAGCGGGGGCCGGCACATCCTGGGGCTCGGGGTGTCCGGCCCGCAGGTGGTGGAGGGCTGGTACGGCCAGCCGTTTCCGAAGCCGCTGGCCCGCACCCGCGAGTACATCGACATCCTCCGGCAGGTGTGGGCCCGGGAGAAACCGGTGACCAGCGCCGGCCGCCACTACCCGTTGCCGTTGACCGGCGAGGGGACGACGGGCCTGGGCAAGCCGCTCAAGCCGATCACCCACCCGCTGCGCGCCGACATCCCGATCATGCTCGGGGCCGAGGGGCCGAAGAACGTCGCGCTGGCCGCCGAGATCTGCGACGGCTGGCTGCCGATCTTCTACACGCCGCGGATGGCCGACACCTACAACGAATGGCTGGACGAGGGGTTCGCCCGGCCCGGCGCGCGCCGCAGCCGCGAGGACTTCGAGATCTGCGCGACGGCCACGATCGTCATCACCGACGACCGCAGCGCCACCTTCGCGGCGATGAAGCCCTACCTGGCCCTGTACATGGGCGGCATGGGGGCCGAGGACACCAACTTCCACGCCGACGTCTACCGCCGGATGGGCTATGCCGAGGTAGTGGACGACGTGACCAAGCTGTTCCGCAGCAACCAGAAGGACAAGGCCGCCGAGATCATCCCCGACGAACTCGTCGACGACGCGGCCATCGTCGGCGACCTGGACCACGTGCGTAAGCAGGTGAAGGTCTGGGAGGCCGCGGGCGTCACCATGATGGTCGTGAACGGCCGCGATCCCGCGCACATCCGTGAACTCGCCTCGCTGACCTAAGCAGGGTGTTGCCCGGGGAATAGAACACGTTCTAGATTGGCCGGATGACAGCCTCGCAACACACCATCGCGGGCACGGTCCTCACCATGCCGGTGCGGATCCGTGAGGCAAATCAGCACATGGCGATGTTCTCGGTCGACGCCGACGCGGCGCAGCGACTGATCGACTACAGCGGCCTGCAGGTCTGCCGGTACCTGCCCGGCCGCGCGATGGTCGTCCTGATGTTGATGCATTACATCGACGGCGACCTGGGTCAGTACTACGAATTCGGCACCAGCGTGATGGTCAATCCGCCAGGCTCGAATGCCAGCGGGCCACGCGCCCTGCAGTCGGCCGGCGCCTTCATCCACCACTTGCCCGTCGACCAGGAGTTCACGCTGGAAGCGGGAACCAAGATATGGGGTTACCCGAAAGTCATGGCGGACTTCACCATTCGGGAGGGCCGTCAGTTCGGGTTCGACTGCAGCGTGGACGGGCAATTGGTGATCGGCATGGACTTTTCCCGCGGCCTGCCGATTCGGCTCACCCCGCGCCACCAGGCGCAGCTCAGCTACTCGCACCGCGACGGTGTCACCCGCGAGACCGCCTTCGAGCACACGCTGGACGGTGTGCGCAATCGGCTTGGGGGAGTGCGCGTCCGGCTGGGCGATCACCCGTACGCGAAAGAGCTGGCTTCGCTGGGCCTGCCGAAGCGGGCGTTACTGTCGAGTTCGGCCGACCACGTGCAAATGACATTCGGTGATGCCCGGGAGATCTCATGACTGTGACTTCGACGGCCAGGCCAGACGTCGATCTGACCGACGGCGCCTTCTACGCGGGTGACTCCCGGGCCGTCTACCGCTGGATGCGGGAGAACGAGCCGGTGTTCCGGGACCGCAAGGGGCTGGCCGCCGCGTCGACGTATCAGGCGGTGATCGAGGCCGAGCGCAAGCCCGAGTTGTTCTCCAACGCCGGCGGCATCCGACCCGACCAGCCGGGGGTCGAGATGATGATCGAGATGGACGACCCGCAACATCTGTTGCGCCGCAAGCTCGTCAACTCCGGCTTCACCCGCAAGCGCGTGAAAGACCAGGAAGCCAAGATCGCCGCGCTGTGCGACACGCTGATCGACGCCGTGTGCGAACGTGGCGAGTGCGACTTCGTCTGGGACCTCGCCGCGCCACTGCCGATGGCGGTCATCGGCGACATGCTCGGGGTGCTGCCGGAAGAACGCGAGATGTTCCTCAAGTGGTCCGACGATCTGGTCGGCGCCTTGAGTAGCACCGCGGCCGAAGCCGACATCCAGGTCACGATGGAGGCCTTCGCCGCCTACAGCGAATACATGATGGGCATGATCGCGGCCCGCAAGACCGAACCGACCGACGACCTGGTCAGCGTCCTGGTGCACGCCGAGGTCGAGGGGTCACGACTGGAGGACCACCAGATCGTCACGGAGGTGCTGTTGCTGCTGATCGGCGGCGACGAGACCACGCGGCACACGCTGTCCGGGGGAACCAGGCAGCTGCTGTTGCACCCCGACCAGCATCGGCGGCTCGTCAAGGACCTGAAGCTGCTGCCCAACGCGATCGAGGAGATGCTTCGCTGGACCTCGCCGGTGAAAAACATGGCGCGCACGATCACCGCCGACGTCGACTTCCAGGGCACGCAGCTGCGCCAGGGCGAGAAGATGATCCTGCTGTTCGAGTCGGCGAACTTCGACGAGAAGGTCTTCGAGGATCCGGAGAGCTTCGACATCGAGCGCTACCCGAACAACCACCTCGCGTTCGGCTTCGGAACGCACTTCTGCCTCGGCAACCAGCTCGCCCGGCTGGAGATGTCGATCATGCAGTCACGCCTGCTGCAGCGCCTTCCGGACATGCGGCTGGCATCGGATGCCGATCTGCCGTTGCGGCCGGCGAACTTCGTCTCCGGCCTGGAGAAGATGCCGGTGGTCTTCACGCCGACCGCGCCGTTGGGTTGAGGCGCGCCGCCTATCGCCGAGCGTGATCTGAGGGCGGCGAATCGGCCGGAATCCCTCCGTCAGTTCACGTTCGACGTGTCCACGCGGCGGCGAGGCGTGCCAGGATGCCGCCTTGCGTGTCCCCGGACGTGACCCGGATGGTCATCCACCCCAGATCGGGGAGCGCTTCGTAGCGGGCGATATCCCTGCGGAACTGCCTGCGATCGGTCCGATGATGGTCGCCTTCGTACTCGAGCGCGATTTTGACGTCTTCCCAGCCCATGTCGAGGACGGCGACCAGTTCCCCGTATTCGCCGTGGACGGGGATCTGGGTTTGCGGCCGCGGATAGCCGGCTTTGATGAGCAGCAGCCGCAGCCACGTCTCGCGGGGCGATTCCGCGCCGGCGTCGACGAGTGTCAGGGCGTGCCGCGCCCGCCTGACGTTGCGGTGTCCTCTGTAGCGCTCGGTGAGTAGTTGGGCTTCGGTGACCTCAAGCTTCGTGGCGCGCGCCAGCGCGTCGATGGCCGCGACCGCCTTGCCGGTTGGATTGCGGCAGGCAAGGTCGAAAGCTGTGCGCGCCGGAGTCGTTGCCGGTATGCCGCCAACCAACTGGATCTCGTCGGGCGACAGCCGATCCGACCACGTGCGAATCCCCGCGGGTGGGCGACGATGCTCGTACATCAACTGGGCCGGTCCCCGGTGGTCGACCCACTTGGCGCGGTGCAGCGCCGACGCCGACTGTCCCCGCGACGATTCCGCGCCGTCGCGACCACAGCCAGGCGGCTTGCGCGCGTCTTCGGCCGTGAGCTCGGTGCCGCGCGGGACGTAGACGTCCGGATGCAGCGCGGTGAATCGGCTTCGCAGGTGGTGCCGCGTCACCGACCCGACGCGAGCGCTTCGCTGCCGATGAAGGGCTCGGGCATGGTCGCAGTGTGGCGGAACGGACCGACAGCCGCGCCGAGCGTGACGTCAGGGCGGAAAATCGGCCGGAAAGTCGCCCTCAGTTCACGTTCGGCGCAAGAAGGGCGGCGCGAAGGGCGGCGCAAACACGGCACGCGAGCTACTTGTTCTGGAACTGCGGCTTGCGCTTTTCGGCGAAGGCCCGCGGGCCTTCCTTGGCATCCTCGGAGAGGAACACCTTGATGCCGATCTGGGTGTCGATCTTGAACGCCTCGTTCTCGTGCATGCCCTCGGTCTCGCGGATCGCCCGCAGGATCGCCTGCACCGCCAACGGTCCGTTGTTCTCGATGATCTCCGCGATCTCCAGCGCCTTGGACAGCGCCTGCCCGTCCGGCACGACGTGTCCGATCAGACCCATCTCCTTGGCCTCGGCGGCGGTGATGTGCCGCCCGGTCAGCAGCAGGTCGCACGCCACCGTATACGGGATCTGGCGCACCAGCCGCACCGCCGAGCCGCCCATCGGGTAGAGGCTCCACTTGGCCTCCGAGATGCCGAACTTGGCGCTCTCGCCGGCGACGCGGATGTCGGTGCCCTGCAGGATCTCGGTTCCGCCGGCGATCGCGGGGCCCTCGACGGCCGCGATCAGCGGCTTGGTCAGCCGGCGCCCCTTGAGCAAGGCGTCGATCCGCGACGGGTCGTAGCTGCCGTCCTTGAACGACTCACCCGGCGGCTTCTTGGTGGCCGCCTTGAGGTCCATGCCTGCGCAGAAGTAGCCGCCGGCCCCGGTCAGGATGCAGCACCGGATGTCGTCGTCGTTGTCGACGCGGTCCCAGGCCTGCACCATGATCTCCATCATTTCGGTGCTCAGCGCGTTGCGGGCATGCGGCCGGTTCAACGTGACGATCAGGGTGTGACCGCGCTGCTCCACCAGCGCGTCGGGTTGGTTCTCGGACTCGGTCAAAGTGCCCGCCTTTCTTGTGGAGCTTGTCAAGAAATGTAACACGTTCTAGTTTGGGGTCCGTGGCCCTGAATATTGCCGATCTTGCCGAGCACGCCATCGATGCTGTGCCTGACCGCGTCGCCCTGATCTGCGGCGACAACAAGTTGACGTATGCCGAACTGGAGGAGAAGGCCAACCGCCTGGCGCACTACCTGATGGATCAGGGCGTCAAGAAGGGCGACAAGGTGGGGCTGTACTGCCGGAACCGCATCGAGATCGTCATCGCGATGCTCGGCATCGTCAAGGCCGGCGCCATCCTGGTCAACGTCAACTACCGCTATGTCGAGGGCGAGCTTCGCTACCTGTTCGACAACTCCGACATGGTCGCGTTGGTCCACGAGCGCCAGTACGCCGACCGGGTGGCCAACGTGCTGCCGGACACACCCAACGTCAAGACGATCCTCGTCGTCGAGGACGGCAGCGACACTGACTACCAACGCTACGGTGGTGTCGAGTTCTACTCGGCCCTCGCGCAGGGCTCACCCGAGCGCGACTTCGGTGAGCGCAGCGCCGACGACATCTACCTGCTCTACACCGGCGGCACGACCGGCTTCCCCAAGGGCGTGATGTGGCGCCACGAGGACATCTACCGGGTGCTCTTGGGTGGAACCGACTTCGCGACAGGCGAATTCGTCAAGGACGAGTACGACCTGGCCAAGGGCGCCGTCGAGAACCCGCCGATGATCCGCTACCCCATTCCGCCGATGATCCACGGCGCCACGCAGTCGGCCACGTGGATGTCGATCTTCTCGGGCCAAACCACCGTGCTCGCACCGGAATTCGACCCCGAAGAAGTCTGGCGCACGATTCACGAACACAAGGTGAACCTGCTGTTCTTCACCGGCGACGCGATGGCCCGGCCGTTGCTCGACGTGCTGGACACCGACCACGGCTACGACCTGTCGTCGCTGTTCCTGCTCGCCAGCACCGCCGCGCTGTTCTCGCCCAGCATCAAGGAGAGGTTCCTCGAGCTGTTGCCGAACCGCGTCATCACCGACTCGATCGGCTCGTCGGAGACCGGTTTCGGCGGCACCAGCATCGTCGCCAAGGACGCGCCGCACGCCGGCGGTCCCCGCGTCACGATCGACCACCGCACCGTCGTGCTCGACGAGGAAGGCAACGAGGTGAAGCCCGGCTCGGGGGTGCGCGGCCTCATCGCGAAGAAGGGCAACATTCCCGTCGGCTACTACAAGGACGAGAAGAAGACCGCCGAGACCTTCAAGACGTTCAACGGCGTGCGCTACGCCATCCCCGGCGACTACGCGCTGGTCGAGGAGGACGGTACCGTCACCATGCTGGGTCGCGGCTCGGTGTCGATCAACAGCGGCGGCGAGAAGATCTACCCCGAAGAGGTGGAGGCGGCGCTGAAGGGCCATCCCGACGTCTTCGACGCCCTGGTGGTCGGCGTGCCCGATCCCCGGTTCGGTCAGCACGTTGCCGCCGTCGTCGCGCCCCGCGCGGGCGCCCGGCCGTCGCTTGCGGAGCTGGACCGGTTCGTGCGCGCCCACATCGCGGGTTACAAAGTGCCGCGCAGCCTTTGGCTGGTCGACGAGGTAAAGCGTTCGCCCGCAGGCAAACCCGACTACCGCTGGGCCAAGGAGCAGACGGAGGCGCGCCCGGCCGACGATGTGCACGCCAGCCACGCGACCACCTGACCCGCCGCGAGCCGCGTGGCCCACTTCGTCAAGCAGCACCCGGAGGCGCCCGCCGACTATTTCGCCTGGGCCGCGGGCGCTGACCGGTGGCTCGTCCGCCGTCGACGAGCGGCGTGCCCTGCGCGGATGTCGTGGCGGTCGACGCGACGAGCCTGACGCTGCGGAGGCTGGATTCGGTGACTCCCCGGCAGCGCCATACGCGTTGTCAGCAGGGCAACGTTGCACCGTCAGCTATGACCCAGCGCCTGGCCAGGTCGCAGGCACCTGTTCTTAGCCCGCGACGATGGGGCGCATGGGCCAGGTCATCGACGGATGGCTCGACACCGTGTACCTGTGCCTGGGCTGGATCTGGGCGAGCAGCGCCGCAGCGGGTTGGGCTGCGCCGATGCGATCTGCCAGGTTGCCTACGGCCGTAACCTGATCGTTGAATCCCGGGCCGAATCAAGCGCGCGTTCACACCATCGTGGAGCGCACCGGGAACGGCTGGACGTGCCCGGACGCCGACTGTCCGGCGTTCGGCAGCGAGGCCCTACGCTGCGGATCCGTCGGCTGGTCGGGCATTCGTGCACCCTGTCAGGTCCATTTCGGGCTGTTGACGTGTGCGGGGTTGCAGCACAGGCGCGAAGGTGCCGCGGTTAGCCGCTATCGATGCGCTACACCGCCGGCGGTACGCATCGGCGGCGCTGGGGGACTTCCGCGAGTCGTGACGGCTCGCCGGCACGCTCCATCGGTTCACCAGCACGCTCGAGCGTCGACGTCGGTTGCTGCCGACGCGTGCTCGACCAGCTACCGACACCCCGCGCGGATCGGCGCCACCGGTGTCGGCGGGGTCGATGTCAACAAGGCCCGCACCGGACCGCCCCGGTCGGCGTGCTCACGCTGGCCGTCGCCCCACGGGTTCTCCGCCGCCGACCCCGCCGGCACACCTGGATCGGTGAGCGGTCCAACGCGCAGTCGGCATACGCGTTTGCGTCGGCAAGCTACGCCGTCACGCACGACGCCGGCGCCGACGCGTTCGGAGCGGGGCCGCCGGACGCTGGTGCCGGCTGCCGCCGATGCCGCTGGCGCAGCCGACGCGACCGATGGGACCGCAGCCGGCGGTGCCGCTGCCGCCGCCGGTGCCGCCGATGCCGGGCTCGCGCCGCCATGGCCGAAGCCGCCGGTGCCGCCGTCGCCGCCGGCGCCGCCGCTCCGCCGGTGGCGCCGGTCCGTCCCGCCATGGCCACCCGTGCCGCCGGTCGCCGCCGGCACCGCCGATGCTGCCGTCGCCGCCGGTGCCGCCGGCGCCAGTGGCGCCCCGCTGCCCCCGGCGCCGCCGGCGCCGCCGGTGCCGCCGTTGCCGCCCGTTGCCGCCGGTCGCGAACGCCGCGGCCGGCGTTGCCGCCCGTTGCCGCCGGCGCCGCCGGCGCCGCCGGCGCCGCCGGTGCCGCCGCCGCCGCTGCCGCTGCCGGTGCCGCCGTCGCCGCCGGTGCCGCCGGCGCCGCCGTTGCCGCCGACGCCGCCGGCTGGCCGCCGCCGCGCTGGTGCCGCCGTTGCTGCCGTGCCGCCGGTGCCGCCGGCGCCGCCCTGGCCGCCGGTGCCGCCGGCGCCGCCGCTGCCGTGCCGCCGCCGCCGTTGCCGCCGTTGCCACCGATGCCGCCGCTGCCGCCGGTGCCGCCGCCGCCGGCGGTGCCGCCGTTGCCTGCCGTGCCGCCTGGCCGCCGGCGCCGCCGGCGCCGCCGGTGCCGCCGGCGCCGCCGGTGCCGCCGTTGCCGCCGCCGCGGCCGCCGGCGCCGCCGCGCCGCCGGTGCCGCCGGCGCCGCCGTGGCCGCCGGTCGCCGCCGCTGCCGCCGGCTGCCGGTGCCGGTGCCGCCGGTGCCGCCGTCGCCGCCGCGTGCCGCCGGCGCCGCCCTGGCCGCCGGCGCCGCCGCGGGCCCCGCCGGTGCCGGCGCCGCCGGTGCCGCCTGTGCCGCCGCTGCCGCCTTGGCCGCCCCGGCGCCGCCGGTGGCCGCCGGTGCCGCCGTTGCCGCCGGTGCCGCCGCCGCCGCCGCCGTTGCCGCCGAGCGCCGCCGTTGCCGCCGGTGCCGCGCTGCCGGCCGCGCCGCCGTCGGCCCGGCGCCCGCTGCGCCGCCGGTGCCGCCGGTGCCGCCCTGGCCCCGTCGCCGCCTTGCCGCCGCCGGCTGCCGCCGGTGCTGCCGGTGCCGCCGTTGCCGCCGGTGCCGCCGGCGCCGCCGGTGCCGCCGCTGCCGCCGGTGCCGCCGGCCGCCACCGACCGCCGCCGATGCCGGCGCCGCCGGCGCCGCCGTGCGCCGCCGGTCGCCGCCGCTGGCCGCCCGGTCGCCCGCGGTGCCGGCGTTGCCGCCGCTGCCGCCGGCGCCGCCGGTGCCGCCCGGCGCCGCCGTTGCCGCCGGTGCCGCCCTGGCCGCCGGTGCCGACCGGCTGCCGGCTGCCGCCGCCGCCGGTGCCGCCGCTGCCGGCCGCGCCGCCGGTGCCGCCGGTGCCGCCTTGGCCGCCGGCGCCGCCGTTGCCGCCGGTGCCGCCGCCGGTGCCGGCGCTGGTGCCGCCGGTGCCGCCGTCGCCGCCGTCGCCGCCGGCGCCGCCGGTGGCCGCCGGCGTCGCCGGTGCCGCCGGTGCCGCCGGCGCCGCCGGTGCCGCCTTGGCCGCCGGCGCCGCCCTGGCCGCCGTGGCTGCCCGGCGGTGCCGGCGGTGCCGGTCGCGCCGCCGGTGCCGCCGGTGCCGCCGTTGGCCGCCGGCGCCGCCGGTGCCGCCGGTGCCGCCGGTGCCGCCGGCGCCGCCGCCGGTGCCGCCGGTGCCGCCGGCGCCCGCCGGCGCCGCCTTGGCCGCCGGTCGCCGCCGCTGGCCGCCGGTGCCGCCTTGGCGCGCCGGTGCCGCCTTGGCCGCCGCCGCCGCCGTGGCCGCCGGTGCCGCCGGTGCCGCCGGCGCCCGCCGCCGCCGCCGGTGCCGCCGGCGCCGCCGGCGCCGCCTTGGCCGCCGTCGCCGCCGTGGCCGCCGGTGCCGCCGTGCAGCCTGGCGCCGCCGGCGGTGCTGGCCGCGCGCCGTCGCCGCCGTGGCCGCCTGGGCCGCCGGTGCCGCCGTTGCCGCCGGTGCCCGCTGGTGCCGGCGGCCGCCGGCGCCGGCCGCTGCCCGCCGGCCCCGCCGTGCCGCCGGTGCCGCCCGCGCCGCCGGCCGCCGGCCGCCGCCGTCGGTGCCGCCGGCGCCGGTGCCGCCGTGGCCGCCGCCGCCGCCGCTGCCGCCGGTGCCGCCTTTGCCGCCGGCGCCGCCGGCCGCCGCCGGCGCCGCCGTTGCCGCCGCTGCCGCCCTGGCCGCCTTGCGCCGCCGGCGCCGCCGGTGGCCGCCGGCTGCCGGCGCCGCCGGCGCCGGCGCCGCCGCCGCCGCCGGCCGTCGCCGCCGCCGGCGCCGCCGGTGCCGCCGTGCCGCCGGTGCCGCCGGTCGCCGGCGGTGCCGCCGGCCGGCGCCGCGCCGCCGCCGCCGGCGCCGCCGGTACCGCCTTGGCCGCCGTCGCCGCCCGGTGCCGCCGGCGCTGCCGCGTGCTGCCGCCGGTCCCGCCGACGCCGCCGTCGCCGCCGGTCGCTGCCCTGGCCGCCGCTGCCGCCGGCCGCCGCCGGTGCCGCCCGCGCCGCCGGTCCCGGCCTGCCGCCGCCGCCGGTGCCGCCGGTCGCCGCGCGGACCGCCGTCGCCGCCGGTGCCGCCGGTGCCGCCGCTGCCGCCGGCCCGCCGGCGCCGGCGCTGCCGTCGCCGCCGTGGCCGCCCTGGCCGCCTGGCCGCCGGTGCCGCCGTGGCCGCCGGTGCCCGCCGGTGCCGCCGGTCCCGCCGGTGCCGCCGGCGCCGCCGGTGCCGCCGTGGCCCGGCGTCACCGCCCTGGCCGCCGGCGCCCGGCCGCCGGCGGTGCCGCCGGCGCCGTCGCCGCCGTGCCGCCGGCCGCCGCCGGTGCCGCCGTTGCCGCCGGTGCCGCCGTGCGCCGCTGGTGCCGCCGCCGCCGGTGCCGGCCGTCGCCGCCGGCCCCGCCGGTGCCGCCGTGCCCGCCGGTGCCGCCGGCGCCGCCGCTGCCGCCGGTCGCCGCCGGTGCCGTTGCCGCCGCCGCCGCCGGCGCCGCCGGTGCCGCCTGGGCCGCCGGTGCCGCCGTTGCCGCCGGCTGCCCGCCGGTGCCGCCGGTGCCGCCGGTGCCGCCTGGCCGCCGGTCGCCGCCTGGCCGCCGGCGCCGCCGGTGCCGCCGGCGCCCGCCGGCCGCCGCGCCGGTGCCGTCGCCGCCGGTGCCGCCTTGGCCGCCGGCGCCGCCGGTGCCGCCGGTGCCGCCCGTGCCCGCCGGTGCCGCCGCCACCGGTGCCGCCGGCCGCCGTGCCGCCGACACCGCCGGGGCCGCCGGCGCCGCCGGTGCCGCCGTGCCCGCCGGCGTTGCCGCGCGCCGCTGCCGCCGGTCGCCGCCGGGGCCGCCGGCGCCGCCGGTGCCGCCGCTGCCGCCGTGGCACCGGCGCCGCCGGTGCCGCCGGTGCCGCCGGCACCCGCCGGCGCCGCCGACGCCGCCGGTGCCGCCGTGCCGCCCGCCGCCTGGCCGCCGCGCCGGTGCTGCCGCCGGTCCCGCCCGGCCGCCGTCGCCACCGCTGACCGCCGGTACCGCCGCTGACCGCCGTTGCCGCCGGTGCCGCCGCCGCCGGTGCCGCCGCCCGCCGCCGCCGCCGGTGCCGCCGGCCGCCGCCGGTGCCGCCCTGGCCGCCGGCGCCCGGCCGGTGCCGGCGGTCGCCGCCGGTGCCGCCGGCGCCGCCGGCGCCGCCGGCGCCACCGGCGCCACCGGCGCCCGCCGTGCCGGCCGGCGCCGGCGCCGCCGCCGGCGTCCGCCGCCGGCCCCGCCCGTGCCGCCGGTACCGCCCGTGCCGCCGGCCGCCGCCGCCGGTGCTGCCGGCGCCGGCTGCCGGCCCCGCCCAGCCCACCGGTCGCCGCCGGTACCGCCGGTGCCGCCGTGCCGCCCGCGCCGCTGCTGCCGGCCGCCGCCGGCACCGCCGTCGCCGCCGGCGCCGCCCGCGCCGCCGCTGCCGCCCGGCGCCGCCGGTGCCGCCGCTGGCCGCCGGCGCCGCCGGCGCTACCGGTGCCGCCGTTGCCGCCGGCACCGCCCGGTGCCGCCGCGCGCCGCCGGTGCCGCCGGTGCCGCCGTGCCACCGGCCGCCGGTGCCGGCGCCGCGCCGGCGCCCCGCCGGCCCCGCCGGTACCGCCGGTGCCGCCCGGTGCCGCCGGCCGCCCGGCTGCCGCCTGCCGCGCCGGCCGCCGGCGCCGGTGCCCGCCTTGGCCGCCGTCCCCGCCGGCGCCGCCGGTGCCGCCCTGCCGCCGGCCTGGATGCCGCCGCCGCCGGTGCCGGCCGCCCCGCCGGCGCCGCCCAGGCCGCCGTGGCCGCCTTGGCCGCCGGTGGCCGCCCTGGGTGGCGCCGCAGCCGGGATGCGGTGCCCGCGGCCCGGCGCCGCCGGCACCGCCGGTGCCGCCCTTGCCGCCGACGCCCGCCGTGTGCCGGCCGCCCCCAACGTCGACCCGGCGCCACCGGCACCGCCCGCCGCCGCCGGTACCTCCGGTACCGCCCTGACCGCCGGCCTGCCCGTGCACCGACGGTGTTCGGTCCCGTCGACGCCTGACCCGCCTTGGCCGCCGGTCCCTCCGACACCGCCGTCGCCCCCGGCGCCGCCGGCGCCTTGGCGTTGCCGGTCCCGCCCCGGCGCCACCGGCACCACCCGCGCCGCCGGCGAATCCCGAGCCGCCCTTAGCGCCGGAGCCCGCGGCGGCGTCCACCCCCGGCGCTCCGGCCCCGCCGGTGCCGCCGGCACCGCCGGTGCCATTAGCGCCGGCACCGCCGGCCGCACCGCCCCAGCTGAAGACTTGGCCGTTGGCGCCGCCGGCCCCACCGTGGCCGGCGATGCCACCGGTGCCGCCCGTGCCACCGGCGCCGCCCACACCGCCGAGGCCCGCCACGGCGCCAGCGGCGCCGGTACCGCCGCCGCCACCGACACCACCGGCACCACCGATGCCGCCGACTCCGCCGGGCCCGAAGATCAGCGCGCCGTGTCCGCCTGCGCCGGCGTCGCCGCCGAGACCGCCGACCCCCCAGGCCGCCGACCGGCGCCGTCGATACCCACGCCGCCGGCGCCGCCGGCCCCGCCGACGCCACCGGCGCCGCCACCACCGAAAACCACCCGGCCCCGCCGGCGCCGCCCAGGCCGCCGGTCCCCCCTGGCCGCCGCCGGGAGCTCCGTCAATGCCAGCACCTCCGGCGCCCCGACGCCGCCGCGCGCCGCCGCGCGTTGTCGTTGCGTCGCGCGACGCGCCTGTCCGTGTTTTTTTGTTTGTTTTGCTGCTGTTGTTGCCTGTGCCTCCGGTGCTTCTCTTGCACCGACGTCCTCGCCGGAAGAGGCCCCGAACAACAACTCGGCCCGACCGCCCACGCCACCGGTGCCGCCGCCGACTCCGCCGGCGCCGCCCGCGCCGCCGCCGCCGATGTACAGCCCACCGTCGCCGCCGGCGCCGCCGGTGCCGCCGCCGTCACCACCCGCGCCACCGGCGCCACCGGATCCGATCAGCCATTCGCCGCGGCCCCCGGCGCCACCGTAGACCACCGCCGCTTCCGCCGCCGCCGCCAAGACCGCCGCCGCCCCACACAATCCCGCCGGCACCGCCTAGGCCACCGGTACCGCCACCGACACCGCCGGTACCACCCGGCCCGCCGATGCCCAACAGCCATCCGGCATTGCCGCCGGCCCCGCCCGAGGCGCCCGCGCCGCCGGTGCCACCGGCGCCGCCGTTACCCCACAGCCCGGCCGAGCCGCCGGCGCCGCCGGCCTGACCCACCGCGCCGGGCGCGCCGTTGCCACCGTTGCCGTAGAGGATGCCGCCGGCCCCGCCGGCGCCTCCGGGTGTCGTCGCGTTGGCGCCGTTGCCGATCAGCGGGCGTCCCAGCAGCGTCATGGTGGGCGCATTGATGACGTTGAGTACGGCGTGCTCGGCATTCTCGTACTCGGTCCACGCATATGCGCCGCCCACAGCACTCAGGTGCTGGACGAACTGCCTGATAGCACTGTTCGAGCTCGGCCGCGACGGCCTGATATTCGAGGCCGTGCGCCGGAGAACATGCCGGCGATGGCCGCCGAGACTTCGTCAGTGCCGGCGGCTAAGATGCTGGTAGTCGAGGTCGCCGCCGCCGCATTGGCGGTGCTGACATTCGACCCCAGGCCCGCCAGATTGCCTACGGCCGCCGCCAAAAGCTCAGGCGAAACGAAAACGTAAGACACGGCGGAGTCTCCAAGCGGGCGCAAAAGGAATGACAATCGTCGGCCCGCCACGCCGATTGGCTAGTGGAATCCTAGTTTGCCGACCAGTAGCATGTCTTTGTTTAAGAGATAAGAATTTCGCTGGAACGATCTTTACGCTTGCGTAAATTAGCGCGCCGGGGTCGCCGTCTACAGTCAGAGCGCGATGACCATCGACGTCTGGATGCAGCATCCGACTGCGCGGTTCCTGGGCAGCGACATTTTGGCCCCGCTGCGGCGCTGGACCGGCGGATCGCTTCCGGACACCGAGATCCCGATCGAGATGACCGTCGCGGCGATGGACGCCGCCGGCGTGCAGTTGGGCCTGCTCAGCGCGTGGCGCGGTCCGGCCGGCCAAGATCTGATCTCCAATGACGAAGTAGCCCACTGGGTTAGCTCGTATCCGGACCGATTCGCCGGCCTGGCGACCGCAGACCTGGACCGGCCGATGGATGCGGTCAGAGAATTGCGGCGGCGGGTCGGCGAAGGGTTCGTCGGTCTGCGTGTGGTGCCGTGGCTGTGGGGCGCCGCGCCCACCGATCGCCGCTATTACCCGCTGTTCGCCGAATGCGTGGAGTCCGGGGTGCCGTTCTGCACGCAGGTCGGTCATACCGGCCCGTTGCGGCCGTCGGAGACCGGACGCCCGATTCCCTACATAGACCAGGTGGCCCTCGACTTCCCGGAGCTGGTGATCGTGTGCGGGCACGTCGGATATCCGTGGACCGAGGAAATGGTCGCCGTCGCGCGCAAGCACGAGAACGTCTACATCGACACCTCGGCGTACACCATCAAACGGCTCCCGGAGGAACTCGTCCGGTTCATGAAAACCGGTACCGGACAACGCAAAGTGTTGTTCGGCACCAACTATCCCATGATCGCTCCCGCGCACGCGCTGGCGGGCCTGGACGAACTCGGGCTCAGTGCCGACGGGCGCCACGACTTCCTGCGCGGCAACGCCGAACGCGTCTTCGGATTGGAGAAGGACAGATGAACGGTGCCCAGGCGCTGATCAACACCCTGGTCGACGGCGGCGTCGACGTGTGCTTCGCCAATCCGGGCACCTCGGAGATGCATTTCGTGGCCGCGCTGGACACCGTCCCGCGGATGCGAGGCGTGCTGGCCCTGTTCGAAGGTGTGGCGACCGGCGCGGCCGACGGGTATGCCCGCATCGCCGGTCGGCCGGCCGCGGTGCTGCTGCACCTGGGCCCCGGCCTGGGCAACGGGCTGGCCAACCTGCACAACGCCCGCCGCGCGCGGGTGCCGATGGTGGTGGTCGTCGGCGATCACGCCACCTATCACAAAAAGTACGATGCCCCACTGGAATCCGACATCGACGCGGTGGCGGGCACCGTCTCGGGCTGGATGCGCAGAACGGCCGACACCGGCGACGTCGGGGCCGACGCCGCCGAGGCGATAGCCGCCGCCCGAACCGGTTCGCACATCTCGACGCTGATCCTGCCCGCCGACGTGTCCTGGACCGAAGGCGGGCAACCTGCCCGGCGGTGCCCGCGCGGCCCGCGGCCGCCGATCCCGTGCCGGCGACCGAAGCGCTGGAGGTGCTGCGCTCCGGCGAGCCCACCGTCATCTTGGTCGGCGGCGACGCCACGCACGGGCAGGGCCTGACGGCCGCCGCGCGGATCGCCCAGGCCACCGGCGCCCGATTGTTGTGCGAAACGTTCCCCACGCGCCTGCGAGCGGGGCGCCGGCATTCCCGCCGTCGAACGGCTCGCCTACTTCGCCGAGGCCGCGTCGGCCCAGCTGGACGGGGCCAAGCATCTGGTGCTGGCCGGCGCCAGGTCGCCGGTGTCGTTCTTCGCCTACCCCGACATGCCCAGCGACCTGGTGCCGGCCGGCTGTGCGGTGCACGCGCTCGCCGGGCACAGCGGCGCCGCGGCGGCGTTGTGCGCGCTGGCCGACGAGGTGGCCCCCGGGACACAGCGCCGGTGGCG